>BPGE01000001.1:0-607967 GCA_026002875.1 Bryobacteraceae bacterium
ACTATGCCAACAGCGCGACCTGATCCGGCTGATCAGGTGATTGCTGTCAGCCTGGGGCGGCCAGAGGGCCGCCCCAACCTTTTGGGAGGAATGCATGCAGGTGCGAATTCTCGTGAGCATTGCCTCGGCCGAGTGGTCTTACGTCCCTGGACAGATCGTCGAGATGGACGGGGAAATGGCCGATACGTGGATCGGCAGCGGACTCGCTGAGCCGGCGGAGCCGGCCGACGAGGCCGAGCCTGAACAGGAATCTGTTCCCGCATCACGCAAACCGAAACGGAAATGATCCTGCGAGTGCTCGAACCGCCGCAGCAGGAGCCTCTGACACTGGCCGAAGCGAAAGTGTTCCTACGCGTCGACCATGACGCTGACGACATTGAGATCGAGGCGATGATCCGTGCGGCGCGCGAACAGGCAGAGCTCTATCAGGGCCGGGAAGTCGCGCGCAAACGGCTCGAGATGATCCTCGACGGCTGGCCGCGGCGCGGGCCGATTCTGACGCCGGCGCCTCTCGTTCAGGTGGAGGACATCCGGTACAGGCTCGCGGACGGACCGTGGACGACCTGGCCGGCGACCGAGTACCTGATCGCGTCCGACGCGGAGCCCGGCGAAATTCATCCTCGCGCCGGATGGCCTGGCGACGCACTTTGGCCAGCGGGCTCAGTGTCCGTGCGCATGATCTGCGGCTGGCTGCCGAATGAAGTGCCGGAACATATCCGGCAGGGCATGAAACTTCTGATCACGAGCTGGTACGAGCATAGGACAGGGTATCGCATTGGCAATGTCCTCACCGAAATCCCGATTGGGATTTCTGCGCTGCTGGCAACAAACAGGCTGATAAGATTCTGATGGCAATCGAACCGGGAGCGCTGCGGCACAGGATTATGATCGAGGAGAACGTGCCGGCGCGCACGCCCACGGGAGCCCTGGCGCCGAACTGGACGCCAGTGGCGGAACGGTGGGCGGCCGTCGAGCCTCAATCTGGCCGCGAGTTTGTGGCTGCCCGGCAGATTCACTCCGAGCTCACGCACATCATCACGGTCCGCGGGCCGCTGAACGTGCGGCCGGACATGAGAGTCCGCCTCGGTCAGCGGGTATTCGACATCATCGCCGTCATGGACGTTGAGGAGCGCCATGCCGAGATCCGTCTGCTGTGCAAGGAGGGGAAGGGCGCTTGAAGACGATCGATGGAATGGAGGAGTTGAACGCGAAGCTCAGCCAGCTCACTCAGTCGCTCTACAGCGAGGAGGCGGTCAGCGTCTATCTGACTGCCGCCCGGAAGATCCGCGACGAGGCCCGGCGCCAGGCGCCGGTCTCGCGGTGGCCCATCATCTCGCTCTGGCGCGGCTCCCGCGGCGCCAGCACGGCGCGGCGCGAGCGCGGCGCTTTGCGGAAATCGATTGTCGCTTACGCCTTCCGAGGGCAGGCAGGCAAAGGAATCGGTCCCGGCGCGGCTGCGCAGGTCAACGTTCGGTGGGGCATCCAGCGCGCGCCGCACGCGCACCTGGTGGAATTCGGCACGCGGGCGCGGACTTCGAACTCTGGCAAGGTGATGATGTTCCCGGCGCTGGGCGGCCAGAGATGGATCGCCGCCAGGCGCGTCGGACCAACGCCGCCCAATCCGTTCTTCCGGCGCGCCGTCGAACGCGCCGGCCCAGTGGCGCTCGATGCCGCGCGCGACCGTATCGCAAAGATCCTGGAAGGTGCGGCTCAGAAATGACCATTGCAGCGAGCCTCTACGCGCACCTGACCGCCCATCCGGCAGTGGCCGCCATCGCTGGAGATCGCGTCTACCCGGTGCTCGCACCGCAACGGGACCCGAATGCGCCTCTTGCGCCGATGCTTGTCTTTCGGCTGGCCGCCAGGCGCGATGCGCTCGTGCTGAACGGGCCGATGACGATGGCGACGACAGAATGGGAAATCGCGGCTCTGGCGGCTGACTACGATACCGCTCACGAGCTGGCGGAGGCCGTGATCGGGGCCCTGAACTATTTCAAGGGGCAGATGGGAGGAGGTGTGCAGGTCGAGGCCTGCACGCTTCAGGATGCAGCGGACGTCGACGAGATAGACCTCGGGTTCTTCGCCGTTCTGCTGCGGTTTGAGATTCAGTTCAAGTAACAAGGAGGAACGATGCCTTACAGCTCATTCGCCGTGCAGGGCACGGCGCTGCAAGTGAAGATCGGGGCTGCCTTCGTGGCCGTTCCGGGCGTCGAAGGCCTGTCCGGGCCGACGGGCACGAAGCAGCAGATCGAAGTGACAGCCATGAACGATACCGCGGCGAAGTTCGTCTCGGGCCTGCCGGACTACGGCGAGGTGACTTTCCGACTGTACTGGGATCCGTCTGACGCGACGCACCAGCATCTGTTGACGAGCTATCAGACCCCGAACTCGACAGACGAGTTCAAGCTGGTCTGCAGCGATGCCGGCGCTGCCGAAGTCGTGTTCAACGGCCAGGTGACCGGATGGCAGTGGTCTTTCGAAAAGGGGCAGGCGGCCAGCGTCGAAGTGACGGTCAAGGTCAGCGGCAACGTGACGGTGACACCGTAAACCATGTCGCATCCGAACCATCTCCGCAAAGAGCATTTCGTCGAGATCGGCGGTCGGCGCCTGCCGCTGCGCTATGAGCACCGCGACTTCGCGCGCGCCGAAGGCAAACTCGGCATCGCGCTACTCGGGCCGCCGGCGGCCGAGTTCTGGGCCAAGGCCGGGCCGGCATATCAGACGGGGGTGCTGCTGTTTGTCGGCCTGTTGCACGCCTTGCCGCAGCTCACGCTCGAGCAGGCGCAGGACATGATCACCTTCGAGAATGCGGCCGAGATCGAACAGGCGGTCTTCGAGGCGTTTTCGGACGCGCTGCGCGTGCCTGGCCAGAGCGGCGAGAAGGAGGCTAAGGAGGCTGCGGCGGATATCCCTTTACCCGGGACGACTACTGGCTCGGGATCTGGGCCATCGCCAGGGTCGACCTCGGCCTGAGCAGCCGCGAATTCTGGAGGCTCACGCCGCGCGAGTTCTGGGCGCTCGTCGATCGCGCCCAGGCGCGCGATCGGCTGGCCGACGTCCGCGCAGGCATGATGCCATGGCTGTACTGGAACGCCCATCGTGGAAAGGCTCCAGAGAAGCCGCTGGAGGAGTTTCTGCCGACACTGTGGGGCCGCAAGCGCCGCGGCATGACGGGCGCAGAAATCATTGCGCGTTTCCGGGCGCTGAAACATGGCACGTCTCAGTGAGCTGATCGTCAAGATCACCTCCGATACGGCGCAGTTCTCGCGCGGCGTGCGCGAGGTCTCCGTCGAAATGCAGCGGCTCAGCTCGGTGAGCGAGAACGCCGTGCGCGGCATCCGTACGGCCTTCGAACGCATTGGCGCGATTGGCACACGCCTCACAATCGGGGTGAGCGCTCCGCTGGCTGCCGTGGGCTTGGCGGCAGTAAAAGCGGATGCCCACCTCGAGGCCTTGCGCATGGGCCTGATCGCCGTCAGCGGCAGCGCCGCGGCGGCGGACAAACAGCTCGCCAAGCTGGCGGATGTGGCAAAACTGCCCGGGCTCGGTTTCCGCGAAGCCATCCAGGGCTCGGTGAACCTGCAAGCTGCAGGTTTCTCCGCCCAGTTGGCGGAGCGGTCTCTCAAGGCTTTCGGCAACGCTCTTGCGACCGTGGGCAAAGGCAAAGCCGACCTGGACGGGGTCATTCTGGCCCTGACCCAGATCCAGTCCAAAGGGAAGATCTCCGCACAGGAAATCAACCAGCTTGCCGAACGCCTGCCGCAGATCCGCGCTGCCATGAAGGCCGCGTTCGGGACGGCCGACGCGGAAGCGCTCCAGAAGATGGGGATCTCGGCCCAGGAGTTCGTGGAACGTGTCGTGGCCGAGTTCGAGAAGCTGCCGCCGGTGACCGGCGGAGTCAGAAACTCCTTCGAGAACATCCGCGATGAGGCCGAACGCGCCATGGCGGAATTCGGGGCGGCGCTGCGGCCTGGCACCGAGATTGTGCTGCAGTTCGCCGAGACCGCCGTCTCGAAGCTGGCTGACATGGCAAAGAGGTTCAGCGAGCTGCCGCCGGCCATCCAGGCCACAGCTGTGGCTCTCGGGAGCCTCGCTGTGGCGGCCGGACCGGCGCTCGCAGCGATCGGCCAGATCGGTTTAGGGATCACCGGAATTGCAACAGCCGTCCCGGTCATCAAGGCCATGACTGCCGCAATGGGAGCAGGCATTCTGTCGCTTGGGCAGTTTGCTGGATCCCTAGTCTCGCAGGTGGTTCCGGCTGCCGGATCAGCCACTGTCGCACTGAAAGCGCTCGGCGGGGCGGCTCTCCTCACGGCTACAGCTCTGGCTGCCATGCAGGCAGCCACGGGCGTCATCCAGCTGGTCTCTGCATCCAAACAGCTGCGCGACGCACAGCAACAGGCCCGTGAGGCTACCGAGCAGCAGAACCGCAGTATTGAGATCCTGCGCATCAAGCTGCACCAGGCCGGTGTCTCGACCGCAGAACTGGACCAGGCCTACCGCCGCGCGGAAATTTCGGTCGCTGAGTACTCTCGCGCCCTGATGCGATTGGCATCAGCGCATG
Source organism: Bryobacteraceae bacterium (assembly GCA_026002875.1). Lineage (NCBI taxonomy): Bacteria > Pseudomonadati > Acidobacteriota > Terriglobia > Bryobacterales > Bryobacteraceae > Bryobacteraceae bacterium. The sequence continues at coordinate 4,565 of BPGE01000001.1, forward strand.
GAGAGACTCATCAGGCCACGGAACAAGCAAAGCGCCAGACCATGGATCTGGCGGAGGCCTTCCGAATCCTGGGAGTCGACAGTACCGAGAATCTGACGAAGCGGTACCAGCAATCACGCGAGGCGCTGCGCGCCGTCGAGCAGGCCTACCGGGAGGGCAAGGCATCCGCCATGGATCTGGCGCGCGCCCAGGAAGCGGTCCGCCAGGCCTTCGAGGCCGTCCACCAGCCGATCAAGGCGGTCCGTGAAGAAATGGGCAAAATCCAGGGGCCCGAGAATGTCGGCACGGTTCTGCGCGACATGGTCTCCGAAATCGCAGGCGGCGCCCAGGCGAAGGAGGCCGAACAGAGGCTTCGGTCGATCGCAGAGATCCTCTCGCTGCGCGGGTTCGAGCCGGACAAGTTTCCCTGGTATGTGGCCAAGGCCGGCGAGGCCGCGGAACAATCCGGCCTGGCCGCGCAGATCGCCGGTAGGTACTACCAGCGGATGTGGGAGGAAATCGGCAACCAGCAGGCTGCTGCGCGCGCCGAACAACAGCTGAAGCAGTTGGCCTGGGCACTGGGGATCAACGTTGAGCAGTACAAGAAGCTGCAGGAGGCGAAGAAGCGGCTCGGGATTGCCGGTGAGAAAGACCTCAATCAGATGGCCGCCGATGTAGCCACGCTGAAGTCCAGCAACGCACCACAGTACCAGAAAAACATCGCGGAATTGAATCTATTGCTGGAGCGTCGCCGGCAGGGCCTTGATCTGACAAAGCAAGAGCAAGATCGCCTGCGAGAGCTGCAGAACTGGCACCGCAATTTAACCCGCGATCAGGTGAACTTCTGGGAGCAGGCCAAGCAGCGGCTCGGCGCGATCTTCCAGGATACGGCAAAGGACATCACGGACCTGATCTTCAAGGGCGGAAAGTTCAAGGACGTCATGGTAGACAGCCTCGAGCAGATCGGAAAGGCGCTGACGAGGCTCGCCATCGAAAAGACGTTTGCCTCAATCGGCCGCGAGCTCGCCGGTATTGTGGCCAAGATCCCTGGACTCGCCAAGATCGGATCGATCTTCGGTTTTGGCGGCAGCGCCGCGGCTACTGCGGGCACGGCAGCGTCCACGGCGGCAGCCGCCGGGCAGGTGGCCAGTCAGACTGCGGGTACCGTCGGGAAAGTGATCGGGTCCTCGTTCACCGCTCTGGCCGGCGTGGTGACGGGGGCCATCAGCGCGGTCACCGGAGTGATCGGTGTGTTCCAGGCGGCCAGGCAGGAAAGCTCCCTCAACGCAATCGAATGGAACACGCGCAAAAGCTCGCTGCACCTGGAGCACATAATCCACCGCATCAATGCAGGCCTGCCCGGCTTCGGGGACGTGCAGGCTCGCATCGTCGAGGTGCGGGATGTTCTCATCGGTTGGGACCAGTACATCACAGGCGGCCTGAAACTGGCCGGCGGCGGTGGCAACGTCACCATCAACATGGATGGCGCCAACTTCATCGGGTTCCGCGACCTGGATGCCTTCCTGGACGAACTGGTCAGACGGCTGAAGCAGAGGGGATTGTAACGTGACGGCCTCGTGCAGCGTCCATCGGGCCGGAGAATGCCATGAGACTATGCTGGATTGCTCTTTTATGCCTGACAGCATGCGCCGAAGAGGTGATGCTCCTGCCAGTTTCCTGCGCTCACGTGCAGTGGCCATCCAATGAGGTCATGCGGGCCCTTGGTTTTGAGACGCAACCCAGCGGAGGCGGCGCAGCCTGGATCTACGCCCATGCCTACCGCACCCGCGACTGGAACCAGGTCTGGCGGCAGGTGAAGAGGCCCGCTGAGACCAATGCCGGCCTGCTCGGCTACATCGCGGGTCTGCGGCCGCGCTTTGCCGAGTTGACTCTTTATGACATCAACGTCGACTGGCGCACCGGTGAACAGCACTGCGAAGTGCGGCTGGCGGTGGACTACAACGGATACAGGAGGGGATTCTTCACCGAAGGACCGGAGAGGTTTCGAAGCACGGGCGAGCTCGAGCGGAAGATCCTGGAACTGATCCGGCTCCAGGTCTGGGCGAAAGGACTGTTGGCAGAAAAGTAGGCTTAGATCACGAGTTGAACAGCCCGCCGGGCTTCGGCCCGCCGCGGGCTTTTTCATTATGGCATTCTCACTGCTGATCGGCGGCGCTCCCTATAGCTGGAAGCAGGGCACCCTGAACATCGTCGAAACCCTAGGCGGCAGATCGACGTGCGAGTTCTCGATCGACAACCCGGACGGTTCGATCACTGCGCCTCAGGTTGGCCAGAGTGTGCTCGTCAAGGATGGCGCCTACACGATCTTCGCCGGCAGCATCGAGACAGTGGAAGCGGTGCGCTATCCCGGGACCTATGCCGGCCTGTGGAGGGTATCGTGCGTCGACCACCACCGGATCCTGGACCGCAGAATCACCGGGCTAAAGAGCTGGCAATCCACGCGCGCGGGCGATATCGTCACGGAAATCTGCACAACGTACCTGGGCGGCGAGGCAGTCGGCCTTGACTTCATTCAGCAGGGGCCGATTGTCGAGCGCTTCGAAATCGACCATGCCACCATCGCCGAGGCTCTTCAGAAACTCGCCGAAGTTGCCGGCATGGTTTGGTACATCGACTACGGCCGCCAGTTGCGATTTTTCACGCCCAATTCGTATGCCTGCCCGTTCGAACTGGAGCCTGACAGCACGAATTTCGAAGATCTCGTGCTGCGGTCAACGCGCGAGCAGTACGCAAACCGGATCATTGCCAAGATCGGCCAGTACGTCCGCGATCCGCAGACGGCGCGATTCGACGCACAAGGCCGAACCGGAGACGGCGAGGAGCCGCTCGACTGGATGAAGCCGGACGGCTCCCGGAAGCGCTGGGCGGTGACTTTCCCAGTGCATGCTGCGCCAACGGTCCGCGTGAACGGGGTGTCGCGCACAGTGGGACCCTATGGCGACGACGCCGCGGAATTCTACTGGCAGACAGGAAGCAGGGAAATCGGTCAATCCGACAGCTCTGCGGCTCTTGGCCCGGGCGACGTGTTGGAGATCACATACATCGGCCTCTCTTCCGAAGTGCTTACGGTGGAAAACGCCGGCGAGATCAGCCGGCGCGCTTCAATTGAACAACACACTGGCATCTACGAAAAGCTGATCGAAACATCCCAGGAGATGACCCGTGCCGATGCGCGCCAATATGCCGAGGCCGCTCTTGACAAGCTGGACAGCCTGAGCGGGGTCGCTGTCATCGACACAAACACGATCATCGAACCCCTGGCGTCGACGGCCCGTGTGGGGCAGTTCATCCACGTCGATGTGGATGGCTACCGCCTGGAATGGAAGCAGGTGACCGCGGTCGAATATGGGGCCCCGTCGGTCATCACTGTCCCGGGCCACGGACTTATGGATGGCGCGCGCATCCGGCTCCATCAGGTAACTGGCCTGAACGGATCCTGGAGCGTTCAGGTAGTCGATCCAGACAGGCTGCGGCTTGTCGGTTCGAACGCCTCCGGCTCATACTCTGGTGGCGGGTATGCGTACCCGCTGACGTACCTGATCCGCCAGATTCGGACTGCTGACGTGGCCGGTCAGCTGTCTGTCCAGCTGGAATGCGTGATGGGGCCGGCCACTGATGATGCGGTCGTTTTTTTCCGAGACCTCGCTGCCGCGCAGGGCATCCCGCCCTCTGCGCCGAGGCCATCGGAAGGCGGATCCGGCGGCGTCCCAACAGGCCCCTTGGACCCTCTCGAGATTACGTCTGCCGCTGTCGAGTACAGGCAGAACGAAGGCGGCTGGAGCTATCGGCTGGCCGTGACTCTTTCAGGTGCAGCGATGAGTCAGGAGCACTACGGCGGGGCTGACGTTCATGTGCGTTTTGCGGCAGAGGCCCTACCGAGCGATTGGGCCACGGTCCGCAGGATCGGAGAGCATCGCCCTGGGGATCCGGCCACCATTCAAAGCCCCTGGTGGCCCATCACGCCCGGAACGTCCACGCAGTTCTGGCTGCGGGCAGTAGTACGCGACCGCGCTGGCGGCAACCGCGCCTGGGGCTCGATCGCCGGGCCATTCGCATTGCATCTTCCCTTGGGAGACGCTGTGCCCGGTGCCGGGCACAACTGGAACTTCACGGCGCAACTGTCTGGCTACTGGGATGACGGGAATGGGGTTCGGCTTGGCAAGGTGGATTTATCGTGGTCGCCGCTGCCGCTGCCTGGCGTATTGTACGGCGTGTACGAACACCGCTCGTCCAGCGCAACTCCGCCCTCATACTCGGCCTACACGCCGACCACGGCCAACACGTCCGATGACTCGGTCACACTGTGGGTGAGGCCGCCGAATTCGCCTGGCGAATTCCTGCACTTGGCCCTTGTGGCGCAGCTGCCAGCTGACGGAGTGTGGCCGCTACCCGACGATTACAGTCCTGGCCAACTGCCAGTAGCGTCTGTGTGGTTGCCGGTGGCCGGGCTCAGCGAGCAGGTGTCCAACTGGTCGGTCACCGTGGAGACCGATCAATCCCAGGACATCCCGCGCGGGCGCTTTGTCTTCTCGTTCACGCCGCCAGCAGATCCCGACTATCACCACGTCAACGTCTACCGGCGGCCCGCGGACTCGCTTGGGAATCCACTGGCTGACTGGCTGCCGGATAAGGTGGCGTCGATGATTACCGGCGGCCCGGGCGGCTGGTGGCCGCTACCGAGCCAGCCGGAGCACTGGCTGTTCAAGGCGGTGGCCTGCAACTCGCTAGGCCAGGAAAATCCGGTCAGCCCTCCGACGGTGTTCATGACAGTGCCGACGTCGGCCGGTGTCACGATGAGCAAGGCCAAGCCGTCGGGCGTGACGGGGCCAATGGCGGTAGACGGACAGGGCCGGATCACGACAGCAGCTGATCGGGATGTGCCCCTGATCGCTTCGTCCCAGCCCGGCTCCGCGTACCTTGGTTCGCGGATCGTGCAGTGGATGGGCCAGATCTGGGTGTGGACCGGCAGCCAGTACCAGCTGGATACGAACGCCAACCGGATCAAGTCGGAGCTGCAGCAGAACGGCCTGACAGCGGCCGAGTTCGCCGCAACCTTCGCGCCGGTGCGGGTGCTGTCGTCGGTTCCTTCCACGTACCAAGGCGACTTCATCGTTAACACCAGCGATCGACGGTTGTACCGATGGAACGGCTCTGCCTACGTCCGGCCGATGCCCGGCAGTGACATCAAGCTGGAACTGCAGGTCGACAAGCTGACGGCAGCCGAGATCTCGGCCGGAGCGATCAACACCACCCATCTGGCCGGCAACCAGATCAACATCGGCCCGTTTTCCGGCCAACCGCCACGTTTCGTAGTCACCGACAGTTACGGCAACCAAATCGGTGCGATCGGTGAGTGGAGCGGGTTCACTGGCCTGTGGACGGTCCATGGACGCTTCGGCGGCTCCTTCTCCAACCCCATCATCTCGCTTTCCAATTTTGGGGCCCAGATCAACAATGCAGCCATCTACATCGCAACCCCTCAAGGGCAACTGGAGATGAGCCCAAGCAATGCTTTATTGTTGACGAGCAGCGGGAATAAAGCCCAACTGTTCTATAGTCATCTGGAGGTTTCCGTCACAGGTCTTGCCTCTGCATCTTATGGAAATATGAAGGCGCTCTTTACTAACACTTCCGGAGCGCGGGCCGAGATCGGAACTGAATTTTACTCGTCTGAAGCGCGTGCAGCCATTGGCGGTTCACAGTTTTCTCCAGCGATTGAATTGTATGCTCTGGGATCGTCTGGATCACTCAGGGTGGGAGGTGTGACGGTTATCAACTCGTCGCGGGATGGTGCATTTAACTCGTTGAGCGTCGGCGGCTCCGTTGTCATTGACTCCAACAGATATGCGTCCGTCCAACAGCTATCCGTGCAGGGGCAGATCAGGATTGACACGTTCGGGCGGCTGAGATGGCCTGAGGTGTTCAACGAAAACATCTTTCTGGGTGGGATTACGTCGACGAAGTGGGTGGCGGCCTATGACGGCGCCGGATATTTCGTGGGCAAGATCCCGCTGATTTGATGAGGAGGTAAGCGTGGCGGTCATTGAAATCGAGATTGACGACGCGGTGGTTGAGGAGCTGCAGCAGTCGATTGCGAACCAGGCTGCTGGCCTAGCCATGCAGTTCCGCGGAGAAGTGCCGGCTGGTGTGCCGCTCACGGTTGAGGCATGGCTGCAAAACGTGATGGAGCAAAGCATCGCACAGGTGCTGTCCAGCGTATCGCGCCGGGCTGCGGTCGAGAACGCTCGAACGGCGGTGCAGGATGCGACTGCGGCGTTGGTCAAGGCGGTAGCAGGCGTGCGGAGCGTGGTGGTTCAGAAGTGAGGTGAGCGTATGAGATATCTGGGCCTGCTCGCCGTATTCCTTTGCGCTCACGCGCTCGGGCAGGTGCAGATCGTCGACACGCTGCGCGTAGGCGCGGGCAATGGGTTGTTTGAGGGCCGAATCATTGTCACCGGACCGAGCATGGTCTGCGGAGGTCACACCTACGCGCCATGGCCGCTTGAAGTGCAAGTGACAAACGGCCAGGTAAATCTTACGCTCGTGCCAAGCTCTGCCTGCGAGCCGCAGGGCGTGTACACAGTGCGGTTTTTGCCGGCCCGCGGCTCGGAGTGGACGGAGCGGTGGATTGTGCCCAATTCTTCCGGCCCGTTAACCCTCGCGCAAGTGCCGCGTGCTACGTTGTCCACGACGTCGCTGTTCATCAACCCCGCGCAGATCGCGCGCTCCGGAGCTCAGGTGGGCGACGTGCTCACATGGCTGTCTTCTGGCCGCTGGGGCCCTGCTCCGCCGGGAACAGGCAGCGTCTCCCTTGCTGGAGACGTGACAGGTCCAGCGAGTTCCACGATCGTGACGGCTGTGCGTGGCGTGCCGTTTGCTCCGTCAGCCCCAATCGAAGGCCAGGTCTTTGCGTGGGATAGCGCCCAGGGATCCATGGTGCCGCGCACGATCAACGGGGCATACGCAGATGGGGAAGTGCCGGCAGGGGTCATCGATGGCTCCAACCGCCAATTCTCACTGAGCAAAAGTCCACAGCCAGCGGCGAGCCTGATGCTGTACCGGAACGGGATTCTGCAGCGCGCAGGAGTCGACTTCACGCTCAGCGGCCAGCAGATCACGTTCTGCGAGATGTGCACTCCCGTGCCAGGCGACGTGCTCCTGGCCTACTACCGCTGGGCTCCGTCCTTACCGTTCGGGTCCCAAGTTCTGAGCGTTGCGGGGAAAGCCGGGGAAGTCACACTGGACGTGGGTGACATCGCCAACCTCGAGGCCATCCTAGACGGCAAGGCACCGCTGGTGCACGACCATGACGGCCGATATCCCCGTCTCGACGGAACCTACGTCAACCCCTCATGGATTTCCTCCCTCGCATGGCCCAAGATCACTGGGATCTCGGGCACACCAGATGGAACGAAATTCCTGCGGGATGACGGGAGCTGGCAGACCGTCAGTGCCTCCGCAACCTGGGGCGCCATCACGGGCACGCTGAGCAGTCAGGCGGACCTCCAGGCCGCCCTCGATGGGAAGGCAGCGGCCTCGCACAATCATCCGCTATCCGATCTGAGTCAATCCGGGGCCCTCTCCGGCCAGGTCATTAAGTGGGATGGCAGCTCGTGGGTTGCGGCACCGGATGAAACCGGGGGAGCTCCGTCATGGGGATCCATTACCGGCACGCTGAGCAATCAGGCGGATCTGCAGACCGCCCTCGACGGGAAAGCGGCGCTGTCTCATAGCCATGATGCCGCGCAGATCGCCACCGGAATTCTCGCTACGGCCCGTCTTGGGTCTGGAACGGCCGGCTCTGGGACGTTCCTGCGGGGCGACCAGCAGTGGGCCGCGGTGGATTGGGCGGAAGTGGTAGGCAAGCCATCCTCATTTCCGCCGGTGGCACATGGTCACAGCGCCGCTGACATCACGAGCGGCACCATCGACCCTGCGCCCCTCCCTAAACTGAAGCACGTGGAGGATGTGACAAGCCAGACTTCCGTCAATGTAGCTGCCGCGACTCACCAGCTTGGGGCCGGCCCCATTCAGGTGACGTGTTACACCCAGAGCGGCAGCAGCTGGGAATGGGTGATCCCAGACCAGGTTTTGGTCAGTGCGACAGGCGATGTCCAGATCCAGTTCCTGGTCTCATTCACCGGCAAATGCGTGCTCCAATAGATCAGTCTGTTGAATTGGTGAATACAGTGACTTTTGGCTGCTCGAAAGCGGCCGTAACCTGTTGAGTTTTCGTTCGGCCAAGCCGATGGATTGGTGAGAATGCCTATTCTCACCAATTCGTGCCCTCCGATGCCAAGGCGAGCGCGTCCTGAAATCCAGTACCTCACGGAACAGGAAATTGAGCGGCTCTTCTCAGTGATCCGCGATCCGCGGGATGTGGCTATTTTCCGCGTGGCGTATCACCGCGGCCTCCGCGCGCGGGAAATCGGTCTCCTCCAACTCGCGGACTTCGATCCTCGGTCTGACCGCCTCACCGTGCGGCGCCTGAAGGGCAGCCGCGGCGGGCAGTACCACCTCACCAAGAACGAAGTCAAAGCGATTCGGGCATGGCTGCGGATCAGGGGAGGCGCCCCGGGACCGCTGTTCCCCTCACGCGTCGGGAAGCCGATCTCGCAGCAGATGCTGGATGTGCTGATGAAACGCTATGGTGAGGCGGCCGGGATCCCGCCAGAGAAGAGGCACGTCCACGTTCTGAAACACTCGGCTGCTACCCATCTGTTGAACCGCGGAGAGCCGATTGAGGATGTGCAGGATCACCTCGGGCATGTCAACATCCAGAACACGATGATCTACGCGCGGATAACGAACAAAAGGCGCATCGAGCGTGACCGCCGACTGCGCGACTGGTGACGTACGACAATTCGAATAGACTAAAAGCATTGATTGGAAAACTTTTATTCCATTCCCAAGCTGAACGTCGCGGGTTCGAGTCCCGTCTCCCGCTCCAGCGCCTCCGATTCCCCCCGAGAGATGGATTGAGGACGGGCTTTCTCTGTTCACGGGGCCTCAGATGCGCCGCGGCTGGCGCTGCCTGCTCCGGGTGCGGGAGGCTGCAGGCTGATGCACAATGTGGAGGGATCCGGGCGGGGTCGGCGGGCTTGCCGGTCTGACACCGAATCAGCGCTGGGCATGAGCGACACTTTCACTGCGCCGGGGAAGGCACGGGAGGAATCTCCGTCCGCCGGAGGGCGGGTTCTCGTGATCCGTCCCGGCGCCATCGGCGACGCCATCGTTTCCCTGCCCGCGGTCGAGCATCTCCGGCCCGCAGAGATCTGGTGTCCGGAGCAGAACATCCCGCTGTTCGAGCACATCGCGCCTGCGCGCTCGCTGTACGCCGAGGGGCTGGACAGTCTGCAGCTGCCGGAGGCGGCGCTCGGGCGGCTGCGCCGGTTCATCCGGATTGTCTCCTGGTATGGCGCGGCGCGGGAGGAGTTCCGGCGGCAGGTAGAGGGGCTGCCGTTCGAGTTTCACCGGGCGGTGCCGCCCGAGGGTTGTCCCGTCCATGCCGTGGATTTCTATCTCGGGCAGGTTGGGGCGCCGCCGGGCGCAGCACCCACGCTGCCTTTCCGCGCCGCACCGGCCGGATACGCCGTGATTCATCCCTTCTCGGGCAGCCCGCGGAAGAACTGGCCGCTCGAACGGTTCCGTCAGGCGGCTTCGATCCTGGAACGGCGGATGCCCGTGTTCTGGTGCGCGGGGCCGGAGGAGGAGCTGGAAGGCGCCGTGAGGTTCGCGGATCTGCGCGGACTGGCGCGGTGGCTGGCGGCGGCGAGCGTGTACATCGGGAACGACTCGGGCATCAGCCATCTGGCGGCGGCGTGCGGCGTGCCGGTGATCGCGCTGTTTGGTCCGACGGATGCGCGGGTGTGGGCGCCGCGCGGGCGTGTCTGCGTGCTGCCGTTTGAAGCGCGGCCGGAGGATGTCGCGGAAGCCGCGCTGGGCTTCGCGCGGTGAGACCCGGTGGACGCTGCGGCGGCGCGGGTCGTACACTGGCCTTTGCACTCCGTGGCCGCAGCGGATGCGGCATGGCTTTCATGCGCCCGATTCTCCGCGACATCGTTCTGCTGGTCCTGTTCGTCGCCGCCGCGCGGGCGCCGTTTTTCCATCATCCGCTGCAGGGCGATGACATTTATTACCTGAAAGGGGCCGAGCACGCGCGCCGGGATCCGCTGCATCCGCACCAGGCGCAGTATGTGTTTCAGGGGCGGCTCGTGTCGATGCTCGGCCATCCGCATCCGCCGCTGAATGCGTTCTTCCTCGGGCTGCTGCCGGATTCGCTGCCGGTGCAGCGCGTCTGGTACGGTTCGCTGATGCTCGTGTGCGTGCTGTCCTGCTACGCGCTGGCGCGGCGGTTCACGCGGCAGGCTCTGGGGGCGGCTCTGCTGTTCGCCTCGACGCCGGTGCTGTGGGTGTCGTCGAACACGTTCGACTCGGACGTGCTGTTTCTGGCGTGCCTGCTGACGGGCATCGCGCTCTTCGTCCATGGCCGCCCGTGGCTCGGGGCCGCGCCGCTGTTTCTGGCCGGGCTGGCGGCGTATCAGGCGGTGGTCTTCATTCCGATCCTGTGGCTGCTGGGGCGCGGCCGCATCGCGGCGCTCGCTCCGGCGGCGGCGGTGGCGGCCTATCAGGTCTTCGAGCGGCTGAGCGCCGGCCAGTGGCCGCTGCTGATGACGGCGCAGTATTTCAGCGAGTACGGCCTGCAGAAGCTGCCGAACAAGCTGTCGAGCGCGGCGGCGCTGACGGCGCATCTGGGGTGGCTGACGGGGCCGGTGGCGGAATTTCAGCCCGCCTGGCCGCTGCTGGCCGGACTGCCGGCGGCGTGGCTCGATCCGCACCCGCTGTTCTGGGCCTCCTTCGCGCTCGGGGTGCTGATCCTGTGGCGGGTGGAGGGCTGGCTGGGCTGGTGGGTGCGGATCTTCTTCGCGGCGTCGCTGGTGCTGTTCTTCGCGGGCGCGGCCCGGTATCTGCTGCCGGTGGCGGCGCCGCTGGCGATTCTGGCCGCGGAAAGGCTGGGCCGGAGGCGGCTGGCGGCCGCCGTGGCGGCGCAGGCGGCGCTCGCCTTCGCGCTGGCCTATGCGGCCATGCATCACTGGCAGGGCTACAAAGACGCCGCCGAACGGGTCGAACCCGGACGGAACACCTATGTCGCCGGCGAGTGGAGCCTTCGCTACTATCTGGAGAAACGCGGCGCCCGGCCCGTCATGGCGGGCCAGAGGATCGGACCGGACTCGGTGATCGTCCGCAGCGAACTCGGATTTCCGGTGCATTACTCGACGGGCGGGGGCCGTGCGGAGACGGTCGCCGCCTATGAGATCCGCCCCGCGATTCCTCTGCAGCTGATGGGCCTGCATGCGAAATCGGCGTGGATGACCTCCGCCCTCGGCCTGCGGCCGTTCGACTGGAGCCGCGGGCCGCTGGACCGGATCACCGTCACGCGGATCGCGCCCGCCGACCTTCAGAGGTCCGAGCTGCCGATGAACGCGCCCGACGCCGACCTCTACATCCTGGACGGGGTGTACGGGCTGGAAGACGGCCGCTACCGCTGGATGGCGCGCCGGGCGGAATTCCAGCTGCGGCCGAAGCCGGGCGTGCTGGCGGTGACGCTGTTTCTGCCCGAGCCGTCGCCGGCGCGGCAGATCACGGTGACGGCGGGCGGCGTGGAGGTTCTCAGGGCGCCGCTCCAGCCTGGCCTGCAAACCCTCCGCAGCGCTCCGCTGCCGCCCGCGCAGGGGCGGCTCGAGATCGTCCTGGAAGCCGACAGGGCGTTCCGCCCGGCGGGCGACGCGCGCGAGCTGAGCCTGATCCTGGAATCGCTGCGCATCGAGTGACTTCCCAGTCCTTTCCGGATCCGCGGCCCAGGGCGAGTCGCCTGATCCGACGAACTGGACAAACTCCCTAAAGTGTTTCTCCGATTGTTCCGAAAAGCGGGTAGTACGCAAGATGGATGTGGAACATCCGCCAAACCGGTCGGATCGAGGCGCGCAGGCCACCCCCATGGAAACAAGAGGCATAGTCGAGGCGGCTTGGGTGAAGCCGCAGGTCGCCCTGGCCGAGGCGATCACGGCCGCCCGGCTTGGCCAGCACCAGTTGGCCCGCAAGCTGCTGACGGAGCTGGTCGAGCGGGACCCGAAGAATGAGAGCGCCTGGCTCTGGATCGCCGCGCTCAGCGAGGACAAGCAGCAGGCGATGGACGCGCTGGCGCGGGTGCTGGACATCAATCCCAACAACCAGCAGGCGCTGAACGCGCTGGCGCTGGCGCGGCTGCAGGAGAGCCGTCCCCAGGCGTCCCGCGGGAAGAAAGCGGCGGCCGGCGACAACGGCCGCCAGGCGGCTGCGGCGGCCCGGCCGGCGGCGCCGCCCGCGGCGGGGCCGGCGGCGTGGACCTGCCCGGTCTGCCAGGCGCCGTCGGCGAAGGCCGAAAGGCGCTGCCCCCGGTGCGGCATTCTCGCCGTGCTGGCCGAGCCCGAGGAATTCGCCCAGAACAAGGGGGTCAACGAGGACGCCCTCCAGCAGGCGATGCAGCGGCTGCAGGCGCGGCTGACGAAGCAGGAAAGCTTTGCCGACCGGCTGCTGATGGCCCTGTGCCTGCTGAACCTGAACCGTTCGGCCGAGGCGGTTCCGCATCTGAAGAAGGCGGCCGAGCTGCAGCCCGGCCATGCGGGCGTCGAGCGGCTGCTGGGGAAGCTCGAGCAGCGGAAGCTGATCCTGGCGGTGGACGACAGCCTGACCGTGCGCAAGATCGTCTCGATCACGCTCGAGCGGCTGGGCTATCGCGTGATCACCGCCGCCGACGGCATGCAGGCGCTGGCCCGGCTGAGCGAGCAGGCGCCGGACCTGGTGCTGCTGGACATCACGATGCCGCGGATGGACGGCTACCAGGTGTGCAAGGTGATCAAGCAGGCGCCGGGCACGAAGTCGATCCCCGTCGTGATGCTGTCCGGCAAGGACGGGTTTTTCGACAAGGTGAAGGGGCGCCTTGCGGGCGCCACGGATTACATCACGAAGCCATTCCGGGAGGCCACGCTGGCCGAGGTAGTGGAGAAATACATCGCCGCCCGGACTTCCTAGCCGGGCGGCCGCGCGAGGTGAGAGAGCAAGATGGCGAAGAGAATCCTGCTGGTGGAAGACAGCCCGGCCCACCTGCAGTTGATGCAGGCTGCGCTGGCGGGCCGCGGCTACGACCTGCTGGTGGCCGAAGACGGCGAACGCGCCCTGGCGCAGGCGCGCATGCACAAGCCGGATCTGATCCTGCTGGACGTCGTGCTGCCGAAGGTCAGCGGGTTCCAGGTCTGCCGCCAGCTGAAAAACGATGCCGAGCTGCGCGCCATTCCCGTGATTTTCGTCAGCAGCAAGACCCAGGAGTTCGACCGTTACTGGGGAATGAAGCAGGGCGCCGACGGCTACATCACCAAGCCGTTCCGCCCCGAAGAGCTCGCCGCAGAGGTGGAAGCCCGCCTCCACTGATTCCGCGAAGGAGGAGCCGCCGCGTATGGAACAGCCGTGGCAAGACGCCCCGCAAGCCGCGCCCGACGCCGATGATCTGCCGCTGGCCGGGCTTCTGGCGGAGCTGCTGGCGGCGAGCGAGTCGGAGCCGGCAGCGCCTGCCGGCGGGGAAGCGGCGGAGACTCCGGTGCAGCCTTCCGCCTGGATGGCGGCCGAGCCGGCGGAGGCGCTGGAAGCCGGCCAGGTGCTGCAGATTCTGGATGACGCGGGCCGTTCCGAAGAGGCCGAGCCGGGTGATCTGTCCGGACTGTTGCTGGCCCGCCTGATGGGCGGGGACGAGACGGCCGCCGAAGTCCCTGCCTTTTCGGGAGACGCCGAGGCTGCGGGTTCCATGGAGTTCGGGAGCGCGGCTTCCGCCGCTGTCCAGGCTGACGAAGGCGCGGCGCCGGAGGCGCTCGACATCAGCGCGGCGGACGAAGCGCCGGCAGCGCTCCCCTCGCAAGAGGACTGGAATGCCGCCGTCTGGCAGCGGCTGTCTGAGGAAGCCTCCGAGCCGGCGGCGGAACCGCCGCTTGCCGCTGTTGCCGGTGATGCGCCGGAGGCGCTTGACATCAGCGCGGCGGACGAAGCGCCGGCAGCGCTTCCATCGCAAGAGGACTGGAATGCCGCCGTCTGGCAGCGGCTGTCTGAGGAAGCCTCCGAGCCGGCGGCGGAACCGCCGCTTGCCGCTGTTTCCAGCGAGGCGGGCGGAGAGTCCGATGCCGCACCGGCGGTCTGCGAAGCCGTGCCGCTGCCAGCCGCTGAGGACGGGCAAGTCCTGTTCGTGGAGGCTGGCATTGACGAACCGTCCGGCGAAGCGGCGACGCTGACACCCGAAGCGGGCAGCCTCCAGGAACCCGTGTTTTCCCCCGCCGCCGTGGCCGGGCCGGAATTCGAACCGGTGTGCGCCGCGGAATCCGCAGCGCCGCCAGCCGGCTCCGCGGCAATAGAGAGCGTGCAGGGCGTGGAAGAGGCTGCGATCCCGCAGGACGAAGAGCTTTCAGGAGCAGCCGGGGCGGGTGAACCGGCGACGGCTGGTCCCGCGGAGCTTCCGGCTCTGGCGGGCGCCGGATCGGACGCGGGGCGGACGGAAGACGCGGAGCCGGCGCTCGCAGAGGAGCAATCTGCCGCGCAGGTCCCTGAGAAAGAGGTCCTGCCCGCGGCCGCGGTTGCGCCGCCCGCCCCGGCGGCGGGCGGCTCCAGCCTGGCGGTCGAGGAAGACGAGTTCGAACTCGTGGATGCTGCCCAGGTCGAGCAGATGGTGGACCGGCTGCTGGACGCCGCGCGCTCGGCCATCCGCGGCACTCCGGTGTCCGGGCATCCGGAAGAGAGCGAGGAGCCCGTGCTCGAGGCGGCGCCCGGCCTGGCGCCGGACGCTCCGGCGGGCGGGGCGGTGCAGCCGGAGCCGTTGCCGGCGCCTGCGGCAGGCGGAGCGGCGCTCCTGGAGACGCCCGCCGCGGCCGGGTTCGCCGCGGCGGAGAGAGAGCCTGTGCCGGACGGGCCGGCGGCGGCGCAGGGGCGGGAGGAGCGGCTCGCGGACGTGTCGCCCATTCCGCCCGCGGTGATGCTGATGGCGCTGGGCCTGCCGGAGCGGCTGCGGGCGCGGCTGCAATCCCTGGGCGACGTGGAGCGGATTCTGCAGAGCCAGCCGGCGCTGAGCGCCGTGCCGGAACAGAGGCCGAGGCTGCTGGTGTTCCAGGCTGGAGGCGAATCCTACGCCCTGTCGATGGAGAGCGTGCGGGAAGTGGAGCGCGTCGGCCGCGTGACGCCCGTGCCGGGCGCCCCGCCGTTCATCCGCGGCCTGGTGAACCTGCGCGGCGAGATCCTGCCGCTGATCGACCTGGCGGCGCTGATCGGGAAGAAGCCCGCACGGAGCGCGCAGCGTCTGATCGTGGCCCAGGCGGGCGCAACGGATCCCGTGGTCGCCCTGCTGGTGGAGGAGCTGAACGGGCTGGCGCCGCTCGAGGAGTCGCAAGTGGAGCGGCCGCAGCAGCCGGGTCCGCTGCGCGGCAGTCTCGAGCACCGGGGGCGGCGCGTGCTCTGGCTGGAGCCCGCGGCTGTCTTTGGCGCGGAGGCGCTCGACGAGGCGGCCGCAGCCGTTGGGGAAGCGGGGAGATGAGGCGGCGGGAGGCGGAAATCGGAGTCCGGCCGCGGCTGGACCGGAGGTAGCCGAAGATGCTTGGCAGTTTGAAAATCTGGCAGAAGCTGGTGGTTGCCGGCGTGATGGCGGCCATTCCGGTGGGAACGCTGCTGTATCTGTTTCTGAACGCGCAGAACGAGCAGATCGCGCGCACGGAGGCCGAGCGGGAGGGGCTGGAGTACGTGCTCCCGCTGCGCAATCTTCTGGAGCGCGTGCCGCACCACCGCGTCGCCGCCAGCGCCTATCTCAACGGCGACGCCAGCGTCGCGAAGATCCTCGAGCAGACGCAGCAGCAGATCGAGGAAGCGATGCAGGCCGTCGAGCGGGCCGACGCCCGTCTGGGCCGCAAGCTGGGCACGACGGCAGCCTGGGAAGCGATCCGCGCCTCCTGGAACGATCTGAAGACGAACTACAGAGTGCTGAAGGCCGAGGACAGCTATCAGCGCCACACGCAGCTGGTCGGGCAGATCCTGCAGCATATCCGGCTGGTGGGCGACAAGACGGGGCTGACGACGGATCCGGAGCTGGATACGTTCTACCTGGTCGACTCGATGCTGCAGCAGCTGCCGGTGACGGTGGAGTATTTCGGCCAGCTGGCCTCGTACGGTTCGGCGGTGGCCGCGCGGCAGTCGATGACCGCCTCCGAGGAGGCGCAGATCCGCTACCTGGTGCGGCAGGCGAGCTCGTCGATGGAATCGCTGCAGCGCAACTACCGCGCGGCGTTCAGCTACAACGAGAAGCTGCGCGAGAGGCTGGACGACAGGCTGTCGACGGCGCTCAACGCGGCGGGATTCCTGCGGAACCTGACGCAGCGGGAGCTGCTGGAGCGCGGGGCGATCCAGGTGCAGCCGGTGGCCTACATCGAGAACGGCTCCTCGGCGGTGCAGAAGCTGTTCGCGCTGCATGACGCCACGGCGGCGGAGGTGCGGAGGCTGTTCGACGCGCGGCTGCGGCGGCTGGCGGCGCAGAAGAACTCGCAGCTGCAGACGGCGCTGCTGCTGCTGGCGATGTCGGCGCTGTTCGTGTTCCTGATCCAGCGGGGCATCACGCGCCAGATCCGCTCGATGCGGGAGACGTTCGAGCAGATCAGCGTGGGCAACTACGACGCCCGCGCCGAGGTGCTCAGCCGCGACGAGCTGGGCATGATGGCGCAGTCGACCAACGAGATGCTGGCCAACACGCTGTCGCTGATCCAGTCGCGCGAGGAGCGCGACCGGATCCAGCAGAGCATTCTGAAGCTGCTGGACGACGTCAGCGGCGTGGCTGCGGGCGATCTGACGAAAGAAGCGGAAGTGACCGCGGAGATGACCGGCGCGATCGCCGACGCGTTCAACTACATGCTGGGCGAGCTGCGGACGATCATCGGCGCGGTGCAGGATACGACGGCGAGGGTGAACTCGAGCGCTTTCCAGGTGCGCGAGGTGACCGAGTCGCTGGCCGAGAGCAGCCAGCTGCAGTCGCAGCGGGTTCTGGCGGCGTCGAACGCGCTGCAGGCGATGTCGCAGTCCATCCGCCGGGTGGCCGAGCAGGCCAACGCGGCGGCGAAGGTGGCCGAAGACGCGCTGGCGGCGGCGCTGGCCGGGGGCGACTCGGTGCGCCGCACGGTCGCCGGCATGGAGAAGATCCGCCGCCATGTGCAGGAGACGGCGCGCCGCATGAAGCGCCTCGGCGAGAGTTCGCAGGAAATTGGCGAGATCGTGCAGCTGATTTCGGACATTTCGGACCGCACGTCGATCCTGGCGCTGAACGCGTCCATCCAGGCTGCGGCGGCGGGCGAGTCGAGCAAAGGGTTCGCGATCGTGGCCGAGGAAGTCGAACGCCTGGCCGAGCGCGCCTCGGAGGCCACGCGCCGCATCACGGTGCTCATCCAGTCGGTGCAGACCGAGACCAACGAAGCCATCTCGGCCATGGAGGCGACGACGCGCGAAGTGGTGGAAGGATCCGCCGTGGCGTCGGAAGCGGGAGAACGTCTGAGCCTGATCGAAACGGTGTCCCAGCATATCTCCGATCTGGTGCGGGGCATCTCGGAAGTCGCCCGCCGGCAGGCGGAGAGCTCGGAACAGGTGGCGTCGACCGTGGCCGAGGTGTCGCGCGCCACGCAGACGACCGCCTCCGGGGCGCTGCAGGCTGCGGAAGACATCCGGCGGCTGGCCTCGATGGTGACCCGGCTGAACGAATCGCTGTCGCGCTTCCGGGTGCCGCAGAACGAGAACCGGCCGGCGCCGGAAGCCGAAAGCGTGGAGATCGTCTGAGTTCAGTCACGGGAGCGCGCCATGAGCCATGCACTCGATCCCGCGGTTCTCCACAGCTTCCTCGAGGAAGTCCGCAGCTACCTGCCGTCGCTCGACCAGGAGGCCGCCCGGCTGCGCGATCCGGAGGCTGCGCCCGAGGCTCTGGCCGAAATCCACCGGCTGGCCCATTCGATCCGCAGCGCCTGCGACATGATCGGGCTGGACGTGCTGTCGGGGCCGGCGCGGCAGGTGGAAGAGCTGGCCGCGCCTGCGCTGTTCGGCGAGCACCGTCTTGATGAAGAAGGGCTGCGCGCGCTGGACGGCGCCCTGGAAGCGCTGCGCACGGGACTGGGGTCTCCCGCGGGCGAACCGGGCGCTGCGGCGCCCGCCGCGCCTCCGCGGGCGGCGGCCGCGCCGGACAACGCACCAATCCCCGATCAGGATCCCGTGGCCCCGGAGCTGCTGGACACGTTCCTGTCGGAAGCCGAGCAGCTGCTCGAGCGCATGGACGCCGGCGTGGCGAGGCTGCGCGCGCATCCGTCTTCCCCCGGCGGGGCGCTGCGCGACCTGCGTCATCACGCCCACACGCTGAAGGGCGCGGCGGCGATGGCGGGGCTGGAAACGGCCGCCCGCGTGGCGCACCGGATGGAGGATCTTCTGGACCTGCTGATTGCGGGCAGCCTTCCGCCGGAAGAGGAAATCCTCGGCCTGCTGCAGAGCGGGCACGACTGCCTGGCGGACCTGGCCGCGGCCCGCGGGGACAACCGGGCGTTGCGGCCGCGCGTGCGCGACCTGCTGGGCCAGCTGGACGCGCTGCTGGCGATCTGCGCCGAGCAGGCCCAGCCGCAGGCGGCGCCGCAGGCGGCGCCGTCCGGCGAGGCGCAGCTTGAGGAGCGGGAGGAGACGGATCCGTTCCTGCTGGAGACGTTTCTGTCGGAAGCGGAGTCGAACCTCGCCGCGGCCGAGGCGGCGCTGCGGGAGCTGTCGGCGGGCGCGGCCGATCCGCAGCCCTGCCTGCAGACGTTCCGGCGCGCCATTCATACGATCAAGGGCGCGGCGGGCATGGTGGGCCTGGGCACCGCCAGCACGGTGGCGCAGAAGCTGCAGTTCCTGCTGGACGGGGTTCTGAACGGCTCGGCCGCCTACGGGGCGGCGTGCCTGCAGGCCATGCAGACGGGATTCGACGTCCTGAGCGAACTGATCGCCGCCCAGGGCGACAACGGGCCGCTGGTCGGCCGGGCGCGCGAAGCGCTGAATGAAATCGCCGCCGCAGCCTGTGCGCCTTCCGCCGCTGGCGCGGCGCCGGCGGCCGAGGAGGCGCAGCCGGCGGCCGCCCGCAGGGAAAAGGCGGAAAGCGCCCCGGCGCCGGCAGAGCCGCAGGCCGCCGTGCGCGTTCCGGTGGAGCGCCTGACGGGCATCGCGCGCATCCTGAGCGAGATCTTCATGAACGCCTCGGGCTTCGAGCAGCAGATCGAAGCGTTCCGGAAGGAGCTGGACGAGCTGTCGCTGAACCTGGCGCGCATGCGCCGCATCTCGAACCAGCTGGCCGAGGCCCAGGAAAGCGGGGCGCCGGGCGCGGGTCCGCAGGCCGTGCGCGAGGCCACTTCGTCGGCGTCGGAATTCGACGAGCTGGAGTTCGACCGTTACACGAGGCTGAACCTGATCGCCCGCGACCTGGCCGAGGCGACGACGGACCTGTCGGCGCTGAGCGCCCAGCTGCAGTCGATGCGCGCGCAGTTCGACACGTGGGCGGCGCGCCAGCGCGGCCTGAGCGGCGAGGCGCAGGACCAGCTCATGCGGCTCCGCATGGTGCCCCTGTCGAGCCTGGCCAGCCGGCTGGACCGGACGGTCCGCGTCACTTCGGGCAAGACGGGCAAGCCCGTCCGCCTGGAGATGTCGGGCATGGAGACGGAGTTCGACAAGACGGTGGTCGAGCAGCTGGCCCCGGCGCTCGAGCACCTTCTGCGCAACTCGATCGACCACGGCATCGAGCCGCCGCAGGCGCGGCTGGCGGCAGGCAAGCCGGAAACGGGCCTGATCCGGCTGTCGGCGTCGCGGCAGGGCGCGCACGTCTCCATCCAGCTGAGCGACGACGGCGCGGGGCTCGATTTCGCCAGGATCGCCCGCCGCGCCGTGGAACTGGAATGGCTCACGGCCGAAGAGGCCGAGTCGGCCAGCCAGGAGACGCTGATCCGGCTGATCTTCGAGCCGGGCTTCTCGACGGCGGAATCGGTGAGCGAAATCTCCGGCCGCGGCGTCGGCATGGACATCGTCCGCAGCACGATCGAGAATCTCCGCGGCCGACTTTCCGTGCACACGGCGCCGGGGGCGGGCACGTCCTTCACGTTCGTGCTGCCGGTGTCGATGGCCGTCGACCGCGTGGTGATCCTTGAAGCCGGAGGCGAGAAGTTCGCCCTCCCCATGACGGCCATGACGCGGCAGATGCGCGTGTACGATTCCGCAGTGGCCGAGCGGAAGGGCCGGCCGGGCGTCGAGGTGGACGGGCAGTGGCTGCCCGCCTGCCTGCTGGGAGAGTGGCTGGGCCTGTCTTCGGCCGCCGACCGCCCCGCCCGCTGGGCCATGCTGTTTGTGAACAACGGCGAGCGCGAACTGGCGCTGCTGGCCGACCGCGTGATCGAAGCCCGCGAAGTGGTCATCAAGCCGCTCTCCGGACTGCTGGCGCGCCTGCACCGCTTCGCCGGCGCGACGATTCTCGGCGACGGCTCCGTGGTTCTGATCCTGAACCCGTCGGCTCTGGACCTCGACCCCGCGCTCAGCGCGCCGCTGCCGGCGCTGCACCGGCGCGCCGCGCAGGAAGAGACCGTTCTGATCGTCGACGACTCGATCTCGATCCGCCGGTCGGTGGCGGGCCTGCTGCGCGCCGCCGGATGGCGCACGCTGGAGGCGCGCGACGGCCTCGAGGCGCTCGAGCTGCTGGACCGGCGCGCGTCTCCGCCCTCGGCCATCCTGATGGACATCGAGATGCCGCGGATGGACGGCTACGAACTGGCCGCCGCGCTGCGCGCGCGGCCCGAGTTCGAATCCGTGCCGCTGCTCATGCTGACCTCGCGCGCCGGCGAGAAGCACCGCCAGAAGGCGCTGCGGCTGGGCGTGGACCGGTATCTCGTGAAACCCTGCCCGGAGGACCTGCTGCTGGCCGAGCTGCGCAACTGCATCGCCGCCCGCCGCGGCAGCCGCCTGGCGGCGGGCTGACAGGGGCCGTCTGCTCCCGCAGGCTGCGCTGCCAGGCAGGCGCCGCAGGCCTCTTCCCGTGTTTCGGGAGCGTCAGAGATCCAGCGGCCGGCGGAAGACCGGAGGGTGCGCGCGTCCATCCGGAATTCCGCCTCGCGGCGTGATCATTCGCTTGCGGCAATCTTCGCAAGACGCGGTCTGAAGACTTTTTCCAGCCGCATGGCGGCGTCGATCAGCGCATCCTGGATCGCCGGCCACCTCTCCTGATCCAGCAGCCCGCCATTCCTGAGCGTCCTGCGCACGATGGAGGCCCGTTTGTCGTCGAGCCTGAGCCACTCCAGCGGCTCGCCGAATTCCCGTTCGATCTCTTCTTTCCGGGCCATGAGCGCATCGAAAACGAGCTTGTTTCTGTCGGCGGAATCCTTGCCGAAGTCGATATAGAGTTCCGCTCTGGCATAGTCGTAGGCGATCGCCACGCAGATCTGGATGCCGCTCTTGCCAATGCCGGTGCCGATCGAATTCTGCGGACCCGGCGAGCGGTTGACGAAGAGTTTCGACTTTGCGGCGCTCCTCTCGATGAACTGCGTCCAGAACTCGTGGCGCCTGTGGTGCCGCTCGGCCCACTCCTTCTTCTTCTCGCCGACGGCCTTGGCCTGTTCATCCGGACCCGCCTGGACAGTGAACAGAGGAGCAAAGGGTGAATCGCCGACCCGCAGCGCCTCCACCTTCACGAGGTAGAAGGAGACGTCTGCCGGCGTCGATTCATTCAGCCAGTCCACCACTCTCTTGTGTTCCGGGCGCGGTTCGGCGGTGATCCAGATCGCCGTGTTCGCATTGAGATTGACCAGATACGTGAGCAGCTTGCCGAGATGGTCGTGGTCGGTTTTCTCGAGCTGGTTTTCGATGATCACCGGCCGGCCCTCGTCATCCTCGCAGAGAAGATCGACATTGAAGTCGCCGACGTCTTTTTCCCTCTGAACGACGCTCAGCTCAATGCCCAGGCGTTCGGCAAGAGCGTCAATGTGGCTCTCCAGCCAGACTGTGAAATCCTGGGCTTCTTTCGGGAACGCCTTTCTGATCGGCTGGGTCTCAATTCGGCCAATGCTGCCTGTCATCGATCATCTCCGTCCCGCCCTTCGAGAGCGAAGCCGCATGCAGGACCGCGCTGAAACTGGCACGCCCTGCAGCGGGATTTGTCCATCGCGGCGCCGTGTCTGCGCGATTACCCTGATTATCGGCGCCCCGGCGGCCGCGCAGGAGGCCGCTGCTTCATGCGGGAAGACGTTCCTGCGGGCTGGAGGCAGCAAGGCTTTGAACGGCCGGGGCTCGGCTATACTCTTCGCATGATGCTGGCCGTGCTTGCGCTGTGGCTGATGGCGGAACGTCCGCCGGCTGCGGAGGCCGCACGCGCGTTCGTCGAGGCCAATCAGGCCAGGCTGATCCGCGCCTACGCCGACTTTCTGTCGATCCCCAACCATGCCGCCGACAGAGAGAACATCCGGCGCAACGCCGAACACATCCGGAAGATGTTTCAGGCTGCGGGTGCGCGCACGGAGCTGATCGAAGCCGACGGCGCCAACCCGGCTGTCTACGGCGAGGTTCCTGTCCCCGGCGCGCAGCGGACGCTGATGTTCTATGCGCACTACGACGGGCAGCCCGTGATTCCGGAGCGCTGGGCGGACTCGGGACCGTACAGTCCGGTGCTGCGGACCGCGCCCGTGGAGGCGGGCGGCAGGCTGCTGCCGCTCGATCAGCCCCGTTACGAGCGCGAATGGCGGCTGTTCGCCCGGTCGGCGTCGGACGACAAGGTTTCGATCTTCGCGCTGTGGGCGGCGCTTTCGGCGCTGCGCGAGGCGGGGCTGCAGCCGCGATCGAACATCCGGTTCTTCTTTGAAGGGGAGGAAGAGGCCGGATCGCCGAACCTGCGCGCGCTGCTCGAGAAGGCCGGAGACCGTCTGCGCGGCGATGTGTGGCTGATGTGCGACGGCAGCGTGCACCAGAGCCGGGCGCAGCGGATCGTGCTGGGCGCGCGGGGCGTGGCCACGGTGGAGATCGCCGTGTTCGGAGCTCTCCGCGGGCTGCACAGCGGCCACTACGGCAACTGGGCGCAGAACCCGGCGATGCAGCTGGCCAGGCTGCTGGCTTCGATGACCGACGGCGAAGGCCGCGTGCTCGTGCAGGGATTCTACGACGACGTTGTTCCGCTGACGGAGAGCGAGCGCCGGGCGGTCGGGGAAATCCCCATCGTGGACGGGGAGCTGAAAGAAGAGCTGGGGCTGGGTTCCACGCAGCCGTTCGGCGGGCTGCTGCGCGAAAGCATCTACCTGCCGTCGCTGAACGTACGCGGCATCGAGAGCGGCGGCACGGGGGCGCGGGCGGCGAATGAAGTGCCGCCCGTGGCGCGGGCGTCGCTCGATCTGCGGCTGGTGAAAGGCGTGGACGGCAGGAAACAGGCCGAACGCGTCGCGGCGCATGTCCGCGCGCAGGGCTACCACGTGATCGAGGGCCGCGATCCCACGCGCGAGGAGCGCCTGCGGCACGGCAAGATCGCGCGCATCGACATCCGCCCCGGCTACAACGCGCTGCGCACGCCGCTCGATCTGCCCATCGTGCAGGAGATCGCGGCCGTGGCGCGCTCGGTGCGCCCGCCCGTGTACGTCGAGCCGTCCTTTGGCGGCAGCCTTCCGCTGGTGGTGTTCGAGGAAGTGACGAAAGCGCCGCTGGTGATCGTGCCGATTTCGAACCACGACGACAGCCAGCACACGCACAACGAGAACATCCGGCTGGGCAACCTGTGGGACGGGATCGAGCTGTACGCCGCGCTGCTGGCGATGTGACGCGGGCGGCGGTCAGACGCCGGCGCGCGGTTTGTTGGCGCGGACGTGATCGATGTCCTGGCGCGGCTCGCCGTCGCACTCGATGGCGAGCGTCGTGATGGGGCGGTCCGGAGGCGCTTCCGGCAGCCCGGTGAAGCGCACGCGGAACTCGTCCTGCTCGAACCTCACCGGCGCGCCCGACGCGAGCAGCCGCGCCGAGAGCACCTTGTTGCGCAGACCTGCGATCGTGACGACGCTGCCGGGCCAGAAGTGCACGTGGGCGAACAGCGTGCTGCCCCTGCGGCTGAAGCTCATGTAGTTGGAGCGCGTGACCGTGCACGGGTCGGTGTTGAACACCGATGCGCCGTTGCGGTTGACCCAGGCGCCGATTTCGTTGAGGATGCGCACGCTTTCCGGAGGCACGCTGCCGTCGGGCATCGGGCCGATGTTCAGAAGGTAGTTGCCGCCCTGCCGTGCGCAGGTGATCAGCTGCCGCAGGCACTGTTTCGGGGTTTTCCAGTTGTCGTCCGCCCTGTGGTAGCCCCAGCTGTCGTTCATCGTCATGCAGGCTTCCCAATAGCGGTCTTTGGACGCCTCGATCCGCTGCTCGGGCGTGTCGAAATCCTCCGGCACGCCGCTGCGGTTGTTGATGATGATGTCCGGCTGAAGCTCGCGGACCATGCGGTTCATCTTCACGCTCTCCCAACCTTCGGCGTTGAGGGGCCAGGGGACGTCGTACCAGAGGATGTCGATCTTGCCGTAATTGGTCATCAGCTCGCGCACCTGGGCGTGGATGTAGTCGACGAAGCGCCGGCGGGCGGCTTCGTCGTTGCGGCAGCGCGCGCCGTCGGGATGGTGCCAGTCCATCAGCGAGTAATAGAAGCCGACGCGCAGGCCTTCGGCGCGCGCGGCGTCGACGAATTCTTTGACAAGATCCCTGCCGGCAGCCTGCTTCGGGGCGCAGTAAGACGTCGTGTCCGTGCGGAAGAGGCAGAAGCCGTCATGGTGCTTGGTGGTCATCACCATGTATTTCTGGCCGGCTTTTTTCGCAAGCGCCGCCCACTCGCGCGCGGGCCAGGGCTTGGGGCGGAACTGCGTGGCGAGCTTTTCGTATTCGGCCATGGGGATGGCCTCGTTTTCCATCACCCACTCGTGGCGGCCGACGACGCTGTAGATGCCCCAGTGGATGAACATGCCGAAGCGCGCTTCGCGCCACCATTTCATGCGGCGTTCGCGGTCTTCGTCCGTGCTGGTCTGCAGCGCCGCGGCCGCAGGCGCGGCGGAAACCATCTGGAGATAGCGGCGGCGGGAAAGGCGATCTGCAAACATGCCCTTCATGCTAGCATCGGCGCAGCCCGCGGGCGGTGTTGACGGCACGGCAACAGGATTCATGTCCGCGGCAGCGGCTGTTAGAATGGCAGCGGTTTCAGCAGGGAGGCCGTCATGCGGATCTTTTCCGGTGTTCTGCTGCTTTGCGCGGTTTCCGCATCCGCGCAGCCCGACGACAACTACAGGCGCGTGGCGAGGCTGCTGTGGGTGGTTTCCGACGTTGAGCGCACCGCGGACGCCTGGCGCAAGATTGGGGTGCCCGTGGACGAAGCCGCAGCGGCGGAATTCCGCGCCGCAGGCGGCGGCGGGCACCGCGGGCTGGCCGCCACGGGCCACTTCGCCAACCTGCGGGTCGACTGGCTGCAGCCGGCCGACGCCGCCGGGCCGCTGGCCGCGTTTCTCCGCAGCCGCGGCGCGGGCGTGTATGCGCTGGTCTATGAAATGCCCGGCGAGGCGGCTCTGAAGCGGGAGACCGGCCGGTATGAATCGCTGGGCGTGCGCGTTCTCGAGCAGGGGGAATATCAGATTGGCGAAGAGAAGACCGCCTACGCACTGCTGGACACCGCAGCGCAGGGCAAATTCGTTCTGGCTCTGATGGCGCCGCCTGCGCGCCCGACGGCGGCGCCCGCAACGATGCGGGTCTCGCAACTGGCATTCGTGACGCGAGATCCCGAGCCTGTGTCGGCGTTCTGGGCGAAGCTCGGATTTCCGCAGTTCACGTTCACGAGGCCGGACATCAGCGAGCGCATGTACCGGCGCCGCCCGGCCGAGTTCGCAATGCGGCTTGGCTGGCAGCGGCATGCGCAGATGCCGTTCGAGTGGATTCAGCCGCTGGCCGGGCCGAACGTTTACGAGGATCACATGGCCAGGCACGGCGAGGGTTTCCATCACCTCGCGTTCGATGTCGAGGACATGGACGCGGCCATCCGCCGCTGGGAATCGCTCGGCTACCCGGTGACGATGTCCGGGGCGTGGGGCGAGCGCGGCAGAGCGGGCAGCGGCCGTTTCGCCTACGTGGACGCGCACCCGATCGGCGGGACGGACATCGAGCTGCTGTGGAACTACCGCGCGCCGGCTCCGCCTCCCGCCGCAGGTCCGTATGTGCTGCGGTTTGGGGCGGGCGAGCCGCTGCCCGAACACCGGCTTCCGGTGGCGCGGCTCGGCTGGCCGGCCGACTGGCGGAGCTGGCAGGCGATTCAGTTCGAGTTCACGGCCTCGTCGCTCGAGGCCTTTTCTTTCGGGTTTTCCGACGGACGGCAGGTGAAAAGCGCCATCATCGAACCCCTGCCGGGCCTGCGGATCCGCGCGGTGATTCCGTTCGACACGTTCTTCCAGACGCGCACGATGACGCCGCTGCTGCCGCTCGGCTACAAGGTCTGGCCGGAGAGGCTGTTCACGTTCGAGCGGGTGGAGGAGATCGTAGTGCGGATGAAATCCCCTGCCCAGGACTCCACGCTGACGATCTCGAACCTGGCGCTCACGCCCGAGGCGGGGAAAGACGACATTCTGGACCGCAAGCCCGTGATCGATGCGTTCGGCCAGTGGATTCCGGAGGACTGGCCGGGGAAGGCGCACTCGCTCGAGGAGCTGAAAAAACTCTGGGCCGAGGACAGGCTGCCCCCGGCGAGATATCCGGACTACTGCCCGATGGGCGGATACCGTCACCGGACGGCGAATCCGGCGGACGCCGCGGGGAAGCCGGGCTTCTTCCGCGTTGCCCGGATTGACGGAAGGTGGTTTCTGCTGGATCCGCACGGGCATCCGTTCTTTTCGGCGGGGATGGACCTGGTGGGCTGGAAACAGGGGTCGTTCGCCACGCGGGTGACGGGCAGGGAGTTCCTCTTCGAGCAGCTGCCGCCACCGGGACCGGCCTGGCTGACGCCGGGCAGGGACGTCTCTTTTCACGCGGCCAACATCATGCGCCGGCACGGAGACAACTGGCAGGAAGAGTGGAAAAAGGCGATTCTGGAACGGCTGAAAAACTGGGGTTTCAACACCATCGGCAACTGGTCCGACCATGACATTGCAACGACCGCCGGGATGCCCTATGTGATTCCACTGAGCGGATGGACCACGAAAAAGGTGTTTCCGTTTCCGTGGGATTTCCCGGATGTTTTCAGCGAGGAATTCGAGCGGAACGCGGACGAAGCGGCGCGCCGGCAGTGCGCTCCTCTGGCCAGCGATCCGAACCTGATCGGCTGGTTCATCGGCAACGAACCGCACTGGGCGCGCGAGTTCGGCTCGCTGAAACCGTGGGCGGAGATGCTGCTGGAAGATCCCGAGCCGTCGGCCACGAAAGCGGAGCTCGAGCGGCGCCTGAGAGAAAATCCGGCGCAGGCGGAGCAGATCAAGAGGGACTGGGTGTTCGTGTGCGGCCGGAAATACTTCGAGACGATCGTGGCTGCAATCCGCCGCCAGGATCCGAATCACCTGATTCTGGGCATCCGGTACGCCGGCACGCCGCTGGATGAATGGGTAAAAATGTCGACCCTTTTCGACGTGTTTTCGATCAATATTTACGACGCGGATTTCCGTCCCGACCCGGCGAAGCTGGACCGCTACGCGCAGCTTTCCGGCAAGCCCATTCTGATCGGCGAATTCACGGCCTGCGCTCCGGGGCGGGGCTTGCAGGGCCTGTTTTACTGGACGCACAAGGTGAAGGACCAGACGCAGCGAGGGATCGCCTACCGCTACTACGTCGAGAACGCGGCTGCGCACCCGGCGGTCATCGGCGCGCACTGGTTCCAGCTGGTCGACGATCTGCCGACGGGCCGGCCGTCGGATCTCGAGCGGCTGAACTACGGTTTTCTGAACGTGCTGGACCTGCCGTACAAGCCGCTGGTGGAATACGCGCGGGAGACGCACCGGCGGCTGTACAGCGTGAAATTCGGCAAGGAGCCGCCGTATTCGCGGAAGCCGCTGATTGACTGAGGGGCTGAGGGGGAGATGGCACGGGCGGGATGCAGCCCTCGCGCGAGCGCGAGGGGAAACCCGCTAAGGAGGGCGCGGGGAAACCCGTTGGGGAGGGCGCGGGCAACACGGTTGGGATGCAGCCCTCGGCCAAGGCCCAGGGGAAATCCGTTGTCGAGGGCGAGGCGGACTGGCCGCGCCTGCGGCGCGATGGGGGGTGTCGGAAGGTTGGGGGGGGTTGTGTTTGAACCGCTTGGTCGCAGCCCTTCGGGCTGCTCCCGCGCGGCTCTGTTTGGCGGGGGTTGTGTGAGAGTGGTATCCGGGGAAGGAATGGGCACGGTTGGGATGCAGCGCTCGCGCGAGCGCGAGGGGAAACCCGTTGGGGAGGGCGAGGGCAACACGGTTGGGATGCAGCCCTCGGCCAAGGCCGAGGGGAAATCCGTTGTCGAGGGCGAGGCGGACTGGCCGCGCCTGCGGCGCGATGGGGGTGTCGGAAGGTTGGGGAGGTTGTGTTTGAACCGCTTGGTCGCAGCCCTTCGGGCTGCTCCCGCGCGGCTCTGTTTGGCGGGGCGGGTTTTGGTTGGTTTCGTAGAATTGCGGTTTGGGGTTTGGACGGGTGTTGAGGGGCAATGGTTTGCGGGGCGGGAGCAGGCACGCTTGGGATGCAGCCCTCGCGCGAGCGCGAGGGGAAACCCGTTGGGGAGGGCGAGGGCAACACGGTTGGGATGCAGCCCTCGGCCAAGGCCGAGGGGAAATCCGTTGTCGAGGGCGAGGCGGACTGGCCGCGCCTGCGGCGCGATGGGGAGGGTGTCGGAAGGTTGGGGAGGTTGTGTTTGAACCGCTTGGTCGCAGCCCTTCGGGCTGCTCCCGCGCGGCTCTGTTTGGCGGGGCGGGAGCAGGCACGGTTGGGATGCAGCCCTCGCGCGAGCGCGAGGGGAAACCCGGAGGGGCTTGCGGCGGACTGGCCGCGCCTGCGGCGCGATGGGGGGTGTCGGAAGGTTGGGGGGGGTTGTGTTTGAACCGCTTGGTCGCAGCCCTTCGGGCTGCTCCCGCGCGGCTCTGTTTGGCGGGGGTTGTGTGAGAGTGGTATCCGGGGAAGGAATGGGCACGGTTGGGATGCAGCGCTCGCGCGAGCGCGAGGGGAAACCCGTTGGGGAGGGCGAGGGCAACACGGTTGGGATGCAGCCCTCGGCCAAGGCCGAGGGGAAATCCGTTGTCGAGGGCGAGGCGGACTGGCCGCGCCTGCGGCGCGATGGGGGTGTCGGAAGGTTGGGGAGGTTGTGTTTGAACCGCTTGGTCGCAGCCCTTCGGGCTGCTCCCGCGCGGCTCTGTTTGGCGGGGCGGGTTTTGGTTGGTTTCGTAGAATTGCGGTTTGGGGTTTGGACGGGTGTTGAGGGGCAATGGTTTGCGGGGCGGGAGCAGGCACGCTTGGGATGCAGCCCTCGCGCGAGCGCGAGGGGAAACCCGTTGGGGAGGGCGAGGGCAACACGGTTGGGATGCAGCCCTCGGCCAAGGCCGAGGGGAAATCCGTTGTCGAGGGCGAGGCGGACTGGCCGCGCCTGCGGCGCGATGGGGAGGGTGTCGGAAGGTTGGGGAGGTTGTGTTTGAACCGCTTGGTCGCAGCCCTTCGGGCTGCTCCCGCGCGGCTCTGTTTGGCGGGGCGGGAGCAGGCACGGTTGGGATGCAGCCCTCGCGCGAGCGCGAGGGGAAACCCGGAGGGGCTTGCGGCGGACTGGCCGCGCCTGCGGCGCGATGGGGGGTGTCGGAAGGTTGGGGGGGGTTGTGTTTGAACCGCTTGGTCGCAGCCCTTCGGGCTGCTCCCGCGCGGCTCTGTTTGGCGGGGGTTGTGTGAGAGTGGTATCCGGGGAAGGAATGGGCACGGTTGGGATGCAGCCCTCGCGCGAGCGCGAGGGGAAACCCGTTGGGGAGGGCGAGGGCAACACGGTTGGGATGCAGCCCTCGGCCAAGGCCGAGGGGAAATCCGTTGTCGAGGGCGAGGCGGACTGGCCGCGCCTGCGGCGCGATGGGGGTGTCGGAAGGTTGGGGAGGTTGTGTTTGAACCGCTTGGTCGCAGCCCTTCGGGCTGCTCCCGCGCGGCTCTGTTTGGCGGGGCGGGAGCAGGCACGGTTGGGATGCAGCCCTCGGCCAAGGCCGAGGGGAAATCCGTTGTCGAGGGCGAGGCGGACTGGCCGCGCCTGCGGCGCGATGGGGGGTGTCGGAAGATTGGGGAGGTTGTGTTTGAACCGCTTGGTCGCAGCCCTTCGGGCTGCTCCCGCGCGGCTCTGTTTGGGCGGGGTTGTGTGAGAGTGGTATCCGGGGAAGGAATGGGCACGGTTGGGATGCAGCCCTCGCGCAAGCGCGAGGGGAAACCCGGAGGGGAGGGCGAGGGCAACACGGTTGGGATGCAGCCCTCGGCCAAGGGGTCTGTGAAAAAATCCCCCGGCCCGATTTTGGCCAAAAGTGAGGCGTGATTGCCCTCGCCAGAAGTCCCAGAACGCGCCGCAAGCGGCCGCCTCAGGGTTCGGCTACCCCCACACGGGAACCGCTGTGTCCGGTAGGCGATTTTTTCACAAACCCCAAGGCCGAGGGGAAATCCGTTGTCGAGGGCGAGGCGGACTGGCCGCGCCTGCGGCGCGATGGGGGGTGTCGGAAGGTTGGGGGGGGTTGTGTTTGAACCGCTTGGTCGCAGCCCTTCGGGCTGCTCCCGCGCGGCTCTGTTTGGCGGGGGTTGTGTGAGAGTGGTATCCGGGGAAGGAATGGGCACGGTTGGGATGCAGCCCTCGCGCGAGCGCGAGGGGAAACCCGTTGGGGAGGGCGAGGGCAACACGGTTGGGATGCAGCCCTCGGCCAAGGCCGAGGGGAAATCCGTTGTCGAGGGTGAGGCGGACTGGCCGCGCCTGCGGCGCGAGGGGGGGTGTCGGAAGGTTGGGGGGGGTGTGTTTGAACCGCTTGGTCGCAGCCCTTCGGGCTGCTCCCGCGCGGCTCTGTTTGGGCGGGGCGGGAGCAGGAACGCTTGGGATGCAGCCCTCGCGCAAGCGCGAGGGGAAACCCGTTGGGGAGGGCGAGGGCAACACGGTTGGGATGCAGCCCTCGCGCGAGCGCGAGGGGAAATCCGCTGGGGAGGGCTGCGGCCAAACGGCAGCGGGCACGCCGGGGTCAGAATTCGCTGACGGAGGTGATGCCGCTTTCGTGGAGAGCGGCGGCCATTTTTTCGAGGGCGGACTTGTGGATCTGGGAGACGCGGCTTTCGTTGATGCCGAGCATGCCGCCGATTTCTTTCATCGTGAGCTCGTTGGAGTAGTACAGGATCACGACTTTCCGATAGCGCTCGGGAAGAACGCTCATGGCTTTCTGGAGGCGCTCGCGCATCTGTTCGCGGGCGCAGATGAAGTCAGGCTGGCTTTCGGGATCGCCCGGGTAGTCGGGAGGGGGCAGCTCGTCCTGATCCTGGCTGCGGCTGTCGGCGGAGACGAGCCCGATGTTGCGGAGATCGAGAGCCATCTGGCGCCACCGGGAGACGGCGACGCCCATGCGCTCGGCCAATTCGTCTTCGGTGGGCTGGCGGTGCAGCAGGGCGCAGAGGTCGCGCGTGATCTGCTCGACCTGGCGGTGTCTGCGGCGCATGTCGCGGGAAGCCCAATCCATCTGGCGGAGACTGTCGAGAATGGCGCCCTTGATGCGGTGCTTCGCGTAACTGGAAAAGGCCACCTTCTTGTTGGGGTTGTATTTCGAGGCAGCGTCGAAAAGGCCGAGAATTCCGGCGTGGACAAGGTCGTCCAATTCGACGTGAATCGGGAGCCCCTCATGAACGCGCACGGCGATCGCCTTCACGAGAGGGAGATGTTCGAGGACAACCCTGTCGCGCTGCTCGCGCTTCGCCGCAAGCCTTTTCTCCGCACTGACTGCCGCCGGCTGCTTCGGCTTCCTCGCCGCCACGGTTGCTGTCGCTCTTGCCGCCATCGCATCATCCTTCCTGCCAAGCTTCGGTCCCGGACCCCCCTCTCTGGTGGAGGAGTGGGTCTTTCTACGGGGGACCTTCGGGCTGTCCGGAGCAGCGCTCCCGACGCCCG
This sequence comes from Bryobacteraceae bacterium, assembly GCA_026002875.1. NCBI lineage: Bacteria > Pseudomonadati > Acidobacteriota > Terriglobia > Bryobacterales > Bryobacteraceae > Bryobacteraceae bacterium. The sequence goes on from BPGE01000001.1 coordinate 36,738, forward strand.
GCGCAAGGGGGGAGGCAATCGAGCGGCCATTTGCGCCGTTGCGGGGCCCGAGGTGGCGGCGATCCTCGCAGCCAACCGCAACTGCAAGATTCAAAAGGCTGTTTTGATATCCATCCAGACCGCCTCCCGTCCACGGAAGCGGGGGCTGGAGCAGGCTGGAACCCAGCTTTTCCCGTTTCGATCCGACTTTGGCCCGAGCCCTCATGGCATGACTCTCCAAGCTGGAACACCGAGTTTCATATCGGTACAAATTCGGAGTTCGAGCCGCTGTAAGGGAATTCCCCTCAGGGCCTCCTGCGCCGATGCTAGCGCGAAGTTGAGGAGCTTCCTCTAGATGACTCGCCTGATTTCGCAGGGTGGAAACACTGATCCCGGGCGGCTGTCAGCACTGATATCGAAGGTGAATTATTCGAGTTCTTCCCGCCGGACGACGATCCAGCTGCGGACGGCGAGGGCGCCGAGGAAGAGGAGGACGGCATAGAGCAGAGGACCGTCGAGGGTGAGCGCAGCGAGGGCGCCGAGGATGGCGTAGGCTGCGAGGGCCCATTTCAGTTTTCGGCGGAGCGCTGCGGGATGGAATTCCAAGCCATTTACCTCGGCATGTTGTAGGAGAAGACGAGCTGGAGGCGGATCTCCTGGCCGGTGAATTCGGCGGGAAGAGGAGGAAAGGGATTCGACGCGCTGATGCTGGCGACGGCGGCGCGGTCGAGGGCGTCGAAGCCGGAGGGCGTGGCGATGACGAGTTTGGGGACCTGGCCGGAGCGGCTGATGATGAACTGGATGACGACGCGGCCGCGGGCGCCGAGCCGGGCGCTTTCCGGCATGACGGCGTACCAGTTGCGGCGCACGGCAGCGAGCACCTGCACGAGATAGGGGCGGAAGTCGACGCCTTTGGGGTCGGAGAGGAGTTCGAGGCTGCTGCCGGGGCGGCCGGGGCGGGGCGTCTGCACGGCGCCCTCGGTGACGCCGCCCGGGCCGGGCACATCGCCGACGGTCAGGCCCGCGCCGCCCGCGCCTCTGACGACGGATTTCACAGTTTCCTGCACACCGCCCGAAGGCAGCGCGATGCGCGGCTGGGGAGACGGCACGGCGGCGCCGACGGGCTCGAAGGGGCTGTTCTGTTTCGGCGGCGCGGGTTTGGGCGTCTCGGGCGGCGCCACGCCGGGCAGATTGGGCGCGGGCGGGGGCAGCGCCTGCGCCATCTCGACCTGGGGCACGTCGAAGTCGAGTTCGCGTCCGCGGCGGGCTTCCGGCGCGCCGGGCGGCGGCTGGAAGGGGCGGGCGGAGCCGCGCGTCTGCGGCTGCTGGACGGCCGGACGGGGCAGAAGGGCGGAGATGTCGACTTCGGCAGCGGGCTTGCCGCGCTGCGGTTCCTTCTGCGTGAGGCGGAACGGAACCGGCGGGGCCACCAGAGGCGTCGACCGGCTGCGGAGATCGGCGACCACCTGCGGGGCGGGACGCGCCGCGGCAGGCGCAGAGGGCATCCACCACAGCAGCGCGGCGGCGGCGATGTGGAATGCGAGGGCTCCGGCGGCGGCGATGGCGTGGCGGCGGCGAGCGTCCTCGTCGCGCAGCTCGAGCAGCAGACGCGGCGCGGCGTCCGTGCGGGCGGCCAAGGGCTGGGCTGCAGTGTTCATCCGCTGCGGAAGCGGGGCTACTTCTAGATTGACGCGGAGCGGAGCCGCGCGGCTACCACTTTGCCGTGCTCGGCGATCCTTTCGGCGATGCGGAGGGCGAGAGAGAGGGCGCGGGCGCCGGCTTCGCCATCGACGACCGGGGGCTGCCGCGTTTCGATGCAGCCGAGGAAGGATTGGAGCTGGCGCGCGAGCGGCTCGCTTTTCTCGACCGGCTGCGGCTCGAAGCGCACCTGGCGGTCTTCGGTGACGCGGATCGACAGGCACTCCTGTTTCGAGTAGTCGACCGAGACGTACTGGCGCGGCTGGAAGAAGCGGAGCTTGCGCACGCGCTCGGTGGAGACGCGGGAGGCGGTGAGGTTGGCGATGCAGCCGCCGGGGAATTCGAGGCGCACGTTGGCGATGTCGGGTTTGGGCGAGAGGACGGCGATGCCGGCGGCGCGCACTTCGGAGGGCTGTTCGCCGGTCATGGCGAGGACGAGGTCGAGGTCGTGGATCATGAGATCGGCGACGACATCGACGTCGAGGCTGCGGGGGGAGAAGACGCTGAGGCGGTGCACTTCGAAGAAAAGCGGGAGGCGCAGCAGGCGGAAGGCGGCTTCGACGGCGGGGTTGAAGCGCTCGAGGTGGCCGACCTGGAGGAGGCGTCCGTGGCGGCGCGCGGTATCGATCATCCGCCGCGCCTCTTCTTCCGTGGCAGCCATGGGCTTTTCGACGAGCACGTGGAGACCTGCTTCGAGCAGGCGGCAGGCGACGCCGGCATGGGTGGTGGTGGGCGAGGCGACGACGGCGGCGTCGCAGCGGGCGGCGAGTTCGTCCAGAGAGGCGCAGGCCTGGCAGCCGAACTCGGCGGCGGCGGCGCGCGCGCGTTCTATGTCGGGATCGTAGACGGCGGCGAGGCGGGCGCGGGGGCTGGCGGCGATGACGCGCAGGTGGTTGCGGCCGAAGACGCCGGCTCCGGCGACGCCCATGCGGATGACTGGCTGGCTCATTCTCCCTCCGGCGGGCAGCCGAGGATGGCGATGTTGTGCTGGTTGGCGAGGGCGAGCATTTCGTCGCGGTCGAGCAGCAGGGTGCGGCCGGCGTCGACGGCGAGAGCGGTGGCGCCGGTTTCGATCATGGTGCGGATGGTGCCGGGACCGGCGACGGGGACATCGAAGAGAAGATGGGCGCGGCGGCGCGAGACCTTGACGAGGCGGAGCGGGCGGCCGTTAACGAGCGAGGCTGCGCGGCGGAGCATGGCGTCGGTGCCTTCCATGGCCTCGACGGCGACGCAGGCGCGCTCGCAGACGGCGACGCTCTGGCCGATGTCGAAGCCGGCAAGGGCGTTGGCGACGCGGCGGCCGTAGTCGATGTCCTTGCGCTCTTCAGCATCCGGTTTGCGGCGGGTGAGCACGCCTTCGGCGGCGAGCAGAGGCTTCAGCAGGCGCGTGGAGTCGGCGAGGCGGATGCCTTCGCGCTCGAGTTCCTTCTGCACGGCGCCGATGAGGGCGTCGGTGTTGCGCTCTTCGAGCGACATGAGGACGCGGAAGAGGCGCCAATCGGGCTTGAGGGAGCTGAACAGCGAGACGTGCTTCACCTGGCCGGCCATGATGACTTCGGTGATGCCTTCGCTTTTGAGGATCTCGATGAGGCGGCCGAGTTCGGCGATGGTGATCCAGTAGCAGCGTGCGGCGAGCGATTCGACTTCGGGCGGGGCGTGGTCTTTCAGGGCGACGACGACGACTTCGTGCCCGAGGCGGCGCGCTTCTTCGAGCGCGAGGACGGGAAAGCGGCTTGATCCGGCAATCAGCCCGTATCTCACTTGATGATTCCGCGCTCCGAGGAACGGATGAAGTCGATCAGCTCCGCGATTTCGGCCGTGGGCGGCACTTCTTCGCGGATTTTTTCAATGGCCTGCGAGGTGTTGAGCGAATCGCTGCGCAGGAAGCGGAAGGCCTTGTGGAGAGCCTGGATGGATTCCGGGGGAAAGCCGCGGCGTTCGAGACCGACTTTGTTGGCGCCGTAGAGTTTCGATTCCCGGGGGGTGACGGTCATCGAATAGGGCAGCACGTCCTGGGTGATGACGCTGTAGCCGCCGACGAAGGCATGGCGTCCGATGCGGCAGAACTGGTGGACGCCGGAGAAGGCTTCGATGATGGCCCAATCGCCGATGGTGACATGGCCGGCGAGGGTGGCGGCGTTGCCAAGAATGCAGTGGCTGCCGATGCGGGCGTCGTGGGCGATGTGGGCGTAGGCCATGATGAGGTTGTCGTCGCCGAGGCTGGTGAGCCCGCCGCCGCCGGCGGTGCCGCGGTGGATGGTGACGAACTCGCGGATGCGGTTGCGGCTGCCGATGCGGGTTTCGGTGCGTTCGCCTTTGTATTTGAGGTCCTGGGAGGCGACGCCGATGGTGGAGTAGGGGAAGAAGATGTTGTCTTCGCCGATCCAGGTGGGGCCTTCGATGAAGAGGTGGCCCATGAGGCGGGTGCGGGCGCCGATTTCGACGTCGGCGCCGATGATGCAGTAGGGGCCCACGTCGGCATCGGGATGGATCCTGGCCGCCGGATCCACGATGGCCGTGGGGTGGACGGGCATGGCGTCAGCCCTGGGTCTCCACGGGCGCGGGCCGGTCGATCAGCTTGCACATGACGATGCCCTCGGCCACCACCTGGCCGTTGACTGTGGCCGTGCCCTGCATCTTGACGACAGTCTCTTTGCGCTTGAGTGTTTTGCACTCGATGATGAGGGTGTCGCCGGGGAGGACGGGGCGGCGGAACTTGGCTTCTTCGATGGAGGCGAAGAGGACGAGTTTGGACTTGCGGTCCGGGACGGTTTTCAGGACGAGCACGCCGCCGACCTGGGCCATGGCCTCGACGATCAGGACGCCGGGCATCACGGGGTATTCGGGAAAATGCCCCATGAAGAACGGCTCGTTGGCCGTGACATTCTTCATGCCGACGATGCGGTCCTCCTCCATCTCGAGGATGCGGTCCACGAGGAGCATCGGGTAGCGGTGAGGCAGAATGTCACGGATATCAATGTTTTCGAGGACAGCCATGAGAACGTTATTCTAACAAACGATGGACGAGATCCTCCGAAAAGCGCAGGAGGCCTGGCCGGCGGCGCGCGCGCTGCTGCGCAGGCTGGCGGAGTGCGAGTCGCCGACGGAAGACGCGGCGGCGGTGACGCGGTTCATGGAGCTGCTGGCGGAGGAGACGCGCGACTGCGCGGCGGCGAAGCTCGTGAAGATGCCGCATGCAGGGCGGTGCCTGCTGCTGGCTTTCCATCTGCCGGGACCGAAGCGGAAGAAGAAGCCGGGGCTGCTGGCCGTGGGGCATGGCGATACGGTGTGGCCCGTGGGAACGCTGCGGGAGATGCCGTGGCGCGAGACGGGAGGGCGCATTTACGGGCCCGGAGTGCTGGACATGAAGTCGGGCCTCGCGTTTTTTGTGACAGCGATGCGGCTGCTGCGGGAGATGGACGCGCCGGTGGAGCGCGAGGTGCGGCTGTGGGTGGCGTCCGATGAAGAGACGGGCAGCGCGGATTCGCGGCCGCATACGGAGAAGCTGGCGCTGGAGAGCGCGGCGGTGCTGGTGCTGGAGCCGGGCACGGGGCTCGAGGGGAAACTGAAGACGGCGCGCAAGGGAGTGGGCGCGTACACGGTGCGCGTGCACGGGCGGAAGGCGCATGCGGGCGTGGATTTCGGCGCCGGGGCGAATGCGATCGTGGAGCTGGCGCGGCAGATCGAGCGGATCGCGGCGTTTACGGATCTGGAGAAGGGACTGACCGTGAATCCGGGCATCGTGAGCGGGGGCACGCGGACGAACGTGGTTCCGGATGAAGCGGAGGTGCAGGTGGACATCCGGGTGGCGCGGCTGCGGGACGCGGCGGGGCTTGACAGGAAGTTCCAGGGGCTGCGGGCGGCGGACCGGCGGTGCCGGATCGAGGTGACGGGCGGGCTGAACCGGCCGCCGATGGAGAGGACGCGGGGCGTCGCGGCGCTGTTCCGGGCGGCGGAGAAGATTGCGCGGGAGCGGCTGGGGATGGCGCTGGAGGAGTCTTCGACGGGCGGGGGCTCGGACGGGAATTTCACGGCGGCGCTGGGGGTGCCGACGCTGGACGGGCTGGGGGGCGTGGGCGAGGGCGCGCACGCACAGCACGAATCGATTCTGACGGCGGCGGCGCCTGGGCGGATCGCGCTTCTGGCCCATCTTGTGCGCCATCTGGGACAATAGAAGGGGTTTCACGCCGGCATGGTGATCACCGGACTGTATTTCGCACTGGCCTCGGCGGGCGCGGGCGCGCTGCTGGGATGGCTGCTTCATCCGTGGGCCGGGGCGCCGTTCTACATTTTTGCGGTGTTCTGTCTGTGGTTTTTCCGCGACCCGGAGCGCGAGATTCCGCACGGACCGTATGCAGTGTCGCCGGCCGACGGCAAGATCGTGCGGATCAAGCAGACGCCGAAGGAGACGGTGGTCAGCATCTTTCTGAACATTTTCGACGTGCACGTGAACCGGGCGCCGATCGGGGGCAAGATCGTGGAGGTGGAGTACAAGCCGGGGAAGTTCCTGGTGGCGAGCCGCGATGAAGCGAGCGTGCAGAACGAGATGAACACGATCACGATCGACGGGCGCGGCACGCTGGTGCGGTTTTCGCAGATCGCGGGGCTGATTGCGCGGCGGGTGATCTGCTACAAGAAGCCGGGCGATTTCGTGACGACGGGCGAGCGGGTGGGGCTGATCCGGTTCGGTTCGCGCGTGGACGTGCATCTGGGACCGGAGTGGAAGATCCGGGTGAAGGAAGGCGAGCGGGTGAGCGCGGGCTCTTCGATTCTGGCCGAGATGACGCCGAAGGAATGACGACGCCATGGGCATGCCGCGGGTGAACCTGCGCGAGAAGCCGATCGACCCGAAGTCGCCGGACCGGCGTCCGCGGCGCGCTGCGTACGCGCTGCCGACGCTGTTCACCGCGGGCAACCTGTTTCTGGGGTTTCTGGCGATTCTGAAATCGATCGAGGGGGCGCTGTGGGCGCACGCGGGGCACCTGGGGACGAACCCGCACTGGGAGTATGCGGCGAAGGTGATCGGGGTGGCGGTGTTCTTCGACGGGCTGGACGGGCGGATTGCGCGGCTGACGAACACGACGTCGGAGTTCGGGAAGGAGCTGGACTCGCTGGCCGATGTGATCAGCTTCGGGATCGCGCCGGCGGTGCTGGCGTTCGTGTACGGGTTTCAGTTTCTGGATCCGTCGACGCCGCCGGAGGTGAAGAAGTATCTGCTGCAGGCGGGCTACTTCATCCTGTTCATGTTTGTGTGCTGCGGGTCGATGCGGCTGGCGCGGTTCAACATCACCACGAACCCGGTGCCGCGGAATCCGGGGCGGCCGGACCGGAAGTATTTCGTGGGGCTGCCGATTCCGGCGGCGGCGGGGATGGTGGCGGCGGTGGTATACGCGGCGGACTCCGCGCCGCTGACGCTTTGGCCGCTCAGCGCGGCGTGGGCGGCGCTGCTGGCGCTGCTGAGCTTTCTGATGGTGAGCACGTGGCGGTACCGGAGCTTCAAGGACATCAACCTGCTGAGCCCGCGGAGTCCGCGCAGCGTGGTGCTGCTGGGGATGCTGTTTTATCTGATCTGGAATTTTTCCCAGCCCGTGCTGCTGGCGATGGCGACGGCGTACGTCGGCAGCGGGATTGTGGTGAGGATCGGCGGGCTGCTGAAACAGGCCATCCGGCATGCAGCGCCCGCAAAACCAACCGGTGAAGGCCATGCGTAGGACAGACTGGCTGCTGGTGGGAGGCGACACGATTCTCGGGCGCGAGATCCGCGATCTGATCGAAGAGCAGAAGCTGCCGGTGAACCTGACGCTGGCGGCGAGCCGCGCGGGGGAGAACGTGCTCTCCGCGCCGGAAGAGGAAGACTCCGACATCACGGTGATGCACGCGCTGGACCGCACGCTGGTGGAGGCGGCCGATGTCGTGCTGCTGGGAGGGACGCGCGAAGCCAACGACCATGCGGCGGCGCTGGCGCGGCAGTGCGCCGAGCCGCCCGCGCTGGTGGATCTGACGGGGCAGTTCGAGGACCTGCCGGAGTCGCGGCTGCGGGCTCCGCTGCTGGAGACAGGCGGGGAGGAGGCTGGAGGCGAGGCGATCCACACGCTGGCGCATCCGGCGGCGGTGGCGCTGGCGCGGCTGGTGGCGCTGCTGCATCCGAGGCACCGGCTGGCGCGCGTGGTTGCGACGATTCTGGAGCCCGTGAGCCAGCAGGGGCGCGCGGGGATCGACGAGCTGCACAATCAGACGCTGAGCCTGCTGAATTTCCGCGAGGTGCCGCAGGAGGTGTTCGGGGCGCAGGTGAGTTTCAACCTGCTGCCGCGCTACGGGAGCGGTGCGCCGCGGGCGCTGGCGGAGGCGGCGGGACGGATCGAGAAGCACCTGGCGACGCTGTGCGGAGCGCGGGGGCTGCCGCTGCCGTCGGTGCGGCTGATTCAGGCGCCGGTGTTCCACGGCTACTGCCTGAGCGTGTGGGCGGAGTTCGAGAAGCGGCCGCCGGTGGACGTGCTGGAGCGCGCGCTGGAGGAGGCGGGGCTGGACCTGCGGAGGGGCGATGTCGAGCCGGTGTCGAATGTCAGCGTGGCGGGACAGGTGGGTCTGGGCGTGAGCGACATCGCGGAGGACCACGCTGATGCGCAGGCGGCGTGGTTCTGGCTGGCTTTCGACAATCTGCGGGCGCATGCGGAAGCGGCGCTGCTGACAGCAGGGCTGCTGGCGCGGGGGAGGGAGGCGAAGTGAGGCAGGCTGCCGCGCTGGCGCTGGCGCTGGCGGCGCTGGCGGGGTGCGGCTATCATGTGGGCGGGCGCGCGGACCTGCTGCCGTCTTCGCTGCGGACGATCGCGATTCCGGCGTTCGGCAACGCGAGCCCGCGCTACCGGCTGACCGGGCAGCTTCCGGCGGCGCTGACGCGCGAGTTTCTGACACGGACGCGCTACCGGGTGGTGGCCGATCCCAACGAGGCCGATGCGGTGCTCTATGGCACGGTGCGCAGCTATTTCAGTTTTCCGACGCTGTTCGATCAGCGCACGGGGCGCGCGTCGGGCGTGCAGGTGCACGTGTTTCTGGATCTGAAGCTGGTGGAGCGGGAAACGGGGAATGTGCTGTTCGAGCGGCAGAATTATGAATTCCGCGGCCGGTATGAGATTGCGGTGGATCAGGCGCAGTATTTCGACGAAAGCAGCACGGCGCTGGAGCGGCTGAGCCGCGAGGTGGCGAGGCAGGTGGTGAGTTCGATCCTCGAGGCTTTCTGACGCGATGACGCCGGAGCAGTTTTTACGGGATCTGGAGCGGAAGGGACCTCCGCCGCTGCTGCTGTTCGCGGGACCGGAGGACTGCCTGAGGAAGAAGTGCCGGGCGGCGCTGGCGGCGAAGTGCCTGACGGAAGAAGAGCGCGAGCAGGGCTACGTGCGGCACGATCTGGAAGAGATCCCGCTGGGCGAGGTGCTGGATGATGCGCGGTCGTTTTCGCTGTTCGCGCCGCGGAGGCTGATCTGGGTGTCGTCGGCGGAGGCGGCGCTGCCGCGGGGGCGGAGCGCCGAGGAGGAAGAGAACGGTCCGGCGAAGGGCGGGATGCCGGAGATGATCGCCGGGTACGCGAAGGATCCGCCGCCGGGGGTGACGCTGGTGTTCGACGCGCGGCGGTGGGATTTCGAGGGCGAGGACAAGACGCGGATGGAGCGGCTGCTGAAGTTTTACGCGGCGGCTGCGGTGGTCGAGTTCCGGCGGCTGGACCTGCGGCAGGCGCAGGAGCTGGCGCTGGAGCTGGCGGCGGCGCGCGGGCTGAAACTGGGGCGGCGCGAGGCGGAGCTGCTGGCGGCGGCGACGGCGGCTGACGGGATGCGGATCGAGACGGAAGTCGAGAAGCTGGCGCTGTCCTGCGGCGGGCGTGCAGCGACGGCGGCGGACATAGCGGCGCTCGTGCCGGATGCGGAGGAGTCCACGGTGTTCGAGCTGGTGGACGCGCTGGCGCGGCGGGACCGGAGGCGGGCGCTGGATCTGCTGGACCTGCTGGTGCGAGCCGGGGAGTACCTGCCGCTGGCGCTGATGTTTCTGGAGGGCGTGTTCCGGATGGCGCTGGCGGCGCGGGAGCAGAAGCTGCGGACGGCGCAGGACGTGCAGGGGTATTTCCAGAGGCTGGGGCTGCCGATGTGGAGGTCGCGCGCGGAGCAGATCCATGCGGCGGCGTCGCGGTTCACGGCGGCGCAGCTGGCGGCGGGGATCGAAGCGATCTTCGAGGCGGACAGCGGGATGAAGTCGACGCGTCCGGACGACCGGCTGGTGATGGAGCGGTTCATCCTGAAGCTGACGGCGTGATCTGGCGCGCGGGCGGGGGAACGCGCGGGGCGGGTTTCTGCCCGAGACAGGACGCTGCGGACAGGGTAGGATCATCCAACCAGATATGCGCGTGATCTGTTTCCTTGCCGCCGCCGGCGCCATGGCGCTCGTCCATGCTCAGGAGAAGACGGGGCTGTGGCAGCTGAGCGGTCAGATGGAAGAGCTGGTGCGGCGGGTGGATCCGGCGGTGGTGCAGATCCTGACCACGGGATTCCAGCGCGGGGAAAGCGGCGAAGCGCCGGTGGTGCGGGTGAGCCGGGGCAACGGCTCGGGCGTGATCGTCGATCCGGCAGGCTACATCGTGACGAACGAGCACGTGGTGCGCAACGCCCGCTCGATCGCGGTGCTCGTGCCAGAGATGGATGAAGAGGGGCGCTTCCAGTCGATCGTGAAGCCGGGCGGCAAGCGGTATCCGGCGCGGCTGATCGGGCAGGACTCGCAGACCGACATCGCGGTGCTGAAGATTGAAGCGGAGAACCTGCCGCACCTGTCCTTCGCCGACTCCGACCGGCTGAGGCAGGGGCAGCTGGTGCTGGCTTTCGGCAGTCCGTACGGGCTGGAGAACACGGTGACGATGGGCGTGATCAGCTCCGTGGCGCGGCAGGTGAGACCGGATGATCCGATGATCTACCTGCAGACCGATGCGGCGATCAATCCGGGCAACAGCGGCGGACCGCTGGTCAACCCCGCGGGCGAGATTGTGGGGATCAACACGTTCATCGTGTCGGCCACGGGCGCGAGCGCGGGGGTGGGCTTCGCGGTGCCGTCCAACATCGCGCGGACCGTGTACGAGCAGATCCGCAAACACGGCCACGTCCGGCGCGGGCAGATCGGGGTGATTGCGCAGACGATCACGCCAGACATCGCGCGGGCGCTGAAGCTGCCGCAGGACTTCGGCGTGATCCTGGCCGATGTTGCGCCCGGCAGCGCAGCGGCGGCGGCGGGGCTCGAAGCCGGAGACATCGTGCTGACGATGGAGGGCAAGCTGATGGAGAACGCGCGGCAGTTCGGCGTGAACATTTACGGGAGCGCGGGGCGCACGGTGACGCTTGAACTGCTGAGGAACGGGCAGAAGCTGACGCGGCGGGTGGCGGTGATGGAGAGGCCGCGCGACCCGGACCGGCTGCTGTCGCTGCTGGAGGGCGACACGAACTACATCGCGCGGCTGGGCATTCTGGCGGTGGATCTGGACGAGCGGGTGACGCCGCTGCTTCCGCCGGTGCGGCGGCTGAACGGGGCGGTGATCGTGGGCGTGGTGGCCGATCTGGCGCCGGACGGGGAAACGCTGCTGCCGGGCGACGTGATCTTCGCCATCAACGGGCGCCGCGTGGGCGGGCTGGAGGATCTGAAAAAAGCGGCCGCGGCGATTCCGGCGGGGGAGCCGGTGGTGCTGCATCTGGAGCGGATGGGGCAGCAGCAGTTCGTGGTGGCGGCGCTGGAGTAGCGCGCCTCAGCGGGACTGGAGGCGCTGCAGGGCCGCTTGGCGGTTGCGCCGGGCGTTTTCGTAGCCGGGGTTGAGGGCGAGTGCGCGGTCGAAGTCTTCGACGGCCTCTTTGTAGCGGCCGAGGCGCATCAGCACGTAGCCGCGGGCGTTCCAGGCAAGCGCGGCGGAGGGGTTGAGGGCGACGGCGCAGTTGAGCGGTTCGAGGGCTTCCTGGATGCGGTCCTGCTGGATGAGGCGGCGGCCTTCGGCGTGGCAGGCTTCCGCGCGGCGGAGGGCCTCTCTGTCAAGCGGGGCGGGCTTTGTCCCGGCGGCCGGCTCCTGAGCCGCAGGGGCGGCGGTGTTTTGCGCCGGGGTCTCAGCGGGCTGGGCGGGGGGCGGCTGCGGGACGCTCAAGGGCTTCGGCGCCGCGGCTTGTTCGGCCGGGGCGGGGGCAGGGGCAGGAGGCGGCGTGGCGGCGGCGCGCTTTTCGGCGACAGTCCGGCGGGCGCGCTCGGCGAGCGAGCGGATTTCGGCGTTCTGCGGGTCGAGTTCGAGGGCCTTTTCGAGGTCGCTGAGGGCTTCCTCGTAGCGATTGAGCAGGAAGTAGGCCGAGCCGCGGGCGAACCAGCCCACTGGATTGCGCGGCTCGAGTTCGATGGCGGCGGTGCGGTCCCGGAGGCCGAGCTCGTGCATGCCGAGCACGTGGAGCGAGCCGCCGCGGGCGATGAGGGCGGCGGCGTTCTTGGGTTCCGCTTCGAGCGCCCTGTTGCGGTCTTCCAGGGCATCTTCGTGGCGGCCGAGGCGGCTGTAGAGATCGGCGCGCAGCAGGAGCGCGCGGACGAAGCCGGGGCGGGCTTCGATGGCTGCCGTATAATCGGCCATGGCGTTTTCGCGCTGGCCGAGGACATCATGGGCGGCGCCGCGGAACAGGTACGCCTCGGCGCGGCGCGGCCAGTCTGCGGGCGCGAGCTTCAGGGCCGCATCGAGATCGGCGAGGGCGCGCTCGAAGCGGCCGGCGTCGCCGTGGGAGCGGCCGCGCTCGAGCAGGGCGTCGAAGAGGCGGGGATCGAGCTCGAGCGCGCGGTCCAGGTCTTCGATGGCGTCATGATAGCGGCCGAGCGAGGCGAGGACGCGGCCGCGGGCCAGCCAGGCGAGCGGATCGTCGAGCCTGAGCCGGATGGCGCGCTCCAGGGCGGCAAGGGCCTCGTCTTTCCTGTCCAGCGCCGCGAGCGCCTCGCCGCGGCCGCGCTGGACGGCGGAGGTTTCGTGGCCCTGCCGGAGGCACTGATCGAAATCCCGGAGCGCGCCGGCGGCATTGCCGCGCCGGAGCAGCAGCTCGCCCCGCAGCCGGAGGGCGTCGGGATCGGAGCGGTTCAGGCCAAGCGCGCGGCCGATGTCGGCTTCGGCTTCCTCAAGCCGCTCCATCCGAAGGAGGATGCCGGCGCGGCGCCGCAGAGCCGCGGAAGAGCGGGGGTTGAGGCGCAGGACTTCTTCGTAGGCGGAGAGCGCCTCCTGCCATTGGCCTTCCTGCTCGAAGCGGACGCCGCGCTCGTAGGCGGCCTGGGCGGTTCTGGCGGCGGGCTGGGCTGACAAAGAGAGGGCGGCTGCGAGGGCGAGGCACACCGCCGCCGTATTCATGGAACTCCTCCTCCGGCGCATCTTACTACAGGGCACGGATGATCTCTTCCAGCTGCCGGGCCAGGGCGGCGTGATCGTCGCCTTCCAGCCGGACGGGCTTTCCGATCCTGACGCGCACGAAGCCCGGACGCGGGAACTTCCAGTCGGGATGGAGGACGCGGTTGGAGCCGCGGATGCGCACGGGCACGACGGGAATGCCGAGCCGCGCCGCCATCATGCCGATGCCGGGCAGAAAGGGCAGGATCGATTCGTCGCGGCTGTGCTTGCCTTCCGGGAAGATGAGCGGGCACCAGCCCTCGCCGGCGAGTTCGCCGAGGTAGCGGAGCGCCTCGCGCGCGCCCGCCTCGCGCTGCGGAATGGGCACGGCGTTGAAGACGAGGCAGGCGAGGTAGTAGTTGAGCGAGTTGGTGAGCCGTTTCCACCACGGGAAGCGCTCGGGGTGGAAGTGGGCGTCGAAGAACTCCTTGCGCATGGCGGGGGCGAGGCGGTGCCGCCACTTCCAGGGCATGGCGATGAAGAGGACGGGCGTGTCGAAGTAGCCCTGGTGGTTGGAGGCGAACAGGACGGGCGGCTCGAGGCCATCGAGGTTCTCGCGGCCTTCGACGCGCACCCAGGCGAAGATGCGGGCCAGCCACAGGACCCAGGCGTTGAGGTGGAAGACGCGGTGCCAGCGCGCCCAGCGGCTGCGGCTCCAGCGGGGGAATTCGAAGGGCTCGGCGGGCGGCGCGGGGGGCGCTTTTTCGAGCTGCTTCAGATCGGCGACGGTGCGGGCGGAGGCGAAGGCGGTTTCGTCGAGGGTGCGGCCGAGCTGCTGCTCGAGCGCGACCATGAGCTCGATGCGGTCGAGCGAGCTGAGGCCGAGGCCTTCGAGCGGGGTGTCCGGGGACAGTTCGCGGCCGCCGGCATAGCGGGCGAGGATCGCCGCGACGGGATCTTCGGCGGCACGCGGCGCGGCTGAAGGCGCGGCGCCGGAGACATGCTGGCGGATGACGCGCCGCTTGAGCTTGCGCGTGCCCTCGGTGCGCGGCAGTTCCGGCTCCGGCCAGACGGTGAAGGCGCGGATTTTCTGGTGTTCCTCGAGCCGGGCGTTGGCTTCGCGGATGACGGCTTCCGCATCCGTTCCTGCTTCGAGAACGAGAGCGGCGTGCACGGTTTCACCGCCCGGGCCGGGGACGCCGACGACGGCCGATTCGCGGACGCCGCGGATCGCGTTGAGGACCTTCTCGACGTCTTCGGGAAAGACGTTGCGGCCGTCGGGCAGCACGATCATTTCCTTCTTGCGGCCCCTGATGTAGAGCCGCCCGTCGGAGTCGAGCTCGCCGATGTCGCCGGTATGCAGCCAGCCGTCTTCGAACGCTTCGGCGGTGGCTTCGGGATCGTTGAAGTAGCCGGAGGTGATGTTGGGCCCGCGCACGAGCACCTCGCCGTCGGGGGCGATGCGGATTTCGACTCCGGCGATCGGCTTGCCGACCGAGCCCTGGCGCGCATGGAAGGGGTGGTTGAGGGTGACGATGGGCGCAGCCTCTGTGAGCCCGTAGCCCTGGATGACGGCGAAGCCCAGCCCTCCCCAGAATTTTTCGAGCGCGCCGTCGAGCGCTGCGCCGCCGACGATGAAGCTCCAGAACTTCCAGCCGAACAGGCGGTGGACGCGGCGGTAGCGCCACCAGCGCCACCAGAATTTCTCGCCCGGGGGCGCGGGCTCGGCCGCCTCCGGCGCCACGGCGAGGATGTATTCGCGGAGCAGTTCGAGGATGCGCGGCACGGAGACGAGCACGCTGATGCGGCGCGTGCGGATCTGGCGGACGATCTCGCGCGGGTCCTGCGTGCGCAGGAAGACCACGGCGCCGCCGAGGATGGGCGGAATGAACGCCGCCATCGCCTGCCCGAACATGTGGCTCAGCGGGAGGAGATCCAGGAAGCGGATGGGGTGGAAGGGGCGGGCGTAGTGGAGATATTTGCGGATCTCGCGCTCGACGGGAACAATGTTGGCGAGAATGTTGCGGTGCGTGATGACGACGCCCTTGGGGTCCGCCGTGGCGCCGGAGGTGAACAGGATCTGCACGGTGTCGGCGGCGGAGATCTCCACGGGTTCGACCGGGGGCGCGGGCGTGCGCCATTCGAGGCTGGCGAGCTTCCAGACGGGGACGCCGGGCGGGGGCGCTTCGAGAAGAACAGCGTCGCCGAGGAGGATGGCTTTCGGCGCGGTGATGCGGACGACGCGCTCGAGAAAATCGGGGGAATGTTTTTCGTCGATGGGCACGACGGCGGCGCCGCGCAGCAGACAGCCCCAGAAGGCGGCGATCCATGCGGGTCGGTTCTCGCTCCAGAGGATGACGCGGTCGCCGCGCCCGACGCCCTGTTGCTTGAGCCGCAGGGCGAAACGGCGCGCCGCGGCGCCGAGCTGCTCATAGGTGTAGGAGCGCGGGCGCACGCCGTCGTCGAAGACGAGGGCCGTGCCCTTCTGCGCCACGACGGACTCGAAGAAGTCGAGGAGCGTGTCGCGCTTCATCCCTCTTCATCGTAGCCGCGGGGCGCGGCCGGTCACTGAATGGTGCTCGAGCCCTCGACGCCGAGCGTCGCGTCCGGGATGTTGCGGTTGATGTAGTTGTCGAGGTTGATGACGTAGGTTTCCGGCGCGTCGATCAGCACGGGCGAGTGGGTGGCGCAGATGATGCGGAACTTCTTCTGGTCCACGAGCTCCATCAGCATCTTGAGAATCCGGCGCTGGTTGGAGACCGAGAGGGCCATCTCGGGCTCGTCGAGCAGCAGCATGGTGCCATCCGGCAGAGCGGGGAACGTTTCGCGGAACAGGGAAAGCATCACCTGGCCGTGGGAGGCCATCTGGATGAACTCGCGCATCTGCGGGTTGTTCTGGAACAGCTCGAGATGCATGCGCGGGTTGTGATGCTCGGCGTCGAAGAGGAAGACGCGCGGCGATTCGACTTTGTTCTCCACCCTGTAGATGTAGCCTTCCACCTCCTCGCCGCGCATGGCGTAGTAGATCGAGTGCAGCAGGGTGGACTTGCCGCAGCCGTTCTCGCCGGTGAGCAGGATCAGGGGATGCCGCAGATCGACGATGAGCGGCATGTGGAAGTTGAGGTTCACCAGAACCGGGTGGGCCAGAATTTTCAGGAACATGCCAGAGGGTCTGATTCCAGAATAGCAGCCGGGGTTGCAAAGACCTTCAGCGGCGGAGCCGGAAGCGGCGGAACGAGGCGGTGTTGAAGAAGCTGCCGAGGCCGATGCGCCCGGCGCCGAGGCTCAGATCGACGGCTTTGAGGGAGGGCGAGGTGCGGCCGTCGACCCACGCCTGGACGAGCCCTTTTGCAGCGTCATACTGCATGCGCACCGCATGCCAGCCATCGGTGGGCAGAGAGCCGGGGCCTTCGAGCGGGCTGATGCGGACGCGGTCGCCGCCGAAGCAGTGAAACACCCCGTTGTGGACTTCGACCTGGGAAGCGGCGTCGTCGGACAGGTGGACGTAGTTGAAGTAGCCGTCTTTCTGCCAGGCGTAGACGAGAATGAGCGAGCCCTTCGGCGCAGAGCGCCTGACTTCCACCTCGAGGGTGAACTTCGCCAGCGGCTCCGTGCGGGCGAGAGCGAACTGGATGGGGCGGCGCGGGTTGGCCTGCTGGGGGCGGGCGGTCAGAAGGTGGAGTTCCCCGTTGTCGACTTTCCAATCGGCGGCGGAGATCACCTGCCAGCGGAGGCCGAAGGCTTCGATCTCTTCGGCGAGAGGCGGCGTGGCGGGTCTGCCGCTCTGGGCGGAGGCAAGGAGAGGAACCGGGGCGAGGAAGGAGCGGCGCAGCATGGCTCCATCACATCAAAACGGGCCGCGGGGCACAATGCGGGACGAGATCAATTCGCCGGGGAAATGTTCTGCTGCTGAAGGGCCTTTTCGAGGAAGGCGCGCAGGCGCCGGGGATATTCAGGGCCGGCGGTTTCCGGGATGTCGTTGTGGCCCGCGCCGGGGATGGTCCAGAACTCTTTCGGCTCACGGGCGGCATCGAACACGCGGCGGCCGAGGCGGTAGGGGATGACCTCGTCCCTGTCGCCGTGGATGACGAGCAGGGGGGCGCGGACCCGGGCCAGGCGGCTGTTGACATCGAGACCCCAGACGAGGAGAGGACCGATCAAGGGGAGGACCGTCTGGGCGACGGCCCGCGCCGAGGGGAAGGGGGCTTCGAGGATCAGACCTCCGACGGGCGCCTGGCTGGCCACGTGGGCCGCCGGGACGGTTCCGAGCGACTCGCCGTGGACCAGGATGCGGGCGGGCGGGAAGCCGAGCCCGGCGAGGAAGCGGTAGCCGGCCAGCGCGTCCTCGTACAGGCCGGATTCCGTGGGGCGCCCTTCGCTCCGCCCGTAGCCGCGGTAGTCGAGGACGAGGATGGCTGCGCCGGCCTTCTGCCAGGCGACAATGTGGCGGGCGCGGTGGGTGACATTGCCGGCGTTGCCGTGCAGGAAGAGCACGGCGGCCGGGGCTTGATCGAGCGGCTTCCACCAGCCGTGGATGCGGCGCCGGCCGCTGCGGAGCCAGACGTCTTCGGTGTTTAACTCTTTCTGCAGGAACCAGTTGCCGTCTGGGTAGGGCATTGGGAAGAAGGCGGAGCGGTTGGCCATCCAGGCGAGGAGGGTCCAGGCGGCGGCGAGGAGGAAGAGGGCCTTCCAGTCCATTTAAGTTCAGCAATGTCATATTTTTGAGGAGGGATCAAGGGTTGAATTGACAGGAAAAGTGCGGGAGGAACTTGACAATATTACACTAAAGTTTGATAATACGATCAGGCGCAGCAGCTCAGCCAAGCGCCGAGGAACGGAAGTTCCCAAACCGAGCAGCAAGAGGGAATGGAGAGTCATGAGCAAGATCATCGGCATTGACCTTGGGACCACCAATTCCGTGGTGGCGGTCATGGAGGGGGGGCAGCCTGTTGTCATCCCGAATCAGGAGGGCGCGCGCACGACGCCGTCGGTGGTTGCATTCACGAAGAGCGGCGACCGGCTGGTGGGGCAGGTGGCGAAGCGTCAGGCGGTGACCAACCCGGAGAACACGATTTACTCGATCAAGCGCTTCATGGGGCGGCGCTTCGACGAGGTGACGGAGGAGATGAAGCTGGTGCCGTACCACGTGGTGCGTGGCGACAACGGGGACGCGCGCGTGGAGATTGCGGGCAAGAAGTACGCGCCGCCGGAGATCTCGGCGATGATCCTGACGAAGCTGAAGGAAGCCGCCGAAGCCTATCTGGGCGAGAAGGTGACGAAGGCGGTGATCACGGTGCCGGCGTACTTCAACGACGCGCAGCGGCAGGCGACGAAGGACGCGGGTCAGATTGCGGGTCTCGAGGTGCTGCGGATCATCAACGAGCCGACGGCGGCGGCGCTGGCCTACGGTCTGGACAAGAAAAAGGAAGAGCGGATCGCCGTGTACGATTTCGGCGGCGGGACGTTTGACATCTCGATTCTGGAAGTGGGCGACGGGGTGGTGGAGGTGAAGTCGACCAACGGCGACACGCACCTGGGCGGCGACAACATCGACCAGCGGCTGGTGGACTGGCTGATCGAGGAATTCAAGAAGGAAGAGGGGGTCGACCTGTCGCGCGACCGGATGGCGCTGCAGCGGCTGAAGGAGGCGGCGGAGAAGGCGAAGATCGAGCTGAGCTCGGCGATGGAGACCGAGATCAACCTGCCGTTCATCTACGGCGACCCGCAGACGGGGCCGAAGCACCTGGTGAAGACGCTGACGCGGGCGCGGTTCGAGCAGATGATCGAGGACATCCTGCAGCGCTCGATTCCGCCGTGCAAGCAGGCGCTGGCGGACGCGGGGCTGACGCCGGAGCAGATTGACGAAGTGGTGCTGGTGGGCGGCTCGACGCGCATTCCGCGCGTGCAGCAGCTCGTGCGCGAGCTGTTCAAGAAGGAGCCGAACAAGACGGTGAACCCGGATGAAGTGGTCGCCGTGGGCGCCGCGGTGCAGGGCGGCGTGCTGGGCGGCGAGGTGAAGGACGTGCTGCTGCTGGACGTGACGCCGCTGTCGCTGGGCATCGAGACGCTGGGCGGCGTGTTCACGAAGCTGATCGAGCGGAACACGACGATTCCGACGCGGAAGTCGGAGATCTTCTCGACGGCGAGCGACAACCAGACGAGCGTGGAGATCAAGGTGTACCAGGGCGAGCGCGCGATGGCGCGGGACAACCGCCTGCTGGGCGTTTTCCAGCTGGTGGGCATTCCGCCGGCGCCGCGCGGCGTGCCGCAGATCGAAGTCACCTTCGACATCGACGCCAACGGCATCCTGCATGTGACGGCGAAGGACCGGGCGACGGGCAACGAGCAGAAGATCACGATCACGTCCTCTTCGGGTCTGTCGAAGGACGAAGTGGACAAGATGGCCCGGGACGCCGAGGCGCACCGCGCCGAGGACGAGCGCCGCAGGCAGGAGGTGGAGGCGAAGAACCAGCTGGACAACGCCGTGTACAGCGCCGAGAAGATGCTGCGCGAGCACCGCGACAAGATCTCGGACGCGGACGCCCGCAACATCGAAGACGCCGTCTCGGAGGCCAAGAAGGCCATCGAGGAGGGAGGGCTGGAGCGCATCCGCGCGGCGCAGGACCGGCTGATGCAGGCCAGCCACAAGCTGGCCGAGGCGATGTACCGCGCCGCGGGCGCGCAGCAGCCTTCCGGCGACGGCGCGGCGGGCGCGAGAGCCGAGAGCGCGAAGAAAGACGATGTCGTCGACGCCGAGTTTGTGGATGTCGACGATCAGAAGAAGTAACTGCTGATCTGCCGAAGATGAGCCGGGCCGGCCTATGACGACCAGCAAGGACTATTACGAGACGCTCGGGGTCCGGCGGGACGCTTCGCAGGAGGAAATCCGCAAGGCGTACCGCCGGCTGGCCCGCAAGTATCATCCGGACCTGAACCCGGGCGACAAAGCCGCCGAGGAGCGCTTCAAGGCGGTGCAGGAAGCCTATGACGTCCTGTCGGACGCCAAGAAGCGGAAGATGTACGACACCTACGGTTTCTATTCCGAATCCGGCTTCCCGGGCGCGGGGCAGCCGGGGGCGGGGCCGCAGGGGTTCGGTTTCGGCGGCTTTGATTTCTCGGAGGCGTTCGGCGGGGCGCAGGGCGGGTTCGGCTCGAGTTTCAGCGATCTGTTCAGCCAGTTTTTCGGCAGCCGGCGCGAAGCGCAGCGCCGGGCGCCCGAGAAGGGGACCGACCTTGAATACTCGCTCGAGATCGGCTTCTGGGAGGCGATCAAGGGCACGCAGGTGCGGCTGAACATCTCGCGTCTGGACGCGTGCCAGGCGTGCCGCGGCACAGGGGAGAGCGGCGGCGGGGCCACGCTGTGCACGCAGTGCAACGGCAGCGGGAGCGTCACGCAGATGGTAGGGGCGATGCGTTTCTCGCTGAGCTGCCCGCGCTGCGGAGGCAGCGGCCGGATGGCGCGGGCGTGCCCGGCCTGCGGCGGCGACGGCCGGGTGGCGGTGAACGAGACGGTGGAGGTGCGCATTCCGCCGGGGGCGTCGACCGGATCGCGGCTGCGCGTGGCGGGCAAGGGCAACGCCGGGACGATGGGCGCGCCGGCGGGCGATCTCTACATCACGGTGAAAGTGAGCGATCACCCGCTGTTCCGGCGCGAGGGAGACGATGTGTACGTGCGCGTTCCCGTTTCCGTGTGGGAAGCCGGACTGGGCACGCGGATCGAGGTTCCGACGGTCGACGGACGCGCGCTGCTGAAGATCCCCCAGGGCACGCAGAACGGGCAGAAATTCCGGCTGCGGGAGAAGGGCGTGTTCAACGCGCGCAAGAACGCGCGCGGGGACCAGATTGTCGAGATCGAGCTGCAGACGCCGGACGTGCGCGACGAGCGCGTGCGGGAGCTGCTGAAGGAACTGTCGAGGCATGACACGCGCGATCCGCGCGCCGAACTCTGGTCGAAGGTGTAACTGCCGTGGCGAAGCAGAAGGGCAAAGCGGGCTACATGATTTCGGCGGTGGCCGAGAAGTACGGCATTCATCCGCAGACGCTGCGCCTGTACGAGCGCGAGGGGCTGATCAAGCCGTCGCGCAGCGAGGGCAACACGCGGCTGTACACGGACGAAGACCTGGAGAGGCTGGAAGTGGTGCTGGAGCTGACGCGCGAGCTGGGGGTGAACCTGGCGGGCGTCGAGATCATCCTGAACATGCGCGAGAAGATGGCGGCGATGCAGAAGCAGATCGAGCAGTTCGTGCAGTCGCTGAATGTCGAGCTCGCCCGGAGCCTGCGCGCGGAGCAGCAGGAGCCGAACCACTCGCTGATCCCCGTGGCGCGTCCCGTGGCCGCCACGCCCCTGGCGCCGGAGGAAGAGGAAAGCGCCCCGCCCCGGCGGAGAGGGCGGAGCGCGAAGAGCTGAGCCGGAGTCCGCGGCTACCGCAGCTTCTTGACGAAGCGCCCCGTGTAAGCGTCGATAAAAACCGAGAACTTGCTCTGGCTGATCGAGGGGCCGAAGATCACGCGCCAGGTGGGCTTGACATCCGGGGCTGTCCACTCGAGCAGGAAGTGGATGGGCAGGTCCCTGTTGTCTTCCAGCACTTTCTTCATGGCTTTGTCCTTCTCGACCTCGGCCATCGCTGTCTCGAGCGCCTTCGGCGTATCGATCTTCACCTCCTGGATGGCCATGGCGAAGACGCGCGGATTGGGCAGGTAGCCCGAGTCCGCGCCGGCGCGGACGCCTTTGATGATGCCGCCCTCGCTGTCGGCGGCGGCCCATGTGAACTCCCGTTTGAGCCGCTTCGATTCGCTGACGTAGGTGGCGCGCCAGAAGCCGTGTTTGCCTTCTCCGGAGGGCGCTTCGGGGATGATGCCGCTTTCCAGTTTGAGCAGCTTCACATCGGGCGCCCAGGTGCGCGCCACCTGGAAAGTCTGAAAGACGGCCGATTGGCCGGTGACGGGTTCGGGCGGCTTCGGCGGCTCCTTTTTTGCGGGAGGGGCTTGCGAACATCCGGCCAGCAGCAGCATGAGTGCGGGAAGGCAACGGGAGATTCGGATGCGGTTCATGGGGTTTCTCGCCTCACTCAATCATATTGAAGTTTCCCGCCGCCGCAACCTGGCGGGCAAGAATCTCCGGCGACACGCAGCCCGGCCTGTGCCATAATACGGGCAACAGCGGTTCGACATCCATCCCGAAGAGGGAGGTTCCCATGATCCTCGCCGGACTCCGAAGAGCCGGGCTGGCGGCAGTGCTGGCTCTGGCCGTTTGCGTTTCCGTTCCCGGGCAGCAGCAGGGCGGCGGACAGAGCGGCGGAACGGGCGGAGGCGCCGCCGGCGGGGGCGCGGCTCCCACTCCGACGCCCACGCCTACGCCCACTCCCACGCCCTCGCCCACCAAGCCCACGGCGCCCACTCCGTTTCCCGGCCAACAGCAGCAGCAGCAGCCCGGCTTTCAGGACTTTCAGCGGCCGATCTATCTCTCCGGCCGGGTGATGATGGAAGACGGCACGGCCCCGCCGGAGCCCGTGATGATGGTGATGGTCTGCAACGGGCGGCCGCGGCCGCAGGGCTACACGGACTCCAAAGGGCGCTTCAACATCGCTTTGGGGCAGAACCAGAGCGTTTTCGCCGACGCGAGCATGGACAGCACCGACATGCGCAGCATCATGAATCCGGGCCCGACGCGCGGCATCTCCGAGCGCGACCTGGTGGGCTGCGAGTTCCGCGCCGAGCTGCCCGGCCATCAGAGCGACGTGATTCAGCTCGCCGGACGCCGCGTGATGGACAACCCGGAGATTGGCGTCATCGTCCTGCGCCGGCTGGCCAATGTGCAGGGCTTCACCTTCAGCCTGACGACCGCCAATGCGCCCAAGGAAGCCAAAAAGGCTTACGAAAAGGCTCTGTCTCTGGCCAAGAAACAGAAGGCGGCGGAGGCGGAACCGCATCTGCGCAAGGCTGTGGAGATCTATCCGAAATTCGCCGCCGCCTGGTTCGAACTGGGCAATGCGCTCGAAGCCCAGAAGAAGACCGAAGAGGCCCGGACCGCTTACGAGAAATCCATCGAGGCCGACCCGAAGTTCATCGGGCCGCATCTGAGCCTCCTCCAGCTCGCCCTGAACGCCCGCGACTGGGAGCAGATCGCGGCGCGCAGCGAAACGGTGCTGAAACTCAACCCCTTCAGCTATCCGCAGGTGTGGTTCCTGCACGGGGCGGCCGCCTTCAATCTGGGCCGGCGGGAGGAAGCCGAAAAAAGCGCCCGCGAGGCGATCAAGCTGGATCCCAACCACCGCAACCCGCGCGCCTACAGCCTGCTGGCGCATATTCTCGCCGACAAGGGCGATTACGCCGGGGCGCTTGACCACATGAAAGGCTACCTGAGCTTCGCCCCCAACGCGCCGGACGCCGAGACGGTGAAGAAACAGATCGTGGAACTGGAGCGTCTGGTGGCGGCGCGGCCCGCCGCCCAGAATGCGGCGGCGCCCCAGCAGTAAGGCATCGTCCTCAGTTCTGCCGCGGGGCGCCCCGGCTGATCCGCCGCGCCTTCCAGAAGGCGTGGATGGCGAAGCCGAGCATCATGACGAGCATGAAGGCGCTGAGCAGGAAGCGCAGCAGGTGCTCGGGGCCCTGATTGATCTCCTTCCAGCCTGTCCACACGGGCCGGACCATCATCACGGCGAGCAGGAAGAAGAGGAACCCGAGAACTTCGTTCCACAGGGAGTGGAGCGGGCGGATGACCCCGGGCAGGACCGCGGCCAGGAATTTTTTCGCCAGGCTGAAAAAAGCCGTCATGCTCTTCCGCCTGCCATGCTAGCAGGGCGCACGGGCCCGTTGCAGCGGCGCTCACGAAAAGGGGCGCCGCAGCCGATATTGAATTCAGGCGCGGCCTGCAGCCGCTCCGGACAGACGGGATGGTATCCTGAAAGCAGGGAAAACCTCACCTTGGACGAACGGCTCAAAGAACTGATGCAGGAACTCGGCCACGCGATCAACGAGTCGCTGTCGGACTCGGACCGCATCGCCGAAGCCATCGGGGAAATCAAGCGCGCCGGCTATGATGTTTTCCTCGTGCTGGAAGCCACCATCGGCTTCAACAAGCGGGAGGAAAACGGCGAAGAGGGCGACACGGAGACCGTCGTCGAAACCCGGCTGGAAACGGATTTCGAGGAAGAAGTCGCCGAGAACCGCAAGAAGAGCCGCGAACGCCGCACGGGCAGGATCCGCTGGACCGCGCAGGACCAGAAATTCCTCCGTGCGCTGAAGATCGCCATCGACGAAGACAACACCTGACGGCGCCTCCCGCCCAGCCCCGGATTCCAAGCTCCATCGCACCGCAAGAGGGAAAGCGCGCCCGTTGAAGGCGGCTCCTGCAGCGCCCGGACTGCGCGTCAGCGCCGTGAAGGAGCAAGCCCGACCCGGCGCACGAGCGCATCGTGACGGGGCAGGCCGCGGAGCGAGGCGAGGCGCGGGTCGGCCTTGATCCAGACGGCTTCGGGTTCGCGCCGCTCGACGGCGCGCTCGAGCCAGTCGAGCGCGCGGTTCCGGTCGCCCAGTGCGGCGAACAGGCGGGCGGCGTCCATCGCGTCCGCGCGGCCGGCGGCGGCAGCGGCTTCGATGCCGGGCGCCTGCCGGCGGGCGGTTTCAACATCGCCGCAAAGGAAGGCTTCCAGCCCCTGGGGGTTCAGGTCCTTTGCGCCGCGGCGCTGGCGGGAGGTCTGAAACGCGCGGCGGGCCTCGTCGCGGCGGCCTGCGTATGCCAGCGCCATGCCGTAGTCCCAATAGACGTCCGGATGGAGCCCTTCCAGCTCCAGCACGCGCTCGTACTGGCTGACGGCGTCGGCGGGGCGTCCGTCGACAAGGAGGAAGAAGGCATAAGTGTAGTTCAGGAACAGCGGCAGCGGGTCCAGGTCGAGCGCCGTCCGGTATTCCGACTGCGCCTCTTTCAGGCGCAGCTCGGGAAGAAGCACGCCCACGGCATAGAAGCCGCGGGCGGTGGCGGACTGCGGATCCACGTCGATCGCCTTGCGGAACGCGGCTTCGGCGGCAGTCCAGTTCCAGTCCTGCCAGGCGAGGCTGAGTCCGAGCGCGGCGTGGGCGTCGGCCAGGAGCGGATCGATGGCCACGGCCCGTTGCGCAGCCTGGCGGGCGCGCGTCCATGCCTCGGCAGGCGGCATCAGCCCGTAGTAGCCGGCCATGGTGGACGCCACGGAGAGGGAGGCCAGAGCGGGCGCATAGCCGGGGTCGAGCTGGAGCGAGTCCTCGAAATACCGCACGGCGCGCAGCATGCTTTCCGCCGTGTTCATATTGGCCTGCTGCCGGCCGCGCAGGTACAGGTGGTACGCTTCCAGGGTGGCGGGTCTTTGCATGGCAGGAGCTGCCGTTCCTGCCGCGCCCGTCTGGATGCGGAGCGCCGCGGCGATGGAGCGTGCAATCTCGTCCTGGATGGCGAACACGTCGGCGGCGGTGCGCTCGTAGCTCTCGGCCCATAGGGTGGCGCCGTCGCGGACGGCCACAAGCCGCGCGGTGACGCGGAGCCGCTGCCCCTGCCTGCGGACGCTGCCTTCCACCAGCATGGAGGCGTTGAGCTTCATGGCCGCTTCATCGAGCGACGGAGGCTTGCCGCGGTATTCGGCCACGAGGCTGCGGGCCACGACGCGGAGACCGGGCGTGCGGGCGAGGCGGTTGATGATTTCCTCCGTCAGTCCGTCGCTGAAGTATTCATTCTCGGGATCGCCGCCGACGTTCTCGAACGGCAGCACGGCGATGGTGGCGACGGGCGCTTCGCGCAGGCGCCGCATGGAGCGCGCCTGCCACCAGCCGAGAGAGATGCCGATGGCGGCCAGCAGCAGGAGAATGCCGGCGAGCCGCCAGCCGCGGGGCATGGGAGTGAGCTGCGGCTCCGGCTGCGCCGGGGCGGGGGCGCTGGCGAACGAGAATTCGGGGACGTAGCCGCCTCTGGGGAGCAGGATCCGGACCCGGTCTTCCCGCCCCGGGCCGCTGTAGTAGTCTTCGAGCCGCGCCCGGAGCCGGCGGGCTTCCACCCGGACCACGGAGTCGATGCGCGGATCGAAGGAGGGGTCGCGCCCGAAGAACTCGATGCCGAGCACGGACTCCTTCAGGCGGTCGGGCTGGCCGGCGAGCGCGGTTTCCACGAGGTGCCGGAGGAAGTGCGGCAGGCGCCCGGCGGAGGCGAATCCCTCGCTGGAGACGACTGATTCGAGGGCGGCCCGCACTTCGTCCGCGCTCGGCCGATGCTCTGTCATTTCAGGGGGTTCTACCGCGAGTATACCGTTAAACCTACCCGCGCAGCCTTTTGCGGCCGGGCCGCGCGCCCGCATTCTGGGGCCATGAGCGAAACCCGGCGGGTTCCGCGGTATCACGCGTTCGACGCCCTGCGGGGCTCGATGATGCTGCTGGGCGTGGCGCTGCACAGCGCCACCGCCTACTCGACGTATCCGGACGTGTGGTGGCTGAAGGACCCGCAGACGAGCCGTTGGGCGGACCTGTTCATCCTGTGGATCCACGCGTTCCGGCTGCCGCTGTTCTTCGTGATGAGCGGGTTTTTCGCGGCTCTGCTGGTGGAGCGCAGGGGCCTGGGCGGCTTTCTTCAGAACCGCGCCGCGCGGCTGATGCTGCCGTTTCTGCTGGGCATGGCGGCGATGTTTCCCTTCCTGAAGCTGGCGAGCGTGTATGCGCGGTTCCAGGCGAGCGACCCGGAGCCGTGGAGGCGCGTGGCGGAATGGCTCGGGCAGGGGCGGCTCTGGCGCTCGATCCAGCCGATGCACCTGTGGTTCCTGATCGTGCTGATGATCCTCTGCGCATGCGCAGCGCCTGCGGAACCGGTGTTGAGGCGCGCTCTTGGGAGCCGCTGGTTCGCCCGGCTGCTGGAGCGCCGGGCAGGCTGGCTGGTGTGGGCGGCGGCGACGTTCCTGTCCCTGCTGCCGATGGAGATGGGCATCCTCGACACGCCCGGGCGGCTGATTCCGCAGCCCAGGGTGGTGGCGGCTTACGCCGTCTTCTTCGCCTTCGGATGGGGCCTGTTCCTGCACCGGGCAGAACTCTGGCGCCTGCGGCGGCACGGAGCCGGAACTGTGGCGGCGGGCGCCGTGTGCGCGCTGTTGTCGGCGGGCGCGGTGGAGCGGCAGGCGGCGGCGCTGCCGGAGCGGCTCGTGTTCGCGCACCATGCGGCTGCGCTGCTGACGGCGCTGGCTTGCTGGCTGACCCTTCTGGGACTGACGGGCATCGCTGTGCGCCGCCTGGACGAGGGCTCGCCGCGGTGGCGGTATCTGGCGGACTCGGCTTACTGGGTCTTTCTGTTCCACCCTCCGGTGCTGGTGGCCGTGCAGCTGCCAATGATGGGGCTGGACTGGCCTGCGGAGATGAAGTTTCTGGCGGGGCTGCTGTTTGCCGTGCCGGTTCTGTTCTGGACGTACGACCGGTGGGTTCGTCCGTCGTGGACCGGCGCTCTGCTGAACGGCCGCCGGATGCCGCGCGGACTGCCCGCCGGAGGCGCTGCGGCAGAGGCGCCGGCCGCGTCTCCGGGATCCTGCGCGGTTCAATAGCGGAGCCAGTAATAGAGCAGCTTGAGGTACTCGTTGTAGACGCCGAGGAAGCCGTGCTCGTTCTCCCACCAGCGGTCGACGCTGTAGCGGCGGTCCGGGACGGCGAAGAACGAGATGCGAATGTCCGAGCCGCGGAATTCCCTGCGGAAGATCCAGCGGGCGCGGCGCGTGTGGATGGCGTTGGTGACGACCAGGACCGAAGGGGCGGGATGCCCGCGGAGCCACGTGCGGAAGGCTTGCGCCTCGTCGCGCGTGCTGGTGACGCCGCCGGGGAAGGGGATCTCGTGAATCGCCTCGCGGGGCACGCCGTCGCGCTGGAGCATTTCCAGAGCCAGGTCGGTGATGTTGGGCACGAGGCCCATCTGGACGGCGCGGGAGGACTCGGCGCGGGCGATGGCGATGCGCGGGGCGAGGCCCTGTTTCCAGAGCGCGGCGGCAGCGGCGGGGCGGGTGTCGAGGTCGCCGTTGAGCAGGAAGATCAGATCGGCCCGCTGCGCCGGCTCCGCGTCGACGAGGAGGTGGCCGGCGGCGGCGAGGATGCGCCACCGTGCCAGCCAGAGGCCGAGGGCGAGCACGAGGAAGACAGCCGATCCGATGAGCAGGCGCCGGCGCGACCGCATACTTTCCAGAGTAGCCCTGCGGCGGTTCCGGTGCGTGTCCGCAAGTCCGCGGGGCATAATGAGATTTGACCCCGGACAATGCCATCGCACAGGCCCGGCAGTGGATTGCCGCCGCGGAGCGGATCGCCGCGCTCACGGGGGCGGGCATCTCGGCCGAGAGCGGCATCCCGACATTCCGCGGCTCCGGCGGGCTGTGGCGGAATTTCCGCGCCGAGGATCTGGCGACGCCGCAGGCCTTTCAGCGCGATCCGAAGACCGTGTGGGAGTGGTACGAGTGGCGGCGCGGGCTGATCGCGGAGGCGAAGCCGAACCTGGGCCACTACGCGCTGGCGCAGCTCGAGCAGCGCCTCGGAGACCGGTTTACGCTGATCACGCAGAACGTGGACGGGCTGCACAACCGCGCCGGATCGCAGCGCGTGCTGAAGCTGCACGGCGACATCTGGTGGACGATGTGCATCGCCTGCCGCGACGTGCGCAGCGACTTCCGCGTGCCGCTGCCGGAGCTGCCGCCTCGCTGCGAAGCCTGCGGCGGGATGCTGCGCCCGGGCGTGGTGTGGTTCGGCGAGCCGCTGCCTGGCGCGACGTGGGAGCAGGCGGAGGAAGCCGTGCGGCGGTGCGATCTGCTGATCGTGGCGGGCACGAGCGCCGTCGTGTATCCTGCGGCGTCGCTGGCGCCGCTGGCGCAGCGCCACGGGGCGCGCGTGATTGAAGTGAACACGGAGGAAACGCCGCTGAGCGGCGCGGCCGATCTCTGCCTGCGCGGACCGTCGGGCGAGATTCTGCCGCAGATCATTGAATCATGAGAATCGCCTATTTCGACGCCTTTTCCGGCATTGCCGGAGACATGACGGTGGCTGCGCTGATCGACGCGGGCGCGGACGCGCAGGCGCTGTTCGACGCGCTGGATTCGCTCGGCACGGGCGCGCGGTTCCGCGCGGAGAAGGTGAAGCGCAAGGGCATTGCGGCGACGTACTTCTCCGTCGAGCACGAGGACCAGAAGAAGCACCGCCACCTGCCGCACATCGTGAAGATGATCGAAGGCTCGCGGCTCGGGGAACGGGCGAAACAGAACGCGATCAAAGTGTTTCAGGCGCTGGGAGAGGCGGAAGCGAAGGTGCATGGCGTGCCCGTCGAGAAGGTTCATTTCCACGAGGTCGGCGCGGTGGACTCGATCTGCGACATCGCCGGGGCGTGCCAGGCTCTGGAAATGCTGGGCGTGGAGGCGGTGCACGCATCCAGAGTGAATACGGGCAGCGGAACCGTCGAGGCGGATCACGGCGTGATGCCCGTGCCCACGCCGGCGACGGCGCTGCTGCTGGAGGGCGCGCCGGTGTATGCGCGCGGACCGGAGACGGAACTGACGACGCCCACAGGCGCGGCGATTCTGGCGGCGCTGGCGCGGGGCTACGGGGCGATGCCGCCGATGACGATCGAGCGCGCGGGTTTCGGCGCGGGCACGAAAGAGTTCCCGATGATGGCCAACGTGCTGCGCGTGCTGATCGGGCTGGCGAGCGGCGCGCCCGAAACGGAGCTGGTTTCGGTGATCGAAGCCAACATCGACGATGCGACGCCGGAGCTGCTCGGCTACGCCATGGAGCGGCTGCTGGAAGACGGCGCGCTCGACGTCACGCTCGAGCCGGTGTACATGAAGAAGCAGCGGCCGGGCGTGCGGCTGTCGGTGATCGCGCCGCCCGCGGCGCGCGAGCGGCTGGCCGCGCTGCTGCTGGCGGAGACGACGACGCTCGGCGTACGCTTCTGGGAAGCGGAGCGGCGCGTGCTGCCGCGGCGCCATGAAGAAGTGGAGACGCCCTACGGCCGGGTGCGCGTGAAAGTGTCGCCGTCGGGCAGCGCGCCGGAATTCGAGGACTGCCGGCGGCTGGCGAAGGAAACGGGCCGGCCGCTGAAGGAGATTTACGCCGCGGCGATCGCGGCTTACAGGAATTCGCAATGAGCGAGAAGTTCTACATTACGACCCCAATTTACTACGTGAACTCGGCGCCGCATCTGGGCACCGTCTACTGCACGCTGGCCGCCGACACGATCCGGCGGTACCAGGGCATGCTGGGCCGGAAGACGCTGCTCGTGACGGGAAGCGACGAGCACAGCCAGAATGTCGAGCGGGCGGCGAAGAAAAAAGGGCTGTCTCCGCTGGACTTTTCCACGGAACTGGCGGCGGAATTCCAGCGGGAATGGAATCTGTTCGGCATCCCGTACCGGTTCATCCGGACGTCCGATCCGCGCCATCACGCCACCGTGCAGTGGCTGTTCGACCGCTGCCGGGCCAACGGATTCATCGAAAAGGGCGCTTACACGGGCCAGTACTGCTTCAACTGCGAGCTGTACGTGAACGACGCGCAGCCGGGAGATCCCTGCCCGGACTGCCAGCGGCCGACGGAGACGGTGACGGAAGAAAACTATTTCTTCAAGCTTTCGGCGTTTGAAAAACCGCTGCTCGATTTGTACGAAAAACAGCCGGATTTCGTGGTTCCGGACTACCGGATGAACGAGATCCGCTCGTTTGTGAAGGGCGGGCTGCGGGACCTTTCGATCACGCGGTCGAACCTGCAGTGGGGCATTCCGGTGCCGGTGGAAGGCCATCACGTGTTCTACGTGTGGTTCGACGCGCTGATCAGCTATCTGACGGCGGTGCGCGACGAGGAGTGGTGGCCGGCGGACGTGCACCTGATCGGGAAAGACATCCTGCGGTTCCACGCCATTTACTGGCCGGCGTTTCTGATGGCGGCGGATCTGCCGCTGCCGCGGCGGATCGTGGCGCACGGCTGGATCCTGAAGGACTCGGTGAAGATGTCGAAGTCGCGGGGCAACGTGGTGCGTCCCGAGCCGCTGCGGCAGGTGATCGGCGCCGACGGGCTGCGGTATTTCCTGCTGCGCGAGATTCCGTTCGGGCAGGACGGCAACTTCAGCTACGACGCGCTGATCACGCGGCTGAACGCGGATCTGGCCAACGGGCTCGGCAACCTGGTCTCGCGCACGCTGACGATGATCCGGCAATACCGCGGCGGGCGCATTCCGGCGTTCGCGGCGGACGAGGCGATCCGCGCGCAGGCGGAGGAGACGATCCGGGCGTGGCGTGGCTCGTTCGATGCGTTCGAGTTTCACCGCGGGCTGGAGCAGCTCTGGTCGCTGCTGGGCGCGGTGGACAAGGCCATTGTGGCGTATCAGCCGTGGCTGCTGGCGAAGAAGGACGACGCGGAAAGCCGGGCGAAGCTGGACACGATTCTCGGGACCGCGGCGGAGGTGATCCGCATCGCAGCGGTTCTGCTGGCGCCCGTGATGCCGGAGTCCATGCAGAAAATCTGGTCGCAGCTCGGCATGGAAGGCATCGTGGAAAGTGAGAGGATCGACCGGCTCGCCTGGGGCGGTTTGCGGGAAGGGCAGGCGATCGGAGAGGTGGAGGCGGTGTTTCCGCGCCTCGACATGGCGAAGACGATTCAGAAGATCGAGGAGCTGGACGAGGTGGAAGCGGACCGCATCGCTGCCCTGCTGGGCAAGGCGGAGGCGCCCGCTCCGGCGCAGTGGCAGCGGCCGGAAGGCGTGCCGCCGCTGGAGCCGGAGATTACGATCGAGGATTTCGCGAAAGTGGACCTGCGCGTGGCGCAGGTGCTTTCGGCCGAGCGGGTGAAAGGCGCCGACAAGCTGCTGCACCTGACCGTGGACGTGGCGGAAGAGAAGCCGCGCACGATCGTGGCGGGCATCGCGCAGCAGTATGAACCGGAGCAGCTCGTGGGCCGGAAGGTGGTGATTGTGGCGAACCTGGCGCCGCGGAAGCTGCGGGGGCTGGTTTCGCAGGGGATGATCGTGGCCGCGTCGCTCGAAAACGGGCCGCCGGTGCTTGTGGCGCCGATCGGCGACGTGCCAGTCGGGGCCAGGCTGAAATGACCGTCCCGCTGATCGACACGCACTGCCATCTGGACGCGCGCGCCTTCGACGCCGACCGGGAGGCCTGCATCGAGCGCGCCCGCGCAGCAGGCGTGGAGCGGCTGGTGGCCATTGGCACGGGCGACGGGCCGCCGGACCTGGAGGCGGGCATCCGGCTGGCCGAGCGGTATCCGTTCATCTCGGCGACCGTGGGCGTTCACCCGCATGATGCGGCCAAAGCCACGGAAGACACGTGGCCGGAGCTGGCGGCCCTGATGGCGCATTCGAAGGTGGTTGCCGTGGGTGAAATCGGACTGGACTACCACTACGACTTTTCGCCCCGGGAAGTGCAGCGGGCCGTGTTCGCCCGGCAGCTGGAGATGGCGCGCGAGGCGGGGCTGCCCGTAGTGATCCATACGCGGGAGGCGTGGCAGGACACGGTGGAGCTGATCCGCCGCCACGGAGCGGCGGGCGGCGTGTTCCACTGTTTTTCCGGAGGCCCGCGCGAGGCCGAAGAGGCCCTTGAGCTGGGATTCCATGTCAGTTTTTCGGGCATCGTGACGTTCCCCAAGGCGGAGGAGATCCGGGAGGCGGCACGGCTGGTGCCGGACGACCGGCTGCTGATCGAGACCGACGCGCCCTATCTGGCGCCCGTGCCATACCGAGGCAAGAGAAATGAGCCGGCGTATCTGGTGGAGACGGCGCGCTGCGTGGCCCTGCTGCGCGGCGCCGAGCCGGACCGGATCGCCCGGCTGACCTGGGACAACTGGAGCCGCCTGTGTTTGCAGGGAACCGTAACGAATCGCTAAACTTGAGGCATCCGATGCCTGCCGGAAAGCTGGGCCTGGCGCTCACAGCGCGTGAAATCACCGCTTTGGTGGCCGACGATCTCAAACAGGTGGAGAGCGTCTTCCGGCTGGAATCAATCGGCAGCGTCGACGCGGTCTCCAGCATTGCCAGCTACCTGCAGGGCAACGGCGGCAAGAGGCTGAGGCCGATCCTGCTGCTGGTGAGCTGCCGGCTGTTCCGGGATCCGACGCCGGAGGCGATCCAGCTTGCTGCGGTGGTGGAGCTGATCCACACGGCCACGCTGGTGCACGACGACGTCATCGACGAGGCGAAGACGCGGCGCGGCAAGAGCTCCGCCAATGTCGTCTGGGGCAATCAGATCTCCGTGCTGGCCGGCGACTGGCTGTACATGCAGGCGTTCCAGATCGCGCTGCGGCTGCGGCGGTTCGACATCCTCGACCTGCTGATCACGCTGACGCAGCGCATGGTGGACGGGGAGCTGCTGCAATTGGAGCGGCTGGGGCGGATCGACATCAGCGAAGCGGATGCGCTGGAGCTGATCGATCACAAGACGGCGAGCCTTTTCGCGGCGTGCACCAAGCTGGGCGGCATCGCTGGGGGCGCGAGCGAGGAAGAGCAGGCGCTGCTGAGCGATTTCGGGTGGAACCTGGGGATGGCGTTCCAGATCGCGGACGACATTCTCGACTTCACCGCGCGCGAGTCCGTGCTGGGCAAGCCGGTGGGCAACGATCTGCGCGAGGGCAAAGTGACTCTGCCGCTGTGCTACGCGCTGGACAGCGCCACAGAGGAAGAGCGCGCCCGCGTGCAGGCGGTTCTGGAAGACCGGGCCTATCAGCGCGCGAGCTTCGATCAGATCAAGGCCGTGGTTGTGCGTCACGGCGGCATCGAACGGGCGCGGCTCCGGGCGCGGGAGTTCACGGCCAAAGCGCGCGGGCTGCTGGAGCAGTTTGCCGACACGCCCGCCCGCGCGGCGCTGCTGGCGGCGACGGATCTCGTGGCCGACCGCGACCGCTGACAGGCCTGAAGCCGGGATCAAGTCATGGACCGGCGCGGCTTCGTTGTTGTGACTCCGGCGGCGGCGCTGGCTCCTTCCTGCCGCGTAAAGAGGGCGGAAGACGGATGGCCCGCAGCCTGGGACCGGCTGCTGCTCGAGAAGGCGATCCGGTCGCGCGACCAGCGTTTCGATCCGGCGCACTCGATGCTGCGCGTTCTGCTGGGCCCCGAATACCGCTACCACACGAGGCTGCGCGAGTGCCAGGCGCATCCGACGCGCGAATCGCTCGAGTATGCGCTGCTGCTGCTGGAGCCGGGTTCGCCGGAACGCACGGAGCGGGCGTTGCGGATTCTGGACCGCGTGCTGGCGCTGCAGGTAACGGATCCGGCATCACAATGGTACGGGCTTTGGGGGTGGTATCTGGAAGAGCCGCCGGAGAAGATGGCGCCGGCGGACTGGAACTGGGCGGACTTCAACGGATCGCTGCTGGCGCAGATCGAATTCCGGCACGGGGCGCGGCTGCCCGAGGATCCGAGGCGGCGTCTGCGCGAGGCGCTGCTCCACGCCGCGCGCTCCATCCAGCGGCGCGACGTCCGGCCAGGCTATACGAACATTGCGGTGCTGGGCGGGTTTGTGACTCTCGCCGCGGGCGAACTTCTGGAAGACCGGGATCTGGCGGACTACGCACGCGAGCGGATGCGGCGCGTGTGCGCCGAGATCGACCGCACGGGCAGCTTCGCCGAATACAATTCGCCAACGTATGCGCGCGTGACGCTGGCGGCGCTGGTGCGGATCCGGATGTACGTGAAAGACGAAGAAGCGCGGCGGCGCGCGGCGGCGGTGGAGCGGCGGCTGTGGGAGCACATGGCGGCGCACTGGGACGCGGCGCGGCGGCAGTTCTGCGGACCGATGAGCCGCTGCTACTCGAACGACTTCGGCCAGCCCGTCTGGTTCGAGAAAGCGCTGCGCGGGAGGCTCGGGCTGTCCACGCCGGAAAACCGCACGGGGGAGGATGACGGAGAGACGGCGCTGCACGACTACCGCTGCCCGGAGGATCTGGCGCCGCGGTTCCTGAGCCCTGCGGCCGGGCGGATGCACCGGGAGCTGTACATCGCGGAACCGCCCACTTCCGGAGCGTCTTTCTTCTCGCGGGATTTTTCGCTCGGGAGCGCCTCGCGCAGCGACTTCTGGGTGCAGCGGAGGCCGCTGATCGGCTACTTCGGCGATGCCTCGCGGCCGGCGCGCGTCATTCAGCTCCGGGTGGTGAAGGACGGCTATGACTTCGCTTCAGCCGTGTTTCACAGCGTACAGGACCGGGGGCGCGTGCTGGCGGTGATCGGCTTCCGAAATCCGGGCGGCGACCGGCATATCTCGCTGGATCCTGTGCGGGACGGGCGCTTCGAGTGCGGGCGGCTGTTCGCTGAATTTCATATCGGCGGGCTGCCCGGCGGCGCCCGCATCGAATCCGATGAACGGCGCGTGGAAGCTGACAGCCCGCTGGTTCGCGCGCGGCTTCTGCTTCTGGGAGGACGTTTTGGCGGACGGCGGCTGGAGCTGCGCGTCCATCCGCGGGATGGTTCGCTGACGGCGACCCTCGACTTCAAGCCTCCGGACGCGCCGCGGCTGGTGGAGTGGGCGCGGGTGCAGACAGGCTTCGCGGCGCTGGCGCTGGAAGTGGCAGACGCCGGCGCGCCGTTTACGGAGATCGAACCTGCAATGCGGGTGGACGGGAACCTGGCGGAGCTGGCATGGGACGGCCTGTGGATGCGGGCGCTCGTGCGTGTAGCGCCGGTGGAAGAACACGCGCGCGTGTTCGAGGCGCGCATCGGCGGCCAGCCTGCGCCAACACCCCGGCTGAGCGAAGTCCGGCTTGCCTGAGCCGCGCTTCCCGCGCGGGATTACCAGCCGCAATTGCGGCACGGCAGCCAGACGGTGTAGTCCGCGGGACCGCGGTCGTGAAACGCGTAATAGGGGATGAACGTGAGCCGCACGCGCTGCTCCGGCAGAATGGGCTGGTAACCGTACAGCGGCTGTTTTCCCAGAGGCGGGTTGTACGCGAGTCCTGACGTGCGCAGCAGCACAGCCCCGGCGGGCGCGCCGGCCGCGGGCACGGCTTCCATCGCGGCGCTGCCGTCGAGCGCGGCATCGAAGACGGAGAATCCCGGGTTGTCGTGACTCTCGAGGCAGTAAATGAACGGGCCGCGCTGCAGCGCTGCTTTTCCGTAGTCTTCGCTGACGCGCGGATTGGCGAAGACGCGCCGCGGCGCCATGTTGAAAGCGAGACGGACGCGGTCCCCGGCCCGCCACACGCGCTTGAGGGCCAGGTATTCATTCGCGCGGACGGAGTCCCGCAGAGGCTCGTCATTGACCGTGGCCTGCGTATTGTCAGACCAGGAGGGGATGCGGACATGGAGCGTGAATTCCCTCGGCTGTTGCAGCGAGACTGCGATCTCCGCCCCGCCCTGCCAGGGCTGCCCGGTGCGGATGGCCAGGCGGAGCGGCTCGCCCGACTCCAGCTTCCAGTCCAGAGTGGCGTTGTCGTAGAAGTGCACCCATACGCCGTCCTTCGAGGTGCTGAAAAAGTATGCGCCCAGAGCGGTAAACGTGCGCTGGAGGTTCGGCGGGCAGCACGTGGTGGAATACCAGGGATTGCGGATGCGGTCCGAGGCGGGCGCGGCAAGAGGGTTGCGGTAGCAGTACAGCGTGCCGCTCGACGACATGCCCGAGCAGATGCCGTTGTACAGCGCGCGCTCCATCAGGTCGGCGTACTTCGCCTCGCCGGTGAGATGCAGCAGCCGCTGGTTGAAGAGCATGCCCGCGATGGCAGCGCAGCTTTCCGTGTAGGCCTGCTGGTTGGGCAGCTCGTAGGCGTCTCCGAAGGTTTCGCCAGCGGCGCGCGAGCCGACGCCGCCGGTGACGTACATCTTGCGGAAGGCGAGATCCTCCCACAGGCGCAGGATCGTTGAGCGGAAGGCTTCGTTGCCTGTTTCGAGAACGTAATCGGCGGCGCCGGCAGAGGCGTACAGCGCACGCACGGCGTGGCCTTCCAGCTGCGTGCGTTCGGTGAAAGGCTTGCCGGAGAAGATGTAAACGAGGTCGCGCTCGCGCAGCTTGAGCCGTTCCCGCTCGACGCCGCTGAACAGGTATTCGGCGAGGCCCAGATAACGGCGGTCTCCGGTGGTCCGGTAGAGCTCAGCGAGGGCGAGCTCCAGCTCCGGGTGGCCCGTCAGAAGCGGCTGCTTCGGGGCGGGGCCGAAATCACGCAGGAGGTGCTCGACGAACCGGATGCCGCCATCAAGGAGCTTCCGTTTGCCGGAGGAACGGTAGCAGGCGATGCCGGCCTGCAGCAGATGGCCCAGGCAGTAGAGTTCATGGCCGGTGACCTGCTGCTGCCAGCGCAGCGGAGCGCGGTCTTCGACGAACCAGGTGTTCAGATAGCCGGATGGCTCCTGCGCGGCGAGGATCGTATCAGTGAGCTCGTCGAGAGTGGCCTCGAGTTTCGCATCTGGCCGGACCTGCAGGCTCCAGGCGGCGGCTTCCATCCACTTGTAGAGGTCGGAATCGGTGTAGAGCGGGCCGCGGCGGGGTGGCTGGCGGTCCGGACGGGCGAGCCGGCGGAAGTTGTCCACGATGCCGTTCTGTTCGAGCAATTCGAGCAGCGTGGGGAGAGAGCGCTCGATGGTGACGTCCTGGCGCGTCTTCCAGAAACCGGGCTGGAACCGGACGGCGCGGACAGGAACCGGGTGAAGCAGCGCGTGAGGGCTTTTCTGCAGATGCAACAGGCCCTCTTCCCGCCACGGCTGCTGCGCGGCTGCAAGAGAAGCTGTCAGGAAGGCCAGCAGGACGGCATTGCGCATGGATCGGTTGTATCAAACCGCAGCGACGGCGGTCAGCCGAGCGGAGTGCGGAGCTTGCGGCGGAGGAACTCGCGGTCTTCCGCCGTCGACATGGCAAGGAATGCGGCAGCGCCCGCCGCTGCGCTGACAGACGCAGCGAGGAAGAGTCGCGCCCAGCTCGAAATGGGCATTGCATGGCGGAACAGCAGGGCGGAGACGCCCGTGGCCATGCCCGTCAGAAGCGCCGGGACAAGGCTGCGGAGGAGATACTCCCGGACCGGGATGCCTGATTCCCGAAGCGCGTAGGGCACGAGCGTGAAAACAGCAATCCCGATGCTTGAAGCCAGCTTGACCAGCGCCACGGCGGCCAGCCCCTTCCAGCGGATGGCGAAGACCCCGCCGGCGACGACGAACAGCGCCTCGATGGCCAGCGCCGCCGTCGGGACGCGCAGGCGGCGGGTGCCGAGGAGGTATTGGTACGGGACGGCCGTGAGAGAGCGGAGGATCATGGCGGCGCCGTAGAAGAGGAGCACTGTGTCGCTCCGTTGCCAAAATTCGCCGCTCAGATAGCGTGGGCCGACCCATAGGGCGAGGAACGGCTGGCCGAGCGCCATCACGCCCCCCAGCAGCAGGAAGGCGAGGGAGCACATCCAGCGGTTCACGCGCAGGAAAAACGTGCGGGACTCCTCCTGCTGTCCGGAGGCCGACAGGGCGGTGAAGTAGGGCGCCAGCACGGCGCTGAGGGCGGCCGTCAGGCGCCGGGCGTGCAGGGCCAGATAGCGGCCGATGTGGTAGTGCGCCACGGCCGCGGGACCGGAGTGCTGCACGATGACGAGCTGATCCGTCTGGAACGCCAGCAGTTCGCTCACCCGCATCATGAGATTCGCGCTGCCGTAGGAGGTGAGCTGTTTCACCACGGGCTTATCCAGAGCCGGCGGCCACAAGTCCGAGATCACCTTCCAGCGGTGGAGGATGAACTGCTGCACCACCCAGGGCAGCATGGTGCCTGCGGCCTGCGCCAGGGCGACGAACAGCAGCCCGGCGCCCGCCTCGATGGCGGCGACGATGAACAGACCCGAGGCCAGTGTCCCTGCGATGTTGGTGGCGACCAGCCAGTCGTAACGCCTGAGCCCGCTGAGAACCGAGCCGGCCAGCGTGCCGGTCAGGTTCAGCGCCAGGACGGCGAAACTCAGACACAGAACGGACCGGACGGTCGATTCGTCCAGAGGTCCGGTCTGGATCCAGCGGACGGCCAGGGCTGCCAGAGGCCAGGAGGCCAGAAGTCCGATTCCGGTGATGCCGCAAAGGAGCCAGAAGGCGTTCCGGATGACCACGCGCAGCCCGCCGGGCTCTCCTGAGGCCGCGGCGCGTGCGACATAGTAGGCGATGGCGTTGCGGAGGCCGAAATCCAGCAGGCCGAAGTAGCCGGAAAGCTCCCACGCCACGCTCAACAATCCATAGGAGGTGTCTCCCAGGCGGCGGAGCATGTAGGGCGCGAGAAAGAACGTGACAAGAACCGTGACCCCGAAATGCAGGCCGCTCAGCAACGCCCCGCCGCCAGCGCCGACAGAGCGGAATGCCTCCGGCGATGCGGCGCCGGCGCCGTGCGGCCGGTCAGCGCCGGCCATTGCGTGCCCCCGTCAGCCGCTGAATCCGGCGGCGCTGCCGGCGCTGTGCAACGCTGCCAGTCGAGGACAGGAAATTCATCGTGGAAGGCCAGGACGCGGCGGTCAGGCGCCGCGCCACATGCGCCAAGATAGCACGGAGCGGCGGCGCCGGGTCATGGACGATCTTCCCGGACGGCGAACAGCGCCTCCGCTGCCCGCTCCGGGCTCAGGAACCGGGCCGTGTCTCCGTTCTGAAGAGGGCGGATATCGAACCATTGCAAGCCCGGCAGCTTCCATGAAGTGATCAGCAGCCGCCGGCGCCAGCCCAGCTGCGCGAACAGCCGGTGCATCGGCTCGTTCCAGGGGACGCAGGCGCTGTGAAGCACCCGCCAGGATCCGCACGCTGCCACCGCTTCGTACATGACCCGGGCCAGTCCGTGGCGCCTCCATTCCCTGGTGACAAGGACTTTGGAAATGTAGCCGTGGCTTTCCGGTAGAGGCGCGTCGAGATCAAGGTAGTCGATGCGGGCGATGCGCCGCTCGAGCCAGAGGTAGGCGCAAATGCGGCCGCCGCGGATGATTGCGCAGAGGTCGGAATCGCCGCGTTCCAGCCATTGCCGCGCCTCGTCCAGACTCAACCAGCCCCCGGGGTAGAGCAACTGCTCCAGATCGGCAGCCTGGAGCGCCCGGAACTCGAAGCCTTCGGGAAGAGCAGGGGCGGTCATTGTCTCCGGAGGCTGCAGGCAATAGAACACGAGACTCCGGCGATAGGCGGCAAGGCCCAGCTTTTGCAGCCGCCAGCGAAGCGTGCCCGACCAGCTGCTCATGCGCATCCCCGCGAACCCGTTCCAGAGCGCCGTGCCGCCTCAGACAGTGCGAGCGCCGGCCGGAGCCAGTAAGCGAAATTGCGCAGACTCAGCCTGTGCGCCCAGGCGGCGGCGGCCAACAGGGGCACGTTGAGATAGTCCGCCGCCAGACGGCCCTGGCGCCATTCCGACAGCACACTCCGGCAGAATATGGCGGTTTTTCTGGAACTCCATTCCTGATTCAGCTGCCATTGCGTTTTCAATGGCGGACCTTCGCGAGGCACCGGGCACGGCAGGCGTCCCGGGTAACTCTGCCACGGCACCCGGACGCAGTTTTGCGGAACCCTCTGCAGCACAACATGATAGAGCCGGTGAGACAGATAGGGATCGAGGGGCGGCGCGAGGCAGAGCACCGAATGCAGCACGCGGCGGTCATAGAAGGGCAGGGCCAGATCGAGTCCGATACCCGGCGCAACTTCGAAAAAGTCGTGCAGATGCCGGCGGAGGTCGTTCAGAATCACAAACAGGTGCATCGCCTTTTGCGCGGGCGCATGGGCGTACTGGGACAGGGCCTCGCGCATCGCCATAGATGCGTGCTCCGCTGCGAGGGAGCGCCATTGCGGCCGGAACAACCGGCAGGGCATTTCATGGCCATGGAGATACTCGCGGATGGCCGGCCCGATTTCACCGCGCCCGAGTTTTTCCATCACTCCGGGAGGCATCAGCAGAAACCCCACGGTTTCGCCGCCGCCATCCCCGCTGAAAACGCGTCCGGGGGTCAATGGGGCGGCGGCAGCCGCCAGGGCCTGCGCCGTTGTTGTCCCGATGGTGCGCGGCGGGGCTTCGATCGGATATTCCGCTTCCTCCAGGGGCAGCCCGAGAAGCGAGGCGAAGCGCCTCGAGTATTCGTAATCCTCGCTTTCCGGAATGCGCAGGGTGGACAGGCGGAGCGGGACGTCCATTTCATGAAGCAGCGAAACGATCCACCGCGAGTCCAGTCCTCCGGACAGGAGCGCTTTTGCCGTCTCGCCCGCGCCCGGCGCACGGTCCCGCACGGCGGCTGAGACGGCTTCCACGCAGCCGTCCGCCGCCTCTTCGAGGGAAAGCGGAAGCAACTCGATTCGGGACCAGTCGAAATACCGGTCCCGGCGGACCTCTGACGGCGTCCAGAGGAGATATTCCGAGTCCCGCAACACGCGGATTTCTTCGTACAGAGTCCGGTCCGCAAGCGGGTAACAGAAGGCCTCCTGCTCCACAAACGCCGCGAAGTCGAACGTGCGGGGAAGAGAGGGCAGATGCAGCAGAATCTCCAGCATGGTGGAGAAGACCAGCGCGCCGCCGCATCGCG
Organism: Bryobacteraceae bacterium; assembly: GCA_026002875.1. Classification (NCBI taxonomy): domain Bacteria; kingdom Pseudomonadati; phylum Acidobacteriota; class Terriglobia; order Bryobacterales; family Bryobacteraceae; species Bryobacteraceae bacterium. Next base: position 78,217 of record BPGE01000001.1, read on the forward strand.
CGAAATACAGCGGACGTCCGCCCAGGCTGTCTGCCGCGAGCCAGAGCCTGCGTGCCGCGCCATCCCAGGCGAGGGCGGCAAAAGTACCGTTCGCCTGCGACAGATCCTGCGGGCGGTTGCTGCAGAGGCAATCCAGCAGACGCTCGAGCACTGCCGGCTGGTCTTCCTCAGGCGGGCCGCCTTCCCAAATGAGTTCGCCCGCCAGGGCAGCGAGTCCGCGCGGGGACTCGATCCGGGCGAATGCGCGCGGGCGGGAGGGACCGCACCACAGCGTCAGGAGCCCGGAGTCCATCCGGTCGAAGGGGAGATCGAGCCTCTCCAGCGCGGTTTTCAATTCAGACGGCAGGTTTCCGCTCTCGCCCGTGCCGCAGACACCGCAGAAATACACCATCCTCATGATGACACCGACTTGCCGGAACCGCACAGGAAGAGATCCTCCGTCCGGGGGCGGGAGCGCCGGAATCGGGGACTTTTGCCCTGCGTGAAGAATCCGCGTAACCTTTTCGCCTTGCGGCGCCGTCCTATAGGCAATCCCCGTTACGAGTGCGGGCGCCCTCACCCAAACACCCCAACTGGCGCCCGCATACCTCCCTTGCTCGAAAGAAACCCGCTCAGCCCAGGCCGTCCCAGGGACCGTCCGCTCTCGCGGCTGCGAATCCCCAGGGGCGTTTGTTGCTGCTGATGGCCCGCAGGGTCCCAGGAGGGCTGGCGGGCTGCTGCCAATAGGCGTCGCCGGCAAGCGGCTGTTTCAAAGGGGCTGTGCGGTCGTGATCTCGTACCACGGCGTCTCTGCGCTCAGGCGGAAACGATGTCCCTGCGGCGTCCTCTCCACCGGGAGCGGCGCCATGCGTTTGCCGGCGCTGTCCAGCGGGTACACCGAAATGGCGCGGAACTTCGATTTCAGGGTCACTGTGGCGCCGACGTGCTCCATCACGACCGGTCCCGTCACGGAATAGGGCGATGACGGCCGGTCCGGGTTCACCGGCGCCAGGGTGAACCACGAGGGATCCTTCCGGTACGGGATCAATTTCTGTTGCTCGCCCAGCGTAAACCCCGGATTGGTGAGCAGCATCCGCGCCGAAGTTTCCAGCGGTTTTCCGTCCAGCGCCGTCAGGAGGATCGAGGCGAAGCCGCGGTCGGCTGAGGAAAGCGCCACCGTCATGGGGCCGGCGCTGGCCGGTTGTTCCAGAACGAAGCCGAAGACACCGGCCGCCTGCTCGGCGTGAATCAGGAAGATCTGGCGGAGCGGATCGTAGGAGATGTCGCCGTTTTCGGCCCGGTAGGGAGGCTGGGTTTTTTCAGGCCGGGGAGCGGTCTCCACGGTGGGGTCAACGGCCACGCGGCGCTGGAACGCGAGGTTCGGGTCGATGCCGAGATTTTCGAAAAACGCGGCCAGGCGGAACTGCATGCGCTCCGCCGTGGCCTTCTCGCGCAGCGAGCGGGGCAACGGAATGACATGCTCGCGCTCGGCCGGACGGACCAGCCCCTTGCGGAACAGGTAGCCTGCCTGTCCGAAGGCCGCGAGCTTCGTGAAATCCCCGTTGAGGTCGAACGCGGAGGGCGCATTGCGGCCCCAGTTGCGGCCGTGCTCGTAGGCAAAGTGCATCACGCCGTCCCAATCCTGGAAAGACGCGAAGGCGGCGAAGGTGGGGTCGATCTCGGCAGCCTGCCGGTTCGGGTAGGGCTGGTTGAATTCGCTCACCGTGTACGGCTTGTTGGCCTGCCGCGCGAAGGCCTTGTGCAGGTACTGCAGGTAACCGGAGCCAGCACCCGAGGTGTCGCGGATGCGCCAGTCGGACGAGTCCCAGGGGCGGTTCGGGAAATTGTAGTGGTCGATGTAAAAGTGATCGTCGATGTAGTCGAGCCCGGCGTGCGTGTCGAAATTCAGGGGGCCGCCGAATTCGACCTGCGTGCCGGTGACGGGGACGGACGGGCCGAGCCGCTCCCAGACGACGGCGGCGATGCGGTCCAGGTACGCCTTGTCCCGCGCGATCACTTCTTCGAGCGCGGCCTCGGGCCAGTATTTCCTGAGCGCGCCGGTCTGGAACGAGTACAGCAGCGAGCTTTCGTTGTTGATCTCGACCATTGCCAGGACGGGGTCGTCCTTCAGGCGCAGGGCGTCGATGATTTTCCGGGCGAACTCGCACTGGAGCTCCACCATCCGGTCATCGAGGATGTGGAGGGGCTTCGACTGGTTCGGGACGGGGAAATCGAACGGGCCGACGGGATCGATGCCCGGACGGAACGTGTAGCCGACGTGCAGATTGAGGTTGACGTAGATGCCCTCTTCGCGGAAGGCGTCGAGCAGGATGCGAAGCCGGTCCACGGCGACGGGGTTGAGCGTGGGATAGGGATCTGTGGTGAGGATGGAGCGGGCGTTGGAAGGATCGGAGTCCGGGCTCGTGTCCATGTGATGAAGGCGGACCAGGTTAACGCCGAGGCGGCGCAGACGTTTGGCGATGCGCGCGGCGTCGGCGGGTTCGGGGAAGTTGGCGCCGAATGCGAGATTCACGCCCCAGAAACGGACGCGGCGGCCCAGAGCGTCCACGAAGCGGCCGTCCCGCACAGTGATGCGGTGATCGGGAGTCAGCGGCTGGTTCAGGAACGAGAAATCGACCGGACCGATGAGGTTGTCCTGATCGATGGCGACGCGGAACATGCGCGGTTCGGGCTCGGGGAAGAGGACGCGCTGGAGAAATGCCAGCACATCGGCCGCCTCGTCGATGATTTTCGAGGTGGGCTTGCCGGCGCCGTGGCCGGCGGCGGTCTCGATGCGGATGAGGATGGGCGCGTCTCCGCCCTGCGCTTCCTGGAGCGTGGCGGCGTATTTGAAGGAGTGCGCCGGGACGACGCGGTCGTCATGGTCCGCGGTGAGGACCAGCGTGGCCGGATACGCCGCGCCCGGCCGGATGTTGTGCAGCGGCGAGTAGCGGTAGAGGACCTGGAATTCCTCCGGGTCTTTCGGCGAGCCGTACTCGCTGGCCCACGCGTGGCCGATGGTGAAGCGGTCGAACCGCAGCATGTCCATGACGCCCACCGCCGGGAGCGCCGCGCCGAACAGGTCCGGCCGCTGGTTGAGCACGGCGCCGACGAGCAGGCCGCCGTTGGAGCCGCCGCGGATGGCGAGCTTCTTCGCGCTGGTGTACTGGCGGCGGATGAGGTGCTCCGCGGCGGCGATGAAGTCATCAAACACGTTCTGCTTGTTCTGTTTCATTCCCGCGCGGTGCCAGTCTTCGCCGTACTCTCCGCCGCCGCGCAGATTGGCCGAGGCGTAGACGCCGCCGCGCTCGAGCCATGCCAGCGTCGACACGCTGAATGAAGGAGTGACGGAGATGTTGAAGCCGCCGTAGCCGTACAGGATGGCGGGGTGCGAGCCGTCGAGTTTCAGCCCCTTGCGGGCGGTGATGTACAGCGGCACGCGCGTGCCGTCTTTGCTGACGGCGAACTCCTGCCGCGTTTCGTACTTCGAGGGGTCGAATGGCAGCTTCAGCGGGAACAGCGGGCTGCAGGCTCCCTCCGCGCAGCGGAAGAGCGTCTCGGGCGTCATGAAGTTCGAGACGGAGAAGACGGTGGAGGAGTCTTCCGCCAGCGTGAGGGAAGAGTTCTGCGCCAGAGGAACGGTGCGCGGCGGACCGCCGGAGAGCGAAGCGATCTTGACGAGCCCGGAGACGTCATGCATGTAGTTCAGGACAAGCTGGTCGCCGGCGAGGCGCGCCTGGCGCAGCGTGTCTTCCGCCTCAGGAACCACTGTCCTCCAGTTTGCGGGCGCGGGGTTTGCGAGGTCGATCTCGATGATGCGGTAGCGCGGGGCGCCGTCGTTGGTGAGCAGCAGAATGCGCGAGCCGCGGCTCCCGACATAGCGGTAGGAGTAGCGGAACTCCCCGATGACGGGCTTCGGGGCGCGCTCGGGCGACTGGAGGTCGATGAAGTGAATCAGCCGTTCAATGGCCGTGCTGCCTGCGGTTTCGAGGATGAGGTAGCGCCCGTCCGCGGTGAGGTGGGGAGTGAACATGTAGCGCGGATGGTCCGGAGTGCGGTAGGAGACCGTGTCCTCCGATTGGGGCGTGCCGATGCGGTGATAGCAGAGCGTGAAATTCTCGTTGACCGCCTGCAGCGCCGCGCCCGGCTGGGGTTCCGGGTAACGGCCATACCAGAAGCCTTCTCCTCTGGCGTCCCATTCCGCATGGCTGAATTTGGACCACTCGAGCATGTCCGGCAGATCCTTCGCCGTGGCTACATCGCGGACGCGCCAGGTGACCCAGTCCGAACCGGAGCGGGAAACGGCGTAGGCGAGCAGGCGGCCATCGCGCGAGATCGAGAACGTGTTGACGGAAGCCGTGCCGTCGGGCGAAAGCGTGTTGGCGTCCAGCAGCACGCGGTCTTTGCCGGCTTCGCGCACGTAGAGCACCGGCTGGTTCTGGAGCCCCGACTGCCGCAGGAAGAATGTGCGCGGACCGCGGACGAAATACCCTGCAACAGCACTGCCGGCGCGGCTCACCGTGGGATAGCGGTCGTACTGATAGAGCTTTTCGAGCAGCGCACGGATGGCGGGGCGCTGCGGAATGCGCGCGAGAAACGCCTGCGTGCGCGCATTCTGCGCCTGGATCCAGGCGCGCGTTTCGGCGGAGTCCGGATCTTCGAGCCAGCGGAAGTTCTCCGTGACGGAGACGCCATGAAACACCTCTGTCGAAGGCCTGGGCGTGTTCTGCGCCAGGAGCGGCAGGCAGCCGAGAATCCAGACAAGCTTGCGCATGGCTCGATCATAACGCCCGGCCCGGCAGGCGGGTCCGGGGTCGCCTACCATGGAGGTTTCAGGTGGCCTCATGCTCGATCTGCGCACGCACCCGCACCGCCGCTACAATCCGCTCACGGGCGAGTGGCTTCTGGTAAGCCCGCACCGCACGCAGCGTCCCTGGCAGGGGCAGGTGGAGAAGCTGCCGCCGGAGACGCGGCCCGCCTACGATCCTGCATGCTATCTCTGCCCGGGCAATGCACGGGCCGGAGGACACCGCAACCCGCAGTACGAAAAAACATTCGTTTTCACAAATGATTTTTCGGCCCTGCTTGCGGAATCACCGGAGGGAGATGCTTCCGCCCATGGACTGTTGCGCGCCGAGGGGGTCCGCGGCGTCTGCCGGGTCATCTGCTTCTCTCCGCGCCACGATCTGACGGTGGCGGAGATGGAGACGGCGGACGTTGCCGCCGTGGTGGAGACGTGGGTGGAGGAGTTCGAATCGCTGATGCGCGAGCCGTTCATCCGCTACGTGCAGATCTTCGAGAACCGCGGCGAGATGATGGGCTGCTCGAATCCGCATCCGCACTGTCAGATCTGGGCCAGCAGCGTCGTGCCGGATGAAGTGGCGCGGGAAGAGGCCATGCAGACGGAGTACTGGCGCGCGCACGGCCGGACGCTGCTCGGAGATTATCTGGAGCTTGAGATCGGGCTGGGCGAGAGGATCGTGTGCATGAACGACCATTTCGCCGCGCTCGTGCCATGGTGGGCTGTGTGGCCGTTCGAGACGATGATCGTCAGCCGCCGGGCGGCGACGGGGATCGACGAGCTGTCGGGCGAAGAGCGCGCCGGGCTGGCGGACATCCTCAAGCGGATCACGACCCGCTACGACAACCTGTTCGAGATTTCGTTCCCCTACTCGTTCGGCTTCCATCAGCGCACGGCGGGAGAGCGCAACCCGGCATGGCATCTGCACGCGCATTTCTTTCCGCCGCTGCTTCGTTCGGCGACGGTGAGGAAGTTTCTGGTCGGCTACGAAATGCTGGCCATGCCGCAGCGGGACATCACGGCGGAGGCGGCGGCGGCGCGGCTGCGCGAACAGAGCGAAGTGCACTACCGGAAGCGCTGACCGGCAGTGAAGCCGGCTTTCCGCTGAACTAGGCTGGGAGCATGGACGGGGCGCTCCTGATCCGCGTGGACGAGCGGGACAACGTGGCGATTGTTGCAGCGGAATCCGGACTCGCCGCGGGCGCGACAGCCAATGGAGTGAAATTGCGCGAGTCCGTGCCCGCGGGGCACAAGGTGGCGCTGGCGCGCATTCCGCGCGGCGGGGACGTGATCCGCTACGGCGCCGTGATCGGGCGGGCCGCCGGGGAGATCGAAGCGGGCGCGTGGGTCAGGGAAGATCTGCTCGAGCTGCCGGCGCCGCCGCCGCTGGAATCGCTACGCGCTCCCGACCGTCCGCCGCCGCGCGGCGAACCGCTGGACGGATTCGGCTTCCAGGGCTACCGCAATGCGGATGGAACGGCGGGCACGCGGAACGTGCTCGGACTGACAACGACGGTGCAGTGCGTCGCGGGCGTGGTGGAGCACGCGGTGGAGCGCATCCGGCGCGAGCTGCTGCCGCTGTACAGGAACGTGGACGGCGTAGTGGCGCTGACGCACAACTTCGGCTGCGGCGTGGCGATCGACGCTCCGGGGGCGGAGATTCCGATCCGCACCGTGCGCAACCTGGCGCTGAATCCGAACCTTGGCGGCGAAGTGATGGTGGTGAGCCTCGGCTGCGAGAAGATGCAGCCGGCGCGGCTCGGATTGCAGTGCGAAGAGCCTTTCCTGGTGCGGCTGCAGGATCCGGAACACGGTTCGTTCGAGTCGATGGTGGCGCGGATTCTGGAGCTCGCAGAGAAGCGGCTCGAGCGTCTGAACGCGCGGCAGCGCGAATGGCTTCCGGCATCGGATCTTGTCGTCGGAGTGCAGTGCGGCGGCAGCGACGCATTCAGCGGCGTGACGGCGAATCCGGCGGTGGGCGTGGCGGCGGATCTGCTGGTGCGCACGGGCGCGACGGTGATCTTCAGCGAGATGACGGAAGTGCGGGACGCGGCGCATCTGCTGGCGGCGCGCGCGGCCTCCGCGGAGGTGGTGGAGGATCTGAAGCGGGAGTTCGCGTGGTACGACGCCTATCTGGCGCGCGGCGGCGCTGACCGCAGCGCGAACCCCACGCCGGGCAACAAGCGGGGCGGGCTGGCGAACGTGGTGGAGAAGTCGCTGGGCTCGGTGGCGAAATCCGGTTCGATGCCGCTTGCAGGAGTGGTTCCTCCGGGCGAACGGGCGCAGCGCAAGGGGCTTCTGTTTCTCGCCGGACCGGCGAGCGATTTCATCTGCGGGACGCTGGAGCTGGCGGCGGGCATGAACGTCCACGTGTTTACGACGGGCGAGGGCACGCCGTACGGGCTGGCAATGTGCCCTGTGATCAAGGTCAGCACGCGGACGGCGCTGGCGCGGCGGTGGCCGGATCTGATCGATTTCGACGCCGGGCGCATCGCGTCGGGCGCTCTGACTCTGGAACAGGCTGGATGGGAAATGTTCCGGCTGGTTCTGGATGTCGCTTCGGGACGGAAGACGTGGACAGAGCGGCACGGGCTGGCCAATGGCCTGACGTTGTTCAACCCGGCGCCAGTGACCTGAACGGGCGTGCCGGTTGCGCTAGTCTGGGCTGCATGCCATCGATCGAGAGGAGGCTGCTGGGGCCGGCGCGGCTGATGACCGCGTGGTTCGTGCTGTGGGCGGGGTTCTGGGGGGCGTTCTTCGTGATGATCGGAATGGCGGATCCCGGCAGCATCGATCCTGGCGAACCGAAGGCGATCGCGCGGATCTTCACATGGCTGGGGCTGGCGTCGGGGGTGATTTACGGATGCCTGGCGAACCTGACGGCGGGACGCGGGATTTCGATCGCGCGCTGCGCGTTGTGGGGCGCTGTGGCGGCGGCTCTGCCTCCCGTCATGCTGGCGAAGTTCAATCAGCTTCTGGTGATGGCGCCCGTGGGCGCAGCCATCGGCGGCGCACTGGCGTTCGCGGGCAGCCGGGCGGGCGCGCTGGAGCATGACGGCGGCGCGTGGCTGGCGGCGGCGCGGTTCGTGCAACGGGGATTCACGGGCAATTCGGACGCCTGAAAGCGCGGGTTGCTGCGGGCTGAGATAGAATAACGGGGCCATGGTCGAGGGCCCTGCGCTGCTCGTGCTCACGCTCGGCGCGGTGGTCCTGCTGCTGTTGCTGATCCTCGTTCTCAAGCTCCACGCGTTCTTCTCGCTCCTGCTCGTCAGCATGGTCCTCGGCCTTGGCTCGGGCATGGCGCCGTTGCGCGTGCTGAAGTCCATGCAGACGGGTTTCGGCGACGCGCTCGGCTTCATTGCGGTGGTGGTTGCGCTGGGATCCGTGATCGGGCGGATGCTGGAGCATTCCGGGGGCGGGCGCGCACTGGCGGACTGGCTGCTGGCGAAAACAGGGCCGAAGCACGCCGTGTGGGCGGTCTTCTTTGCGGCGTTTCTGATCGGGCTGCCGATCTTTTTCGAGGTTGGCTTCATTATTCTGATCCCGCTGGTCTACAGCCTGACGCGCGAATCGGGCAGGAGCCTGCTGTATTTCGGCCTGCCGGCGGCCGCAGCGCTGACCGTGACGCACGCGATGGTGCCGCCGCATCCGGCGCCCGCGGCGGCGGCGCAGCTGCTGGGAGCGGACATGGGGAAAGCCATTCTGTATGGCGCGGCGCTTTCCGTTCCGATGGCGCTGATCGGAGGCATGGGGTACGGGCTGTGGATCGCGGGGCGCATGCACGTGCCGGTTCCTGATTCCGCGCCCGTGGCAGCGCCTGCACAGCGGGGTTCGAACAGCGCCCCGCATCCGATGCTGGTGGCTCTGGTGCTGGTGCTGCCCGTGATCCTGATCTTTGCGGCGAGTGTCGCCGAGATGACGCAGGCAGCGGGGCTGGCCGCTTTTCAATTTCTCGGACACCCGTTCACGGCGCTGATGATCGCGGCGCTGGCGGCCATGGCGTGGTTCGGATTGCGGCGCGGACTGAACCGCGATGGCGTGCTGAAGCTGGCGGAGGAGGCGCTGAAGCCGCTGGGAAGCCTGCTGGCGATCATCGGCGGCGGCGGCGCATTCAAGCAGATCATCATGGACAGCGGCGCGGGGGCTTACGGCGGGCGGCTGCTGGCGGAGAGCGCGGTGTCGCCGCTGATCGTGGCGTACCTTGTGGCGTTCGGGCTGCGGGTGGCGCAGGGTTCGGCGACGGTGGCCATCATCACGGCAGGCGGAATTGTCGCGCCTCTCTTCAAAGGGCTGCCGGGCCATTCGCCCGAAATCCTGCTGCTGGCGCTGTGCGCGGGAGGCACGGCTCTGTCGCACGTCAACGATGCCGGGTTCTGGCTGGTGAACCAGTGCTTCGGACTCAGCGTGCCGGACACGCTGCGCAGCTGGACGGTGATGAAGGTGATCACTTCCGCCGTCGGCATCGCCTGCGTGCTTCTCGTCCATCGCCTGCTCGGATAGACTGGGCGGGTTGGAGCCATCCATGAACCGTTCCCTTGTCCTTGCGGCCATTCTCGCGGCCACCGGCTGCCGCACCGCGCCCACCGTGGAGGAGGCGCGCCAGTTTCTCGAAAGAGCGGAGAGCGAGCTGCTGCAGCTCTCGAACGAGGCATCGCAGGCGGCGTGGGTGCAGTCGACTTACATCACGCTCGACACGGAGGCGCTGGCGGCGAAGGCCAACGAGCGCCTGATTTCGGCCAGCGTCCGCCTGGCCAAGGAAGCGGCGAAATACGAGAAAGCGTCTCTGCCCGAAGATCTGCAGCGGAAGCTCAAACTGCTGAAGCTGGCCATCACGCTGCCTGCGCCGTCGGATCCTGCCGAAGCCGCCGAGATGACGAAGCTGGCGGCGGGGCTGGAGTCCGCGTACGGCAAGGGCAAATACTGTCCCGGCGGAGACGAGAAGAAGTGCCTGAACATCGATGAAATCACGCGGATCATGGCGACGAGCCGCGATCCGGAACAGCTGCTGGAAGTGTGGCAGGGCTGGCACTCGATTGCGCCGCCCATGAAGAAGGATTTCGCGCGCGTGGTGGAGATCGCCAACAAAGGCGCGCGCGAGCTGGGGTTTGCCGACACAGGCGCGCTGTGGCGCAGCGGGTACGACATGCCGCCCGAGGAGTTCTCGCGCGAGCTGGACCGCCTGTGGGAACAGGTGAAGCCGCTGTATGAACAGCTCCACGCCTACGTCCGATGGAAGCTGCGCGAGAAGTACGGTGCGTCCGCCGTGCCTGAAAACGGTCCGATTCCGGCGCACCTGCTCGGCAACATCTGGGCGCAGCAGTGGGACAACCTGTATCCGGAACTGGCGCCGAAGGGGGCTGATCCGGGCTACGACCTGACTGCAATCCTCAAGCGGCGCAACACGACGCCCGTGGACATGGTGAAGTACGGCGAGCGGTTCTTTACGTCGCTCAGCTTCGAGCCGCTGCCGCCGACGTTCTGGGAGCGCTCGATGTTCACGCGCCCGCGCGACCGCGACGTTGTCTGCCACGCCTCGGCGTGGGACGTGGACAACGTGGACGACCTGCGCATCAAAATGTGCATCGAGATCAACGCCGACGACTTCAACGTGATCCACCACGAGCTGGGCCACAACTTTTACCAGCGTGCTTACAACCGGCAGCCGTTCCTGTTCCGCGCGGGCGCCAATGACGGCTTCCACGAAGCCGTGGGCGACACGATCGCGCTGTCGATCACGCCGGAGTATCTCGTGAAGATCGGGCTGCTGGACCGCGCTCCGGACGCGAGCAAGGATCTGGGGCTGCTGATGGCGCGCGCGCTGGACAAGGTCGCGTTCCTGCCCTTCGGGCTGCTGATCGACCAGTGGCGGTGGAAGGTGTTTTCGGGAGAGGTGAAGCCGGAGCAGTACAACCGCGCCTGGTGGGAGCTGCGGCGGAAGTATCAGGGCGTGGCTCCGGCGAGTGAACGGGGAGAAGAGTTCTTCGATGCGGGCGCCAAGTACCACGTGCCGGCCAACGTGCCCTACACGCGGTATTTCCTGGCGCACATTCTTCAGTTCCAGTTCCACAAGGCGCTGAGCGATGCGGCGGGCTGCACGGGTCCCGTCCACCGCTGCTCGATTTACGACAACAAAGAAGCCGGGCGACGGCTGAAAGAGATGCTTGAGATGGGCGCGAGCCGTCCGTGGCAGGAAGCGCTCGAGAAGGTCACCGGCACGCGGCAGATGGACGCGGGGGCGATCCGGGCTTACTTCAAGCCGCTGGAAGACTGGCTGACTGAACAGAACAAGGGCAAGCCGGTGGGCTGGTAGTCATGCAGCGGCACGCGGTGCGATAGAATCGCACGCGGCATGGAACGACGAACTCTCCTGGCCGGCGGCGCCGGCCTTCCCGCAGCAGCCATGATGCAATCATCGAATCCTTCTTCGGCGCCCGCGATCCTGGAAATGCGCTATTTCCGTCTTCGCAATACGCTGGACAACCAGCGCGCCCGCCTGAGCGAGCACCTGGGCAAGGCGCTCGTGCCGGCCATGGGCAGGGCGGGTGCAGGGCCCGTGGGGCTGTTCTCGAGCACCATCGCCCCGGACTCGCCGTTCCTTCTGCTGGTAGCGCAGCATGCTTCTATGGCTGCTTTCGAGCAGTGCTGGCAGAAGCTCGGCTCGGACAGCGGGCTGAAAGCCGCTACAGACGCGCTGTACAAGCAGGTGCAGCTGCCGTATCAGCGCATGGAGGTGCATCTGCTGCGCGGCTTCCGCAAGTTCCCGGCGATCGAGGTTCCTCCGGGCGGCGAGGGCCGCGCGCCGCGCATCTTCGAACTGCGCACCTACGAATCGAACACGCCGGAATCGCTGGCGAAGAAGATCGGCATGTTCGAGGACGGCGAGATCGACCTGTTCCGCAAGTTCGGGCTCGTGCCCGTGTTCTTCGGCGAGATGATTGCGGGCGCGAAGATGCCGAACCTGACCTACATGGTGGCGTTCGACAATCTCGCCGCGCGCGAGGCCAACTGGCGCGCCTTTGCGACGAGTCCCGAGTGGAAGAAGATGGCCGCGACGCCGGGGCTGAGCGACGGCGAAGTGGTGTCCAACATCAGCAGCGTGATCCTGTCGCCGGTGGCGGGCTCGATGATCCGGTGACCGCCATGCGAGCCGCTGTTCTCCTGCTTGCCGCGGCGCCCGCGTTCTGTCAGCCGCCGCGCGGCTACTCGATTCCACTGATCGATCTCGCGCAGGAGACGGCGCGGCAGAGGGTGGTGGATCGCGAGCCGGGGCAGTATCTCGGCCATCCGACAACCGTGCTCCTGGAAGACGGACGGACGGTGCTGGCCGTGTATCCGAAAGGCCACGGGCGCGGCGCGATCGTGCTCAAACGGAGCCCTGATGGCGGCAGGACGTGGTCGGAACGGCTGCCGGTGCCGGAGAACTGGGCCACGTCGCAGGAGACGCCGACGATCCACCGCGTGATCGACGCCAACGGGAAGAAGCGGCTGATCCTGTTTTCGGGCCTTTATCCGATTCGGATGTCTGTCTCGGAAGACGACGGCGTGACGTGGACGCCGCTTGAACCGATCGGCGATTTCGGCGGCGTCGTGGCGATGGCAAGCGTGGAGCGGCTGCGCGACGGGCGCTCCATGGCGCTGTTCCACGACGACGGACGCTTCCTGCGCAAAGGCGGCAGGCCGGACCGGTTCATCGTCTACAAGACGATCTCGCAGGATGGCGGCTTGACCTGGAGCCAGCCGCAGGCGATCCTGTCGCACCCGCAGGCGCATCTGTGCGAACCGGGGCTGGTGCGTTCTCCGGACGGGAAGCGCATCGCCATCCTGCTGCGCGAGAACAGCCGGAAGTTCAACTCGTTCGTCTCGTTCTCTGATGACGAAGGCGAGACGTGGAGCGAGCCCCGCGAGCTGCCGGGCGCGCTGACCGGCGACCGCCACACTGCGGTGTATGCGAAAGACGGGCGGCTGTTCATCTCCTTCCGCGACACCACGCTGGAGAGCGCTACGCGAGGCGACTGGGTGGCGTGGGTTGGGCGGTTCGACGACATCGAGCAGGGAAGGGAAGGGCAGTACAGGGTGCGGCTGATGAAGAACCACAAGGACTTCGACTGCTGCTATCCGGGCGTGCTGCGGCTGCCGGACGACACGATTCTGACCACGACCTACGGCCACTGGACGCCCGGCGAGCCGCCCTACATCGTGAGCATCCGGCTGAAGCTGGCGGAGCTGGACCGCAAGGCGCGCGCGCTGAAACGCTGAGGCGCGCTTCTCTGCGCGGCGTTAGAATCGAACCGTTGCCGCTGCGCCCGGACCGGCGCGGCGGATCAGAGAGGAAAGGCCATGTCATCATCCGTCCTTCGTGCGTTGTCCGGTTTCCTGCTTGCCGTTGCCGCCGCCGCGGTCTGCTCCGCACAGCAGAGCTACACTCTGCGGTCGCCTGACGGGCGGATCGAAGTGCGGATCCGCGCCGCCGAGCGGCTCTCGTATGACGTCGCCGTGCGCGGCAGGACCGTGATGGAAAACTCGACCGCCTCCATCCGCATCGATGGCGTGCGGCTGGGCATGAAACTCAAGGTGCGGGACGCCAAAGAGCGCTCGCACGATGCGGTTCTGGAGCCGCAGGTGAAGCTGAAGGCGGCGAAGATCCGCGAACAGTACAACGAATTGCGAATCGAAGCGGAGGGGGGCTTCACTGTCACGTTCCGCGCCTACAACGAGGGGGCGGCTTACCGGCTGGAGACGTCGCTGCCCGGGGAGCGGGTGAGGGTTTTCGAAGAGGAGGCGTCGTTCCGGTTTCCGGAGGACTATCAGGCGATCTATCCAGCCGAGGAGAGCTTTTTCTCGCACAATGAGCGGACCTATGCCCGGCGCAGGCTGAGCTCGATCGCCCCCGGAACGCTCGGCTCGCTGCCGGTGGTCGTGGATGCCGGCGGAGTGAAGCTTGCGCTGGCGGAAGCCGACATTGAGGACTACCCGGGGCTGTGGTTCCGCGGCACCGGAAGCAGGGGGCTGGATGCAACGTTCCCCCCTTATCCGCGCAAGGAATCGCTGCGCGGCGACCGAGATTTCCGTGTCGCCGAGGCGGAAGACTACATCGCGGAAACGCGCGGCACGCGCACGTATCCGTGGCGGCTGATCGCGGTGGCGGAAAAAGACGGGGATCTGCTGACGAATCCGCTGGCATGGCTTCTGCAAAAGCCAGCGCAGATCACCGATGCAGGCTGGATCCGCCCCGGCAAGGTTGCATGGGACTGGTGGAATGCCCTGAACGTTTACGGCGTGGATTTCCGCTCCGGCGTGAACACTGCCACGTACAAATACTTCATCGACTTCGCGGCGAAGTACGGCATCGAGTACATCGTGCTGGATGAAGGCTGGTACAGGCTGGGCAACGTGCTCGACGTCGTGCCGGAAGTGAACATGCAGGAGATCCTGTCCTACGCGGCGCAGAAGAAGGTAGGCGTGATTCTCTGGGTGGTGTGGAAGACGCTGGCGGACCAGATGCAGGCGGCGCTCGACCAGTACGCAAAGTGGGGAGTGAAAGGCATCAAGGTCGATTTCATGCAGCGCGACGACCAGAAGCTGGTGCAGTTCTACCACGATCTGGCGCGCGAGGCGGCGAAGCGGAAGATGCTGGTGGACTATCACGGGGCGCAGCGGCCGGCGCTGATGACGCGGACGTGGCCCAACATCATCAGCACGGAAGGGGTGAAGGGGCTCGAATGGAGCAAGTGGAGCGCCGAGATCGAACCGCCGCACACGGTGATGCTGCCATTTACGAGGATGTTCCTGGGGCCCATGGATTTCACTCCCGGAGCGATGCGCAACGCCGCGCGGGGCAACTTCGCGCCGGTCTTCCAGGCGCCGATGTCCAGCGGCACGCGCTGCCATCAACTGGCGATGTACGCCATCTACGAAAGCCCGCTGCAGATGCTTTCCGACAGTCCGTCGAACTACCTGCGCGAGCCGGAAGCGATGGAATTTCTCGGGCCCGTGCCCTCCGTCTGGGACGAGACGGTGGTGCTGGACGCCAGCATCGGCGAGTATGTGGCCGTGGCGCGGCGGAACGGCAGGCAGTGGTACGTCGGCGTCATGACCAACTGGACGGAGCGCGAGCTGGAGCTGAAGTTCGATTTTCTGCCGCAGGGCGAATTCGCGATGACGTCCTACGAAGACGGCGTCAACGCGCACCGCTGGGGCAGCGACTACCGGATGAAGAAGGGCAAAGTGAACCGGCAGACCGTTTTGAAGGTGAAGCTTGCGCCCGGCGGCGGATGGGCGGCGCGAATCACTCCGTAATGCAGCCCGGGCGGGAGATGTCATGATCGGCGTCACGATGGGCGATGCCAGCGGCGTCGGCCCGGAGATTGTGCTGAAAGCCTGGCGCGAGGGGCTCGTCGGTTCTCCGTTCGTCGTATACGGCGAGATGGCGGCGCTGGAGCACTACAACCGCCTGTTCGCGTTTGACGTGCCATTGAGGCGCGTGCACGAGCCGGGCGGCGCCGCCCCGGAGGCGCTGTGCGTGATCGATCTGGAACTGCTGCGCCCGGAGGACGTCCATCCGGGCGAGCTGAGCGCGGCTGCGGGGCGCGCGGCGCGGGAGGCTGTCGTGCGGGCGGCGCGGGCGGCTCTGGAAGGCGCAATCGATGCTGTCGTAACGCTGCCCGTCAACAAGCAGGCGATCCAGATGAGCGACCCAGGTTTCACCGGTCACACGGAGTTGCTTGGCGAGGTGTGCGGCGCGCGCGACGTCACCATTCTGCTGGCGAGCGAGCGGCTGATGGTGACGCACGTCAGCACGCACTGTTCGCTGCGCGAAGCGATCGAGCGCGTGACGCCGGATCGGGTGCGGCGGATTCTCGAACTGACCTGCGAGGCGGTGCTGCGGCTGAAGCCGGACGCGAAGATCGCCGTGGCAGGGCTGAACCCGCACGCGGGCGAAGGCGGCGCCTTCGGCGACGAGGAGATCCGCGTCATCGCGCCTGCGGTGGAGCGGGCGCGGGCGCTGGGCTGGCCGGTGGAAGGGCCGCTGCCGCCGGACACGCTGTTCTATCTGGCGGTGCAGCGCGGACGCTTCGACGCCGTGGTCTGCATGTACCACGACCAGGGCCACATTCCGCTGAAGCTGCTCGATTTCGAAGGCGGCGTCAATGTCACGCTGGGTCTGCCGATTATCCGGACGAGCGTGGATCACGGCACGGCGTTCGACATCGCCGGCAAGGGCGTGGCGTCGCCGAAGAGTTTCGTGGCGGCATTCCGGATGGCGGAGAAGCTGGCCGCGGCGCGGCGGAGCGCCTGAATCAGAACTTCAGGAACCATTTCCGGCGCCACAGCACATACGCCACCAGCCAGAGGACCAGCACGTTTGTGAGGGCATAGAGCACGCTGGCGTTCTTCTGAATTGAAGTGATGCCGAGGCAGACGTTCTCGTACCACCACCTATGGAAGCCTGTGGCATCGGCGACATCAGCGAAGATGCCCGACAGCAGGAACATCAGGATGGCGTTGGAGCCATAGATCTCGAAGAAGCGGAACCACCGCCCCGCGCCGCGCACTTCCGCCAGCCAGTACCAGAAGGCGAAGGCGACCATGGCCAGCCCGGCCATGAGAAAGGCGAACGGCGGGGTCCACAGATTCTTGTTGATGGGAACCCAGATCGACATCACCTGAGCCGCAGCGAAGAGCGCGGAGCCCCCGAAGACAAACGCCTGCAGGCGCGCCGCGTGCCACTGGAAATGCCGCAGCACATGGCCGGCCAGCACGCCGAACAGCACGGTGGAGATGGCGGGCAGCGTGCTGACGATGCCCTCCGGATCCCAGTCCTTCGTGTGCCGCCACATATGGCCGCTCAGGAAGAGCGAGTCGACGTAGCGGGCGAAGTTGCACTCCATCGCCCAGGAGCCTGCGCCGCAGCCGGGGGTCGGGTAGAAGAGCATCAGGCCCAGATAAAGAACGTTGAAGCCCAGCAGCCAGAGGATCTGCCCGCGAACGCTCGTGTAAAGGAAGATCAGGAACGCGATCAGGTAGCACACGGCGATGCGCTGGAGGACGCCGGGGATGCGGATGGTGGCGAGGTCGATGTTCGGAAACGGCCCGGCGAAGACACCGAGCAGGAACAGGATGACGGCGCGCTGGAAGGCGTGGCGGAGGAGCTCCGCGCGCGACTGTCCGCGCTCGATGCGGCGCGCCGTGGAGAGCGTCATGGCCACGCCGACGATCCAGAGAAAGAAGGGGAACACGGTGTCCGTGAAGGTCCAGCCGTGCCACTCCGCGTGCTCAAGCTGCGCGTAGGCGGGCGAAGAGCCGGGGTTGTTGACGAGGATCATCGAAGCGATGGTGAAGCCGCGGAAGATGTCGAGCGATTGGAGACGGCCCGTGGAAGACTGCTGCATACAAAAGAGAGAAGCTACCACAGCGACCACGCATGCCGCGGGAAGGATCGGACTAGGATAGCGGATGTGAGCGCAGCAGACATTCACTCTTACGCGAATCCGCAGGAATCGCGCGTGCGGCACGTCGAGCTGGATCTGGCCGTGTCGTTTGCGGAACGCAAACTGCGCGGCGCGGCGACGCTCGAGCTGGCGCCTGCCGGGCGCAGGCTGGTTCTGGACACGCGCGGCCTGACGATCCGGCGCGTGAACGGGCGCACGGACAATTTCCGGCTCGGGCCGGAAGACGCGATTCTGGGCGCGCCGCTCGAGATTGATCTCGAGCCGGGCGAACGCAGCCTGCTGATCGAGTACGAGACTTCTCCCGAGGCCAGCGGGCTGCAGTGGCTGGAGCCGTCACAGACCGCCGGAAGGCGACACCCGTTCCTGTACTCGCAGTCGCAGGCGATCCATGCGAGGAGCTGGATTCCGCTGCAAGATTCGCCAGCCGTGCGCGTGACGTTTTCCGCGCGCATCCACGCGCCGGTGCCACTGAAGGCGCTGATGGCGGCGCGGCGCGTGAAGGACGGGCACTTCCACATGCCCCTGCCCGTGCCTCCGTACCTGATGGCGCTGGCCGTGGGGGACGTGGAGTTCCGCGCGCTCGGACCGCGCACGGGCGTGTGGGCGGAACCGGCTGTGCTCGATGCGGCGGCCTGGGAGTTCGCCGATGTCGAGAAGATGGTCGAGGCCGCAGAGCGGCTGTACGGGCGATACCGCTGGGGGCGCTACGATCTGCTGGTGCTGCCGCCTTCGTTTCCGTTCGGCGGCATGGAGAATCCGTGCCTGACGTTTGCGACGCCCACGGTGATCGCGGGCGACAGAAGCCTGGTGGCGCTGATTTCCCATGAACTGGCGCACTCGTGGTCGGGGAATCTCGTGACGAACGCCACATGGAACGATTTCTGGCTGAACGAGGGATTCACGACCTATATTGAGAGGCGCATCCAGGAAGCGCTGTACGGCCGCGCGCGCAGCGAGATGGAGATGGCCGTCGAAGTGGGCGAACTGGAGGAAGAGCTGCGGCGCCTGCCGGAGGCGGACCAGAAACTGGTGCTCGATTTGAAGGGCCGCGATCCGGATGACGGCATGACGCAGGTTCCGTATGTGAAGGGCGCGCTGATGCTGCGGTCTCTGGAGGAGAAGCACGGGCGCGAGCGGTGGGACGCGTGGTTGAGGGGGTATTTCGAGCGGTTCGCTTTTCAGTCCATCACGACGGACGATTTCCTCGCCGAGCTCCGGCGCGGTTTCCCGGGTGAAGACGTCAGCGAATGGCTGCATCAGGCCGGACTTCCAAAGAGCGCGCCGCGTCCGCGATACGAATTCGGCGCGGAACCGCGGAAGGATTGGGCGACGCAGGAGTGGCTGCACTGGCTGCGCTCGATGCCCGGGAAGCTGGCGCCGGCGCGGATGGCGGAACTCGACCGGCAGTGGGGTTTTACGAAGACCGGCAACAGCGAGATTGCGGCGCAGTGGCTGCTGATGGCCGTGCGCAGCGGATATCAGCCGGCGTTTGACAGGCTGGAGCGGTTCCTGATTGAAGTAGGACGGCGGAAGTTCGTCAAGCCGCTGTACGCGGAGCTGGCGAAGACGCCGGAGGGCATGAAGCTCGCGCGGCGGATCTATGAAAAAGCGCGTCCAGGGTATCACCCGATCACGCGGGCGACCGTGGACGCGCTGCTGAAGTAGGCGCGGAGCTCAGAAGGTCATCGGTCCCTGCTGCGGACGCGGTTCGGGGCGCGGCTTGCGGGGGAGCTTCTCGTCGCGGTTGGCGGTGTGGACGACGAGCGTGGCCACGACGGCGGACATCTGCATCATGTCCTCGCGGGGGATGCGGTCGTAGACGTCCATGTTGGTGTGGTGCGTGCGCGTGTCGTACTCCAGCGGGTCCTGGATGAACTGGAAGCCGGGCAGACCGACGGCGTCGAAGCTGAGATGATCCGTGCCGCTGGTGTTGCGGCTGGTGATGGTGGTGACGCCGAGATCGCGCAGGGGCGCGAGCCAGGCTTCGAAGATAGGCCGGCACATTTCGTTGCCCTGGAGGTAGATGCCGCGGATGCGTCCGCCGCCGTTGTCGACGTTGTAGTAGGCGGAGAACCTGTCGTAGTCGGGCAGCGTCTTCATGGTGGCGCGGTCGGCGAAGTGTTTCGTGACATAGGCGCGCGAGCCGAGCAGCCCCTGTTCCTCCGCATCCCAGAGGGCGAGGCGCACGGTGCGGTCGAGCTTGAGGTCGAGCTTCTTCAGAATGCGCATGACCTCGAGCATGACCGCCGAGCCGGCGCCGTTGTCGGTGGCGCCGGTGCCGGCGTGCCACGTGTCGAAGTGGCCGCCGATCATGACGATCTCATCCTTGTGTTTGCCCGAGCCGGGGAGCTCGGCGATGATGTTGAAATTGTGCTGGTCGGCGTCGTACCACTCGTTGCGAACCTCAGCCTCGATGCGCACGGGAATCTTGCGGTCGAGCAGCCGCCAGATGCGGTTGTAGTGCTCGGCGGTCAGGACGATGGCCGGCGGGGACTGCGGGTCTTTGGGGTTGCGGGAGCCGCCGCTGGAAGTGAAGAAGGTGCCGAGATCGCCGCGGCCGTTCTGGATGAGCAGGGCGACCTTCTCTTCCCGGAGGAAGTCGTTCAGCTTGCGGCGGAAGGCCATCATCTGCGCGAAATTGGGCTGGGGCTGGCCGGGCGTCTGGGGGCGGCGGCCGAAGGGCAGGATCTGCGCCATGGCGATGTCGGCGAGTTCCTGGTCTGTGTAGCGGCGGCCGTCCGGCTTTTCATGCAGCGCAATTTCCCGGGGCTGATCGACGAGGACGATCCTGCCTCTGAGTTTCCCGCGCCACTTTTCGAGATCGGCTTCGGACGTCATGGGTGCGAAAACCGGTTCGCCGCTGACCATGCCTTCCGTGGAAGATGTCCACGCCTGGGGAGCGCCGATGAGGGGCATGTAAGCGGGGTCGGTCATGGCGGCATAGAACTTTCTGTTTTCCCAGCCGCGCCCGAACTGGCCCCAGGGCTCGAAACGGACATCCTCGATGCCCCACTCTTTGAGGGTTTTCTGGACCCATTCGGCGCCGGCGCGGTACCGGGGGGAACCGGCGAGGCGCGGGCCGTGGACATCCGTCAGGTGAAAGAGGATGTCCATGACCTTCGAATTCTGGAAGGCTTCCTGCTTGATTCGGTAAATTGCCTCAAGATCGACCTTCTCCTGCGCGGGCAGAACGAGGGCGAAAACGAGAAAGAAGAGGGTCAGGCGGATACGGTGTCTCATGGCGAACGTAGTTTGAGGATATCGGAGGGGACGCGGGCGGGACAACCGAGCCGCCTGAGCGGCGGATTTCCGGCCCGGGTACTGGAACCGGTTCGATCCGTCCGGTGGGCGGCTGCATCTGTCAGGGAGAGGAAGATCGGCCGGAGGGCCATTGCCAGCCTTGCGGGTTTCGGTGGATAATGAGGGCACGGGAACTGCGGGTTTCAGGGGGCGCACCATGCCCCCTTCTGGCGCAGGGAGATGATTTGTGAAGCGATCCCCGAGCGATGAAATACTCAGATGCTCGTTCTGCCATAAGAGCCAGGATGCGGTTGGGAAGCTGATTGCTTCCCCGAGCGACTACCCGAGAGCGTACATCTGCGACGAGTGCATTGCCGTCTGCAACTCGATCCTGGCTGACGACCGGCCGGAACGTCCGTACGGGGCGCCTCAGAAACTGCCCAAGCCGCTGGAGCTGAAAGAGTACCTCGACCAGTACGTCATCGGGCAGGAGTCCGCCAAGAAGAAGCTGGCCGTGGCGGTCTACAACCACTACAAGCGGATTCAGATGAACCGCCACAAGGTGGGCGAGGTCGAAGTTTCCAAGTCGAACATTCTCCTGATCGGTCCGACGGGCACGGGCAAGACCCTGCTTGCCCAGACTCTGGCGCGGATTCTGGACGTTCCGTTCGCGATCGTGGACGCGACGACGCTGACGGAGGCGGGATACGTCGGCGAGGACGTCGAGAACATCATCCTGAGACTGCTGCAGAACGCCGACTGGGACGTGCAGCGGTGCCAGACGGGGATCATTTACATCGACGAGATCGACAAGATCTCCCGCAAGGACGAAAACCCGTCCATCACCCGCGACGTGTCGGGCGAGGGCGTGCAGCAGGCGCTGCTGAAAATCCTCGAGGGGACCATTGCCAACGTGCCGCCGCAGGGCGGACGGAAGCACCCGCATCAGGAGTTCACGCCGGTCGATACGACCAACATCCTTTTCATCTGCGGCGGAGCTTTCGTCGGGCTGGAAAAGATCATTGCGCGCCGCGTGGGCAAGAAGACGCTGGGCTTCAAGAGCGTCGAGGAAAACAAGGAAGCCGCGCGGGGCGGGCAGCACAGGGACATGGCGCTGCTCGAGCAGCTGCAGCCGGAAGATCTGATCAAGTTCGGCTTCATTCCCGAGTTCATCGGCAGGCTCCCGGTGGCGGCGGTGCTGGAGGATCTGGACCGGGATGCGCTGGTGCAGATCCTGGTGAAGCCGCGCAATGCGATCATCAAGCAGTACCAGAAGCTGTTCGAGTACGAAAATGTTAAACTGAAGTTCAGCGACGACGCCCTGGAGGCGATCGCTGATCTGGCCCTGCAAAGAAAAGTGGGGGCGCGGGGCCTGCGCATGATCCTCGAAGAACTGATGCTGGACGTCATGTACTATCTGCCGTCGTACAAGAAGGTGCGGGAGTTCCTCGTGACGCGGGAGATGGTGATGACGCAGAAGATCAACTGGGCATTGCTGGAAAAGGCCGGCTGAGGATCTTCGATCGACGCGGCGTGGCAGGCCGGGCGCCGGGCGGCCCGGGTTCCCTGAAAGAAAGATTGTCCGGAAAGCCAATCATCAACCCATGAGCAGCTCGAAAGAGAAGTTGGACGCGCGGCGGCTCCCCATGATGCCCATCCGGGACGTGGTGATCTTCCCGCACATGATGACGCCCTTCGTAGTCGGCCGGGAGTCCAGCGTGCGCGCGCTGGAAGAGGCGCTGGCCACGGACAAGAAGATTTTTCTGGCCACGCAGCACGACGCCACGGTGGACGACCCCCGTCCCGAGGACATTTACCAGGTAGGCACGGTGGCCAGCATCGTGCAGTCTGTCCGCATGCCCGACGGCAATATCAAGGTGCTTGTGGAGGGCGTGGAGCGCGGCAAGATCGTCTCGGTCTCCGATGAAGAAGGTTTCTTCAGGGTGCTCGTGCGGACTGTCCCGCAGAAGGTGGAGCCGAGCCCGCTGCTGGAGAGCCTGACGGCGCGGGTGACTTCGCTGTTCGAGCAGTACGTCAAGCTCAGCCAGAACGTCAACTACGAAACGATGATCGCCGCCGTGCGGGTGGACGATCCGGGCAAGCTGGCTGATACCATCGGCGCGAATCTTCAGCTGACGATCGAAGAGAAGCAGGAGCTGCTCGAGATTTTCGATCCGGTGGACCGGCTGACGCGGATCGCCGACATGCTCGACATCGAGATCGAGAAGCTCAATGTCGACCGCACCATCCAGGGGCGCGTGAAGCGCCAGATGGAGAAGGCGCAGAAAGAGTACTACCTCAACGAGAAGATCAAGGCGATCCAGAAAGAGCTTGGCCGCGGCGAGAAGAGCGAGTTCGACGAACTGCGCAAGCGCATCGACGAGTCCGGCATGACGGGCGACGCCCGCGAAAAGGCGCTGGCCGAACTGCGGCGGCTGGAGCAGATGCCGCCGATGTCGGCCGAATCCACGGTGTCCCGTAACTACCTCGAGTGGATGCTCTCGGTGCCGTGGAAGAAGAAGTCCAAGGAGATCCGGGACCTCCGCTACGCCGAGGAAGTGCTGAACGCCGACCACTACGGGCTGGAAAAGATCAAGGAGCGGATCCTCGAATTTCTGGCTGTCCGCCGGCTGGTGAAGAACCCCAAGGGTTCGATCCTCTGCTTCGTCGGTCCTCCGGGCGTGGGCAAGACGTCGCTCGGCATGAGCATCGCCAAGGCGACCGGACGGAACTTCGTGCGGATGTCGCTGGGCGGCGTGCGCGATGAGGCCGAGATCCGCGGCCACCGCCGCACCTACATTGGCGCGCTGCCGGGCCAGATCATCCAGATGATGAAGAAGGCCGGCACGCGGAATCCGGTGTTCATGCTCGATGAAGTGGACAAGATGTCCACCGATTTCCGCGGCGACCCGTCCGCGGCGCTGCTGGAAGTGCTCGACCCCGAGCAGAACTACATGTTCATGGATCACTACCTCGACGTCGAATACGACCTGAGCGAGGTATTCTTCATCGCGACGGCGAACGTCCTGCATACGATCCCGCCCGCGCTGCAGGACCGCATGGAAGTGATCCGGCTGTCCGGCTACACCGAGTTCGAGAAGATGGAGATCGCGCGGCGGTTCCTGGTTCCGAAGCAGATGAAGGCCACGGGGCTGGCTCCCGAGCACCTCGAGTTTCAGGACACCGGCCTGATGACGCTGATCCAGAATTACACGCGCGAGGCCGGCGTGCGGAACCTTGAACGCGAGATCGGCAACGTGTGCCGCAAAGTGGCGCGGCAGATCGTCATGGCGGAATCCGCCAACGAGGAGAAGAGCGCGAAGAAGGGCGGGAAGAAAGAGGAGCAGGCTGTCGAGCACGTGAAGGTGGTCGTGGACGGTCCGAAGGTGCAGCAGCTGCTGGGACCGCCGCGATTCCGCGATCTCGGCACCGAGAAGAAGCCGGAGGTGGGCATGGCCACCGGGCTCGCCTGGACGGAGGTCGGCGGGCAGGTGCTGACGACGGAAGCGACGATCATGGAAGGCCGCGGGCGGCTGACCATCACGGGCAAGCTGGGCGACGTGATGCAGGAGTCGGCTCAGGCGGCGATGAGCTTCATCCGCTCGCGAGCCGCGATGCTTGGACTGCCGCGGGACTTCTACCGGCACCTCGACATTCACGTGCACGTGCCCGAGGGCGCGATTCCGAAAGACGGCCCTTCGGCGGGCATCACGATCGCCACGACGCTCGCGTCGGCGCTGACGCGCATTCCCGTGCGCGGCGATCTCGCAATGACAGGCGAAATCACGCTGCGCGGGCGCGTGCTGCCCATCGGCGGGGTGAAAGAGAAGCTGCTGGCGGCGCACCGGCACGGCATTTTCGAAGTGGTGCTGCCGCGGGATAATGAGAAAGATCTGGCCGACGTTCCGGAAAACATCCGGAACGAGATGAAAATCCACTTCGTCGAATCGATGGACGAGGTGCTGAAAATCGCCCTGGCGGGCGATCTGGAGGCGCTGGCCGCGCGGCCTCCGGCCCATCCTCTCGAGGTGGCGCCGGAGATGCCCGTGGACGAGAACCGGGCCCACTGAGGGCGCCGGCGGAGCGTCGGAGACGTGCGTCCGCAAGCCAGATTCCTGCTGAGCGCGACGGACGCGCGGCAGTTTCCGCCGCCCGGCCTGCCCGAGGTGGCGTTCCTGGGGCGCAGCAATGTAGGGAAGTCGACCCTGCTGAACTGCCTCCTGGGGCAGAAACTGGCCCGGACTTCCAATACGCCCGGCAGGACGCAGGCCGTCAATTTCTTCGAAGTGGACGGCCGGGTGATCTTCGCCGATCTGCCCGGCTACGGATATGCAGAGGCCCCGAAAGCGGTGAAGAGGGGCTGGCAGGGGCTCGCCGAAAGCTACCTGCTCCACCGCGAGAGTTTGGCGCTGTGCTTCGTGCTGCTCGATGCGCGGCGCGGCTGGATGGAGAGCGATCTCCAGCTCAAGGAGTGGCTGGAGGCGCACTCCCGGCCGTACGCCGTCGTGGCGACGAAGACGGACAAGTTGAACCAGAAAGAACGAAACGAAAGCCAGAAAGCCATCCGCGGGCCATACCCGGACGGGGACCTGTTCTGGTTTTCGGGCCTGACAGGCCAAGGAGTGAAAGAGATTTGGCAAACGATCTGGAAAAAAACAACCCGGTGAACCAGGACCCCGTCACCGAGGAAAAGACGCAAACGGCGGAGTCCCGCCCCGCTGAAACCGCTCCGCGCGAGGGAACGCCCACGCGCCGCAAGATGCCGGAGGGCAAGACGAAGAGCAACGGCCAGACTGCGAAGAACAACGAGGCCGAGCCGAAGACGGCCGAGCCCGCGGAGCGTCCGGCCGAGCGCGCCGAAGAGCCGCGCGAAGCGCCGCAGGAAGAGGCTCCGCGGCAGGGCGCGCTGAACAAGCGCGGCAACCTCGACCTTGGCGAGCTGAAGGAGATGTCGATCTCGCGCCTGAATCAGATCGCGCGCGAGCTCGAGATCCCCGGCGTCGCCGGCATGCGCAAGCAGGAGCTGATCTTCAAGATCCTCCAGGCGCAGGCCGAAAAGGCCGGCCTCATCTTCTCGGAAGGCGTCATCGAGTGCCTGCCCGACGGCTTCGGCTTCCTGCGCGCGCCCGAGTACAACTACCTGCCCGGCCCGGACGACGTCTACGTCTCGCCGTCGCAGATCCGCCGCTTTGATCTGCGCACCGGCGACACCGTGAGCGGCCAGATCCGTCCGCCGAAGGAAGGCGAGCGCTACTTCGCCCTCATCAAGGTGGACGCGATCAACTTCGAGCCGCCCGAGCAGGCGCGCAACAAGATCTTCTTCGACAACCTGACGCCGCTCTACCCGATGGAGCGGATCCGTCTGGAGACGACGCGCGACAACTTCACGGGCCGGATCATGGACATGCTGACGCCCATCGGGAAGGGCCAGCGCGGCCTCATCGTCAGCCCGCCGCGCACGGGCAAGACGATGATGCTGCAGTCGATCGCGCACTCGATCGCGGCCAACCATCCGGAGATCATCCTCATCGTGCTGCTGATCGACGAGCGTCCCGAAGAGGTCACCGATATGCAGCGCTCGGTGAAGGGCGAGGTGATCAGCTCGACGTTCGACGAGCCGGCGCAGCGCCACGTGCAGGTGGCCGAAATGGTCATCGAAAAAGCCAAGCGGCTGGTCGAGCACAAGCGCGACGTGGTGATCCTGCTCGACTCGATCACGCGCCTGGCGCGCGCCTACAACACGGTGGTGCCGCCGTCGGGCAAGGTGCTGTCGGGCGGCGTCGACTCGAACGCGCTGCAGCGCCCGAAGCGGTTCTTCGGCGCGGCGCGCAACATCGAGGAAGGCGGTTCTCTGACCATCATCGCCACGGCGCTGATCGACACGGGCTCGCGCATGGACGACGTGATCTTTGAAGAGTTCAAGGGCACCGGCAACATGGAGGTGCACCTGGACCGGCGCCTCGTCGACAAGCGCATCTTCCCCGCCATCGACATCAACAAGAGCGGCACGCGCAAGGACGAGCTGCTGATTCCGCGCGAAGAGCTGAACCGCATCTGGATCCTGCGCAAGGTGCTGGCGCCGCTGTCGCCGGTCGAGTCGATCGAGCTGCTGCTCGACAAGCTGGCCAAGACGCGCAACAACGCCGAGTTCCTGGCTTCGATGTCCACGTAGCACTGCAGGCCTTTCAGAAAGTGCATCAACGCCCCGGTGGCTTGCGGGACCCGGGAAATCCTGCGGCCAGCCGGGGCGTTGCTGTCCGGGCCGTTGCATTTCCAGGCAGAGGAGCCTGGGGCGTGGTTCTCTGCCGGCAGGGCACAATGGAGAAATGCCCGATCAGCACATTACCCGCCGCGGACTTCTGGGCGCTGTGGCAGGGCTGCCTCTCCGGGCGGAAATGCCGCCGGACGCCGGCGCGCCCGCCAGTGTCCAGGCGGATTCAGGCAATCTGTTCCCGACGATCGAGGCGCTTGCGCCGCCGGCGGAGTATCCGCTCTCGTTCCTTCAGCCGCGCTTCCGAGATGTGGAAGTGTGGCGGAGGGAGGCGCGGGCAGCGGTGCTTGCCGCGCTGGGACCCGCGCCTGCTCCCGTGGCGCCGCAGGCAGAGACGGTGGCGCGTTTCGAAGAGCGCGGCATCGTGTTCGAGAAGATCCTGTTCTCCACCGCGCCCGGCTTGCGCGTACCCGCGTATCTGCTGCGGCGCAAGGATCTGAGAACGCCCGCGCCGGCGGTTGTCGATCTGCACTCGCACGGGGGGATGTTCCTGTTCGGCAAAGAAAAGGTCATCGACTTCAGCGACAACCACCCGGCGATGCACGAGTATCACGAGGTGAATTACGGCGGGCGGCCCACGGCCACTGAGCTCGCGCGCCGCGGCTACGTGGTGATCACGATCGACGCCTTCCCTTTCGGCGAGCGCCGATATGTTGCGCCGGGCGAGCTGCCGGGCGGATGGGACCGCGCAAAGCTCAGCCTCGAGGACGTGAACAGGCTGAACGCGCAGTGCCGCGCGAAGGAATCGACGATCGTGAAGACACTAACCTATGCGGGTCTCACGTGGCCGGGCGTCACCGCGTGGGATGACATCCGCACGGTCGATTATCTCTGCACGCGGCCCGAGGTGGATACGAAGCGCATCGGCTGCGTTGGAGTCTCTTTTGGCGGATGGCGCTCGCTGTTCCTGGGCGCGCTGGATGAGCGGATCCGCGCCTGCTGCATCGCGGGGTTCATGTCCACGGTGCGGCCGATGATGAGGGCGCACATGGACACGCATTCGTTTGTGCACTTCGTGCCCGGACTGCACCGGCAGCTGGACCTGCCGGACGCGGCCGGGCTGCGCGCCGGGCGGCCGCTGATGGTGCAGCAATGCCGGGGCGACGCGCTGTTCCCGCCGGAGGGAATGCAGGCCTCGGTAGACAAGATCGGAGCCGTGTACTCGAAGGCTGGCGCGAAAGAACTCTTCGCGGCGCGCTTCTACGACGGACCGCACCGCTTCGATGTGCCGATGCAGGAAGACGCCTTTGCGTGGCTCGACCAGTGGCTGAAACCGGAACCGGTCTGATTGAAGGCGCGGCGAGGGTCAGGCGATATCGTCAAACCAGCGATAGATGGCGGGCAGAACCACCAGTGTCAGCGCGGTGGAGGAGATCAGCCCGCCAATGACGACAACGGCGAGGGGTTTCTGGACTTCCGAGCCGGGTCCGGTGGCGAACAGGAAGGGGATGAGGCCCAGAGCGGCGATGGTGGCCGTCATCATGACCGGACGGAACCGTTGCGAGGCGCCGCGCATGACGGCCTCGGCCACGTCGAGCCCTGTTTCGCGCAGGCTGCGGATCTGACTCACGAGTACGACGCCATTGAGCACTGCGATGCCCCAGAGGGCGATGAAGCCCACGGAGGCGGGCACCGAGAGATACATGTCCGTCAGGTAGAGCGCCACGACGCCGCCGATGGAGGCGAACGGCAGCACGGAGATGATGAGAAACGCCGGACGCAGGGACTGGAACAGGAGGAACAGCAGGAAGTAAATGATGCCGATCGTGACGGGCACGATGATCATGAGGTGGCCGCGGGCGCGTTCCAGATTTTCGAACTGTCCGCCGAACTCGAAATAGTAGCCGGACGGCAGGGAGACTTTTTCCCGCAGTGCAGTCTGAAGTTCCGCCACGTAGCCGCCGAGGTCGCGGTCGCGAATGTTGATGCCGACCACTACCCGGCGCCGCCCTCCTTCGCGCCGCACCTGCGACAGGCCTTCCTGAATGCGGATATCGGCGAGAGCGGAAAGCGGCACATCCGCGCCTGTGGGCGTTTCCATGAGGATCGAGCGGATGCTTTCCACGGAATTGCGGAAGCGTTCCGGATAGCGGACCACGGCCTCGAAGCGCCGCTCGCCCTCGTAGATTTCCGTCGCGGGCTTGCCGCCGACGGCGGCGGCGATGACGTCGTTGACGTCCTCGATGTTCAGGCCATAGCGTGCGATGGCGGCGCGGTCGATGGTGGCGTCGATGTTCATCTGGCCAGCCACGCGGTCGATCTTGACGTCGCCCGTGCCGCGGATGCGGAGCGCGACGCGGGCCGTCTCGCGGGCAGCCTTCAGCAACTGATCGAGATCGTCTCCGAAGATTTTCACGGCGACGTCGGCGCGGACGCCCGTGACCATCTCATCCACACGGTCCGAGATGGGCTGGGCCATTACGACGTTGACGCCCGGGAAACGATTCAGAATCTCGCGGACCCTGTCTTCGATCATCTCCTGCGTGATGCCGGGGCGCTCCTTGAGCGGCAGGAGCTGGATCATCATGTCGGTCTCGTTGTAGCCGGCGGGGTCGACGGGAGATTCGCCGCGGCCGAGACGGGACACGACGTGCTTGACGCCGGGGATCTTGCGGATCTCGCGCACGGCTTCTGCTTCCATCTGCAGGGACTCGTCCAGGCTGATGTTCGGCGCGCGGTCCATGTTGGGCGAGATGGTGCCCTCTTTGAATTCCGGGATGAAGGACGTGCCGAGGAAAGGAACCAGCGCGAGCGAGCCCGCGAAGAGCAGGACAGCCACGGACGCAGTGATGACCGGATTGCGGAGTGCGCGCGTCGCCAGAATCAGATAGAAGCGTTTGCTCCAGCGGACGAAGAAGGTCTCGTGCTCGGAGCCGCCTTTCAGGAAGAACGAGCAGAGCACAGGGGAAAGAACGAGCGAGACAACCAGAGAAACAGCCAGCGCGATGGCGATGGTGTATGCGAGGGGGGAAAACATCTTCCCCTCCATGCCCTGCAGCGTCATCAGCGGCAGGAACACGACGATGATAACCGTGATGCCAAAGATGACCGGCGTGCCGACTTCCATCACGGAATCGAGGATGACGCGCGATTTCGGCTCGTCTTTCCTGTGGCCTAATTGCGCGAAGACGTTTTCGACGATGACCACAGAGCCGTCCACCATCAGCCCGATGGCGATGGCCAATCCGCCCAGCGACATGAGATTGGCGCTCATTCCCGTGCGTTCCATCACGAGGAACGTGACGGCTGGCGTCAGGATGAGGGTGGCGATCACGATGACGGAGGAGCGGAGGTCGCCCAGGAACAGGAACAGCACGATGACGACGAGCACGATGCCTTCCTGCAGGACGCGGGCGATGGTGGCCAGCGCGGCGTCGACCAGCTCCGAGCGGTCGTAGTAGGGAACGATCTGCAGGCCGTCCGGGAGCATGTTGTTGCTGTTGATCTGCTCCACGCGCTCCTTGATGCGGCTGACGATCTCCTTGGCGTTGCCGCCGGCAATCATCGAGACAATGCCGCCGACGGCTTCCGTGTAACCGCCCTTGAGCATGGCGCCGTAGCGGACTTCCTCGCCGATCCGGACTTCCGCCAGGTCGCGCAGGTAGACGGGCGTATTGCGGAATTCCTTGATGACGATGGAGCGGATGTCTTCGATGTTGCGCAGCAGACCGAGTCCGCGGACGAGGAAGACTTCCGGACCCTGCGGGAGAATGCCGCCGCTCGTGTTTTCGTTGTTGCGGCTCAGCGCCCGGTGGACGTCGGCGATGGTGACGCCGTAGTACCGCATTTTGACGGGATCGACGAGCACCTGATACTGGCGCACGTAACCGCCGGTGCTGTTGATCTCGGCGACGCCCGCCACGGAGCGCAGCAGCGGCCGCACGACCCAGTCCTGGATGGTGCGGCGTTCCATCAGTTCTTCCTTCGTCAGGGCCCGCTCGCCGTCGCCGGGCTTTTCGAGCGTGTACTGGTAGACCTCGCTCAATGCGGTCGCCACGGGCCCAAGCACGGGATTCACGCCGGCCGGCAGGCGGGAACGGACTTCGTCCAAACGTTCCGAGACGAGCTGCCGGGCGAAGTAAACGGGCGTGTCGTCAGTGAAAACCAGGGTGATGATGGACAGGCCCGGCTCATTCTGCGAACGCATCTCTGTCATGCCCGGCAAGCCGGTCATGCCGATTTCGATCGGAATGGTGGCCAGCCTCTCCACTTCGTCCGGAGAGCGGCCCGGAACGACCGTTGCGACCTGCACCTGAACGTTGGTGACGTCAGGGAAGGCGTCAACCGGGAGCTTGCGGAAGGCGTCGATGCTCAGGCCGAGCAGGCCAAGGGAAATCACGATGACGACAGCCCGGTGACGCAGAGCAGCACTGACAAGCGGTTTGAGCATGGCCAGGCCTCAGTCCGAGCCGCGGATATTGCGCCGGCGCCGTTCATTGTTGAGATGAAAGGCGCCAGAGATCACGACATCCTTGCCGGCGATGTCAGGTTCCAAGACCGCGCGCCCGAAACGGCCGGCCGGCTCCGAGACCACGGGCGTGAGGATAAAGCGGTCCGCATCCGCCCGGACGAAAACGAACTCCTCGCCGCCTTCACGAACGAACGCTTCCTGAGGCAGGCACAGCCGCTGCTGCGGGTGTCCATGCAGGGTCATCGTGGCCAGCATGGCGGGCTTGAACAGCTTGTTGGGATTCGGCAGCTCCACGCGCACGAAGACGGTGCGTGTCTCCGGGTTGACGAGCGGGCTGACGAAGGAAATTCGGGAGGAAATACGCCTGCCCGGCAACGCATCGAATTCGACTGTGACGGGCAGTCCCACCGAGACATGGCCGATCTCCTTCTCCGGAACGTCAGCGACAACCCAGACTTGGCTCAGATCGGTGATCTCGAAGATGGTGTCCGCCGGCTGAACGACCTGTCCGACTGCGGCGCGCCGGCCGAGCACAGTGCCGTCGCGGTTGGAAGTCACCACCGCCAGGGATTTCAGGGCTCGCGTCTTCTCAAGCTCCTGGATGGCCTCCGGCGGCATCCCGAGGAGAGCCAGCTCCTCGCGGGCAGCTTCCAGCTCAGCGGTGGCCTGCGTCAGCTCCGCTTCCCGGCGCTGCAGCTCGGCAGCGCCGATGACGTCAGCCTGAAGCAGTGTTTTGGCGCGGGCGACAGCGCGCTCAGCCACCATCCTCTGCGACAGAGCCTTCAGCAGTTCGAGCTGCGCTTCGTTCAGTCCCGTGCTGTAGAGCAAGGCCAGACGCTGCCCCTGGCGCACATCCTGGCCCTCCTCGACGAGGACTTCCGTGATCCTGCCAAGGACGGGAGATCCGATGCGGCTTGTGCGCGTTGCATCCACTTCTACACGGGCAGACACGGAAAGGTCTGCGGCGACATCGCGATATTCAGGTTGTCCGATGCGGATTCTCTGGCGGAGAGTGTCGTCGAGCACGATGCTGTTCGGATCCGCAGCGGCGGCAGACTGGGGCGATGGGGCGGACGGGCGGGCGTCCTTCGAGCAGCCCGTCGTCAGGACGGCGGCAGCGATCAGAAAAACAGGCAACAGGGGTCTCATCAGCCGGAAGTCACTTCCTGTAGAGAGTCGTGGGATCGATGCCGCGGAACTCATCGAGGTCAACGAGCGCTGCCTGGCGATCGAACCGCGCGTTGAGAAGTTCGACACGGGCGGACCGCAGAAGCCGCTGGGCGTCCAGCACCTCGAGAATCCCGCGCTCTCCCAACTGAAAGGCCGTTTGCGCTGCCTTCAACGCCGCTTCGGCTTCCGGCAGAACGCCCTTTTCGTACGCCCTGATCTGCTCTTCGGCTTCTTCCAGACGCCGGTAGGCGCCTTCCAGGGCGGCCAGCAGTTCGATGCGCCGCAACTCCTCGTTCGCCGCAGCTTCCCTGAGGGCAGCCTGGGCTTCCGCGATCGGGCCTTCCCGGCGGTTCCAGAGAGGGATCGGAATGTCGATGCCGACGCGGAAATTCGGCACGTCGGGATACCGTTCGTAATCCGTCCGCACCGTGGGCTGCGGAAGGCGCAAGGATTTTTCGAAGGAGACTCGCGATTCCGCCCGGATTTTCTCGCTGCGCGCCAGGCGCAGCGCGGGGTGATCCTGAACAGCGTCAGCGCTGATCCTGTCCAGCGAAGGCAGAAGGGCGACCGGCTCCGGTTCGCCCGAAAGGCTGACTTCTCCATCCAGCGGAGCTCCCACGGCAGCCCGGAAAGCGGCCAGAGCGGAGACGCGCCGGATCCGGGCCGCATTCACCTGGGCGCGCGCGCTGGCAATTTCGGCGTCAGCGCGCACGAGCTCCAGGCGAGCGGCTTCTCCGACTTCCACCTGGACAGCCACGCGTTTCCGCAAAGACTCAACCAGTGCGAGGTTTTCCTGAAGCAGCGCCAGCTCCGCATCCCGCCGCAGGACCTCATAGAAGGTCCTTCGCACCTGGCTGAGCACGGCGATGCGGCGGACCTGGCGTTGCATTTCCGCCACCTCCCTGTTCCGCTCCGCCAGGCCGATGCGCGACGGGCGCAGGGAGCCAAGTTCCAGCGGCTGCTGGAAACTCAGGATTTGCACCATGCCCGTGACATTGCCCGGCACCCGAACCATCTGACGGCCGGTCTGGGTGCTGGCGAAGGGGTTGGGGTAAGCTCGCGCTGTTGTGATTCCTGCTTCCGCAGCGTCTACAACGGCCGCGGCTGCAGTCAGCGCCGGGTTATTTTTCTCTGCAAGCTCGAGCGCGTCCCGAAGGGTGAGCGGAAGCTGCGCCATGGCGGCCTCGGCCAGCATGGCGAGAACGAGACACGAGCGGGAGAAAACGCACGAAGAACCGGATCCGCGCATCGGGAGAAACTCAGGCACTTCTACAGAGGGCGCCTACTGACAATCAGCGTGAATTTTAATCCTAACACGGCGCCTGATGAGCTTTCGGAAGCGATATGAGGGGGTGCCCACGGTCCCCGCACGTGGTCAGCCGGGAAAAGGCGCAGGCGACGACAGGGCATGTTGGAGAAGATGCAGATATTCCTGCGCAGGGATTTCACATGCGCCGAACTGCGCCAGATGGGGCGTCCAGTACTGCACGTCGAACAGCGTGAAGCCGGCGGCGCGGAGGCGCTCCAGCAGGGTGACGAGCGCGACTTTGGACATATCCGTCACGCGGTGGAACTTCGACTCGGCGAAAAACGCCCCGCCGAGATGCACGCCGAAGATGCCGCCGGCGAGCTGATCGTTCACCCACACTTCCAGCGAGTGAGCCTTCCCCATGCGGTGCATCTCCTCGTAGACGGCGCGCAGCTTCGGCGTGATCCAGACGCCGGGGCGGGACGCGCATGCCTGCACGACCTCGGAAAACGCCCTGTCCGCCGTGATCGTAAACGCCCCGCGGCGCAGGGTGCGGCGCAACGAGGCTGGCACGTGGAATGAATCGAGCGGGATGATGCAGCGCGGATCCGGCCGGTGCCATGTGAAGGCGCGCTCGCCTTCATGGCCCATCGGGAAGATGCCGGTCCGGTAGCCCTCTTCCAGCGATTCGCAAGTCACCGAGAAAGTGACTTTGACAATGTCGAGCACAGCCCCCTCGTTCACCTGCGGACGCGATCCGGATAGAATGCGCCCATGAAGCTTTTCGCTCTCCTCGCCGTGGCTGCGCTGGCGGGCTCAGCCGCGGATCTTCGGCTGGGCATCGTCGGCACGGACACGTCGCACGTCATCGCGTTTACCACTATTCTGAACGACCCGAACCACAAGGAACACGTCGCCGGAGCGCGCGTGGTGGCGGCCTACAAGGGGGGCAGTCCGGACCTGCCGTCCAGCCGGGACCGGGTGGAGAAGTATGCGGCAGAGCTGCAATCAAAGTTCGGCGTCGAGATCGTGCCCGACATTGCCACGCTGCTGGGCAAAGTGGACGCCGTGCTGCTGGAAAGCGTGGATGGCCGGGTGCATCTGGCCCAGTTCCGGGAGATCGCGCGATCCGGGAAGCCCGTGTTCATCGACAAGCCGCTGGCTTCGACGCTGGAAGATGCGCGGGAGATTGCGGCCATTGCCCGGAAATACGGCGTGCGGTGGTTCAGTTCATCGGCTCTGCGGTATTCCTCGCTGCTGCCGGAACTGAAGAAAGATCGGGTGGACGGCGCGCTCGTCTGGGGACCGGGACCGCTGGAGGCGACGCATCAGCTGGACCTGTCCTGGTACGGGATTCACGCCGTGGAGATCCTGTACACGCTGATGGGGACGGGCTGCGAGGAGGTGACGCGGACGTACGCGCCCGATGCGGAGGTCGTTACCGGGCGCTGGAAGGACGGACGCGTGGCAGCGATCCGGCTGTCGCGGCCGTATGGCGGCTACGGCGCCGTGGTGTTCTCGGGGAAGGAGATCCGTCAATCCCAGAAAGATCTGTATACGGGCTATCGCGGCCTGGTGGAGCAGATCATCCTTTTCTTTCAGTCCCGGGTGCCGCCGGTGCCGGAACAGGAAACGCTGGAAATGTTTGCTTTTATGGACGCCGCCCAGCGCAGCCGCGAGGCGGGCGGCGCGCCGGTGAAACTGCGCTGATTCCGTGGAAACCGATTTCGTTCTGTTCAGCGCCCGCCACTGGGGCGTGATCCTGGCGATCCCGCTTGCGGCCGCGCTGCTGCGTCTGGCCGCAGGGCGCAGGGCGGAGCGCGGGCGCGCGGTGCGCCTTGCCACGGGCGTCTTTCTCGCAGTGAATGAGCT
Organism: Bryobacteraceae bacterium; assembly: GCA_026002875.1. Lineage (NCBI taxonomy): Bacteria > Pseudomonadati > Acidobacteriota > Terriglobia > Bryobacterales > Bryobacteraceae > Bryobacteraceae bacterium. The sequence continues at coordinate 113,659 of BPGE01000001.1, forward strand.
CGTCTGGTACGGCTACCGGCTCTACACGGAAGGTGTCCGATTCCCGGAAGCCCTGCCGCTGAACCTGTGCGACCTGTCGCTGTGGCTCACCGTGTTCACGCTGCTGACGCTGAACCGCTGGCTGTTCGACGCCACGTGGTTTGTGGGTATCGGCGGCGCTTCGATGGCGGTGCTGACGCCGGAGTTGTGGGCGCCGTTCTGGTCCTATCCGACGATGTACTTTTTCACGGCTCACGGAGGCGTGATTGCTTCGCTCCTCTTTCTCGCATGGTCGGGCATGGCGCGGCCGCGGCGGCATGCCTTCTGGCGGGCGATGCTTGTGCTTCACGCCTGGGCTGCGTTCGTAGGGGCGTTCAACCTGATCTTCCACACGAACTACATGTATCTGTGCGGCAAGCCGCATGCGCCGTCGCTCCTCGATTACATGGGTCCATGGCCGTGGTACATCCTGACGGGCGAGGCGGTGGCCGCAGCCGTGTTCGGCCTGCTGGCGCTGCCGTTTCTGCGGCGGCGCGTGGAAGAATAGTCTGAGCGATGCGGCTGAAACCTGCTCTCCTGCTTCTTCTCGCCTTTTTATCGGCTGCGGCTGCAGAAAAGCCGTTCCTTGCGAAGGAGGACATCTTCCCGCTGGATGCAAAGCACAACCACGCCTCGTCGATCGTGCGGCTGCCGGACGGCGGGCTGATGGTGTGCTGGTACCGCGGCTCGGGGGAAAGAACCGCCGATGATGTGCAGATCATGGGCGCGGTGAAGTTGCGCGGGGCCAAAACATGGTCGGCGCCTTTTGTGCTGGCCGACGAGCCCGGCTATCCGGACACGAACCCCGTGCTGTTTGTGGACCGCCAGGGGCGGCTGTGGCTGTTCTGGCAGACGATTCTCGCCAATCTGTGGGAGAGCGCGGTGACGAACTTCCGCATGGCGGAGAAATATGACGGACGCGGAGTGCCGCGGTGGGACCGCGCAGGGCTGGTCCTGCCCAAGCCCGTGAAGATCGAAGAAGCCGCGGCGGAGCTGGAACGGCGCGCGCGCGGAACCGACTGGGATAAGATGGCGGCGCGGATCGCCGGAATGGCAAAGGACAAGCTGACCACGCGGCTTGGATGGATGACGCGGGCGCATCCCGTGCAGTTGCCTTCCGGGCGCATCCTCCTGCCGATGTATTCCGATGGTTTTGATTTCTCTCTTGTGGCGATCAGCGATGACGGAGGGCTGACATGGCGCGGCTCGCAGCCCATGCTGAGCGTGGCGGGCATTCAGCCCACGTTCGCTCTGAAGAAAGACGGGACCATCACCGCTTATCTGCGGGACAACGGTCCGCCGCCGAAGCGGGTGCAGGTGAGCTACTCGAAAGATCAGGGCGAAACGTGGACGTTCGCCGAGGACACCGAGATTCCGAACTCGGGGACAGGGCTCGAAGTCATCAACCTGCGCGACGGGCGCTGGCTGATGATCAACAACGATACGGATAAGGGGAGGCACTCGCTTGCGATCACCATCTCCGACGATGAAGGCGCGACCTGGAAGTGGAAGCGGCATCTCGAGCTCGATACGCGTGCGGACCGCCCCGGCTCGTTCCACTACCCGTCGATCCTGCAGGCGCCAGACGGGACGATTCACGCCAGCTACAGCGTTTTCCTGAACCATCTCCCCGAGGGGCAGCCGCGAAAGACGATTCGTTACGCGCAGTTCAATCTCGCCTGGGTGGAAGAAGGCGATCCGAAATAAAGCCGCCCTCAGCAAAAGAGGGACTCCCCTTCACCGCGGGTGTATGATCGCTGTTTCCGGGAGGCTCGCATGCGGAATTCCGCCCTCATTCTGATCCTGTCCGCGGGGTGCGCCATGGCCCAGATACAGACACGGGGCGCCGGGGTTTATCCTGGCGATCCGCGCGAGGACTTCGCGCCGGTCTCCAGGATCGACGACACCACGTACAGGAATCTCGCCTTGCACCGCGCGGCGTGGCACTCGTCCAGTTACGACTACAATCTCACGGCGCAGCTGGTGACGGACGGAATCCGCGAGCAGCAACTGCCGCGGTGGATCGTCACCGGAAGCAGCGAAAAGTCCTTGCTCGACAAGAACGAACGGGAGTGGCTGCTGGACGGCAACTGGGTGACGACAGTGGACGTGAAGGGCCCGCGCGGATGGGTGCAGGCCGGATTTCTGGGCGGCGACGGACCGGTGCAGGCAGACCGCATCGACCTGGAGGCGCGACTCAATCTCGGAAAGGAAGGAAGTCCGGGGTGGAAAGTCACGGTGCGCGTCTCCGACGACGGCGTCACCTGGCGCGAGGCAGGCCGGATGGAGAGCCGCGAGAGGCCGAAGCACGAGTTCCAGACCAGCATCGCGTTGTCGCCTGCCGCTGTCGGACGGTGGTTCCGGGTGGAGTTTGATGCGCCTGCGGTGGCCATGTGGCGGGTTGGGGAGATCACGCCCTATTTCGCCGGCAGAAAACTGTTGCTCAGCGGACCGCACCAGTTCACCAGCGCCTGGAAGAGCGCCGGATCGGGCACGAAATGGGTCATGGTGGATCTGGGCGCCGAATGCGTGGTTGACCGCGTCGCGCTGCACTGGATCTGGCGACCTTCCGAAGGCCGGATTGAGTTTTCGTCCGACGCAAAGCAGTGGAGGGACGCCACTGCATTGCCGTCGCATCAGTCCCTTCGCGATGAGATCAGACTGTCTTCTCCCGTAAAGGCGAGGTACGCGCGCGTGCTGATGACAAAAGCTGCGAGGGAAGAAGGCTACATGCTCTCCGAGTTTGAAGTGTACGGGCGCGGCGGACCGGTCTGGGCGCCAAAGCCGCAACCGGCTGCCGAGGGCGGGAAGATGCTGCTCTCGGGCGGGGGCTGGAGGCTGCAGCGCGCCAGCCTGGTTTCTGCGCGCGGCGAGGCGCTCAGCAGGACAGGATTTGCAGATGGCGACTGGATCCCGGCCACCGTGCCGGGCACTGTTCTCGTTTCGTATCTGAACGCCGGAGCGATCCCAGACCCCAACCATGCGGACAACCAGCTGATGATTTCCGACTCGTTCTTCCACTCGGATTTCTGGTACCGCAACGAGTTTGTCATCCCTCCCGTGCTGAAAAACGAGAGAGTGTGGCTGAACTTCGATGGAGTGAACTGGAAGGCGCAGGTGTGGCTGAATGGAGAGCTGCTCGGACGCATCGATGGAGCTTTCCGGCGGGGACGGTTCGACGTCACGGGGAAGGTGCGGCTGGGTGAGAAAAACGCCCTCGCCGTGCTCGTGGAGAAGAACGCCACGCCAGGCAGCGTCAAGGAAAAGACGTTCGAAAACCCCGACAAGAACGGAGGCGCGTTGGGAGCGGACAATCCAACATTCCATGCCTCCATCGGCTGGGACTGGATCCCTACCATCCGGGGACGAAACGCCGGGATCTGGAACCGCGTGTTTCTGTCGTCGACAGGCGAGGTAAGCATCGCTGATCCGCTGGTGGCGAGCCGGGTGAGCCCGGACCGCTCAACAGCGGATGTGCGGCTGGAGTTTCTCGTTCAGAATCATGGAAGCCGGACCGTGGAAGGGATGGTGCGCGGACAGTTCGGCGATCGGGAATTTTCCAGCCGGGTTCGGTTGAATCCTGGCGAAATCCGCGCCGTGCCTGTTGAATTCCGGCAGGAAAAGCCGCGCCTGTGGTGGCCCAATGGCTATGGAGAGCCTTACCTGCATCCGGTGAAGGCGAGGTTTGAGACAGGCGGGCGCGCGACGGACGAGCTGTCTTTTCGCGCAGGCGTCCGGGAGTTCACGTTTAGCGAAGAGGGCGGAGCGCTGCGGATGTGGATCAACGGACGGCGCTTCATCCCGCGGGGCGGCAACTGGGGATTCAGCGAATCGATGCTGCGCTACCGCGGCAGGGAGTACGACGCGGCGGTGCGCTACCACAAGGATCAGAACTTCACGATGATCCGCAACTGGGTGGGCATGATCGGGGAGCAGGAATTTTACGATGCCTGCGACCGGCACGGAATCGTGGTCTGGCAGGACTTCTGGCTGGCGAATCCGTGGGACGGACCCGATCCGGACGACCACAGGATGTTCCTCGACAACGCGCGGGATCTGATCGCGCGCATCCGGCGTCACGCATCCATCGGGCTGTACTGCGGACGCAACGAGGGTTTTCCTCCCGCGCCGCTGGACCGGGAGCTCCGCCGCATGGTGGCGGAGCTGCATCCCGGCATGCATTACATCAGCAGTTCAGCGGATGAAGTGGTGAGCGGGCACGGGCCGTACCGCGCGATGCCGCTCGAGTATTACTTCAAGGAGCGGGCCACGCCGAAATTCCACAGCGAAATGGGCATGCCGAACATCGTGACGTGGGAGAGCCTGCGCGAGTTCATTCCAGAGGATCAGGCGTGGCCGCAAGCAAGGCTCTGGGGTTTGCACGACTTCTGCCTGACTGGCGCGCAGGGGGGCGAGTCGTTCCGCGAACTGATCGACAGGCGCTTCGGCAGCGCGCGCGACGCGCGCGAGTGGGTCGAGCTGGCGCAGTTTCTGAATTACGAAGGTTACCGCGCGATGTTTGAAGCGCAGAGCCGCAACCGGATGGGGCTGCTGATCTGGATGAGCCATCCGGCGTGGCCGTCGTTCGTGTGGCAGACCTACGACTACTATCTCGAGCCCACCGCGGCGTATTTCGGCGCGAAGAAAGCGAATGAGCCGCTCCATGTGCAGTGGAATCCGCTCGACAACTCCGTCGAGGTCGTGAACTACCACGCCGGCGATGTGTCCGGCCTGACGGTCACGGCCAAGATTCTCGGGCTGAAGGGCGAGGCGCTCTGGGAGAAAGCCGCGAATCTGGACAGCCGGGAAGATTCCGTTCTGACGCCGTTCAGGCTGGAGATTCCAGCCAATGCGGCGCCCGTGTATTTCATCGTTCTGGAACTGCGCCGGGGCAGCGCGATGGTGTCCTCGAATCTGTACTGGCGCAGCGCTGCCGGCGAAGACTACACCGCGGTCAGAGCGCTGCCGAAGGTCAAGCTGGAAGCCGCGACGCAGGTCCGCAGGGAAGGCGGCGTCTGGATTCTCGAAACGAAGCTGCGCAATCCCGAACGCGCGCCGGCGGTGATGGTGCGGTTGACAGCCGTGCGGGAGAAGACGGGAGACCGGGTTCTGCCAGCGCTGTACTCGGACAATTACGTCACGCTCATGCCGGGTGAGTCGATCGCAATCCGCACGGAAGTGCAGGAGGCGGATTGCCGCGGAGAACGGCCCGCAATCCGCGTGGGCGGGTTCAACTCCTCCGGAGCGGAATAGGCTCAGGCGGAGGTCCGGACGGGCGCGTCGGGCAGCTGATCCCAGAGATGGCGGCCGGTGCCATTCATGAACGCCGTGTACGCGGCGGCCACGTCCTGATAAAGGCCGTCGCGGACCACGCGGCCATGGTGCAGCCAGAGAGCGCGGCGGCAAAGAGCTTCGAGCATGCCGGAGATGTGTGAAACACAAACCAGCGTTGCCCCTTTTTCGCGCAGCTCGATCAGCCGCCGGTGACATTTTTTCTGGAATGCGGCGTCGCCGACGGCGAGGATTTCGTCGATCAGGATGATGTCCCCCTGGGCGTGGACGGCGACTGCAAAGGCCAGCCGGAGGACCATTCCAGAAGAAAACGTGCGGACCGGCTGATCCATGTATCCGTGGAGTTCAGCGAAATCCGCGATGTCTCCGGCGCGCTCCTGCACTTCGCGGCGCGACAGGCCGAGGATCGCGCCGTACAGCCGCAGATTTTCCCAACCCGTCAGATCCGGGTGGAAACCCGAGCCGAGCTCCATCAGCGTGCTGACCCGCCCGTCGACCATGAGGCGGCCGCTGTCCGGCTTCAGCAGGCCGGCGAGGACCGCCAGCAGAGTGCTCTTGCCTGCGCCATTGGCGCCGACGACGGCCAACCCTTCGCCACGAGCGAGCGAGAAGCTGACATCGTGAAGGGCGTAGAACCCCTCCGCCTGCTTTCCTGTCAGACGGTCCTGCAGGTACTGCCGCAGCAGCTTCTTGCTGCCACGGGGGCGGTAAATCACGGAGATGTTCTCGGCGCGGATGGCTTCGCTCATTCCTAAAGGTACCTGTAAAACCGGCTTTTCATCCGCGAAAAGATAAATCCGCCAACGAGAAGAAAGACAGCAGACACGAACGCCATTTTCCACATCAGCATCGGCGGAGGAGAACGGTGCCCGAGGATGACATGCTGTGTCGCGAGAACAAGCGCCGCCACCGGGTTGAACTCATACAGGCTCTTGTACTGCTGGGGCACCATGGCGAAGCTGTAGAAAATCGGGACCAGCCAGAAGAGGACCAGATTGGCCGATTCGACGACGTAGCGCACGTCGCGGATGACCACGTGAAGGCTGCTGGAGGCGAGCGTCAATCCGTATATGAAGAGCAGTTCCAGCATCCAGATCACAGGCAGCCACAGGTAATGCCACGTGACCGGCAGGCCGTACCAGAGGACGAGGGCGAAAACAATCAGAAGCTGAATGCCGAGATGGAGCGTGTTGGCGAGAACAGCAACAAGCGGCAGCAGAGCTGACTGGAACGGGGTGCGTTTGACCAGGGCTGCGTTTTCAGTGATGGACACGGTGCCTGTCACGGCTGAGAGGGTGAAAAAGTTATATGGAATCAGCCCGCACAAAACGTAAAGCGGATAGTTCGGAATCTGGCTTTGAAAGACCCTCGTAAACACGAACGTGAGGATCGCCATCATTGTAAGCGGGTTCAGAAGAGACCAGAAGACGCCCAGCGACATGTTCCGGTAGCGGACGCGGAAGTCCTTCAGAACGAGTTCGGCGATCACGAAAGCAAGATTGGATCGGCGCATGTCGTTCGGGCCCGCCGGGGAGAGGCCGGAGGCCGGATGGGGGCCGCCGGCAAACTCTTCCAATCATAGAGGAGCGCCGCGGCGGGCTGCAATGGGCCAGGCGAGCGGTTTGACAGCTGGGAACGGGCTCTTCTATCCTATGTAGCGTCAAACACTTGAGGGAAGGCAGCGTCCATGCTGCCGATGGCGGGACACCTCGGGTCCCGGATTCCTGCATCGAGGACGATCCGATGATCAGCGTCCAGAATCTGACGAAGAGATACGACCGCAATGTCGCCGTCAACGACATCAGCTTCGAGGTCGGAAAGGGGCAGATCGTCGGCTTCCTGGGGCCGAACGGCGCAGGCAAGACGACGACCATGCGGATCCTGACGTGTTTCATGCCGCCCACTTCCGGCCGCGCGACCGTTGCCGGCTACGACGTGCTGGAGCAGCCGCTGGAAGTCAAGCGCCGCATCGGATACCTGCCGGAAACGCCGCCGTTGTATCCGGAGATGGAGGTGCATGAATACCTGGCGTTCGTCGCCCGCCTGAAGGGAATCCCGGAGGGCGACGTGGCCCGCAGGGTGGCCGAGGTCAGCCGTCGGTGCGCCGTGGACGATGTCTCGCGAAAACTGATTTCGAAGCTGTCCAAAGGCTACCGGCAGCGTGTCGGACTGGCGCAGGCGATCCTGCACAACCCCGACGTGCTGATTCTGGACGAGCCCACCGCCGGGCTCGACCCGAAGCAGATCCATGAGACGCGGCAGTTGATCCGCTCGCTCGCCGGGGAGCACACAATCATCCTTTCAACGCACATCCTTCCGGAAGTCGAGCAGACCTGCGACCACGTGATCATCATCAGCAGGGGCAGGATCGTGGCGCAGGACACGGTGGAGAACCTGACGTCGCGGCTGCGCGGGCAGGAAGCGGTTCTGGTGGAAGTGGCGGGCGCTGGCGCGGAGGAGATCCGGGGCGCGCTGGCGGCGCTCTCCGGCGTGGCGCGCGTCACGCACCGGGAGTCGCGCGACGGACTCCACTCCTTCGAAGTCGAGTCCGCTCCCGGTCAGAACGTCCGGGCGTCGCTCGCCCGCCGCGTTGTCGAACACGGGTGGTCCCTGCACGAGTTGCGTTCGCTCTCCATGAGCCTCGAACAGGTCTTCCTGGAGCTCACCGCATCCGAGAAGGCGGCTGAAGGAAACGGCAAGGGAGGACGGCAGTGAGAAACATCTGGACGATCTGCACGAAAGAGCTCAAATCGTATTTCGCATCGCCCATCGCCTATCTTCTTCTGGCGATGTATGCCGTCATTTTCGGCTTCTTCTTCTGGAATGCAGTCGGGTATTTCGTCAACATCAGCATGCAGTCGACGATGTTCGGACGCAGTTTCCCGATGGATGTCAACGAGATGATCATCCGTCCCCTGCTGATGAACACGTCGGTGGTCGGCCTGTTTCTGATTCCGCTGATCTCGATGAGGCTCTTCGCGGAAGAGAAGCGGACGGGCACGATCGAGCTGCTGATGACCTCGCCGGTCCGGGACATGGAAGTGATCCTCGGCAAGTGGCTGGCGGCGCTGATTCTCTACGCCTGCCTGCTGGGCATCAGCCTGCTGAACATGGGCTTCCTGTTCGCTTACGGCAAGCCGGACTGGCGGCCGATGCTGGTCGGGTATCTGGGGCTGCTGCTTCAGGCTGGCGGTCTGCTGGCCATCGGCACGTTCATTTCGACGACCACGCGCAATCAGATCATCGCCGGCGCCGTGACCTTCGGCGCCTGCCTGCTGCTGTGGGTCTTTGAATGGGTGGCAGGCTACGAGACCGCCACGTGGGCGACCGTGATGGGCTACATGTCGGTGGTCCGCCACTACGAGCCGTTTTCCAAAGGGGTGATCGACTCGAAAGACGCCGTCTATTTCCTCTCGCTGATCTTTCTCGGAATCTTTCTGACATCGCGGAGCCTCGAGTCGCTCCGGTGGAGGGCGTAAGAGATGAAGATGCCGTTCCTGCGATCCCGTCAAGCCCGCTACGGGGCGTACGCATCCACCTACATCCTTGTCGTGCTCGCGATTCTGGTCACGGTGAATTTCCTGGCCAACCGGTATAACAAGTCCTACGATTCCACTTCCAACAAGCGGTACTCGCTGGCCGATCAGACCGTCAAGGTCGTGAAAGGGCTGAAAGCCGACGTCGAGATTGCATACTTCGACGAAACATCGGATTTCGCGCGGGCCAAAGACCTGCTTGACCGCTACAACAACCTCTCGCCGCGGCTCAAGGTGGCCTACATTGATCCTTTCAAGAAGCCGACCGTGGCCAAGCAGTACGGCGTGACGCGCACGGGCACGGTGATCCTTTCCACTGCCGGAAAGCGCGAGGAAGCGCGCAGCGTGTCTGAAGAGGAGATCACCTCCGCCCTGATCCGCCTGCTCAAATCGGGCACGAAGACGGTCTGCTTCACGACGGGCGCGGGAGAGCACTCGCTCGAGGAAAGCGAGGCGCCAGCCTACTCGTCGCTAAAGGAGCTGATCGAGAAGAACAACTACAAGACGGACACGATCAACCTGCTGGAGAAACCCCAGATTCCTGAAGCCTGCACGATCGTCGTCGTCGCCGGTCCGCGGACGGATTATCCGCAGCCGGTGGTGGACGCCCTGAAGAAATACGTCGAGGACGGAGGCAGGGCGCTCTTCCTGATGGATCCGCCGCTGAAGACGCCCAAGGACAGCGTTGCCGAAAACGCCGCGCTGGCCAAAGTTCTCGAGGATTGGGGCGTGAAGCTGAACAAGGACCTCATTCTCGACACGTCGGGCATCGGCGGACTGTATGGCCTGGGGCCTGAGACGGCGCTGGGCACGCGGTATGAAACCCACCCGATCGTGCGTGAGATGAAGCGCACGGCGACGGCTTTCCCGATCGTCCGTTCCATGGAGCCGAAGCCGACGGACAAGACCTCGGTCGAAAAGCTCGTTTCGACTTCGCGCAATTCAATCGCCGCCACCAACCTGAACCTGGCCACCGGTTCGCTGGCGATGCCGAAAGGCGAGCCGCAATCTTACTGCGTGGCCGCGGCCGGCACATACCGGACCGGCAAAGAGAGGGACGGCAATCAGGTGGAAGGCCGCTTTGTGGTCGTCGGCTCGTCGGATTTTGCGGCCAACTACGCGCTGGGCTTTGGCGGAAACCGGGACCTCGTCATGAACATGCTGAACTGGCTCAGCTCGGACGAGGATCTGATTTCGATCCGGCCCAAGGATCCGGAAGACCGGCGCATTCAGCTGACGAGGAGTCAGATGACTCTCGTGCGCACGGTTTCGCAGTTCGTGATTCCCCTGGTCGTGATCGCGCTCGGCGTCGTCGTCTGGTGGCGCAGGAGGTAGCAGAATGCGGCCGAGGGGACTGCTGATCGCGACGGCAGTGCTGGCCGCGCTGGCGGCGGCCGTCTGGTGGTCGAACCGTCAGAAAAGAGAGGAACCGGAGAGCGCGTCAAGCCCCAAGCTCCTCTCTCTGAAACAGGACGAGATCACGAAGATCGAGATCCAGCGCCGGGACGGGGAAACAACCAGGATCGTAAAGGGCAACGACGGCGTCTGGCGCATCACTGCGCCGGAGCCGCTGGCCGGGGACAAGTCTGCCATCGAAAGCCTGGTGTCCTCGGCGGCTGCCCTGAATGCAGACAAGGTCGTCGAAGAAAAGCCCGAGGATCTGGCCGTGTTCGGGCTGAAAGAACCGCATGCGCGCGTGGTGATCACCCTGAAGGACGGCAAGACGCGCACCGTGCTGCTGGGCGACGATGCCCCTGTGGGCGGAGGCGGATTCGCGCAGGTGGACGGCGACCCCAAAGTCTACCTGCTGACTTCCTGGGTGAAGGGAGGGCTGGACAAGCTTGCCGTCGACCTGCGTGACAAGCGCATCCTGACCTTCGACCGGGACAAGATCGTGCGCATGGAGCTCGAGCGGAAGAAAGAAGCGCTTGAGTTTTCCAAGAACGCCCAGGGCGCTTGGGTCATCAGCCGCCCGCAGATGTACCGCGCGGACTCCTGGAGCGTCGACGACTACATCCGGCGGCTTCAGGATCTCAAGCTGGACCCGTTGCTGACTTCCGACCAGAAGGCGGATCTCGAAAAGCAGTTCAGGACGGGCGAGCCGGTGACCACGGTCGCCGTGACCGATGCCGCCGGCACCCAGAAACTGGAGCTGCGCAAGAACAAGGACAAGTACTATGCGCGCAGCTCGGTGGTCGAAGGCTTCCATCTCGTGCAGGAGTTCGACGCCAAAGCGCTGGACAAGGGTCTGGAAGACTTCCGCAACAAGAAGCTGTTCGATTTCGGCTTCGATGATCCGTCGAAGATCGATTACCGCGGGGCCAGGCGCCAACTCAGCCTGAGCAAGCAGGGCGACAGGTGGATGGAGAGCGGCAAGCCGATGGATTCCGTCGGGGTGCAAACTCTGATCGACCGTCTGCGCGACCTGCAGGCTGTGTCGTTCCCGGCATCCGGCTTCACGCAACCGGTGATCGAAGTGGCGGTGACATCGAAGAGCGCGGAGAAGGTGCAGATCTCGAAGAGCGGAGACAGATACATCGCCCGCAGAGAAGGCGAACCGGCGCTGTATGAGATCTCAGCCTCCAGCGTGGAAGACCTGGAGAAAGCGGCTGGAGATATCAAGGAAGCGCCGCAGGAGAAGAAGAAGTAGGCGGCCCATCGCCGCCGGAAGGATCGAGCCGCCGTGAATGCCCTGCTGACCGACCTGTACCAGCTGACGATGGCGGCGGGCTACTGGTCGGCCGGCAAGGCGGGTGAAACCGCAACATTCGAGCTGTTCGTCCGGCGTCTGCCGGCCAATCGCAACTATCTCATCGCCGCGGGGCTGGCGCAGGCGGCCGAGTACCTGCTGAGCCTGCGTTTCGAAGAAGAGGAAATCCGCTACCTGCAAGGCTTGCCGCAATTTCAGCGGGCGGAGCCAGGTTTCTTCGAGGCGTTGCGGCGGTTCCGGTTCACGGGCGACGTCTTTGCAGTGCCGGAGGGCACTCCTGTTTTTGCGGGCGAGCCGCTGCTCACGGTGCGGGCGCCGCTGATGGAGGCGCAGATCCCGGAGACCTACCTTCTGTCGATGGTCGGCTTCCAGACGATGATCGCCACGAAGGCGGCGCGGATGGTGGACGCCAGCGGCGGCCGCGCCGTGGTCGAGTTCGGGACGCGGCGGGCGCATTCACCCATGGCAGGCCTGTACGCGGCGCGCGCGGCTTTCATTGGCGGCTGCGCAGGTACATCGAACGTGCTGGCGGGCATGCGCTTCGGCATTCCCGTGTTCGGCACCGCCGCGCACTCCTGGGTGCAGAGCTTTCCCACCGAGCGCGAGGCCTTCCAGCGGCTGCAGGCTCTTCTTGGAGAAAGCACGACCTACCTGATCGACACGTACGACACCCTGGAGGGAGCGCGTCAGGCGGTGGCGCTGGGCAAGCCCTTCTGGGGCGTGCGGCTCGACAGCGGGAACCTGATCGAACTGTCGCGCGCGGTGCGGAAGATTCTCGACGAAGGCGGGTGCCGGGACGCGAAGATCATGGCCACAGGCGACCTGAACGAGTACAAGATTCTGGAGCTGATGGCCGCCGGCGCGCCGATCGACGCCTTCGGAGTCGGGACGGAGCTGGCCACGTCGATGGATGCCCCCAGCCACGGGGCCGTGTACAAGATGGTGGAGCATGACTCTCCGCTGGGCCGCCGCTATACGGCCAAGTTCAGCGCCGAAAAGGCGACGCTTCCCGGCGCCAAGCAGGTGTTCCGGTTCCGGGACCGCGACATGATCGGACGGGCCCATGAGTGTCCGTCGGCGGACGCCGAGGCGCTGCTGCGGCCGGTGATTCTCCGGGGCGGACTGGTGACGCCGCTGCCTTCGGCGGCCGAGGCGCGGGAGCGCGGGCGGCGGTCGATCGAAGCCCTGCCGAAGAAGCTCCGGACGCTGTTCGAAGTCGATCCGCCTTACCGGATCGACCTCAGCGAGGAGCTGATCCAGCTGGCCGGGGAAGTGAGGGCGAGGCGATGAATACGGCGTTTTTCGATATCGACACCCAGAACGATTTCATGCTGCCCGCGGGAGCGCTTTACGTGCCCGGGGCGGAGTCGATCCTGCCCCAGGTGGCGCGGCTGAACCGCTGGGCGAAGGAGCGCGGCATTCCGCTGATTTCGACCGCGGATGCGCACCGGGAGGACGATCCGGAGTTCGCCCTCTGGCCGCCGCACTGCGTCGCGGGGACGTTCGGCCAGAGAAAGCCGGATTGCACGCAGGTCGGCCAGATTGTTTTAAACAAGCAAAGCGTCGATTGTTTTACGATCCCCGAGCTTCCCGCCCTGCTGGAGCAGCTGGAAGTCGGGCATGCCGTGGTCTACGGCGTTGTGACGGAGATCTGCGTCCGGCACGCCGTTGTCGGGCTGCTCGGGCGCGGCATCCGGGTGACGCTGGTGGAGGACGCCGTCCGTTCGCTCAACCAGGCGGAGGCGGAGGCGCTGTTCCGGGAGCTGCAGGCAAAAGCAGGCTCTCTCGCCCGCGCAGCGGAGATCTGCGCGGCGTGATCTGATCGCCTGCGCGCCGCTCAGGCTGCGGCTTCCGGCGGAACGGGCACGTCTTTGGCGTCCCGCCAAAGCCGCTCCAGCTGGTAGTAATCGCGTTTCTCGGGGGAGAAAACGTGCACGATCACATCGCCGAAGTCGCCGAGGATCCACTCGCCGTGTTCGTACCCCTCGACGCTCAACGGCGTTTCACCAGCCTGTAACTTCATCTGCTTCGCGACTTCGTCCCAGATAGCCTGGTTCTGCTTCTGGTTCGTGCCGGTGCAGATAAGGAAGTAGTCGCAGAACGACGCGATTTCGCGCAGATCGAGCACGCGGATTCCGGAAGCTTTCTTGGACTCGGCGGCTCGAAGGGCGATGAGCCACGTGGGGCTTTCCGTGGCGGTGGAAGGGGTGGCCCCGTTGAGTTTTCGTTTCCGCAAGAGTTCGGTCAGAACCTCTCCCTACCGGGTATCGTACTACAATAAAAACGGTGCGCAAGCTTTTTGTTTGCGCCGCCATCGCCTGCCTGCCGGCGCTGTTCGGGCAGAGGCTCGAGTGGCGGCAGACAGTGGTTGAAAAGATCCGCGAGAGCGCCGCCGACCTGGGCGACGCCGACGTGCTCAACCGCACTCTGTACTCCTCCATGCGCCCCGACGAACTGGGGCTCGAACTCTGCGACCAGATGGTGGACGCCGCCGGGCGCCGCGTGGCGCGGGTGGAAGAAAAGATCGAAACCGTGCGCCAGCTCGTGGAAGAAGGCGTGCTCGCGCGGAACGAGCTCAGGCTGCTGGAGGAGGAGCTGGCGGAGCGGCGCCGCACGCTGGAACTGGCGCGTTCGCGGGCGGAGTTCATCCGGCAGCTCGCCGAGATGGCGCAACTGGAAGCTGCGCTGGCTCTGACCCAGGAAGAAGAGGAGAGCCGCCCCCTGCAGGAGCGCTTCGACGGCAACGGGTACTTCAGCCTGGCGCAATTCCGAAAGATCGACGAGGCGTTCCAGCGGCAGTTCGGCCGTGCGCTGCCCGTGAGCGCCCACGGCGACACCGGGTTCCACCGCCGGCTCGGGCTCGATCACCGCAGGCGCGTGGACGTGGCGCTGTTGCCTGATTCGCCCGAAGGCGTCTGGCTGCGGCAGCTGCTGGAGCGCGAACAGATCCCCTACTATGCGTTCCGCGGCGCGGTGCGGGGCCGCGCCTCCGCGGCGCACATCCACATCGGACCGCCCAGCCCGCGCCTGCGCATGGCAGACTAGTGGGCATGAGCGGCCCCCGCTTCGAAGTCCTCATCCCTCACGATCAGATCCAGCAGCGCGTGGCGGAGCTCGGACGCCAGATCAGCGCCGACTACGCGGGGCGGCCGCTCGTGATGGTGGGCGTGCTCAAGGGCTCTTTCATGTTTCTGGCCGATCTGATCCGGCACATCGACGCGCCTCTGCGCATCGAGTTCATCGGCACGAAGAGCTACGAGGGCACGACGACCTCCGGCCAGGTGCAGCTCACCAAGGACCTCGACCGACCGATCCAGGACGAGGACGTGCTGCTGGTGGAAGACATCATCGACACCGGGCTGACGCTGAACTATCTGAAGCATCTGCTCGAACAGCGCGAACCGCGGTCCCTGAAGACAGTCGCGTTTCTGGACAAGCCGTCCCGCCGCCGCATCGAAGTGCACGGCGACTATGTCGGCTTCACCATCGAAGACCGCTTCGTCGTCGGCTACGGCCTGGATTTCGAGCAGCGCTACCGCAACCTCCGCGACCTTTGCGTGCTGGTGGCTTGAGCGCACGCGGGCTGCCGCCCCCGCGCCCAGTGGAGCGCTTCGTGTGTTTCAACCGCGATGCACCCAAGGGAGGCGTTTGCGGCCGTGCCAGACGACGCACCGCTTGAACGGAATTGCGGGCTCGGCCCTGATGCATTGAAAGCCCTGAAGGACGGCGGGATGCTGCGGGAGCCTCCGCGCCATGTTTCAGCCGATGCCAGAGGCTCCAAAGGCGCATCCGGCACCCCCGCTGAATCTGCCAACCGCCATGCCCGCAAGACCCGTGAGGAGCCCGAGCCGGAATCGGGTATGATTTCGTCATCAGGAGATGGCGGCCAAGGTTTTGTTGGCGCTGGGGGTTGGGGTTTTCTGGCGGCCGGTTTTCGCACTCGACCCGGCAGTCTACATCTCCCAGTATCACAAACAGTACTGGCAGGTTGAGCAGGGGCTGCCTCACAGCTACGTCTACTCCGTCGCCCTGGATTCGGACGGGTATCTCCTGGTCGGGACAGCCGAAGGGCTGGTTCGCTTTGACGGGCTGCATTTTCGCGTGTACAGAGCGGGCGATCCGTTGCGCCTGTCGCAGCGATGGATCTCTTCTCTTCTGGCTGCGCGCGACGGCTCGCTCTGGATCGGCACTTTCGATGGCGCCCTCTACGAAATTTCCGGAGGTCATGTTCGTTCGCGCCACGCTCTTGGAGGCTCGATATTCCAGCTTGCGGAAGACTCGGATGCGGTCCTGTGGGCAAGCACGCGCAACGGCGTCTTCCGCCGTGCCGGACAAAGTTTCGTCAGGCAGGATGAACTTGGTCCGCCGCTGGAGATGTCATGGAATGTCCTGCATGCGGATCCAAAAGGAAAACTCTGGGTGGTCACCAGAGACGGCCTGTTCGAGCGAAGGAAGCGCGGCTTTGTGCGTCTGCTATCGAACAACGGCCGTCTCGGGGACATTCTGACGGTGTCACGTGCGCGCGATGGAACGCTTTGGGTTGGCACGAGCCGGGGGCTGTACCGGCTGAATGGGGAAGAGACCTCGACGCCAGTCATCCAGGGCCCCATCGTGGCTCTGCTGGAGGATCTTGACGGCGTTCTGTGGGCGGGTTCCTGGGGAAGGGGGCTGTTTAGAGTGTACCGGGGGCGCGTGGATCGATGGTCTTCCTCGCAGGGGCTGCCGGATGATTTTATCCGGACCCTTTTCGAGGATCGGGAGGGCAATCTCTGGATCGGACTGCGGAGCGGGGGGGTGGGCCGGTGGCGGGAGTCCCGAATTCTCAGCTACGGATTGCCGGAGGGGCTCGCGGGGGACTACAGCTCCGTCGTAGCGCCAGGGCGGGAAGGTGATCTCTGGCTTGGCACCTGGCGAGGGGGGCTGTACCGCATGGTTGGAGGCGTTTTGCGCCCGCAGCCGTTGCCCATGCCAGCGCTCTATTTTTCCATCAGCTCTCTTGCAACGGACTCCAGAGGGCGGCTTTGGATCGGAAACTGGGAGGGATTGTTCGAGTCATCTGAAGGGGGTTTTCGTCAATACGGCGTTCAGAGCGACTCGGCTTTGCGCAGGATCAATGCGATCCTGTTCGATCGGACCGGCGGGCTTTGGATCGGCACAGATGACAGAGGAGTGTACCGGTTCCCCGGAGGAAAGCCTTCAGATCCTCCACCCCCGGCGCTGTTGGCCGGGCTGGGGATCAGCTCGCTTCTGGAAGCATCGGCCGGGACGATCTGGATCGGCACAAAAGATGGACTGTATCGGTGCGAGAGTCCGGAAATGCCGCCCAAGGCCGCCCCCGGTCTGCCATCCGGCCGCGTCTATTCGATCAACGAGGATTCGCGCGGCAGGATCTGGGCAGCAGCCTTCGGAATGCTGTGGCTTGTGTCCTCTCAAGGCGTTTTCGTCTTCGATCGAAGACACGGACTGCCGGAGCAGCCGTTGTATCGAGTGGTGGAAGACCAGCACGGCAACTTGTGGGTGAGCTCGCCGCGAGGTTTGCTCGAAATCAATGCGGCTTCGGTCGAACAGGTCATTGCGGGCCGCAGGCAGGGGCTGCTCTTCGAAATCCATGGGGCCGAAGAAGGCATGCGGACAACTGTGCTGCACGGGGTTTCTCAGCCCGCCGGTGCGCGAGCTCCCGACGGAAGCTTGTGGTTCCCGACGGTTCGGGGTTTTGTGCGGGTCCAACCCGAGGTTCACCGCAGGATGCCGCCGCCGCGATCGATGATTGAAGAGGTGACAGTGAACGGGCGGTCTGTCTCGCCCGAGGCTCGGCTGAAACTTGAGGCGGACGCACGCAACATCTCGGTTCGTTACACGGCCCTGCGTTTTTCCAGTCCAGGTAAAGTCCGGTTCCGGTACAGGCTGACCGGTGTTCACCAGGACTGGGTGGAGGCGGGCCACGAGCGCACTGCCCGCTTCAATGAGCTACCGCCTGGCGTCCACAAATTCCTGGTTCAAGCCCGGGATCCCTGGGGGAAGTGGGGAGAGGCTGCTTCGGTAGAACTG
Source organism: Bryobacteraceae bacterium (assembly GCA_026002875.1). NCBI lineage: Bacteria > Pseudomonadati > Acidobacteriota > Terriglobia > Bryobacterales > Bryobacteraceae > Bryobacteraceae bacterium. Next base: position 131,263 of record BPGE01000001.1, read on the forward strand.
ATTCAGGAGCCACGGTTCTCGCAAACCTGGTGGTTTTACCTGTTATTGGGATTAGCCGGGTCTGCGCTGGCAGCCGGCCTGTTCCGATGGCGTATCCTGTCAGTCCGGACCCGGTACACGGCGATCCTCGAGGAGCGGAATCGAATCGGACGCGAGTGGCATGATACGCTTGTCGCTGGTTTCTCAGCGATTTCACTGCAGCTCGAGGCGGCCTTGGCGGCACTGATCTGCAATCCGCAACGCGCGGCTGAGATCCTGGAAGTGACGCGGCGCATGGTGCATTACTACCGGGCCGAGGCGCGGCGGGTGATCTGGGATCTGAGGGACAGCCGCCCCGAGGATGAATCGCTGCCCTCGGCGCTCGATGAAGCATTGCGGCGCGCGACCGAATCGCGCGGCATTCAGGGCAGCCTCATTGTCGAGGGCCGCCCTGCGGAGCTTCCTGCCGAGCTGCAGCACAATGTCTTAAGGATCTGTCAGGAGGCAATCTCCAACGCCGTTCGCCATGCCAGGCCAAGCACGATCGAGGTGAAGCTGATTTACTCTTCAAGCGCTCTCCGCGCCATTGTGAAGGATGACGGTTGCGGCTTCTGCGAGCCTCTCAACGAATTCGATGCCACCGGCCACTTCGGCCTCACCGTCATGAGAGAACGTGCACGCCGCCATGGCGGATGCCTTCGGGTGGAGAGCAGTCCAGGGCGTGGCACGAGCGTTGAAGCCGAAATCCCGCTGAATCACTCAACATGAACAAAGCCGAGCCGATCCGCATCGTGGTAGTCGAAGATCAGTATTTCTTTCGACTGGCGCTGCGCACGACAATCGACAGCCGTCAGGATATGCGCATCGTTGCCGAGACCGCAAAAGGGGGAGAGGCTCTCCCCCTGTGCCGGAGCTTCAGGCCGGACGTTCTTGTTGTCGACCTGAGGCTGCCCGATGTGTCCGGTTTCGAGGTGGTCAGCCAGGTTCACCGCGAGTTGCCCTCAATCGGCATCCTCGTGCTGAGCAACTATGAGGGCAGCGAAGACGTCCGGCGGGCGCTTGCCTCCGGCGCCAAGGCATACCTGACCAAGGACGCCAGTGCGGAGATGCTGATCGAGGCCATTTTCAGGGTGCGCGCTGGGCACCGCTATGTCACGCCTGCGATCGGAGCTCTGCTGGCCGCAGGCATCTCTGCAGCCGAGCTAACCGCTCGCGAGCATGAAGTGCTCCGGCTCATCGCCCGCGGTCTGAGCAACAGGGACATCGCAGAGCGGCTTGCCATCTCCGAGAACACAGTTCGAATCCACGTCAGCAGAATCCTCGACAAGCTCGGCGCCAGCGACCGCACGCAGGCCGTCGTGCTCGCCATGGAAAGAGGACTCCTGCACGAATAGTGCTTTCAGACTACTGCCATGTAATCCATCGCTCAGACGATCTGGCTTTCCGCCTGATGTATAAGCGAGAAGAGTAGTTTCCGGGGGTGAGAAAGCCATGTTGAAGTCAACCCGCCTTTCCCTGCTCTGTGTCCTGCTGTCAGCCTCCGCGGCTGCCCAAGTCGGCCGTGCAGGACTCTTCGGCAACGTCGTTGACAGCAGTGGAGCGCCGGTGGCAAGCGTCAAAGTTCAGATCACCAACACCGGCACCAACATCACGACAACGGTCTTGACCAATGATGTCGGGTTTTACACTGCGCCAGCCCTCCCTGTGGGCACTTATCGCGTGGTGGTTGAGCAGACTGGGTTCAAGAGGGCTGTCCGGGAAGGAATTGTGCTGCAGGTGGACCAGCGCGCCCAGGTTGACATCACGCTCGAGCTGGGCAGCATCACAGAGTCGATCACGGTTGCTGGAGAGGCGCCGCTTGTCGATACTGGCACCAGTACCATCGGCAAGGTCATTGAAAACAAGAGGATTCAGGACCTGCCGATCAACGGACGGAACGTGCTGTCGCTTACCCTGCTGACGCCAGCAGTGCGGACAACGTTCACCGGAAATCCGAGCGGCTTCGCCGACCGGGGAATCGCCCTTTCCGGGATCAGCATTAACGGCGGACCATCCGCGCTGAATGCAGTCGTCATGGACGGCGGAAACAACAACCAGGGGTTCCTCGCCGACGTCAACGTCAACCCGACTGTTGACGCCGTACAAGAGTTCAAGGTGCAGTCGGCGACCATGTCGGCCGAGTTCGGTTTCACGGCGGGGGGCGTGATCAACCTGGTGACGAAGAGCGGCACCAACGAATTTCACGGCACCCTCTATCACTTCCTCCGCAACGACAAACTGGATGCGCGCAACGCCTTTGCAGCCGTTCGCGCTCCTTTCCGCTACAACCAGTTCGGAGGATCACTTGGCGGACCCTTATCCGTTCCCAAAATCATGGATGGGCGGAACCGGACTTTCTTCTTCTACAATTTCGAGGGCTGGTATTACCGCCGCGGCCTGAATCCCATCGGCTCGACCCCGATCGACACGTGGAGAAGAGGCGATTTTTCAAACTTCTTCAACGACCGGGGCCAGCTCATCCCGATTTTTGACCCGGACACCCTCCGCCGCGAAGGATCGCAGGTGTTCCGGACCCAGTTTCCGGGCAATATTATTCCCGCCTCCCGTCTCGACCCGACAACGGTGGTCTTTCTCCGCTACATGCCCCCGCCGAACCGGCCGCCGGTGAATCCTTTTACCCAGCAGAACAATTTCATCTCGAGCTTTTCCGAGGGCCGGGAAATGCAACAGCATACCGCCAAAATCGATCACCGCTTCAGCGACCGCAATTTCATGTATGGCCGCTACACATATTACCGGCATTTCACAAACGCCGGGAACCTTCAATCTCCCTGGCCGGACCCGGATGTGCGCGCCCGATTCGACGATTTGCGGAACCAGAACATCGTGCTGAACGACACTCATTCCTTCTCGCCGAGCGCTCTCAATGAGTTCCGGATCAGCGTCGCCCGGTCCCGATTCCCCTTTCAGGCTGCGAGCTACGGGAAAAACCTCCCGCGCGAGTTGGGGCTACATCCCTCGATCCCCTCGGATACTCTGCCCTTCCTGAGCAATTTTGGCTTTGCCAACTTTGGTGCTTTCACGGTAGGCCTGCGGGGCAGTACAAACTGGCAAGTTTTTGAAATGGTCACCCTGATCAAAGGAACTCATACGCTGAAATTCGGCTATGAGCATCGTTTGAACCAGGCGAATAATTACCAGAGAGAAATGCCCTCGCATCTGTTCAACTTCGGGCCCGGCCTGACGCAGAATCCGGCCGCCCCCGCCGGGACCGGCTCAGCTTTCGCAACCTTCCTTCTCGGCGCCGTGGCCAACGCGACGGGCTTCGTGTATTTGGGCGAGTCTCAGAAATCGTTTTCTTCCAGTATCTTCTTCCAGGACGATTGGCGGGCCTCGCGCAAGCTGACACTGAACCTGGGCCTCCGGTGGGACTATCAGCAATGGCCGCGGGAGCGCAACGGCGGCTCTTCGAACTTTGACCCGGAGGGTCTCATCCCCGGTCTGAACCTCAGGGGCCGAACAGTCTTCGCGCGTGTAGATTACGGTCCGGCTGTTTTCCAGCCTATTTATGACAATTTCGGGCCTCGAGTCGGTCTTGCCTACGACCTCACAGGGCGCGGGAGTACTGTGTTTCGTGCCGGATATTCAATCTATTACCCGACGAATTTCTATCGCGATCATTTCGGCTCGACAGCAGGCTTTGCCATAACCCAGACACAATACATTCCTCCAGGTGGAGATACGAACCTGCCGGCCTTCCGTTTCCGGGATGGATTGCCCTTCGCGCCGACCCAGCCCCTCGGGCCAAGGCTCGGAGCGGCCGGCTTTCTGGGGCAGAACGTCACCTACGACCAGCCGAACCAGAAAGTGCCGATGTCGCAGCAATGGTCGGCATCCCTGCAGCAACAGATCAGGGGCTGGCTGCTCGACGTGAGTTATACCGCCAACAAAGCCACGCATCTCGTCAGCGGCGGATACAACCTCAACGGCGTGCAACCGCAGAACTGGGTGTACGGGCTTCGGCTTTCACAGGAAAGGGTCCCGAATCCATACGCCGGATTGGTTCCTGGGGCTCTCGGCGGCGCAACGATTACGCTGCAACAGGCACTGGCGGAGTTTCCGTATTACAACGCTGTGACAGTCCGGAATCCGCACATGGGGAACTCCAGTTACCACGCTCTTCTTTTCACAACCGAAAGGCGATTCCGGCAAGGCTTCGTCATGCTCTTTGCGTACACGAAGGGAAAGCTGATCAGTGATTCGGTTGTGACGCCGGTCAACTTCGGACCGGGACTGGAACAGGCGGGAATTGTCGGCTTTCAGGATGGCCTGGCTTCCAGAAGGCTGGAACGGTCCATAGACCCGACGGACGTCGCCCAACGCGGTGTGGTGAGTCTTGTGTACGAGGTGCCATTCGGCCGTGGAAAGAGATTCGGCGCATCCGTCAGGCCCGCGCTGAATGCGCTGATCGGTGGATGGCAGCTCAACACGATTACGACCATGCAAAGCGGCGTTCCCGTGGTTGTCACCGGGGCGAACAATTTCCGCGCCACGCGGCCGAATTCTACGGGACAAAGCGCGAGGTTGAAGGACCGTTCCGCCTTCCGCTGGTTCGACACCGCTCAGTTTGTCAATCCGCCCAATTTCACGCTCGGCAACGTGGGACGCACGCTGCCGGACGTTCGCGCTCCCGGGATCTTCAATATGGATCTTTCAGCCATCAAGGATACACGCCTGACTGAGCAGCTCAGATTGCAATTCCGCGCCGAGGCTTTCAACTGGCTGAATCATGTGAATCTGGGGCTTCCGAACGGGGGTTTCTCTGCCGGCCCCGACGGCCGCAATCAGAGCGCGGCCTTCGGAACGATCGTGTCTGCACGGGATGCCAGAATCATTCAGTTCGGCCTGAAGCTGATCTTCTAGGCCCGCCTCGGATCGCTCTTGCAGGTCGATTGCCGACTGATCGATAAGGACGATCAGAGAGCGGAATGTTCACCGGCTTGCTTCTGCAAGCGAACCGATGTCCGATTCGCTGGACCCTCTCACTGTACCGCCCCCGATTTCTTGGACAGTTTTTTGAATTATCGTCATGCGGCAGCCTCGAGGGCAAGCAGGGCCTGGTGAGCCTGCCGCGGGGATTGGAAGTGGAGGCGTTCGACCAGCCACTGTTCGTTGTAGCGCTGGCGGAATTCTTCGAGCGCTTCGGCCAGTTCTTCCAGGGTTTCGAAGTGCCGCACCCAGAGTAGCTGCTCCTTGAGGGTGCGGAAGAAGCGTTCGATGCAGCCGTTGCCTTCCGGCTCGCGGACGAAGGCCGGTGAAGACTCCAGGCCGAGAAAGCGGATCTCGCGCTGAAAGTCGTCGCTCATGAACTGGGAGCCGTGGTCATGACGCAGCTTCACGCCGAAGGCAATGCCTTCGGCAAAGCCGCCAAACTGTTCGCGCACGGCCTGGCGCACCGGCTCGAGCGCCTCGAACCGCGTGCCGCGCCTGGCGACGTGAATGCCCAGGCAGCAGGCCGAGCAGTGATCGATCATGGCGAAGATCGGCACCTGTCCGTCCCGGAGAGTGAAGCCCGCCGTGGCGTCGATGCCCCACATCTGGTTGGGCCGCCCGGCGAGGATCGTTCCCTCGTGGCGCTTCGGCTCCACCGGCTGCGGCTGCCGCTGCGGCGCCAGCAGCTGGTGTTGGCGCATCAGCCGCAGCACGCGCCGCAACGACGTCCGCACGCCGGCCAGCCGCAGCCGCGCCCACACCTTGCGGTGGCCTTCGCCGTGGAAAGGCGACTCGTGAATCGTGCGCCGGATCTCCCCGGCGAGCTGCTCATCGGTGTAGTGCGTCTTCGGGCCGCGCCTGGCGGGCGGGCGAGGCGAGGCATGCAGGCGGCGCCGCTGGTAGAAGGTCGACCGCGGCAGGCCCCAGGCCTTGAGCACCCGAGCCCGCCCGTAGCAGCGTCCCGTGGAGATCGACCGGGCACGGCTCATCGCTTCGACCTCCACCGCAGAAAAGGCTCCTTGTCCTCCATCCGCCGGATGCGCTCCCTCAGCAGCTCGTTCTCCATCGCGAGCTCGGCGATGACCGACTTCATCCGGCGGCCCTGCTCGTCGACCAGATCCTCCTGCCGGATCTTGAGGCCTTCTTCGCCAGAGGCCAGAAAAGCTTCCCGCCACTCCGACAGGGTCGCCGCCGTCACACCGTACTTGCGGCTCGTAGTCTCCAGGTCGGCGCCGCGGAGCAGCTCCAGAACGACGCTCATCTTGCGCTTGGCAGACCAGCGGCCCTTGCCGCCGCGGCCGGATTCCGGTCCCGCTTCAGTCGCCCTCCGGGCTCCTTGCGCGGGCCCGGAATCCGAGTGTTTCGTGTTGGACATCCTGATTCTCCTTATCGCAAATCAGTGTCCAAGGAAATCGTGGGGCGGGGGAGCTGGACCCTCTCACCGAATGAAGGAGGGACATACTCTGCTCAGACAGAAAACATGCAGGCCGCCGACAGAAAATGAATCCAAGGATGGCATTATGACTTCGCGAAGATCTGTTCTTGCCGTGCTGGCCGGCGCCGCCGCTTATGGCCAGAGTCACCTTCCCGGCATTCCAAACATCGGACTGAAGGCGGACACCGGACCGCTGCGGTCCGAGTGCGGCGTCGGCGCGTTGATGCCGTGGGCGGATGCCCTTTGGGCGGTGACCTACAACTCGCACACGCCCCGCACTGGCACCGGCCTTGGACTCTACAGGATCAGCGACCGTCTGGAGCCCGCGCTGGTGCACGTCCACGACGGCACGCATGCCAACCGGATGATCCACAACGAGTCCCACCAGGCCTTCATCGGACCGTACGCCATCGACATGAAAGGCAATTGGCGCTTCCTCGAAGAGTTCAGGAACGAGCGGATCACGGCCACGATGCGCCATCTGTCCGATCCGGCCAATCTCGTCTACCAGCTCACGATGGAGGGGCTGTTGTACGAGGTGGACGTGCACACGCTGAAGCGCCGGCTTCTGTTCGACCTCGTCAAGGAACTCAGGCTCAATCCCCGTCCGCACTTCAAAGGAGGCTACACGGGACAGGGGAGGGTCGTCGTGGCCGCCAACGGCTTCTATGATTACGGCGATGACGACTCCGGCCTGCACGAGTGGGACGGCAAGCATTGGAATCGGCTCAGCGGCAAACCGCATATGGAATGCGCGGGCCGGGAAAACCTGGGCAATGTGATTTTCTGTACGGGATGGGATGAATCCTCGACTCTGTTCTGGGCGCTTGTCAAAGGGAAATGGCAACGCTACCGGCTTCCACGGCCCACCCCGGTTTACATGCAGGCCTGGCAGACGGAATGGATGCGGATTCGCGAGGTGGAAACCGAGCACTTCCTGATGGACATCCACGGGCTGTTTTTCGAGCTGCAACCCGTGGCGTGGGAAGATGCCATCTGGGGTGTCGTGCCCATCTGCCATCACCTGCGCATCATCCCGGATTTTTGCGCGTTCCGCGGACTTCTGGCACTGGGCGGCAATCAGACGACGCCGAACCAGGGCGCCAATCTCTATGTGGGACAGCCGCAGTCAGGCATCTGGTTCTGCAAGACGGACGATCTCTGGTCCTGGGGGCGGCCGAGGGGATGGGGCGGCCCGTGGCGGCGCAAACCGGTCAAGGCCGGCGAGTCCTCCGAGCCGTTCCTGATGACAGGCTTTGACAAGAAGATGGTGCACCTGAGGTCAGACAGGGCCGCTACTTTTATTGTCGAGGTCGATTTTCTGGGAAACGGCGAATGGGTGTTCTACGAGAAGATCACGACTGGGGGCCCTTCGAATTACGCCCGCCATATTTTCCCCGATGGCTTCTCTGCGCACTGGGTGAGGATCACACCCGAGTCGAATTGCACTGCGTCGGCAGAATTCTTTTATCTCTGAGAGGGCGGAAATGAGACGCCGCGACTTGCTGGCAGCTTTCCCATTCACTGGCTACTCCGTGTACGTCTACGCGGGACAGCTCTCCGGACCGCCTCCTTCGCCGGCCGGCCGCTTCCAGGTTCTGGCGCCTCCGCGGCGCACGCCGGCGACTGAGATCCACGAGCCGAACATGGCGCTCGTCGATCTGGAGACGGATGTTGTTGTCGCTGGAGGGGGCCTCGCGGGCGTCTGTGCGGCCATTGCGGCCGCCAGGCATGGAGCGCGGGTTGTCCTTCTCCAGGACCGTTCCCGGCTCGGCGGCAATTCCTCAAGCGAAGTGAAAATGCACGTCGTCGGCGCCAACTGCCATAAAGGGCGTCCCGGCTGGCGTGAAGGCGGCATCATTGAGGAACTGCGCCTCGAAGACGCAGTACGCAATCCGCAACGCTCCTGGGAGATGTGGGACCTGCTTCTTTACGACAAGGTCATCAGCGAGCCCAACATCACTTTGCTGCTCGAGACGGCGTTGTTCCGGGCCGAAGTCCGCGAAGGCCGAATCCAGAGCGTTCATGCGCGGTGCGACAAAACGGAGCACCTGTACCGGATCCGCGCGCCGCTATTCGTGGATGCCACGGGCGATTCGCGGCTGGCACTGGAGGCGGGCGCGGAATACCGCACGGGACGGGAAGCGCGGTCGGAATTCGGCGAGAGTCTGGCGCCGGAGAAGGCGGACGGCGAGACGTTGGGCTCAAGCATTCTCTTCACTTCGCGGGACTATGGGCGGCCCATGCCGTTCACGCCACCTGCCTGGGCGCGCAAAGTGACGCGCGACCATCTCCGCTTCCGCAAGATCACAAGCTGGGAGTACGGTTATTGGTGGGTGGAATGGGGCGGGCAGCTGGACACGATCCGTGACAATGAACGCATCCGGTTCGAGCTGCTGTCCATCGCCCTGGGCGTCTGGGACTACATCAAGAACAGCGGCGACCATCCATCCTCGGAAACCTGGGCGCTGGACTGGATCGGGATGATGACCGGCAAGCGCGGCAGCCGCCGCGTTGTGGGCGATCACATCCTCACGCAACACGACCTGATGCGGGGCACGTTCGACGATGCAGTGGCGATCGGCGGCTGGCCCATGGACGACCATCCGCCGGGCGGATTCGACCGGCCGGATCTGCCGCCGAACACCAATCTCAGGCCGCCTGAAGTGTACGGCATTCCCCTGCGCTCGCTGTACAGCCGGAACATCGCCAACCTCATGATGGCGGGGCGCAACATCAGCGCGACGCACGCCGCCTTCACCTCGACGCGCGTCATGGCCACCTGCGCCTGCATCGGTCAGGCGGTGGGCACGGCTGCAGCTCTGTGTCTCAGGGAAAACATCACGCCTCGCGAGCTGGCGCGGGAGGGCAGCCGCGTCAGGCGGCTGCAGCAAATCCTGCTGCGCGACGATCAGACCCTGAGGGGCGTCCGAAACGAGGATGAACAGGATCTGGCGCGACGCGCAACGGTCATCGCGTCCTCGGAAGAATCCCATGCCCCTGCGTCCAATGTCATCGACGGCTGGGTGCGGGACATCCCGGGCAAGGAGATCCATCAGTGGCAGGGCCGCATGCAGGAAGGCGGTGCTTGGATCGAGCTCAGGTGGCCTCAGCCGGTGAGGATTTCGGAGGTCCAGCTCACCTTCGATACCGGTTTCCAGAGGGAGCTGACGCTGTCCTCGAGCGAGTCTGCGAACAAAGGGATCATCCGCGCGCCCCAGCCGGAAACGGTGCGGGACTACGTCCTGGAAGCGGGCGGAAAACAGATCGCCCGCGTCCAGGGCAATTACCAGCGCCTGCGGCGCCACCGGTTCGAGCCGATAGAGACAGACAGGCTGCGTCTCCGCGTCACTGCAACCAATGGCAGCGACCTTGCGCGCGTGTTTGAAATCCGCTGCTACGCGTAAAAGGGGATCACCTGAACCCGTCGGCGCGCATCACGTCGGCGTTGGATGGATCGAGGCGCACCACAAGCATCGACCGACGGTCTGGCGAGAGAGAAAACGGGCCGATGCCGATGGGCAGAATCGGCTCGGGATAATCAGCGACCAGGCGCGTCGACCTGCTTTTCCAATCCATGTAAAACAGGGACTGCTGCACGGGCGCTTTCGGGCGGACGCCGAGGTAGTAAATGCCGTGTTCGTCCAGCGCCCAGCAGGAGGTGCAATAGGGCACAAGCCCCGCCAGCACCCGCTCGACTTCGCCGGTCGAAACATCGACTCGCGAAAGCGTCGTGTCGGCGGGTTCGCGGACAAAGTAAACATGGCGGCCATCAGGCGATACGTCGAGCGACAGTCCGCGGACAGGAGTCACGACTTCGGGGGCGCCGCCCGAAGCCGGGTAACGCAGGATGGATCCGGCTGCAGCGGCATAGATCCACCGTCCATCGGGTGAAAACACCGGATGGACGCCGCGCGCCCCGAACGGCCGCACGGTCCACCGGCTGCCGGACTCTTCCGCCAGATACATGTCTGTCGTCGCGGCATCGTTGAAGACGATCCGCCTTCCGTCCGGCGACCACCGGGGCACGGATGGCCGTCCGTGGCGTGACGTCACCTGAACCGGGTTGCCTCCTTCGGCATCGCAAACCCAGATCTCCTCTTCTCCCGACCGGTCCGAGCGGAAAGCGATCCTCCTGCCATCAGGTGCATATTGCGGAGAGGCGTCCTGTCCAGAGGAGGCCACGATCCGTTTCCACGACACAGGCGGGCCGAAGTTCAGCCGCCAGACATTCGGGTCGCTCTGGACCAGCGAATAGACGAGCCGCGCCGCCCTCCTTGAGTAAGTGAACTGGATGGGAAACTCTCCGTAAACTCCCGTTGGAGACGGTTCTTTTCCCTGAGCCAGGCGCCAGATCCGGTAGGAACCGCCGCGCGAAGAGCCAGCCAGAAGGCCGTCGGCCAGCCAGTCCATGGCAGTCACCATGCGCGAGTCCGAGGTCCATTGCCGCGGCGTTCCGCCCGTTACTGGAACAGTAAAGACTTCCTGGTAGCTGCGGTGAAATGCCCGGATGAAGGCGATGGTCTTCCCGTCGGGAGAAAATCGCGGGGCGACATCGCCGATGATCATCTCCTCCGGCTGCGTCAGCCGCCGTTTCTCGCCCGTGTCGAGGCGAACAACAAAGATGGAGAGCGGCTGGCTCAACGACGGCGTGTCATCCACAGCCAGCATGGTTCCATCCGGAGACCAATCAAGGTGGAAATAGGTCAGCCCGAACCGCGTGGGGAGAACCGGCGCCACGGCGCGTGGCTCCCCGCCCTCGGCAGGAAGAATGACGATGTCTCCCGACGAGGCGCCGAATCGCAGGCAGGCGATCTGTTTCCCATCCGGCGACCAGGCTGGGCTCGACCACGAGTATCCCGGCGTCGAGAGCTGGCGGGGAGTGCCCTCTCCAAAGCGCTGCACCCAGATGGCCGGGAGCGACTGCTCGTTCTCCTGCCAGACGAACGCCACCGAGGATCCATCCGGTGAAACGGCGGGCTGAAACTCCTTGCCCGCCAGACGCGTCACGGGAGTCACCACGGGGGCCGTGTCCGGCACCTGACGCCTCATCAGGGCGATCAGGAGGAGGACAAGGACTGTCAACATCAGGAGTCCAGCCGCAGCCGGCCACCGCGGCCTGGCCTGCCCCGGCTGCGCGGGCGCGCTCTGCGGAAGAGACGCGTCTTCGCCGGACGCCGGCTGCCCCGGCGGCTCAGGCTTCTCCACGGTGACGGGACCCACGAGACGGTATCCTCTCCCGGCGAAAGTCTCGATGTATGCCGGATCGCCCGGAGAGGCGCCAAGAATTTTACGGATGACAGCGATGTTCTGGGCGAGGTTGGCTTCATCGACCACCCGGTCCGGCCAGACCGCCGCCATGATCTCTTCTTTCGTGGCCACTTCCGGCGACCGCGCAGCGAGCACCTGCAGGGTCTCGACCGCTTTCCGCGTCATGTGGATTGGCTGGTCGCCCCGGAACAGAACTTTTGCGGCGGCATCCAGCCGGTATGGCCCGAACCGATAGAGCGGATGAGTTTCCAAGGCGTTATACCGCCCAATTTAGAAATTTCTTAGAAACTTCTTGCTGCCTGATCATTGCACGAAATTGCGGTTCGGCTGATCTTGGGTTAGTTCCATTTTACACCGCGCGCCCCGCTGGCTTGCGGTAACTGATATGTCTGTGGACGGGAGCCGGTCTTCTCCCGGCCACGGATGGAGTCCAGAGTGATGCGCTCCGCGTGGAGAGGTTGGATCCTCGGGTTGATTCCGCTTCTGGCCGCTGGCAGCTCGCCGGTCGAAGAGGTGGCGAAAACGCTCGTTTCGCCTCCGCCTGACGCCAGAATCCTGATGCGCTGGTGGTGGTTTGGCCCGGCCGTCACCCAGCAGGAGCTGGACCGCGAACTGCAGGCAATGAGAAAGGCCGGCATCGGGGGCGTGGAGATCCAGCCGGTCTATCCGCTGGCTCTGGACGATCCTGCCAGCGGCATGCGGAACCTGCGCTTCCTGTCTCCCGAATTCCTGCAGGCGCTCCGCTTCACGGTCACGAGAGCACAGAAGCTTGGACTCCGAGTGGACCTGACCTTGGGCAGCGGCTGGCCGTTTGGCGGCCCGAAAATTCCCAGGGAGCTCGCCGCCCAGCGCTTGCGCGTGGAGCCAACCGGCCGTCCGCCGCAGCTGCGATGGGGAGAGCGCGTCGTGCGCGAGTTCCCTGAAGAGGGGCTCCGGTTTGTGGAAACCCAGACGGGCCAGATGGTGAAGCGGGCGGCCGTTGGTGCGGAAGGGTTCGTGTTCGACCATTACAGCCGCGCCGCGCTGGACCGGTATCTGGAAACCGTGGGCTGGCCCCTGTTGCAGGGGTTGGGTGCCGCGCGGCCCTACGCCGTGTTCTGCGACAGCCTGGAGGTGTTCGGGGCTGACTGGACTCCGGATCTTCCGCAGGAATTCCTGCGCCGCCGCGGCTACGATCTGCTGCCGCTGCTGCCCGCGCTGGCGGGGGAGTGGAACGAGGAAAAGGCGCGGATCCGGCACGACTGGGCGCTGACGCTCACGGAACTGGCCGAAGAGAGGTTCCTGCAGCCTCTGGCGGAATGGTCGCTCCGCCAGGGCGTCAAACTGCGCGCCCAGGTGTATGGCACGCCGCCCGTCACGCTGGCCAGCCAGCGCTATGTGGATCTCGCCGATGGCGAACAGACCCAGTGGCGGCGGCTGAGCACGTCGCGATGGGCCTCCAGCGCCAACCATATTCTGCGGCGCCCGGTCACCGCTTCGGAGACGTGGACATGGCTGCATTCGCCGACGTTCGCCGCCACGCCGCTCGACGTGAAAGCGGAAGCCGACATTCACTTTATTCAGGGCATCAACGAGCTGATCGGCCACGGCTGGCCGTACTCGCCTCCGCAGGCTGGCAAGCCGGGATGGGGCTTCTATGCGGCCGCAGCGCTGAATGATCACAATCCCTGGTGGCCTGTGATGCCGGATCTGGCTCTCTACCTGCAGCGGGTCAGCTGGCTGCTGCGGCAGGGGGAGCCCGTATCCGACCTGCTGCTGTACATCCCGGTGGCGGAAATCCGATCGCGCTTTTCCGCGGGCGGCGGACACGTCTCGATCGACCGGGGGATTCACGCAGTGATCGGTGAAACGGTCATCCCGCAGATTCTGGACGCCGGGTACAACTTCGACGCCGTGGACGACGGGCTGCTGGAAGAGGCGCTCGCGGGCGGCCGCTATCGGGGCATCGTCGTCGTGAATGCCGAGCGGATCGATGCTCCCGTGCTGGACCGGCTGACGGCCTTTGCGCGTGCTGGCGGGCGCGTTTTCGTCGCCGGCCGCAAGCCCCGGCTTTCTCCCGGCTACCTGAACGCGAAGGCAAACGACGCCCGTGTGCAGGAGGCTGCCGGGCGCCTGTTTTCGGAAGCCCGGGTCGTGGCTGTTGACGAAAGTTCGCTGGGCGGGGCCTTGCGGCGCGCCTTCGAGCCGCCCCTGAGCTGGGAGCCGCGCTCTGCTGCGCTCGGGTACGCGCACAGGAAGCTGCGGGATGGCGAGGCCTTTTTTGTGGCCAACACCGGAAACCGCCCCTGGCGGGGCCGGCTGAAATTCCGCGCCCCGTCTCAGCCCGCCTTCTCATGGGATCTGCTGACAGGCGAGAAGCAGGACTTCCGCGGAGAAGTCGAGATTCCCCCGCACGGTTCGCTTGTTTTCCTCGCCGGACTGGCGCTGAATTCCGCGCCTTCGAGGAAACAGCCGGTCCGGGAAGTGGATCTCAGCACTGAATGGGAAGTGACGTTCCTTGACACGGGACGCAAAGTCCGGTTCGACACGCTGCGGTCGTGGACAGAAGACGAAGAGAGCCGGTTCTACTCCGGGACGGCGGCGTACGAAAAGACGGTCCGGCTCGAGCGCGGCGATCTCCAGGCATGGCTGGAATTCGGGCCGGTTTCGCCGGTGGATCCGCAGCCGCAGCGCCAGCCCGGCATGCGCGCGTGGATTGACGCGCCAGTCCGCGACGCAGCCGTCGTTTATGTCAACGGCAAGCGGGCAGGAAGCGTGTTCGCGCCGCCCTACCGGCTGGATCTGAGCGGCTGGCTGCAGGCGGGCGAGAACCGCCTTCGCATTGAAGTTTCCAACACGAACCTCAACCTTCTGGCGAAACTCGGCGAGCCGGACTACCGGGTGCTCGCAGCGGCTTACGGGGAGAGGTTCCAGATGCAGGACATGCGCAATCTTGAGCCGGCGCCCAGCGGGCTGACCGGCAGGGTCAAACTCGTCGTCTGGCAGGAAGCAGGCGGCGAAACGTCAAACAGTGGGAGTTTGTCCAATCCGCCGCAGGGCGGGCCGCGCGCCCGCTCCAGCGGCGCGAACCAAACCAGGTGAAAGGAAAGCTATGAAGTCTCGCATCATGTGGATCGTTTCACTGTGCTTCCTGCTCGCCCTGGCGGGCATGGCGCAGGATCCGCGCGGCTCGATCACGGGCATCGTCACCGATCCGTCGGGAGCGGTGGTGCCTGACGCCAGCGTGGAAGTTGTCAACAAGGCCATGGGCACTCGCATCAGTCTGAAGACGAACGATGCGGGCGTCTACAATGCGCTTTATCTGCTGCCCGGGCGCTACCAGGTCACCGTCGAGGCGGCTGGATTCAAGAAAGCCATCCGCGATGAGATCGAGGTCCGCGTGGACGACCGCGTGGCCGTCAACTTCCAGCTCGACGTGGGAGGCACGGAACAGACGGTGACCGTCGTTGGCGAAGTCCCCCTGTTGTCAACGGAAACAGCCTCTCTTGGCGCTGTCGTCGACCAACGGCGGGTGCAGGAACTGCCCGTTCCGCACGGCAATCCTTATTTCCTGATTGGTCTGGCGGCTGGCGTCGCTTTCACGCGCGACGCCCGCCTGGACCGCCCATTCGAGCCCACCCACATCGTCGGCTACGCCATGGACGGCACGCGCGCCAACCGCAGCGACGTCACCATCGACGGCGCCGTCAGCACGGCCACCGCAGGAGGCGGCGAAGTGATTGCCTCCTATGTCCCGCCCGCCGACATCGTGCAGGAGTTCAAGGTTCAGACGGCAACCTTCGACGCCCAGTTCGGCCAGACCGAAGGCGGCGTCACCAATATCAGCATCAAGTCGGGCACCAATGAATACCACGGCACGGGCTACTACACGAACATGACGCCGGGGCTGTTCGCCAACGACTTCTTCGCAAACCGCAGCGGCATACCACGGCCGGACTTCTACTATCACCGCTACGGGGCCACGCTGGGCGGGCCCATTTCGATCCCCAAGCTCTACGACGGGCGCAACCGCACGTTCTTCATGTGGGGCATGGAGGGTATCAAGGAAGGCCGCCCGCGCAACAACGGCACGCCCACTGTCCCGACCGAAGCGATGAAGAACGGAGACTTCTCTGCTCTGCTCGGCGTTTCCAGCAGCTTCCAGATCTACAATCCCTGGACGCGGCGTCCCGCCGCTGGCGGCCGGTTCCAGTCCGATCCGTTCCCCGGCAACATCATTCCCGCCTCGCTGTTCAATCCCATCGCCAAACGGGTGCTCGACACCTACTACCCCAAGCCCTTGCAGCCTGGCAACCCCGATGGGACCAACAACTATCTGCGGCCTGAACTGATGGAAACGGCCGACTACCTGTCCAATACCATCCGCGTCGACCACAACATCACCCAGGCCAACCGCATCTACGCCCGCGTGAGCTGGTATGACCGCGACAGCTGGTACAACGACTACTTCAACAACGCGGCCACGGGCCAGGCTTTCTGGTTCATTTCCCGCTCCGCCGTGCTCGACGACGTCTGGACGCTCAGCCCGACCATGGTGCTCAACGTCCGTTACGGCTATAACCGGTTCATCCGCCGGCAAGACGGCAATCCGCTCGGCCGCGGTTTTGATCTGACGTCGCTCGGCTTTCCGGCGTCCTACGCCAATGCAATCGATCCGGCGGTGCGCCGTTTCCCGCGCTTCGACATTACTGGTTATCAGGGGACTGGATTTACGGGCGAAAACCGGCCGAATGACGTGCATAATTTCGTCGGGATTTTGACGAAAGTGTTCTCCCGCCACACAATCAGGACCGGAACGGAGTTCCGCTCCTATCGCGAGACCAGCCAGTTCTACAACAACGACCAGACGGGGCGCTTCATTTTCGACGCCACGTACACGCGCGGACCGCTGGACAGCTCTCCGGCGGCGCCCAACCAGCTCGGCCAGTCTGTGGCGGCGTTCCTGCTTGGAATTCCGACCTCCTCGAGCTACGTTCAGGTCAACGACAGCTATGCTGAACAGTCGGTTTCCTGGGCCTGGTTCCTTCAGGACGACTGGAAAGTCAACTCCAGGCTCACGCTGAACCTCGGCATCCGGTGGGAGTGGGACGGCCCGCTCACGGAGCGCTTCAACCGCAGCGTCCGCAACTTCGACGTGAACTACACTCAGCCCTTCGAGTCCGCGGCCCGCGCCGCATATGCGCTGAACCCCACTCCGGAAGTGCCTCCTGCTCTGTTCGCGACTCGCGGCGGCCTCACTTTCGCCGGAGTGAATGGCGAGCCGCGGGAGCTGTATTACACGCCGCGCAACAACTTTATGCCGCGCTTCGGGTTCGCCTATCAGCTTGATTCCAAGACCGTCCTGCGCGGCGGTTACGGCATGTTCTTCGGCTTCCTCGGCCAGCGCCGCGGCGATGTGGTGCAGACCGGATTCAGCCGCCCGACGCCGTTCATCCCCACCATCGACGGCTACACCTTCATCAACACGCTATCCAACCCGTTCCCCGACGGCATCCTGCGGCCTGTCGGAGCCGGTCAGGGATTCCAGACGTTTGTCGGCAACAGCGTCACCTTCTTCAATGAGTACCCTCTGCGGCCCTATATGCAGCGCTGGCAGTTCGGCATCCAGCGCACTCTCGGCCACGGCTATGTCGCCGAGCTCAGCTATGTGGGCAACCGCGGCACCCATGTCGAAATCGGCCAGAACTTCAATGCAACGCCGATCGAGTTCCTCAGCCACAACCTGTTGCGTGACCAACCGCGCATCGACTACCTGACAACCAACCTGCCGAATCCGTTCCGCGGGCTTCTGCCGGCCGGCGCCACCAGTTCCTTCGTTGGCGCCCTCATGTCCCGCGAGCGCCTCCTCCGGCCCTTCCCCCACTTCGACTCCGTCAACGCTTCCCGCTTCGATGGTTACTCCTGGTACCATTCGATGCAGGCCAACCTCGAGCGCCGCTTCGCCAAGGGGTACACGATCGGCGCCAGCTACACGTTCTCGAAGTTCATGCAGGCGACCGAGACGCTGGTCACCAACGCTCCGCGTCCCGTCGAGGTGATCTCCGACCTAGACCGCCCGCACCGCCTCGTGGTCAATGGCATCTGGGAGCTTCCGTTCGGCCGCGGCAAGGCCTTCGGCGCCAACTGGAACCGCCCAACGAACTTCATCCTTGGCGGATGGCAGCTCACGGGCGTCTATACGTTCCAGAGCGGTGCGCCTATCAACTTCGGCAACATCATCTTCCTCGGCAACCTGAAAGACATCCTCCTGCCGCGCGACCAGCGTAGGGTGGAACGCTGGTTCAACACGGATGCCGGTTTCGAGCGGCGCGCGGCGTTCCAGCTCGACCGGAACTACCGCTGGTTCCCGCCGCGGTTCAGCTTCCTCAGGGCGCATGAGATCAACAACTTCGACCTCGGCCTGATCAAGAACACCCGGATTTTCGGCGAGAAGGTGAACGTGCAGTTCCGGGCGGAATTCCTGAACGCTCTGAACCGGGCCCAGTTCCCTGCGCCCAACACGAATCCCACCGTGGCCCAGTTCGGCCAGGCCATCGCCTCAACGCAGGCGAACTACCCGCGCCGGACCCAGCTCATGGCCAGATTCGTTTTCTGACCGCAAGACGACCCTGTGGTTTGCCCCGCCCCGGCAGGAGCCGTCCGGGGCGGGGCGATTTTTTTCTGAGCCTCTGCGGCGCGAACGACATCGAGCAGGGTAAGTTCAACCTCCACCGGGTTTGACTGGCCGTACCACCGTTTCTTCTCCCGCAGATTTCCGGCAATTCTTCCGCCGTCTGAAGCGAACAGCAGGACGCCTGCACGCTGTGCGGGGAAACGCGGGCCTGTACCGCCAGCGACAGGGATCGCCGCGGAACCCTCTCCACTTGGTGCTCTGCCACGGCTGCGGGCTGATCCCCCAGTCGCCTCTGCCATCCTCCGACGGACAGAAGCAGTACTACAGCGGGCTCTACAGGCTCGAATCCCGGGGTGCTCCGCAGTCCTCGCCCCGCCATGTCTTCCGCAACAGCCTGGCTGCCTGTGAGAGGTTGCCCTGGCTGAGACAGGCCCTCCCATCTCCCGGGCCAGTGCTCGACGTAGGCAGCGGCAGCGGAGAATTCCTCCGGCTGCTGGCGCGGCTGGGCTACGAAGCCGCCGGCATTGAGCCTGACCCCAATTACGCCGCCTTCGCCCGCAACAAGCTCCAGGTACCCGTCTACACCGGCGTGCTGGAAGAAACGTTCCTTCCCGAGCGCCATTTCGCCTGCGTCACCAGCTTCCATGTCATCGAGCACGTGCCCGACCCTGCGGCATTCCTCGCCCGGTTGCGCGTCCTTGTCCGCCCCGGCGGCCGGCTGGTGCTGGAAACCCCGGACGTGGAGAGCCCCTTCCCGCGGGGACGCCGGCGCTTCCACCGGGCGCACCTCCACTTCTTCAGCCTGGACATTCTCGTCCGTTGCGCCGCGGCCGCGGGAAGGAAGACTCTTGAGTGGGGACGGAGCTGGGACGGAGGGAACCTGTTCCTTGTCGCCGAGGAGAGCGATTCCATCGCTTCAGTATCGGACGGACCCCCTTGGACCAGCCGCCTTGCGGCGCTTCCGGGCGGCCATGCGCGCCTCCTCCTACTATGGCTCGCCGCTGTTTCTGCCCCGGCTTGAACGCCAGCTTGCCGCCAGAATGAGGGAGTGGCGGGCGGCCAAGGCATCCGACCCGGAGCAGATTCTTCTCAGAGCGATCACGCTTCATCGCGACTCTCTCTCCACTCACCGTCAGGATCAGTCTGCGGCGGGTGCTCCGCGAATCCGCCCGATGCAGACCGGCGAGCGGGTCCGCCGCCGGCAGGGTTGCTATCCTGAGATCTTGTGTGCGGCATCGCGGGCTATACGAGGCTCGATCATCCTGTCGAGACCGGGCGGATTCGCGACATCCTTGGCCTGATCCGGCATCGCGGCCCGGATGCGATCGGATTCCACGAGTCGGATTGCGCAGCCCTAGGCAACACCCGCCTCTCCATCATCGACCTTGAACACGGCGACCAGCCCATTTTCAGCGAGGACGGCGATACCGTCGTCGTGCAGAACGGCGAGATCTACAATCACGCCGAATTGCGGGAGGAACTGCAACGGCGGGGCCACCGGTTCCGCACCCGGTCCGACACCGAGGTCATCCTCCATGCATTTCTCGAATGGGACACGCAGTGCTTCGCGCGGCTGCGCGGCATGTTCGCCATCGCACTGTGGGATGAACGGCGCAAACGTCTGGTCCTTGCGCGGGACCGCATGGGCATCAAGCCTCTTTACATCTTCCATCGCGGCCGGGATCTGTACTTCGGCTCGGAAGTCAAAACGATCCTCCATCACCCGGAAGTGGAGCGGAAGCTCGACCGCAATGGCCTGAGCTACTTCCTGTCGCTGAATTACGTTCCCGCGCCATACACCCTGGTGGAAGGCGTCGAGAAACTCCTGCCCGGAGAGTTTCTCGAATGGGAGAACGGCTCCATCCGGCGTGAAGTCTACTGGCATCTGCGGTTCGCCCCGGATCCGAAAATCACGCTGGAAGACGCCAAAGCGGAACTTGACCGGCTGCTGCGTCTGTCGCTCCGCGAACACCTGATCGCCGATGTCCCCGTCGGCGTGTGGGCCAGCGGAGGGCTGGACTCGTCGACCGTGCTGCACTATGCCGCGCAGGAAGCATCCGGGCTCAAGACCTTTTCCATCTCCTTCCGCGGCCACTCCCACGACGAGAGCGAGTTCTTCCGCACCGTGGCCTCGCACTACGCCACGGACCACCACGAGTTCGACCTGAACCCTGAGCAGAACCTGACGGAAACGATCGAGCAGCTCGCCTACTATTCCGACGAGCCCTCCGCCGACGCTGGCGCGCTGCCCGTCTGGTACCTGTCGCAGATGACGCGCCGCCATGTGAAGGTGGCGCTGTCTGGCGAAGGCGCCGACGAGCTCTTCGGCGGCTATCTCACCTACAGGGCGGACGCGCTCGCCATGCAGGCGCGGCGCTGGCCCTCATGGATGCGGCGCACGGGAGCGGCGCTCGCACGGCTGCTGCCTGTCTCCGACGAAAAGATCGGCTTCGACTACAAGGCGCGGCGCTTCCTTGAGGGGACTCTGCTGCCGCCGCACGACGCGCACTTCTACTGGAACGGCTCTTTCGACGAGCGGACGAAACGCTCTCTTTACGATGCGCCCCGCTATCCGCGCCCCGCCGAGCTGATGAACACGCTTCCGACCGAAGCGTTCCTCTGCGGCGAAATCAACAGGTATCTCTGGGCGGATCAGAAGTATTACCTCGCCGACGACATCCTCTACAAGTGCGACCGCATGTCGATGGCGCACTCGCTGGAGGTGCGGCCGCCTTTTCTCGATCACCGCATCGTCGAGTTCGCCGCGCGGCTGCCGGAGGATTTCAAGGTGCGCGGATCCGTGCTCAAGTTCATCCTGCGGGAGCTGATGCGGGATAAACTGCCTCCCGTGATTCTCACGCGGCCCAAAGAGGGCTTCGACATTCCCGCGCACCGCTGGTTCCGCGGACCGCTGCGGCCGATGGCCGAGGAGATTCTTTCCGCGGACAACGTGCGCAGCACCGGACTGTTCCGGGCGGAGATCGTGGAAAAGATCAAACGGGATCACTTCCGCCGCCGGGCCAATTACGGATATCAGCTCTGGGGCCTCCTGACACTGTTTTTATGGATGAGGCGATGGAACGTCCACGCTTGACGCGCCTTTCGCTTGCGCTGTCTCTGGCTGCGCTGATCTACGTGCCGGCGATGTTCGCGCCGCCGCATCTGATGGACGATGTCGACGCCGTGCAGGCGCAGATTGCGCGAAACATGCTCGAATCGGGCGACTGGGTGACGGCGCGGCTGGACGGCGTTCCCTATCTCGAGAAAGCGCCCCTGAAATACTGGATGATCGCCTGTTCGTACGCCGTGTTTGGAGTGCACGACTGGGCAGCGCGCCTGCCGGTCGTGCTGTCCGTGCTGGCGCTGGTGGCGCTGGTGTACTGGATTGGCTGCTGGGCGTTCAGCGAAAAGGCGGGCTTTCTGGCGGCGCTGGTCATCGGGACGTCGATCGGGACATTTCTCTTTACGCGGATTCTGATTCCCGACATCACGCTCACTTTCACCATTGCGCTGGCCATCTTCGCCATGTTGCGCGCTCTCGATGAACAGGAGCCGCGCCCGCGCCTGTGGGCGGCCGTGATGGCGCTTTCCATGGGAGTTGGGCTCCTGTTGAAGGGGCTCATTGCGCTCGTGTTTCCCTGCGCTGCCGGGTTCCTGTGGCTTGCCTGGACGCGGCGCCTTCTGGATCTTTCCGCATGGAGGCGGCTGCGGCCTTTCTCGGGAACCCTGCTCATCCTGCTGGTTGCCGCGCCGTGGCACGTTCTGGCCACGCTGCGCAACCCGCCGTATTTCGAGTTTTCGATGACCTCCGGTCCCGGACAGTACCGCGGGTTCTTCTGGTTTTACTTCTTCAACGAGCATATCCTCCGGTTTCTGAACCGCCGCTGGCCCCGTGATTACAACACCGTGCCGCGGCATCTGTTCTGGCTCTTCCATCTGATCTGGTTCTTCCCCTGGTCGGCGTGGCTGCCCGGTCTCGCGCGGCTGCGTCTTCAGGATGACTCCCGGCGCGGGCGGACGCTGAAGATGCTCGTGTGCTGGGCGGGCTTCGTGATGGTGTTCTTCACGTTTTCGACGACGCAGGAATACTACTCGATGCCCGCGTATCCGGCGCTCGCGCTGGCGCTCGGCCTCGTGATGGCGGAAGGGCAGGGCTGGGTGCTGAAGCTTGCGCGGATCGTCAGCATCATCGCGGCCGTCGCGTGCGTTGCCGCTGCCGCGATTCTGGCAGCCGTCTGGAACATGCCGGCTCCGGGCGACATCTCTCGCTCGCTGACCCAGAACCCGGAACTCTATACTCTTTCCCTCGGCCATATGGGAGATCTGACGCTGGCTTCATTTGCGTACCTGAAGCTTCCGCTGGCCCTGGCGGCTCTGGCATTCGCGGGCGGCGCGGCGGCCTGCTGGAAGCACCGTCCGGGAACCACCCTGCTCGGTGCGGCGCTGATGATGGTGCTGTTCCTGAATGCCGCGCGCCTCGCAATGCAGGTGTTTGATCCCTATCTGAGCAGTTACCCGATCGCGGAAAAGCTCCGCCAGAGCCCGAAGGGCGCAGTGATCTTCGGCGATCAGTACTACGTCTTCAGCTCCGTGTTCTTCTACGCCGGACTGGACAGGGCGCTGCTGTGGCGGGGCCGCTATCACAATCTCGAATACGGATCCTATGCGCCCGGCGCGCCGGATGTTTTCCTCGACGATGACGAGCTCAGAGCCGAATGGGCGAAACCGCAGCTCGCGTGGATGATCGTGGAAGGACCGAAGCTGGAAACCGTCGAGGCGCTGCTTGGACGGGATCGCGTGCACCGCGTTTTCGAAGCCGGCGGAAAATGGCTCCTCGCCAACCGCGCAGTAGAATGAGCTTCCAGTGAAGATCGTCATCGACGCCACGCCGCTCCTGTTGCGCAGCGCCGGCGTGAAGACCGCCCTGTATCACTGGATCGAGGCGCTGCGGCAGGAGGCGCGCGAAGACGAAATTCATCTGTATCCGCCCGGCGTGCGGCTCGGCGGGCTCGCTCATGACGCCAGCGTTTCCGGTCCCCTGGCTACATATGCAGGCATGTTCATGGCGGTGGCGAACCAGCGATTGGGCGCGCCTTTCCCCGGCTGGTTTGCGCGCGGAGCGGACGTCTTCCATTGCACGAACCAGGTCCGCACGCCCCCCAGCCGGGTTCCGTTCACGGCCACCCTGCACGACCTGACCTGCTGGAAGATGCCCGGGTTCCATTCGGAGGCGAACGTCCGCGCGGACCGGGAATTCGCCGAGCGGGTGCTAAAGCGCGCCGAAGGCATCATCGCCGTCAGCGAGGCGACACGGCGGGACGCGATTGAAGTTCTCGGCTTGCCGCCAGAGAGGATCCGGACCATCCACAACGGCGTGTCCGCCGCGTACTTCGAGGCGCGCATGCCGCCGCCGCGCCGCAAGCCGTATGCGCTGTTCGTCGGAACCATTGAACCGCGCAAGAACGTGGATCGTCTCCTGGACGCCTGGGATCTGCTGCCGGCACGGATGCGTTCGGAATACGACCTGCTTCTGGCAGGCGGCGCCGGATGGCGCTGCGAGGCCACCGTGGCCAGGCTTCGCGCCGCCCGCAGCGGAGTGTTCTGGCTGGGCTATTATCCGGAGGCTTTGCTGCCAGAGTTGATCCGCGGAGCGGCTCTGCTCGTTTATCCATCCCTGTACGAAGGTTTCGGGCTGCCTGTAGCGCAGGCGATGGCCTGCGGCACCGCATGCGTGACTTCCAATGTCAGTTCGCTTCCGGAGATCGCTGGCGATGCGGCGCTCTACGTGAATCCGGAATCCACCGAGGACATCCGGGACGCCCTGCAGAGGCTGCTGGATCATCCCGAGGAGCGCGCGCGGCTCGGCGCAGCGGGGCGCGCACGTGCGGAAGCCATGTTCCGCTGGGAGCGCGCCGCGCGCGAGTCGCTCGAGTTCTTCCGCCAGGTCACTGGGCGCGGGGCGCAGCCACGACCCTGAAGTCCCACACGAGGATCTCCCCGGCATCCACTGCTTCGCCTTCCGAGTACTGCACCAGCGCATACTCGCCGGGCTCCAGCGGCTTCGCCGGCCAGATCTTGAAGAGGTTGTCTTTCAGCTGCTGCCGGAAGATCTCCACGGTGTCGAACTCGAAGAACGACATCTTCGACACCGGCTCGGTCTGCAGGATGCCGACCACGCGCCCTTCGCCCTTCTGTTTCGGCTTCACGCGCGCCAGCACGAAGGTCTGCGTCCAGTCGATGCGGAAGTACAGTTCCGGCCGGTCTCCGGTCACCACGGCGGCTGCATGTTGCCCCGGCAGCTCCAGAAACGCCTTGCCGGCGACGATGGGCACCGGAACCAGCACCTTCAGCGCCGTCCGCTTCTTGCTGGCCACCGACTTCAGCCCGGCGCGCTTGATCTCCTTCACTTCATCGCCTTCGAAGTAGTACAGCCCCGGATCCACGGGAATGCGCGCGATCTGCCGTGCAATCGCCCTCTCGAACGCTTCTTCGGCGTCCGCGATTTCGGCCTGCTTCCTGTCCTCCTCGATCCGTGCCTTCCGCTCGGATTCCGTGCGTCTCAGATCTACGAGCTCCAGCGGGATCTCCTCCCACTCGCTTCGTTCGGTGGAGTAGTAGCGCACGCGGTCCTCCACCACCTGGTATTCGCGCACCATGTGCCACCCGCCCTCTTTCAGGTACAGGCGGAACTGCTGCGCCCAGAGACAGGCGCTGCAAAGAAGGACTGCAGCCAGGATGCGCATGGCGTCCCTCCACTATTATGGTTTCGTGATTGAAAGACGTACACTCGGCAGGACAGGATTCCAGGTTTCCGAAATCGGCTTCGGCGCCTGGGGCATCGGCGGCAATCAGTGGCGCGGGCATTCAGAAGACGAGGCGCGCGCCGCCCTGCGCCGCGCTCTCGAGCTGGGGATGAACTTCATCGACACGGCTCTCGCCTACAACGAAGGCCACAGCGAACGGATCATTGGCGAAACGTTGCGCGAAACCGGCGCGCAGGCGTATGTCGCCACCAAAGTGCCGCCGATGAACCGAATCTGGCCCGCGCAGCCCGGCATCGGCATCGAGCAGGTGTTCCCTTACGACTACATCATCCGGTGCACGGAGACGTCGTTGCGCAATCTGGGCGTCGAGACTCTCGACCTGCAGCAGTTCCACGTCTGGAATCCCGAGTGGCTCGAACGCGACGACTGGCGCCGCGCCGTGGAGGACACGAAGAAAAGCGGCAAGGTGCGTTTCTGGGGCATCTCCATTAACGATCACCAGCCGGACTCTGCTCTCGATGCCGTCCGCACCGGCCTGATCGACACCGTGCAGGTGATCTACAACATTTTCGACCAGAGCCCGGAGCGGAACCTGTTCCCGCTCTGCCAGCAGCTCAACATCGGCGTCCTGGCCCGCTGCCCGCTGGATGAGGGCGCTCTGACTGGAACGATCACTCCAGAGACCGCGTTCGATCCTGGCGAGTTCCGCGCGTTTTACTTCCGCGGCGACCGCAAGCAGCAGGTCTTCGAGCGTGTGCAGGTGCTCATCTCGGACCTGAAGGCGGCGGGGCTCGACCGCCCGCTGGCCGAAACCGCCCTGCGCTTCTGCCTCTCGCACCCTGCCGTGTCCACCGTCATTCCCGGCATGCGGCGCGTACGAAACGTCGAGAACAATGCCGCCGTCTCAGCACTGGGGCCGTTGCCTGCCTCAATCCTGGAGGTCCTGCGGCGCCATGTCTGGAACAAGAATTTTTATTCTTAGCCTCTTCGCCGCTGCGCTTTCGGCGCAGACGCTGTATCTGCCTCTGGAAGAGGGCAACGTGTGGGTCTACCAGGGACAAGGCCGGAGCTTCTCGATCGAAGTAGGCCGCCCGGAAGAGTTCGCTGGCAACCGCTACCACCTTGTCCGCGGCCTTGCCGCAAGCGGCGATGCGTGGGTGCGGAACGATGAATCAGGACGGATCCTGATATGGGACGAGAGAGCCCGGCAGGAGAGGGTTCTGCTGGACTCTGCCGCCCCAGAGGGCGTTCCCTATGAGAGCGCGATGGATTCGTGCAGCCCTCAGGCGCTGATCGAATCCCGTCAGGCGAAATACTCCGGTCCTGTGGGTGAATTCGACTCCGCTCTCCGTGTTTCCTATCGTCCAGGACCCTGCATGGATGCCGGTCTGTCCGAGGAGCACTGGCTTCCCTGGGTGGGGCTGCTTCGCCGCGTCCGCATCACGATCGCTGGTCCGCGCGAATTCGACCTGATCTACGCCCGCCTTGGCGGCATCGCCTATATCCGCGCGCCGGAGACCGGTTTCTCGCTCGCGCTGAGTCCATCCGGAGATGTTCTGCTGGTGCGCATCACCGTGAGGCACACTCTTCCCTGGCCGCTGAAGCTGCACTTCTCCAGCAGCCAGAGGTTCGACATCATCGCCTATGACTCCAACGGGAAGGAAATCTACCAGTGGTCGCGCGGACGAGCTTTCCTCACTGTGATGGGAGAAGAAGACATCCGCGGGGAGAAGTCCTGGCTTGCGGAGATCCCCGTCGCGGAGTGGCCGAAAGGCGAGTACGCCATCAAGGCGTGGCTTACGCCGCTGGAAGGCCACGCCTGGTCTGCTACGGCTCTTTACAGACATTGAGAGAAAGAGCTCGCTCTTTCCTTCTTGTTCGACTATACTCGAAATATGAAACAAGGCAGGACGGCGGCGGCCGATGTGGACCGTCTGGCAGGAATGATGGACGCCATGGGCGCGCCGCAGCGCCTGCGCATCATGCGGTTGCTGCTTGCCGCGCATCCGGAAGGCATGCCGGCAGGCGAAATTCAGGCGGAATTGGAGATCCCCGCCTCCACGCTGTCGCACCATCTGGACAAGTTGCGCCAGGCCGGCCTGGTCCGCGTCAGGCGTGAAGGAACCTACCTCTGGTATTCGGCGGACACGGAAGCTCTGGAGAACCTGCTCTCCTTCCTGTACGCCGAGTGCTGCACGCGGACGCGCGTCATTGAGCCTGAAGCCGTCACGAAACTCTCAGGCCTGAAATGCAGGAGATGAATCCATGAACGACAACAAACCGGTGCAGGAAGCCGTGCGCGAGCGATACGCCAAAGCGGCTCTCCAGGTGGTGCAGGAGGGCGTCAGTTCCTGCTGCTCAACTCCGGCAGCCTGTGGCGGAGAAAGCGCCGACCCCATCACCAGCGGTCTGTACTCGGAAAACGAGACCGCCGTGCTGCCGGAGACTGCGGTGGCCGCTTCGCTCGGCTGCGGCAATCCGACGGCGATGGCGGAGCTGAAGCCCGGCGAAACCGTGCTCGACCTGGGCAGCGGCGGCGGCATTGACGTGCTGCTGTCGGCTCGCCGTGTCGGACCGCAGGGCAAAGCCTACGGTCTTGACATGACTGACGAGATGCTCGAACTGGCGCGCGAAAATCAGCGCAAGGCGGGCGTCGAAAATGCCGAGTTCCTCAAGGGCGAGATTGAGAATATCCCCCTGCCTGACGAATCCGTGGACGTGGTGATCTCGAACTGCGTCATCAATCTCTCGGGCGACAAGGACCGCGTGCTGCGGGAAGTGTTCCGCGTGCTGAAGCCCGGCGGACGGCTGGCCGTCGCTGACGTCGTCGTCCGCGGAGAGGTGCCTGCAGAGATCCGCCGCAACATCGAGCTTTGGGCGGGCTGCATCGCTGGAGCCCTCGAAGAGGGCGAATACCGGGGCAAACTGGAATCTGCCGGATTCGTGGACATCTCCATCGAGCCCTACCGCGTATACAACATCGACGACGCGCGGCAGTTCCTTGCCGAGGCGGGCGTAGACGTGGAAGCGGCTGCCGCGGCTGCCGCAGGGAAGTTCATGAGCGCGTATGTCAAGGCGCGGAGGCCCTGATGGAGAGAATCCTCGTTCTATGCACGGGCAACTCCGCGCGCAGCCAGATGGCCGAAGGGCTCCTGCGCGCCGCGCTCGGTGGCCGCTTCGAGATCTGCAGCGCCGGCTCGAAGCCGAGTCTGGTGCGCCCGGAAGCCATCGCCGTCATGCGCGAACTGGGCATCGACATCAGCGGCCACCGCTCGAAACATCTGGATGAGTTCCGCGGCACAGAGTTCCGCTATGTCATCACGGTCTGCGACAACGCCGCCGAAACATGCCCGGTTTTTCCTGGCGTTGCGGAGCGCATCCACTGGAGCTTCGAAGATCCCGCCGCCGTGGAAGGCGATGAAGAGACGCGGCTGTCCGCCTTCCGACGCATCCGGGATCAGATCGCGGAACGCGTGCGCGCCTTCACCGCTGCTCTGAACAGCTGAACTGCGCTGCGCCTGCCGGGCGCTTCCGATAGGATGGAAGCGACTCGACCAAGCGGAGCACTCAGATGAAGCAGGATGGACCTTCGCGCAGACACGTCTTCTTTGGTGCGCTGCTGGCGGGCGCCTTGCCCGGCGCCGGCTATGGCAGCGTGCCCTCGCTGACGCTGGCGGGCTACAAGAGCCCGAACGAGAAGCTCAACATCGCCGCCATCGGCGCGGGCGGCAAGGGCTACTCCGACATCATGAACTGCGCTGCCACGGAAAACATCGTGGCGATGGCGGACCCGGACGACAGGCGCGCCGAGCGGACCTACAAGCAGTTTCCGGATGTTCCCAAATACAAAGACTTCCGCCGGATGTTCGACAAAGAAGGGAAGAACATCGACGCCGTCCTGGTCTCCTGCCCCGACCATATGCACGGCACGGCCGCCATGTGGGCCATCGTGCGCGGCAAGCATGTTTACTGCCAGAAGCCGCTGGTGCGCACGGTCTGGGAGGCGCAGGAGCTGCTGAAGGCCGCGCAGAAATACCGGGTCGCCACGCAGATGGGCAATCAGGGCTATTCGAATGAAGGCGCGCGGCAGGCCTGCGAAATCGTGTGGGCGGGCGACATCGGCGAAGTGCGGGAAGTCCATGCGTGGACCGACCGTCCGGGCCGCTACTGGCCGCAGGACCCGAGCGTGGAACCCAAAGAGGCGCCCGTGCCGGAATGGCTCGACTGGGAAGCGTGGCTCGGGTGCGCTCCGCCGCGTCCCTACAGCCCGGCGTACTGTCCGCACCACTGGCGGGGCTTTCCCGACTTCGGCTGCGGCGCCATCGGCGACATGGCATGCCACATCCTTGGCACGCCGAACATGGCGCTGCGCCTGAGCGAGGCGTGGCCTGCCAGCGTCGAGTGCGTGAAGAAAGAGGGCGCCGGCAAATACACGTTCCCGCACAGGACCGTCATCCGCTTCGAGTTTCCCGCGCGCGGCAACATGCCGCCTCTGACGCTGACCTGGTACGACAGCCTCAAGGAAATGCCGAAATTCGAAGGTGTTCCCGAGGGCGAGCAGCTTGGCGACTCCGACATCAATGGCAGCCTTTTCATCGGCAGCAAAGGCATGCTCACCACGGGCTGCTACGGCGAGAACACGCGCCTCGTGCCTGCCGCGCGGATGAAAGACTACCGCTTCCCGCCGCCGCTTCTGACGCGCTCGCCCGGCCACTACCGCGACTGGATCCGCGCCTGCAAAGGCGGCGAGCCCGCCTGCTCGAACTTCAATGTGGCTGCTCCTTTTGTCTCCTGGATGCTGCTGGGTGTCATCGCCATGCGTTTCGAGGGAAAGCTTCTTTGGGATGCGCGCCGCATGGAGTTCACGAACAACAGGGAAGCCAACCAGTACCTGAAACCCGTCTTCCGCAAGGGCTGGCAGTTCGCCGGATAATCCTGCCGGAGCCCGTCCTTTCGCAGGAAAAATGCCCCCGCACTGCCGCGGCAGCGCGGGGGCAGGCTCAGGAGAAACAGATTCAGATGAACTTGTACTTGCCCGGTTCGGGCAGCGGCGGCGGCTCGAGCTGCAGCTTGTAGTCGAACGCCTTCGGCATGAGGTCGAGCTGCGAGTTCATGATCATGTCCCACGTGACCTCGATGCCCGAGTAGGCCGATTCACGGCCCATGATCGCGGTCATCGTGGCCTCCGCCACCATCATCGCCTCGTTGAAATACGGGCCGGTGCCGCGGATGGAATTGATCAGGTGGATATGCTCCTGGACGTAAGGGTTGATGCCCTTGCCGGAGGCAAGATCCAGCCCGTTGCTGACGCCCTTCGTGCCGACGATCAGGTCGCTGACATCGCGGGTGCAGCCCTGCGGATACTGGCGGCAATGCGAGGAGTACCGGATTCCGCCCGGATACTCGAAGTCCGACGCCATGTGGTCGTAGATGTTGCCGTACAGGTCGTCGCCCTTGCGCCAGGAGATGCCGCCGCTGGCGACGACTTTCACCGGGTGGGTGCCCATCACCCAGTTGATGAAGTCGATGTTGTGATAGTGCTGCTCGACAATCTGGTCGCCGCAGATCCAGACGAAGCTGTACCAGTTGCGGTGCTGCCACTCGAAGTCGGACCACTTCGGGTCGCGCGCTTTCACGTGGAAGACGGGGCCAGAAAGATAGTGCGAGTACAGGGCCCGGATTTCGCCGATGGCGCCGTTCTTGATGCGGTCGACCGTTTCAATGTACTCGCGCTGGGCGTGCCGCTGCGCGCCGCTCACGACGGTCAGCTTCTTCTGTTCGGAGAGCTTCGCCGCCGCCATGAAGCGCCGGCAGCCGACCGGATCCGTGGCCACGGGCTTTTCGGTAAACACATGCTTGCCGGCGGCGATGGCGGCCTCGAAGTGCATGGGCCGGTAGCCGGGCGGCGTGCACAGCATGACGATGTCGACGCCCGAATCGATCACTTTCCTGTAGGCGTCAAACCCGACAAAGTGATTCTCCGGCGGCACCTGGATGCGGGCCGGGACATCCTTCATCAGGTCTTCCATCGTCATCACTTTCGTCCGCCCGCCGCGCGGCACCGGGATGTTCTCGTACCGCTTGAGGCCGCGGCCCTCCCGCAGGCTGCGCAGCGAGCCTTCCAGTTTGTCCTCGAAGACATCGGCCATCGCCACCAGCTCGACATTCTCGTTTCCCACCAGCAGGTCCGTGACCGCCTGCGTGCCGCGCCCGCCGCAGCCGACCAGCCCGGCGCGCAGCTTTCCGTCGGAGGCGGCGCGCGCCCCGGGAATGCCCAGCGCAGCCGTAGCTGCCAGCATGTCTCTTCTTGTCAGGTCTGGCATAGCAGTTGTGCTCCTCGGAGGGAACGATATCGAACCTGCCCTGAAAAAGACAAGCGCCGGTTCCCGCCCGGGCGGGAACCGGCGCACTGAGCGGATGGGATTGAAGGCCCTTACGGCTTGATCGCCTTGTCGGTGACGAAGTTGGTCCACTCCTCCCACCACTTGTGCTCGCCAGCGGCGCCGATGAACCGGGCCGACTGGTCGAAGAAGCCGTCGTCGGGCGGCTGGATCCAGTTGGCGCGGAAGACCACCGAATCCGGCATCGGGCGGAAATCGGGATCGTTCACTTCGAACGGCCGGCGCAGCTTCGGATCCGCGACCATGAACTGCCGTCCCTGGCCGCGCTGTCCCTGAGCGAACTGGGTGGACGCGCCGCTGCGGACCTGGCCTTCAATGGTGGCCGGAGAGTTGTTCTGAATGTTGTTGTTCCACAGCAGAATGCCGTTCATCGTCAGGTTGCCGTTGTCGATCTGGGCCTCGGTCGCCGAGCCATCGATGTGCAGGCCGGTGCTTAAGAACCGCGTGACAATCGTGTTGTTCACAATGCCGCCGGAGCCCCGCCGCAGGTACAAACCCGGAGAGTTGGACTCGTCGAAGCCCTGCACGCCAGAGCCGATGAACGTGGTGTTGTAAATCATCGGCTTCGACAGCGGCGTGGCGTCCTGGGCGTACTCGCTGTTGTCGCCCTCGATGCCGCGGTTGCCGGGGTTGTCTGCGTCCTGATAGAAGAACCCAAACTGGACCTTGCCGGTGAAGCCCAGCTGGAAATCCAGAAAGTCGTCGGCTCCCAGGCCGCCCACCAGGTATCTGGCGTTCATCGTGCCGCCGAACCATTCGAAAGAATCATCCAGGCCGTAGGACGCCTGGAGATACTCAGCCACCGTCTTCGTGCCGCAACCGCCCCAGGTGAAGGAGTTGGCTTCGTTGTTCGGTGCGAAGATGGAGCCGGCGTATTCCACGCGAACGTAGCGGAGAGAGCCGCAATCATGCGTGGGATCATTGCCGCCGTACTTGCTGTCCTCGGAGGCAGGCAGGCCTTCGATGGCAAATTCTCCGCCGCTTACATTGACAGGCGCTTTCCCAAGCAGGATCAGCCCGCCCCAGTCGCCCCGCTGGCGCTCGCCAAGCGGCCGCGCTGAAGTCATGATGATTGGCCGGCTACGGGTGCCTTCTGCGCGGATCTTGCCGTTCCTTGTGACGACAAGCACGGACGGCGGCTCGCTGCCCGGCTGGCCGATGATCACCGTGCCGGGATCGATCGTCAGCGTCGCGCCGTTGCGGACGAACACGACGCCATTGATCCGGTAAAGCTTGTCATTGGTCAGACGGCGGTCCGACTCGATGTTGCCGGTGATGTCCTCGATGCCGGAAACGACCGCAAACTTCGCGTACAGCGTTTTCAGCACCCGGAGCCCGTTGGAATCGCGCAATTCCATCACCAGCGTGTACATTCCGGGCTGATCTGGAACATCCAGCGCTCCGCCCAGAAGCCCGCCGTCGCCCAGCAGGGTCTGTCTCTCGGTCTCACCCACCAGAACCGGTTGGAACTGACCGACAGGATTGCCTAAAATATCTGTCGCTTCGGCAGTATTCTGCGGGAAATACGTCTTGGCTCCAGTCTGATTGTTCTGGAGATAAGCCACCAGGGTGAACGGATACCATTCGCCGTAAGTCTTGACGGTCCACTTCAGGGTCAACTTCTCGGTGAAGCCGTACCAGACCTTGTCCGTCCACATCCAGGCGGCGATGCCGGTCTCGTAGGAGGTCAGACCGGCAGCCCTCTCGACCAGATCAGGGCTGGCCGCACGAATCGGCTCCCCAGCGTAAGAAACAGATGACAAAGCAGTTACGAGAACTGCCGTCAGTGGCGCAATACCTCTCATGTCGCTCCTTCCTCAGCTTGGTTTGACGCCGGCCCCTGCCGGCGCATGGCTCAGAAGATGTTCACTGCCAGGCCCACCGTAAACGTGCGGCCCAGCCTGAAACTACGCTGCGTGAACTCACCCTGCGTCCAGTGGTAATGGTTGTCCGCAAGGTTTTCCCCTGTGAATCGGATCGAGTACTTTCCGGTTTCAACAAGGTAAAAACGGTAGCTGAAATCCAGCATGGTCAGCGGCTCCTGATAAATGTCAGGAACTCCGAAAGTACCGACGTCGGAAATTCGGCGCCCAACAAAGTTAAAGTCGAAACGGCTTTCCGAGCGCCACCGGGGTTTTTTCCACTCCGCCAGCACATTGAAGATGTGCCTGGAAGTGCCGATGAGCGGCCGGTTCGGGTTCGTCAGGAGGATGGAGTCTTGAGGCCGGATGCGGATCTGGGAATCCACAAACGTGTAATTACCCCCGACGAAGAGCTCCCGCAGCCGCGGGGTCAGCACGGAAAGCGTCGTCCGTCCTTCGATTTCGAAGCCGATGTTCCGCGCGCCGGCGGCGTTGACGAAAGTCTGCCGGAGGTCGTTGGCGGGCAGGATCGTGACTTCGATCGGGTTGTTGAAATCCTTGTGGAAGAAGCTGGCTGCCAGCAGGCGGTTGCCGCCGGGGAACCATTCCCAGCGGAAATCCGTGTTCTGCACCTGGGCGCGCACGAGGTTCGGGTTGCCCTGCGTGACGAAGCCGCCGTACACGTTGTTGAAGTCGAACGGGGAAAGCTCGCGGAAATCAGGGCGGGAAACCGTTTTCGAAAAGCCCGCGCGCAGGTTCTGGCGCGGCGTGATCATGTAGGTCACGTTCACGCCGGGCATGGGGTCGCGGTTGATGAGCGAGGCGATTTGCGGCCGGGCGTTCGGGATCAGGGGATCCAGAGTCGTCACCGTGATGTCGGCGTCCTCCACGCGGACTCCGCCCGTGACGCGCCAGCGCGGACCCAGATTCAGGTCGGCCATCACGTAGCCTGCGTAAATGTCCATGGTGGCTTCGTAGCGGTCCGTGGCGCGCGTGAATTCGATGATCTGGAACCCATCCGGGCGGATATTGGACGGCGCGAACAGTTCATTCGACGGGGCGAACAGATTCAGGGTCGTGGACCGGATCGGGATGAAGCGGAATCGCCGGGCCTGGAACGTCCTGTCGCGGAACGTGCCGCGGAAGCCCACCGAGAACGCTCCCGTGAGCCAGCCCTTGTAGAAAGGCTTTGAAATCTCGCCCTGAGGTTCATACAGCCGCTCTTGAAGTCCATTGGAGAACCGCATGCCCGAGCTGGAGAGCGCGGCGAAGCTCCAACGCCCGTCTTCCAGCTGGCCGCGGATGACTTCGCGCATGTCCGGCTCGTCGCGGCGCGATTCCGCCGTGGTGAACTGCCAGCGGAAATTCCAGTTGCCGTGATCGACAAGCGCGTGAGTGCCCTCAATGCTCGTGGAGAGCAGGGACCGCTCGACCCAGCGCAGCCGCTGGGACCACAGCGTGCTGTCATTGGAGCCATCGTAGCCGCGGAATTCGCGGGCCTCCTTGTCCGTATCGCGCGTCAGCGTGTTGCGCACCACAACCTTGTTGTTGGCCGACAACTTGAACGCTACGTTGAGCACGCCGCCGAGGCGGATGGCCTCGTTGCCCGAGTTGAAGTCTTCGTAATTGGTGAAGATCAACGGCTTGCCGCCGCCCATGCGGATGTAGCGCTGCAATTCAAACTGGTTTTGGGGGCGGTTGGAGAAGGTCAGCGCGCCCACGATGCCCACGCGCTTGAACGTGTTGCCGCCCACCACCGAGTAGCTCTGCTGGGGCCGCATCTGGTCTACGAACAGCGGTTCCCAGTTGTTGGCGAACGAACGGCCGATCTCCTGCAACTGCGCCGGGGTGAACCTTCCGGGGATGATGCGCTGATCGGCAGGCACAGCGGAAGGCAGCGCGCGCGTGCCGTCATCTGCGCCCAGAGCGTCCAGCCTGCCTCCCGGATAAGTCATGAAGCGTTTCCGCGTCGTGGCGGTGTTGTAGCCGGTGCTCATCGAGACCTTCAGAACCGGCTGCGCGGGGAAATCGACGGTCGTCAGCTGCACGACGCCAGCGGAGAACTCTCCGGGCAGATCAGGCGTGTAACTCTTCACGACGCGGATGCTTTCAATCAGCGCTGCGGGAAACAGATCCAGGGGAACGACGCGCTTCTCGGGTTCCGTCGTCGGAATCAGGGAGTTGTTCAGCATCGTTGAGCTGTAGCGCTCCCCCAGTCCGCGGACGTACACATAACCGGACTCGACCACCGAGACGCCCGTCACCTTCTGCAACGCTCCGGCGGCGTCCGATGCCACGGTCTGCCGGATCTCCTCGGCCGACAGGCCGTCTGTCACCGTCGCGGCCAGCTTCCGCTCGACCAGCATCGCCTCTGCCGTGGCGGCAACCGGAGTGACCGTTTCCTGAACGTCAACCTTGGTCACCTGGGATTTTGTTGCCAGCACGACTGTGCCATCCGCTGTTTCTCCCGGCTTCACTTCAATCGTTTCGATCACGGCGTCCAGGTACTTCTCTGCCGAGACCAGGATCCGGTAGCGTCCTGCGGGCAGTTCAATCCGATACTTTCCGTATTCATCGGACTGCAGGCGAAGCGGCGGCTGAGTGGCCACCACGATGGTGGCTTTGGGGATCGGCTGCCCGTTCGTTCCGTCGATCACGTCGCCCGCAATCGCGCCCTTCGGCGTGTCTTGTGCGGCGAGGACGCAAAGGCAGGAGAAAGAACAGCAGAAGACGAGGAGATGTTTCATGACAGACTGCTTCCAGACCACCCTCTCTTAGGGAAGCAGCCGACGATGAAAAAAGAATGACGAATCTGAAACTGTTAGGTTAAAGATCGGTCACCGTTCGGCTCGTGTGTTCACAGACAAAAAAAGAGCGCCAGCGGAGAGCCGGCGCCGGGATGTTCGCAGATCTTGACTTAGTGCGCCATCACAGGGATGGATGCCTCCAGGTCGGACCAGGCGATCTTCAGCGTGCCGCGGTTGCCGCCCGTGGACTCAATGGAAATGGTGAGCTGCTCCACCGGCGTGGACAGTTTGCGTGCGGTCATCTTGACCCGGCCCAGATCCTTGCTCTGGTCGTACTTGTAGGCGCCCCACTGATCGGCTTCCTTGTTCACGATCAGCGTCCATTCCTTCTCGCCGGGAATGGTGAACAGCGAGTACGAGCCCTTCGGCACGTGAAGGGAGCCGATCATCAGGTCAGCCTCGGTGGTCAGCTTGGTCGCCTCGTCCGCGCCCGTGCGCCAGATCTTGCCGAACGGCGCCAGCGGCTCGGCCCAGACGTTGCGGCCTTTCACATAGGGACGGCCGTACTCGATGGTGATCTTCTTGCCGCCGATAGTGGCCGACATGGTTTCATGCGGGCTGGCCCGCTGCTTGGGCTGCGCGCCAACGGTCAGGGCCGCCGCGAGGGCGAAAGAGACTCCGAACAGAATCCAGTTTTTCATGCGTCGTGAAGCTCCTCTCGCCACGAGTGTAGCAAACACCCCATCCGCCTTAGGGCGGAAACCAGGTGCGGAGAGTGGCAAGCAGCTTCACGAACGCCGGATCCGTGCAGCGTCGATAGGAAACCTGCCGTGCAAGACGGCTGAAAAGAGATGCAGACCAGGGGGTCTTCGATTGCAACAAAGCCCACTTCATGGCTTCACGGGGCCGGGTTGGCTTGACTCCTCCTTCGCTGAGCCATCCCTTATCTTCCAGTGCCTTTCTTAGCGCAGGCAGAGTTCCTGCCCAACCTAATACCTCGTCCACCTTCGGTGATTGACTCCAGACCCACACCTCCAACTCAGGATCGATGACTATAGCCTCAGCGCGCTTCTGCCACCCAATCTCCTCCAACCTGTTGAGCACTTCCTGTTCGATTTCCTCGCGCCTCAGCCCTTCCGCCCCGCACCCTTCCCGGTCAAAAACCACCAGAGCAAACCTTGCTTGCCGTAGGTACGGGCGAAGCAGCTCATGGGCATAGCGCCGCGCCTCGCCATCGTGCATCAGAGCCGGCTTGATTTCGTACCGGATTCGTCTCATTTCGCCCTTCGAGGGGAGAGTTTGCAGGATCCCGTCAAGCGCCTCAGTTGCATCCTTGTCCGCGGCAAGAACGATGAGATCCAGCCTCTGTTCCGAAGTCATTACAGGATCCCCGAGGCAAACAGGTTCGAGAGATTTATGCCTTCCTTCCAGTCCCGGAGAGCCGGATGTGAGTGGCCGCGGATGATGTCGGTGGCTCCATCCTCGTTCTTGGCGAAGCAAAGAAGCTCAGTTGGTCTGGACACGGCCAGAACCACAGGCGAATGCGTCGCGATCAACACTTGTCCATCGTAGACAGACCCGAGAGACTGGTAAATGGTCTGCATCGCCGTGGGATGAATGCCGTTTTCAGGTTCTTCGATCAGGAACAGATCCTCGGTGCCTGGCAAATAAGCAAGAATCGTGAGAGCGAGGAGGCGCAAAGTTCCATCGGATATCATCCAGGACGGAACTTCCAGTCCTCCCTGGTATCGCGCCACAAGATAAGCGTGACGATCCTCCTCTCGCACGACGACCCGGATATCCTCAAGGTCTCCGATGGCCGTCCTCACATGCTCGACCCAGTTCTGAAACCGGGACGGATAGCTCTCTTTGAGCGATTTCACCACCCACGGCAAGTTAGAACCATCGGGGCGAAACCGGATACCACTGCCAGGCGGGCTCGGACGCCGTATCGCCAGGCTATTGAGAGTGACTCTTTGCAGACCTGCCCGCAAGTGTTCCCGCAGCCAGCCTGTGGCAGGAAACCGCTCAGGATCCTCCAGGAGATTCAGGAAAGCGGATCGCTTCGGTCCTAACCGGATCGATGGAAACCATCCGCGCCCTCCGGACCTGCCGGTCTCTGAATAATAGTTGTCGTTCCCGCCGGGGGTCTTGGAGAAGACCGTCTTCGCTCTGCCAGACGCTTTGCGGAAAAGCGTCGAAGGAGGAGTCAGACGCCTGGGAAACAGCCCGAGCTGTACATCTTCCCGAACCGGCTTGGGCGCCGCAGGGAGTAGCAATGCCGTTTCTTCCTCAATCCGTGGCTCGCTTGTGGGAGATTCGACCACGATTTTCAGCTCGTACCGCACGAAGTGGTATTGATCCCCATTTCGCGCAGGCCGCACTTTCGGGGGGATCTCGGCCTCGATGGCAAGTTCGAATGATCCGGGTGTTCTGCCCCAAAGCAAATCCAGCGGATTGCTTGTCCTGGATGCGATGGCCTTCTCAAAGCCATCGCCAAGCAGATCCGAGATGAACGCCAAGGCGTCCAGAAAGGTTGTCTTGCCGCTTCCGTTCGCCCCTACCAGCACCTGCAGCCGCCCCATCTCACAAGAGACGTATCGGAGGCAACGGAAATTCAGCGCTTCAAGTCTGGTAATCACGGCCTCTGTCAGCCTACCGACTCCCATTCTCACCCATACGGGAGTGCGCCCGTTGGTCGTTTGGCGCAGAAAGCGGACATCGGACCGGCTTCTCCCTGTCAGCCGCCGCTTCCCCTGCACCGGCGGGCCGAAGATGGGTAAAATCAGAACACGCGCGGCTGCTCAACGGCTGCGCGGCCAGTTTGCGTCCGGGCGCGCCAGGCGCCGGACCGGGACGAGCAGAGAGGAATTGCCCATGGGTGAAGCGTTGGGAATGGTTGAGACGCGCGGTCTGGTGGCCATGATCGAGGCCGCCGACGCGATGGTGAAAGCCGCCAAGGTGACGCTGGTCGGCTGGGAGAAGATCGGCTCGGGCTATGTCACCGCCCTTGTGCGCGGCGACGTGGCTGCCGTCCGGGCCGCGACGGACGCCGGCGCTGCCGCGGCGCGGCGCGTGGGCGAGCTTGTGGCCGTCCACGTCATCCCGCGCCCGCATCCGAGCCTGGAAGACGTGCTGCCCATCGGCAAGTCTTCCAAGTAAGCCGGGGGCGGATCCCTCATCATGACGCTCGGGCGCGTCGTTGGCACGGTCGTCGCCACGCGGAAAGACCCGCGGCTGGAAGGCCACAAGCTTCTCCTCGTGAAGCCCGTCACCCCCGACGGGAAGGAGGAGTCGGGCTATCTCGTCGCGGTCGATACCGTCAGCGCCGGATTCCGCGAGCTCGTCATCACCGTGGCGGGCAGCAGCGCCCGCATGGCGGAAGGCTGCAAGGACAAGCCCGTCGACTGCGTCATTGTCGGCATCGTCGACGGCGTCTCGCTCGACGAGGCGGTCTAGGAAGGCGGGCGGCCGTGCAGTTGGGCAAAGTGATCGGCCGCGTCTGGGCCAGCGTGAAAAACCCCGGGCTCGAGGGCCAGCGCCTGCTCATCGTGCAGCCGGTCCGGCCGGATCTGACGCCCCACGGGAAACCCCTGATCTGTACGGATTCGACCGGCGCCGGCGCGGGAGAAATCATCTACTGGGTGCGGGGCAGGGAAGCGTCATTCCCCTTCCTTCCGGGAGAAGTGGCCAGCGACGCCACCATCGTCGGCATCGTGGACGAACTCCATCTCGGCAAGAAGCGGGAGGCCCAATGCTGATCGCGCGCGTCATCGGCGATCTCACTGCCACGCAGAAGCACCCGACCCATGAAGGGCGCAAAATCCTGCTTGTTCAGCCGCTGAATCTCGACGGGACCGACCGGGGAGCGCCGATGGTGGCCCTGGACAGCGTGGACGCAGGCATTCACGACCGGGTTCTCGTCACCACCGACGGTTACGCGGCCTTCACCGCCGTCGGCCACAAGCAGGCGCCGATCGATGCGGCCGTCATCGGCGTCATCGATCACATCGAGCTCGTCGCTCCGGAATCAGGCGCTGGCGCGCCTCCGGCTTCCACGCCCGCTGCTCCGAAGAAGCAGCACAAGAAGCGCCAGTCCGAGAAGGGCTAGAACCACCTCGAACGTGGCGAAGGAGCCGTGCAGAAGCCGGAACCTCCGCCCCATGTCCGCCACCTCGCCCGCACGGTAACGCCGGGAGGCGTCCGCGATGGCGGGGATCAGATAAAGCTTCTGGAACAGGGCCAGCACCAGCATCGAGGCGGCCAGAATCAGCCGCCACCTGCCGACATCGCTGAAAAACAGCAGCAGGAGCAGGGATGCCGCTCCATACAGCAGCTGCATCGTTCCCCACAGCGCGAACACCTGGTTGTTGGCCTCGCCCGCGTGATACCGCAGCAGATCCGACACAGCGTCTTTTCCCGCCGCTTTGATGATCCCGGCATGCGCGGGCAGCGGATGCCTCAGAACGACCTCGCCTGCCGAGAAGACAGCCGGAGCGCTCAGCGAAACGAGCAGGATCCCGCCCAGCCAGGCAGACAGAATCACGGCGCAGATCCGGCGGACCAGCCAGGAGCCTGCCGGCGTGATATGGCTGTACCGGATCGGGGCCTGTTCAAGACTCTCCGGGCTCATGACAGTCGCAGCGCAGACGATCCACAAGTTTACCGGTCCGCGGATGCCCCTGTCCAACGGACTACGAAGACTTCAGTTCCGTCCACAGCCTGTCGCGGAGCCTCTGCGCTCCGGGCGGCAGCGGCTCGAACCATTCTCCCCGCGCCATGACATCATCCGGCGGGAACAGCGTCTCCATCCTCAGAACTTCTTCCGGGAGCCGTTCACGCGCCGTGCGGACCGCTGT
This sequence comes from Bryobacteraceae bacterium, assembly GCA_026002875.1. Taxonomy (NCBI): domain Bacteria; kingdom Pseudomonadati; phylum Acidobacteriota; class Terriglobia; order Bryobacterales; family Bryobacteraceae; species Bryobacteraceae bacterium. Next base: position 172,186 of record BPGE01000001.1, read on the forward strand.
CGCCGTGAACGTCGCCGAAGCGACCTCCGCCGCCGCATCCGCGCGGAGCAGGTAGTCAAGGAACAGATGCGCCAGCTCTTTGCGCTTTGATTCCCGCAACACTACGCCGCAATCGGCGTACAGCGCGAACCCCTCTTCCGGATAGAGGAACCTCAGATGCGGCGCCGCGCTGATGGCCTGCTGCGCCGTCGTGGCCCAGGTCTGGCAGGCCGCCAGTTCGCCGGCCACCATCAGATCCCGCGCCTCGGCGTTGAGGTAAGCGCGCAGAAGCGGCTTCTGACGCCTCGCTTCCGCATGCGCCTCCCGCAGTTCTCCGGGCGCGTGCGCGTTCAGCGGAAGGCCCAGCTTCTTCAGCGCCGCCCCGTAGACCTCCGCCGGATCATCGAGCATCGTGATGCGCCTTGCATAGCGCAGCTCCCACAGGTCGGCGTATCTCTGCGGCACGGGGCCTGACTGAGGATTGGCCAGAATGCCGCTCGAGCCCCAGTAGAGCGGCACGCAGAACTCGAGGCCCGGATCCCAAGAGGGCCGGGAGAAGCGCGGATCCAGATCGCCCAGACGCCTCAGCCGGGCGTGTTCCAGAGGCGCCAGCAGTCCGAGCTCGCGCATCGGTCCGATGAAGTAATTCGACGGAAACGCAACGTCCCAGCCGGAGTTGCCGCTGAAGACGCGCGCCAGCATCTCTTCGTTGGATTCGTAGGTGGCCAGCCGCACCCGGATGCCCGTTTCGCGCTCGAACCGCGGCAGCGTTTCCGGCGCGATGTAGTTCGACCACTGGAACACGTTCAGCCGCTGCCGCGCCGGCCGCAGGCAGCCGGCCAGGCCGCTGAGCGCCGGGAAAAAGAGCAGCGCGCGCCTCCTCATGTCTTCTTTCTGAGTCCTTCCGCAAGAAGAATGCCGGCGCCCAGCAGCACGACCACCACCGTCGAAATGGCGTTCACGACGGGCGAGCCGCCCCGCCGCGCCATCGCGTACAGCACCATGGGCAGGGTCTCCGTGTCGACGCCCGCCACCAGCGAAGTGATGACGTAGTCATCAAACGAAATCGTGAAAGCGAGCAGAGCCGCCGACAGCACCGCTGGCAGAAGGTTCGGCAGCGTCACGCGCAGGAACGCCTCCCACTCGCGCGCGCCCAGATCCATGGCGGCCTCTTCCAGCGAGGCATCCATCGTCCGCAGACGCGCCAGCACGACCAGAACGACGAACGCAAGGCAGAAGCTCACATGGGCGAGGATCACCGTGTGCAGCCCCAGCTGCAGGCCTGCATAACGGAACAGCCACTGGAACAGCGCGAGCAGCGCGATGCCCGTGACAATCTCCGGGGTCACCAGAGAAATCGACAGCGCCGTCATCAGCAGCCTGGATTCGCGTTTCCACAGTCCGTAGGCGCACAGGGTGCCTGCGGCGGTCGCCAGCAGCGTGGCCGCCGCAGCGATCCACAGGCTGTTGGCCGCCGCCTCCACCAGCCTCGCGTCGCGCCACGCTTCCGCGTACCAGCGGAACGAAAATCCTTCCCAGACCGTGAACCGGCCTTCGTTGAAGCTGAACACGGCCAGCACCAGCAGCGGCGCATGGAGAAACACATACAGCAGGACGGCGCTGAACGCGATGACGCGGGTCACAGCAGCGGCTCCTCTCTCCGCCGCGCCTCCATCCAGAGCAGGATCAGCACCGCCGCCATCAGCGCAAGGGAAACGGCCGAGCCGAACGGCCAGTCGCGCGACGCCGTGAACTGGTTCTGGATCAGCGTCCCCGCGAGAATCGTCTTCCCGCCGCCCAGCAGGTCGGGAATCAGATACGTTCCCAGGCAGGGGATGAAGACCAGCAGCACGCCGGCGCGGATGCCGGGCGCGGCCAGCGGCAGCGTGACGCGCCAGAACGCCTGCCAGTCGCGGGCGCCGAGATCCGCAGCCGCCTCCAGCAGATGAGGCTCCTGCCGCTCCAGCGCTGCGTAGAGCGGCAGCACCATGAACGGCAGATGCGCGTACACCAGCCCCAGGACGACGGCGCCCCAGTTGTAGAGCAGCGGCAACGGTTCGCTGATGAGGCCCGCCTTCAGCAGGGCGCTGTTGACGAGGCCCGTGTCGCGCAGAAGGAACATCCAGGCATACGTGCGGATCAGCAGGCTGGTCCAGAACGGAACCATCACCAGCGCAAGCAGCAGGTTCTTCCACCGGCCTGAGCGGACGATGGCCAGGGCCAGAGGAAAGGCCATCAGCAGGCAGAGCGCCGTGGCTGCTGCCGCGACAGCGAACGACCTCGCCAGGATGCCGAAATAGAGCGGATCCGCGAGCCGCTGCCAGTTTTCCAGCGTCCACGGCGGCATCACGCCCCCGTATGCCCCGCGGGTCTGGAACGCGTAAGCCGCCAGAACGATGAAAGGGACGGCAACCGTGGCGATGAGCAGTGCAGCCGCGGGCGCGAGCGCCAGCGCTCGGAGCCGCCGGTTCATGGTTCGGCGACCCGGATCTCGTCGTCCGGCCGCCAGGAGACGAAGACGCGTTCGCCGGGCTGATGCGCGCCCTCGAACGGCGACATTTCGGATACGATCCGCGCGCCGTTGTCCAGCTCCGCCTCCACATGGATGCAATTGCCCAGGAACAGCGACGCCAGCACGGTGGCGGGCGCTGACTTTCGGCCGCCGTCCGGCGGCGTCCGCGTCACCTGCGTCGCCTCAGGCCGCAGGCCGAAACCCTCCATCCAGTTCATCGGGCCCAGGAATTGCGCCGCAAAACGGGTTCTCGGGTGCAGGTACAGTTCCTGCGGCGTGCCCAGCTGCTCGCACCTGCCGTTGCGCAGCAGCGCGATCCGGTCCGACAGCGACAGCGCTTCCTCCTTGTCGTGCGTGACGAAGACGAATGTGATGCCCACGCGCCGCTGCAGCGCGCGCAGTTCGATGCGCACCTGCTTGCGGAGGTTCGGATCGAGCGCCGAGAGCGGTTCGTCCAGCAGCAGCACCGCCGGCCGCAGCACCAGCGAGCGCGCCAGCGCCACGCGCTGCTTTTCCCCGCCGGACAGCTCGCGCGGATAGCGCTGCAGCTTGTTGCCCAGCCCCAGCATCTCAATGCACTCGGCCATCGCCTGCCGCCCGGCCCCGTTGCGGTAGCGCAGGCCGAATTCGATGTTCTCGCGCACCGTCATGTGCGGGAACAGCGCGTAGCTCTGAAAGACGGTGGAGACGTTGCGCTGGTAAGGCGGCAGCCCGTCGAGGCGCCGCCCTTCGAGAAGAATCCGCCCCCGCGTCGGCTGCTCGAATCCGGCGATCAGCCTCAGCGTCGTGGTCTTGCCGCATCCGGAAGGGCCCAGCAGGCCGAAGAATTCGCCCTGACCGATCTCCAGCGACACCCCCGCCAGCGCCGTGTGTCCCGGATACTCCTTGGCCAGTTCCTGGAGTTCAAGGTGCGCGCCCATCAGCGCTTCCCACCGATATTAGCGCGAATCCTGCCCGTCGGGAACAATGGTCACGGCGGTGCCGGATGCCGTCACCATCAGCATGCCGCCGCCGTGGGAGCCGGTGATCGTTTCGTAGTCGAGATCCACGCCGATCACCGCGTTGGCTCCCGCTGCGCGGGCTTCCTCGCACATTTCGTCGAGGGCGAGCTGTTTGGCCTTGCGCAGCTCGTTTTCGTAGGCCGCGCTGCGGCCGCCGACGATGTCGCGGATGCCGGCGAAAAAGTCCTTGAAGATGTTGGCGCCGAGAATGGCCTCGCCGCTCACCAGTCCGTGATATCGCTGGATCTTCCAGCCCTCCAGCGTGTGCGCCGTCACAACCAGCATGGCAACTCCGGATCAGTAGGGAATACGGTGCGCGCTGGCCAGCCAGGCGTCGAATGGCAGGCCCGCCTCCTCCAGCGCGATTCTGCGGGTGGGCAAAGCGCGCTGCGTCTCCGGCAGCGCGAACTGTTCGTACAGGAAACTGTCGTCGAAACCCGCGCGGGCGGCGTCTTCCCGCCCCGCTGCGTAATACAGGGCGCCGAGCCGCGCCCAGTAGATCGCTCCCAGGCACATCGGGCAGGGCTCGCAGGAAGAATAAATCGCCGCGCCCCGCAGATCGAACCTTCCAAGCCTGCGGCACGCGGCGCGGATCGCCACCACCTCGGCGTGCGCCGTGGGGTCGAGATCGGACGTCACGTGATTCGCGCCCTCGGCGATGATTTCGCCGCCGAGAACGATGACCGCTCCAAAAGGACCGCCGCGCCCCTGCCCGGCGTTTTCGACGGCGAGCCGGATGGCGCGGCGGAGAAATTCCTCGTGCATTTCAGGCAGAGCCAGCCTCTACCCAATTATGCATGGAACGGGGCGGCTTTATGCGGCGCCGCCGGCGAACTGCTTCGAGTACTCCTGGAGCCGGAAGCGCTCCTCGGCCTTCTCCCAGTTCACGACGTTCCACCAGTTGGCGATGTATTCGGCGCGGCGGTTCTGATACTTGAGGTAGTAGGCGTGCTCCCACACGTCCAGGCCGATGATGGCGAACTTGCCCTCCATCAGCGGATTGTCCTGGTTCGGAGTGGAGACGATCTCCAGTCCGCTCTGGCCGATGATGAGCCACGCCCAGCCGGAGCCGAAACGGCCCATCGCCGCCGCGGCGAACTTCTCCTTGAACTGGTTGTAGTCGCCAAAGACGCGCTGAATGGCCTTGGCCAGCAGGCCCGTGGGCTCTCCGCCCTTCTTCGGCCCCATGATCTCCCAGAACAGGGAGTGGTTCCAGTGGCCGCCGCCGTTGTTGCGCACGGCCGTGCGGATGGACTCGGGCACGATGGCGAGGTTGTTGGCCAGCAGCTCTTCCAGGCTCTTGTTGGCCAGATCCGGCACGGTGGACAGCGCCTTGTTGACGTTGTCGACGTAGGCGCCGTGGTGCTTGGTGTGATGGATCTCCATCGTCCGCGCGTCGATGTAGGGCTCGAGCGCGTCATAGGCGTACGGAAGCGGTGGCAGGGTAAATGGCATTGTTCGTGAAACTCCTCTAGCTTTCCCAGATGAACGAAGCAGCCGTTCGGATGCGCCTTCCTTCGCGGCCCGGGCCGCGCGGGCGCTTCATCTTCATTGTAGGAGACGCCTCAGCGGCGGTTCAGAGGCTGCCGCCTCCGGCGCGCTCGAACGCCTCGCCCAGGCGGAACAGAACGGGCTCTCCGAAATGCGGCCCGATCAGTTGCAGCCCCACGGGCAGCCCGTCCGGCGTGCGGCCGCACGGCACGCTCAGAGCGGGCAACCCCGCCAGCGACGCCGTGATGGTGAAGATGTCGGAGAGGTACATCTGCAGCGGGTCGTCGAGCTTCTCGCCCAGCCGGAACGCCGGAAACGGGCTCACCGGCGTGGCGATCGCGTCCACCTGCCCGAACGCGTTCAGGAAATCGCGCGTGATCAGCGTGCGGACCTTCTGGGCCTTCAGATAATACGCGTCGTAATAGCCGGCGCTCAGCACGTAAGTGCCCAGCATGATGCGCCGCTTGCACTCCGCCCCGAAGCCCTGCCCGCGCGTCATCGCGTACATCTCGGCCAGCGTCTCCGCCTGCGGCGCGCGCCACGTGTAGCGCACCCCGTCGTAGCGGGCCAGGTTCGAGCTCGCCTCCGCCGTGCAGACGATGTAGTAGCAGGGAATCGCGTAGGGCGTATGCGGCAGGCTGATTTCGCGCAGCTCGCAGCCGAGGGAGGCCAGCAGAGCGCGCGCCTTCTCCATCTGCGCCGCCGTGTCCGGCGTCAGTCCTTCGAAGAACTCGCGCGGCACGCCGATGCGCAGCCCGCGCGCCTCGCCTGTCATGGCTGCCGTGTAATCAGGAACAGGCGCCGAGGCGCTTGTCGAGTCCCGTTCATCGCGCCCCGCGATGGCCTGCAGAAGCAGCGCCGCATCGCGCACCGTGCGCGTCAGCGGCCCGATCCGGTCCAGAGAAGAGGCGAACGCCACCAGCCCGTAGCGCGACACGCGCCCGTAGGTGGGGCTCAGCCCCACGACGCCGCAGAAGCTCGCCGGCTGCCGGATGCTGCCCCCGGTGTCCGAGCCGAGCGCCGCCACCGCCGTGCCCTGCGCCACCGCTGCCGCCGAGCCGCCCGAGCTGCCTCCGGGCACGCGGTCCGGCGCCACAGGGTTGCGCACCGGGCCGAAGGCGGAATTCTCGTTCGACGACCCCATCGCGAACTCGTCGCAGTTGGTCTTGCCGAGCACGATGGCGCCGGCGCGCTCCAGCCTCTCCACCGCCGTCGCGTCGTAAGGCGGCACAAACTTCTCCAGCAGCCGGGAGCCGCAAGTCGTGCGCACGCCGCGCGTCACGATGTTGTCCTTGACCGCTACCGGCACGCCTGCCAGCGGTCCGGGATCCTCGCCGCGCCCGAGCGCTGCATCCACGGCATCGGCTGCCCTCAATGCACGGTCTTCGGCCAGCAGCAGATACGCGTTCGTCTTCGGGTTCTCCTCGCGCGCCGTCCGCAGCGCCTCCTCTGTCAGCTCGCGCGCGCTGATGCGCCGCGCGCGGAGGGCGTCCTGCACGTCTGCGATCGTCAGCTTTCCGATTTCCATCCTGTCCGCCTCAGCGCTCGATCACGCGCGGAACCTTGAAATGCCCGGCGCCCGCCGCCGGCGCATTGGCCATTGCGTCCTCGTGCGCCAGCGGTTCGCGCGGCTCGTCCTCGCGCAGAGTGCTGTTCTCCGCGCCCGGGAACAGCACCTGGGCCATGGGTTCCACAGAGTCCGTGTCCAGCTCCCGCAGCTTGTCCATGTGAGCGAGGATTTCATCCAGCTCGCGGGTCATGCGGTGCAGCTCTTCGCCGGACAACTCCAGATGCGCCAGCGCCGCCACATGGCGGACTTCCTGTTCAGTGATCTTCACGACGCCAGGGCCTTTCGCTTTGATCGGAGATAGATGCGCCGCAGCACGGGATCCTCGATCCGGTCAGCCTCGTCGTCCCCCTGCAGACGCAGGCGGAACTCCGCCTCGGGCGCTTCGCTGCGCACCGGGCGGCGCGGCACGGCGAGGCGGTATTCGATCCAGCGGGGGGCGGAGGGGCCGAGCATCGATTGCAGATTGGCAAGGATCTGTCCACTCAGCAGTTCCAGATTGCGCCGCCAGAGCTCATCGCCCACCTCGACCACCAGCCGGCTGCCGTCCAGCGCAACGGCTTTCGTATGCCGCGCCGCCTTTTTCCCAACAGCCGCCGGCCAGGCGGCCAGCGCCAGCTCTTCCGGTGTCAGGCAGCGGCGGGCTGCCTGTAATGCCCCCAGCAGACGCCCCGCGCGTTCCATCGTCCGATCCCGAGCAATTGTATCATGCGCTCCCTGCGAGGCACGGCCCGCGCTCCGCGTGATACCCTCCTTATCCGATGATCGTTCTCGCCTCGCAATCTCCGCGCCGCCGCGAGCTGCTTGCCAACGCCGGCATCGCCTGCGAGGTCCGCCCCGCGCGGATCGAGGAGAAACCGCTCCCCGGCGAATCTCCTGAAGGGTATGTCGTCCGGCTCGCCCGCGAGAAGGCCGAGGCCGTCGAGGCGCGCGGCGGCGAGTTCGTGCTGGCCGCCGACACCACGGTCGTGGTGGATGGCGAGATCCTGGAGAAGCCGCATGCCCCGGAGGAGGCCGAGCGGATGCTGCGCCTGCTCCACGGACGCGATCACTTCGTGCTGACCGGCGTCTGCCTCCGGCACGAAGGCCGTTCCTGGACCGCCGTTGAATCCACGCGCGTCTGGTTCATTCCGCTGCGCGAGGAAGAGATCGCCGCCTACGCCCGGTCCGGCGAGCCTCTCGACAAGGCGGGCGGCTACGCGATCCAGGGGCTGGCCTCGAGGTTCGCCGAAAAGATCGAAGGCTGCTATTTCAACGTCGTCGGTCTGCCGGTCTCCCGCGTCTACCGGATGCTCCGCGCCGCCGGTTACAACTTCAACGAAGGATAGCGCTGCCGCATCCAGGCCAGGAATTCCTCCGGCACGTCCATCGTGGACAGCCGCCCCTGCCGGACCAGCGCCCAGCCGCTGAAGCGTCCGTCAGCCTTGATCTCCCGCAGCGTGACGGGCGGCTCGATGCGGCGCTCGAATTCGACATCCACCACCCAGGACTTCGGGCTCGAGGGATCCGGGCGCGGCGCGGAGACAATCCGCGCCAGTCCCAGAATGGCCGATTCGCCGCCGCTATGGTAGATGAACGCCCGGTCGCCTGCCTTCATCTTCCGGATGAAGCCCACGGCCTGGGCGTTGGTCACGCCGTCCCATACCGTGCGCCGCTCCCTCTCCAGATCGCTGACCGAGTATTCCGCAGGGTCCGTTTTCAGCAGAAAATACGCCATACGCCTCGATTGGATGCGCCGCTGGAACTTTCGTTCCAGAACCCCGGTCCACTCCGGGCTCGCACAATGGAACGGAAGGCATGGGCGAAAGCCGTCCCAAATGGCCGATGGCGCGAAGTCTCCATCCTGTAGAATAAAAATGCCGGTGACTGGGAATCTGATTATGGGGCTCGGCTTATCCTCTGAGCTTGCCGGGTCTGAACCATGCCGGATTTCCCGCCCGGAGCATCTCTGGAGGAAGCGCCCATGATGCCGATATTTCGCAGCCGCAATCTGACCCCCGTGCTGGCTGCCCTGCTGTGCTCCTGCCTGGCAGCCGCAGCACAGCCGCCCGTTGCTCCCGCGCCTCCGCCAGGACCGGAAGCTCCTCGCCAGCAGGCGTCGGCCGAGGCTTCCGTCGAGGCTCCCGCGCCGGTGGATCCGAAAACGTACAAGATTGGCGTCGAAGATGTTCTGAACATCCGGGTCTGGCGCGAGGCGGAACTCAGCGGCAACGTTGTGGTTCGGCCGGATGGCCGGATCACGCTGCCCCTTGCGGGCGAAATCGAAGCGGTCGGGCTCACGCCGGAAATGCTGGGCGTGAGAATCGCCGAAGCCCTCAGCAAGTTTCTCACCCGGCCCGAAGTGATCGTTTCCGTCGCCAGCGTCCGCAGCAAGCGCTACTACATTTCCGGCAATGTGCTCCGCTCCGGTCCCGTGCCCCTGGTCACGCCGACCACCATCCTGCAGGCCCTCAGCACCGCTGGCCTGGGACAGTGGGCGAAAAAGAACAAGATCGTGATCATGCGCGGCACGGAGCGGATCAAGTTCAACTACAACGAAGTCATCAAGGGGAAGAAGCTCGAGCAGAACATCTTCCTGCAGGATGGGGACCACATCTTCGTTCCTTAGCCCGGGAGAATCACGGCCATGCCTGCCATGCCTGCCACAACCTTCCAGCCGGTTCCCGAGCAGCCCATTTCCGTCCCCCGGCGCGCACTCGACTTCGAAGACTACATTGACATCGCCCGCCGTCACCGGGCGTGGATTCTCGGGCCGGCCTTCCTGGGCCTCGTTCTGGGCGTGGTGACCGCTTTCCTGTGGGAGGATTCCTACGTCGCCAGGGGCAAGATCCGCATCACGCCGCCTCAGGTGCCTGCGCGCCTCGTGCCAGGCAATGTGAGCGAGGAGCTGACGGCGCGCATCAACGCCATCGCCCAGGAAATCATCACCCGGTCCAGCCTGCAGAACCTGATCCAGACCTACAACCTCTACCCCGAAGACCGCAAACGTCTCCCGATGGAAGACGTCATCGACCGGATGCGCCGCTCCATCGGCATCGACAACATCGAGTCCTATTCGCGGGCAGGGTCGTCGCGCTACCACGTCTTCACGGTCAGTTTCGTGTACTCGGACCGGCGCCTGGCCCAGAGAGTCGTCGCCGATCTGATCGACCGGTTCACCAAGCAGAGCATCGAAAGCCGCCTCAACAGCTCGCGCCAGACAACACTGTTCCTCTCCGATCAGTACGAGGCCGCCAAACGCGAGCTGGACGACCTCGACGCCCGCATCGCCGTCTTCCGTTCGAAATATTTCGGCGAGCTCCCTGAGCAGGAGCAGATGATTGTCTCCCGCCTGTCCTCGATGGAAGCCTCTCTCCAGGCCACTGCCAGCCAGCTGAGCCGGGCGCAACAGGACAAGATCCAGCTCGAGACCCAGATCCGGGATTTGCGCGATCAGGCTGCCGCTCTGGCCCAACAGCAGCAGGCGCCCTCAGAAACGGCAGGATTGGCCGCCCCCAGAAATCCCCGGATCGTCGAGCTGCAGCGGGAAATCGAGCGCGCCCGCAACTCGCTTCGCCTGCTGAGGGAGAGTTACACCGATTCCCACCCCGACGTGCGCCGCCTGGTCGCCTTCATTGAAGGACGGGAGGCTCAGCTCAAGGAGCTCATCGAGGAAGAGCGGAAGCAGCTGGCCGAAGTGCAGCCGGATCAGCCCGGTCCCCGCGTCATCTCCCGCGAGGCGATGCAGAAGCTCCGTGATCTTTCGAGCGCGATCACGCGCCTGCAGGCCGCCCTTCAGGCCAAGGACATGGAGATCGAAGAACACAACCGGCGGATCAACGACCTGAAGGAACGGATCAGGAGTACGCAGAGCCGGCTGGAATCGGGCGCTTCCATCAGCCAGGAGTATCTCCAGCTGGTGCGCGAGCGTGAACTGGCAGCCCGCCGGTACGAGGACATCGGCCGCAAGCTGCAGGACTCCAACATGGCCACTGATCTGGTCAGCCGGGGACAGAGCGAGACGATGGAAGTGCTCGAGTCCCCGGTCATACCGGAAGAGCCCATCGCGCCGAACCGGCCCCTCATCATTTCCGTGGGCGTCGCTTTGGGTCTGGCCGTTGGCATCGCTCTGGCCACCGTCCGGGAATTCAAGGACACCTCGCTCAAAAACCTGAAGGATGTGCGCGCCTACACGCGTCTCACCGTGCTGGGCAGCATTCCCGTTCTGGAAAACGACTTCGTCGTCCGGCGCCGGCGGCGCATCACATGGCTGGCTTGGACGTTTGCCATCCTGGTGGGCATTCTCTTGATGGCAGGCGCCGTCTTCTACTACTACACGCAGAGAAGTTGAGCCGGAGCCGGCGGCTTCCCGGCGAGAATCGGATCCAGGAGGAGTGAATGAGCCGAGTTCATGACGCACTGAGGAAAACCCAGCCAGACGCCGGCGTCCTGCCACGCACGCCGGCGCCAGAGGCTTCCTCCGGAACCTCAGCCGAAGTGCGCGAGCCGGACCTTTCCCAGGCGTTGGCGCGCTTTCCCGTCGTCCCCTTCAACCCTTCTCCAGACGCCTCCCTGCTGGATCCTTCCCGTCCCGGAGAGGCGCCTGCAGAAGAGTTCCGCAGCCTCCGGACCCGGCTCAATCACATCCAGTCTCTGCAGCCGATTCACTCCCTGGTCATTACGTCGCCCTCGCCCGCCGAGGGCAAGTCGTTTACCGCCGCCAATCTCGCCATCGCCCAGGCTCAGCTGGAAAACAACTTCACGCTTCTGGCGGATTTCGATTTCCGCCGTCCGGTGATCCACACTCTCTTCCAGTTGCCCCGATCCCCCGGCATTACCGATTACCTGCAGGGAAAAGCCGGGCTCGAGCAGGTCATCCGGCGGCTCGAGGGAACCAACCTCTTTGTCATGACCGCCGGCGAGGCCGTGCTGAATCCGCTGGAACTGCTGAATCTCCCGGCGGCCAAAGAACTGATCGAGGACACCCCCGAGCTGTTCAACTGGGTGATCATCGACACGCCTCCGCTGCTCTTCGCCGCCGACGCGAACCTGCTGTCCACGATGGCCCATGCGCTTCTTCTGGTCGTCCGCATCGGCGCCACGACAATCGATTCCGTCACGCGCGCCATGGGCTCTCTCTGCCAGAACAACATCCTCGGAATTGTCGTCAATGCAGCCCAGAAGAGCGAGCTCTACAGCAAGTACACGTATTACCACTCCTATTACACGTCGCCGGAGTCGTGAGAGGCTGGATCCTTCAGCCCCCTGTCATGCCTGAAGTTGCTGAGCTTCCCCCCGGGCCGCCGCCTCTTCCGGCATGGCTGCCAAGGCTGGCTGCGGCTGTCGAGACGGCCGTGCCCGCCTCCCTGGCGGCCGTCCTCTGGTTCGCCATCCACTCTTTCATGCTGCGCGAGCCCTGGTGGTCCAAATTCAATGTCGCCGCCGGGCCTTTCTTCGGTGATCGCGTCTTCTACCTGGGATTCGGACGCGCCACAGTGGCAGGCGCCGCGCTGCTTGTGGTTCTCTATTCGCTGTCCGGAATGCTTTACGGCCTTCTGGCCAGCGGCCGCAGCATGGCCCGCGCATTCGCTCTCGCCGCCGTGTGGCTCGCGAGCTGGCATTTCCTCGCCCAGCATTTTCTCTGGCCGCGGCTCCACCCGGCTGCTCCATCTTATTTCCCGATGACGGCGACTGTGCCGGCGCATCTGGCCGCCGCCATCCTGCTGGCCCGTTTTCCGGCCGTCCTCCGCAGGTTCAGCGCATTCGGCCAGGGCGGCGCTCCTGCCGCGGAAGCCGTTGCGGCGCACGGAGAGCCGGCAACGGGTGACGGCTCTGCGGCCTTCGAGGCCGGTCCAGAGAATCAGCATCCCGCCCCGCCGGGGAGTGCGGATTGTTGAGGATCTGGGGAGTTCGCTAGAATGGGAGCTTTGAGCCCGCGAGCTGGGTTCATGGGTGAAACGCCTGTGACTCCCGCTACGTCACTGTCGCAGGCGCACAGAAAGGACCTTTTCTGCGGAAGATGATCTTCAGGCTCGGGAGCCTGTCCGTCTTATTTCTGTCCCAGCTCTGCTTCGGATCCGCTGATGCCATCCAGGCCGAAGCCGCGGCCCTCGCACAGCTGGACTCCGCTCTGGCAGAGCAGGTTCAGCAGCCCCCCGCCGCCAAACCAAAGAGTCCTTTCGAGTCCGTGCCGCAGGCCGAAGGGGAACAGCCGCCTGCCGCACCCAAACCGCCGGGAGCGAAAAAGCCAGGCCCCTTCGAAACCGTGCCCGAGGTCAAGGAGCCGGAGGCGCCCAAGCCCGTCGCACCGGAGCCGGAAGCCGCCAAGCCGGGTGCGCCTGCCGTCGTCCCCGACGTCATCGAGTACATCGAATTCCGCGGCGCCCGCCGCGTCCCCCAGGACACCCTCCGGGCCATGATCTTTTCCCGCCGCGGCGACCGCTACGACCCCGACGCCATCCACCGCGACTTCATGGCCCTCTGGAATACCGGCCGCTTCGATGACATCACTGTCGAGCGCGAGCCGGGCAAGACCGGCTGGATCATCCGCTTCCTCCTGACTGAGCGCCGCGTCATCCGGACCATCAAATACGAGGGCGTCAAATCGCTCACCGTTTCCGAAATTCTCGACCGCTTCAAGGAGCGCCGCGTCGGCCTTGCCGTCGAGCAGCAGTTTGATCAGGGCAAGATTCAGCGCGCCACCAACGTTCTCAAGGAATACCTCGCCGAGCGCGGCCGGCAGTTCGCCACTGTCACGCCGGTGGTCCGTCAGATCCCGCCCGCATCGGTCGAACTCACCTTCCGCGTGGAAGAAGGCCCCAAGGTCAAGGTCGGCAAAATCGAGATTCTCAACAACAAGGTTTTCGGCGACCGCGCCGTCCGCCGCGCCATGCGCAACCTGCGGCCCGTCGGCATCCCCCGCAGCATCTTCCTCGAAAACCTCTTCGCCAAGACCTTCGATCAGGCCAAGCTCGACGAAGACAAAGAGCGCATCCGCTTCTTCTATTCGAACCACGGCTACTTCCTCGCCCGCGTCACCGACAGCGAAGTCACCCTGCGCGACTTCCGCGGGCGCCTCTGGATTCCTCCCTTCACCGCCACCAAGCCCGGCAAGAAGGCGGACATCAAACTGGAAGTGGAAGAAGGCCTGCAGTACCGCCTCCGCAACATCAACTTCGTCGGCGTCAAGGCCCTCAAGACGCCCGAGATCTTTTTCAAGCCCCTCTTCGGCATGGGAACGGGCGACGTCTTCTCGGTGGAGAAACTCCAGAAAGGCATCAAGAACTTCCAGAAGTTCTACGGCGAGTACGGCTACATCGACGCGGTTCCCGAGCCCGACTTCAATCCTCTGCCCAACGGGCAGATCGACCTCACCATCAACGTCGACGAGGGCAAGCAGTTCTTCGTCCGCCGCATCGACTTCCAGGGCAACACCACGACCCGCGACAAGGTCATCCGCCGCGAACTGCTGCTCGACGAAGGCGACATGTACAACACGCGCCTCTGGGAGCTCAGCATCCTCCGCCTCAACCAGCTTGGCTACTTCGAGGCGCTCAAGGAAGAAGAAGCCGCCACCATCACGCGCGACACGCGCAACAGCACGGTCGACATCACGCTCAAAGTGAAGGAGCGCGGCCGCAACAGCGTCACCCTCAATGGCGGCGTCTCCGGCATCGCGGGCAGCTTCATCGGCTTCGGCTACGCCACCAACAACTTCCTCGGCCTTGGTGAAACGCTCTCCATCAGCGCCGAGCTTGGCGACCGCCTCCGCAACGTCACGTTCGGCTTCACCGAGCCGTACCTGTTCGACCGTCCCATCTCGGCGGGCTTCACCATCTACACGCAGCGCTTCAACTACGACCAGGCCCGCGAAGTATCGCTGTTCTCGGGGCGCAACCTCATCCCGCTGTATGAGGCCATCGGCCGCGACAACCTGCTCAACTATGTCTCCAACGGCTGGGGCGGCACGGTGTTCCTCAGCTATCCCTTGCGCCGCATCTTCGCGCGGCTCAGCCTGACATACGGCTACGACCGCTCCAACATCCGCGCGTTGAACACATCATCGAACAGCTACTTCCAGTACTCGCAGTTCCTCAACTTCGAGGGTCCCAACTCGCTGTCCGGCATCGTCACCAGCCGCGTCATCCCGGCCTACACATACAACACCGTGGATCATCCCATCACGCCGTCCCGCGGCAAGAGTTTCTTCGCCAGCGTCTCCTTCGCGGGTGGTCCGCTGGGCGGCAACGTGAACATGATCGAGCCGACCATCTCCGCCACCTACTTCCGCCGCGGCCTTGCGCCCCGCCACGTCATTGGCGGCCGCATCCTCGGCCGGATCATCACCGGTTACGGAGGCAAGGTGGCGCCGCCGTTCAACCGCGTCTTCATGGGCGGCGAAAACGATGTCCGCGGCTTTGAGATCTGGAGCATCCTGCCCTTCGTCTACATCCCCAGCGAGGGCGTCATCACCGTGCGCAACCCTGACGGAAGCGCGCGCCAGCAGAAGATCATCGTCGATGGCAAGGTGCAGACCGTCGACGTGCTCCAGCAGATCCCCATCTATCAGCTCGTTCCCACGGGCGGCGACACGCAGGGCGTGGCCAATTTCGAGTACCGCATCCCCATCGTCGGACCTCTGACGCTCGCCCTCTTCTTCGACGCGGGCGTCAACCGCATCAGCCTCCAGAACCAGCTCCGGCTGAACCCGGGACGGATCGCCTCCCTGAATGGCACCTTCCCGCAGGCGGGCTTCGAAAACCGCTCCATCGTCATCGATTCCACGCAGAAAATCCGCACATCCACGGGTGTTGAGTTCCAGATCATGATGCCCGTCGTCAACGCGCCTTTCCGCCTCTACTGGGCTTACAACCCGACGGTCGTGCAGCAGTGGTTCATCCCGCCCATCGCCGTCACCCCGTCCATGTTCCCCAACATGGCCACGTTCCAGGCGGCGACGTTCAGCTTCGCCAATCCGGCGCCCTACTTCGAGCGCCGCACCATGTTCCGCTTCACCATCAGCCGCACGTTCTAGAAGCGCAATGTTACCATTCAAGTTTTGAGGAGCCCGAAAATCGTGACAACCGTTTGGAAGACACTCCGCGCGGCCGCTCTGATCGCCGCGATTCCCGCTCTCCTTCCGGCGCAGACGCCGACGAAGGTGGCCATCATCAACATCCAGGGCGCCATCGTCGCCACCAAAGACGGAGCCAGGGCGCGCGAGTCCATCCAGCAGAAGTTCGAACCCCGTTTCAAGCAGCTCGAGTCGATGAACAACGAAGTGCAGAAGCTGCGCAACCAGCTCACCACGCTGGCCAACACCGCCTCGCAGGAAGTCCGCGACAAGATCAGCCGCGAGATCGACGACAAGCAGAAGAAGCTCCAGTGGGAGTCCGAAGATCTGCAGAGCGACCTGCAGCAGGAAGAAGGCAAGCTCGTCAACGAAATCGGCCAGCGCATGATGCAGGTCATCGACGAGTACGCCAAACAGCAGGGCTTCGCGCTTGTTCTCGACGTCAGCTCGCAGCAGAGCCCGGTGCTCTGGGCGGCCAACGGCATCGACATCACGCAGCAGATCGTCGAGCTCTATGACAAGCGCTTCGGCGCCAGCGAAGCGCCCGCCGCCAAGCCTGCCGCCGGCGCTCCCGCCGCAGCCCCCGCTGCCGCGCCGAAGAAGCCCGCCGGCGTGAAGTAGCCGGCCGCGGTCAGTTCATGAAAAAGGCCCGCCCCGCGGCGGGCCTTTTTCAATATCCTTCCGGCACGATCCGGAACTCGCCCCGCCAGCGCCCGCGAGGCTCGATCCACGGCATCTCCCTGTACCAGCCGGCGTGCGTCGCGTTGAACGCATTCGTGATCGCCGTCATCGGTTCAAAGCAGATGAATCCTCTGCCTGCCGGAGCATACACCACCGCCACTCCGTAGGCTCCGCCATATTCGACCGAAATGCGCTGCCGCCTGCCCTCCACGCGGAACCGCGCCCGTCCGTCCGCGTCCCGCTCCAGTTCATCCATCACGTCGTCCAGCGTCACTCCCTTCAGGCTCAGCGTTTTCGGATACGGCAGCGGCGCGGTCTCGCCCGTCGGGATCAGCTTTTCGTTCAGCACATGCCTGCGGCGCGCCGCCAGCGTCACGGTCCACTCGTCGCGCGGCGCATCAGTGATCTGGAAATACGGATGGAAGCCCAGCGAAACGGGCATCGGCTCGTCGCTCAGGTTTTCGACGGCAGTCTCCACGGACAGCCGTCCTTCCGCCAGCCGGTACGTCATCTCCACCGTATGCGCGAAGGGAAACTGCGCCATCAGCTCCGGGCGCCGCCAGAATTCGAGCCGCGACGTCACAAAGGCGCCCTTCGCATCCGCCCCGTGGCTCGCCACGCGCCAGAGATTCGAATACACCAGCAGTCCGTGGATCGGCGTGCGGTTCGGACCCGGGCGCACATTGCCCAGCTCCTCGTTCAGCAGATACTTCTTCCCGCGCACCCAGTACGCCATGCCGTCGATGCGGTTCGCCCATGGCCAGAGAAACGGATTGCCGAGATGCGCAGGCTTCGCCCGGAACCCGGCCAGCGTCCGGTACGGCGACCAGAACACGGGCTGCCCGCGCACCGTCATCTCGTAAGAGTTGTTGCCGAGTTCCGGCGCCACCCGCACCACGGTGTCGCTGGCTGCGTCGCGCAGCACGGCCACTGTCAGGCCATCCACCGTCTCAAGACGCGACTCGTAGCGTTGCGCCGAGCAGATCATCGCCGAGAGGAAGATCAGCAGAGCTGCTCGTTTCACACGGGCAGTCTACTTCAGATCCATCTCCCGCAGCGACGGGTCGCGCAGGTCCACGCGCATCTCTTCCTGGCAGCACTGGCATTTGCCCGGCGACCACGCGCGGATCGAGCACACATCGCACCAGTAGGTCACCACCAGCCGCTTGCCCCCGCGCCACACGAACAGCGCACGCTCGTGGATCGGATCCACCACGAACACCGCAGGCGTGCGGAACCGCCCGAGAACCTCGAAGTCTTCGTCCTTCAGCCGTTCGTCGCGCAGCACGGCCGTGGTCGGCTCGTCGGCTTCCAGCTCCACCGTGCGTCCGTCTTTCGCCGTGATGGCTGGCGGCAGCGCGGCGTCCTGCCGCAGCCGTCCGCGCAGGCTCTGCTTCTCCTCGCTCCTCAGAAGCAAGGCCGCCACGGGCAGCAGAAGCCACTGTCTCCGCGAAGTCATTTCTCTCTGAATGGATGAGCCTCGGCCCTCAGGAGTCGCAGGCCGTTCAGCGTCACGACCAGCGTAGCGCCGGTATCGGCGGCGACGGCCATCCACAGCGTCGCCCTGCCCGTGGCCGCAGCCGCCAGAAACGCGGCCTTCAGCGCCAGCGCCAGCCCGATGTTCTGCCGGATCACGCGCAGCGCCCGCCTTGCATGCGCCACCAGAAACGCCGTCTTTTCGAGCGCGGGGCCCGTCACGATCACGTCGGCGGTCTCCTGCGCCGCCTCCGCGGATGGCGACGCCACGCTGATGCCCACGGCCGCCCTCTTCATCGCCTCGGCATCGGCCACGCAATCGCCCAGCATTCCGGCTGCGCCTGTCTCCTGCTGGAGCCGTTCGATCTCCCGTGCCTTCTCTTCGGCCGACAGTTCAGCATGGACCTCCGTGATGCCCGCCGCCCTTGCCGCCGCCTCCGCCGCGGGCGCCGGATCGGAAGCCAGCAGCACGATGCGCTCCACGCCCAGCCTTCTCAAAGCATCCACCTGACGGCGCGCCGCAGCCAGCGGCGCATCGCACCACGCCTCCAGCACGCCGCTCTGCCGCGCGGCGACAATGCAGCCCTCTCCCGCCAGAGCGCCGATTCGTTCCGCCATCGCCTGCGTCATGCCGCCCGCCGCCGCCCATTTCGGCGTCAGCGGAATCCCTCCGCCCTGCCCGGCGCGCCACCGCTGCCACTGTGCGATCTCTTCCCTCTGCTCCTCGCTCAATGTTTCGCTGCGCGCCAGCCGCGGCTCGCCCTGGGTCAGAATCCCGGCGCGGTCCATCGCCAGCGCCTTCAGCCGCCCCGCCGCTTCCAGAAACGCGCCGCCCTTCACGAGCACTCCGTTCCGCGCCGCGCTGGCCAGCGCCGCCATCACGGTCACCGGCGTCGAGATGACAAACGCGCACGGACAGGCGATCAGCAGCACCACCATGCCGTGATACAGCCACTCGCTCCAGCCTCCACGCCCCAGCGCCGGCGGCGCAACCGCAACAGCCAGAGCCAGCAGCAGCACCGCCGGCGTGTAGCGGCGCGCGAAGCGCTCCACCAGACGTTCGCTCTCCGCTTTCCGGCTGCCGGACTCCTCCAGCATGCGCAGCATCCTCTGCAGCCGCGTGTCATGCGCCGCCCGCCGCACTTCCACCAGCAGCGTCCCGCTCTGGTTCAGCGTGCCCGCAAACACCTCGTCTCCCGCGCGCTTTTCCACCGCCACGGACTCGCCCGTCAGCGGCGACTGATCCACCAGCGACTCGCCTTCCAGTACGGCGCCGTCGCAGGGAACGCGCTCGCCCGGCTTCACCCGCACCCGCGCGCCCGGCTGCAGGGTCTCCGCTTCCACGCGGTGCTCGTGGTCTCCGTGAACCAGCCACGCCTGCGCCGGCATCAGCTCCAGCAGCCGCGCCACGCTCCGCCGCGCCCTCTCGAGGCTCAGCGACTCCAGCCTCCCGGACAGTCCGTAGAGAAACGCAAGTGTCGCCCCTTCCGCCCACTCGCCCAGCACCGCCGCCCTAGCCAGCGACACCGCCACCAGCAGATTCATGTCCGCCCGCGCGCTCCGCAGCGCCGCCCACGCCTTGCGCCAGAACAGGCTCGCCCCCGCGGCGATCGACGCCGCGTAACAAGCCAGCGCCGCCGCCGGCATGGCGTGATGATGCGCCTCGCCGGCGTGGCTGTGCGCCAGCAGCGCGTCCACCACGCCCTCGCCATGCCACACCTGCAGCCCCATCCCGCCCGCCAGCAGCCCGCCGCTCAGCCAGAGCGCGGTCCCCGCCCAGTCCCGCGCGGAACGCTTCTCCGGACGCGCCGACCATTTCTCGCAGCACATCCCGATGCTCTCCACCGCCGCGCGGATCGCTTCCTCGCTTGTCACGCCGGGCGAGTACTCCACTTCCATCAGCCCGCGCGCCACATCGAAATGCAGCTCGCGCACGCCCGCGACGCGGCTCAGCCGCGCCCGCAGCAGAGACACTTCCTCCCCGCAGTCCATGCCGAGGACGCGAAGCTGGATTCGCCTGTTAATGAGAACGCCTCCTCAAATATATTCTAGCCTTCCTTTTGCGATTCAGGTATGACAGAAGTTTGACCATGGCGCAACACAGGATCCATCCGCAGCACGCGCATGTCCACGGCGAAGGCTGCGGTCACACCGCCATCCGCCACGGAGGCCACGTGGACTACCTGCACGACGGCTGCCTGCACACCATGCACGGCGATCACGTCGACGAGTGCACGCTGGAAGTTTCCCCCCAGAACCCTGATGCCTGCACGCCGGAGCACGTCTGCGAGGGCCACGAACCCGGCCATGTTCACGGTCCGGGCTGCGGTCATGAAGCCGTGCCCCACGCCGATCACGTCGACTATCTGGTCGGCGATCACCTCCACCACCCGCACGGGGGCCACTGCGACGACCACGGCCCCGTCGATGTCGTGCGCGTCGAATCCCGGCAGTAATCGGATTCGCGCATGTCGAGCGACTGGCAGCCGCCGCGCACCCCGCTGTTCGGAATCGCGCTCATTCCGCCGCCGCCCGCGGAAGAAGAGGGCGAAGCGGAGGACACTTCCCCGTCTGTCCCGCCAGCGTCATGCCAGCCGGCTGTCTCGAACCGTGCTGAGCCTCAGCCTGAGCCGCATGTCTCCCGCGCCGAGTCCGGCGGCTGGACCGCCGTGGCCGTCTCGCCGTTTGTCCCCGCGGTGATTGCCGCTGCTTCGGAGACGGACGCGGATCTGTGGCCCGAGAAGTGGCTGCATCCGGCCGAACGGCGGGCGCTGGCGCGCTTCGCCCCTCATCAGCGCCGCCAGGCGCTCGCTCTGCTCACCGCCGCGCGCCGCGCGCTGGTTCAGGCGCTCGCCCTGCCCGAGCCCGCCGCGGCGCACATGGATCTTTCGCCGCTGCTTGACGGCGTGCAGTCGCTGCGGATCGGCGGCTGGACTCTCCAGCGCATCCCCGCGCCCTCCGGCCTTCAG
Source organism: Bryobacteraceae bacterium (assembly GCA_026002875.1). Classification (NCBI taxonomy): domain Bacteria; kingdom Pseudomonadati; phylum Acidobacteriota; class Terriglobia; order Bryobacterales; family Bryobacteraceae; species Bryobacteraceae bacterium. The sequence continues at coordinate 192,914 of BPGE01000001.1, forward strand.
GTGGTGGCCGCCGCGCCTGGCTCGGGCTGGAGCTACACCCTCCTGCCCCCGGAAGAGCGCTCCGGCGCCCGCTGACTTCTACCGGGGCTCCCGCAGCTTCCGGGCGAACACTGCGCCGCGCTGGAAATCCTCCTCCGGCAGGCCCTGTTCCAGCCGCGCCTTCAGCGCCCGGAGCCGCTCCTCGAACAGGCCGATCGCCGCAACAATTTCGTCCCGGTTTGTTTCAAGGATGTCCCGCCAGATGTCCCACCCGCTCAGCGCCAGCCGCGTCATGTCCGCGAGCCCCGGACCCGCAGCCCGCTCCACGCCGTGCCTCTCTTCAAGCGCCGCCGCCAGCGCCGTCGACAGCATCTGCGGCAGGTGCGAGCTGAGCGCCACCGTCCGGTCGTGCTCCTCCGGCGTCATCACCCGCGGCTCTGCGCCGATGCGCTCGATCCAGCCAAGGAACTCCCGCGCGGCGGGCGTCTCCAGATCCTCGCGCCGCGAGGGCGTCAGCAGCCAGGGCCGCCCGCGGAACAGCTCCGCCTCGGCTTCCTCCACGCCTCTCTTTTCCTTGCCTGCCATCGGATGTCCGCCGAGAAACAGCGCGCCGCTCAGCCGGCTGCCCGCCTCGCAGATGCGCCGCTTCGTGCTGCCCGCGTCCGTCGCCAGCGCGCCCGGCCGCGCCAGTCCGTCCAGCGCCGGGATCGTCTCGAGAATCGCATGAATCGGCCCCGCCAGGTAGATCAGATCGGCCTGCGGCACAGCTTTCTCAAGTGTCGCCCCTTCGTCAATCGCGCCCCGCCGCAGAGCCTTTTCGAGAGTCTGAGGCGAGCTCACGCCGACAATGCGTCCGCGGAAGCCGGCGCTCTTCAGCGCCAGGCCGAACGAGCCTCCGATCAGCCCCACGCCGATGATGGCAACCGTCTCCATGAGGCGATCAGAAGCTCCTTCCCATCGCTGCCGCCAGCGCCTTCAACTGTTTCACCAGCTCCACGAACTGCTCGGGCTCGAGCGACTGCGCGCCCTCGGCCAGCACCTTCGACGGATCCGGATGAACATCCAGCAGCAGACCGTCGGCGCCCGCCGCGACGGAAGCCGCGGCCAGCGCGGGCGCCAGATCGCGCCGTCCCGCAGCCCGGCACGGATCGGCCAGCACGGGCAGGTGCGAGAGTTTGTGCAGCACCGGGATCGCCGTGACGTCCAGCGTGTTTTTCGTATACGAGCCGTAAGTCCGCACGCCGCGCTCGCACAGCATGACCGCCTCGTTGCCGCCTTCGAGAATCATGTCTGCGGAAACCAGCAGTTCCTGCACCGTCGCCGCCGCGCCGCGCTTCAGCAGAACAGGCTTGCGCGCCCTGCCCGCGGCGCGCAGCAGCGGGTAGTTCTGCATGTTGCGCGAGCCGATCAGCAGCACGTCGGCGTGCTCTTCGAGCGCCGGCACATCGCCCGCTTCCGTCGCCTCGCCCGCCAGGAACATGCCAAAGGTGTCCGCCGCGCGCCGCATCAGCGCCAGCGCCCCGGCATCCGGCGCCGTCAGATTCAGCGGCGAAAGATGCGCCCTCAGCCCGCCGGCGCGGAACAGCTTCGCGCCCCCGCGCGCCGCCAGCTCCGCGCATCGGAACAGTTGCTCTTCACCCTCGACGCTGCCCGGTCCCGCCATGAGCACGAGATTCTGGCCGCCGATTGCCACTTCGCCCGCCCGCGCGTTCTTCAGCCGGATGACCGTGCGCTCCGCCTTCGCCGCGCGCGCCGCGCGCTGATAGGGCGTCATCACGCGGTGGCACTCCATCACGCCGGGCATCACCTTGAATTCATCCGGGTCCACCAGCTCAGACGGACCCACCGCGCCCAGCACGGTATGCACTTCGCCGGTCGAGCGGTGCACGTTGAAATCGAGCCCGATGAGCTTCTCGATCACCGCTTCGATCTGCTCTTCCGTCGCGCCCTTCTCCATGATGATGATCATCGTTCCTGCTCCTTGCGCAGCCGCTCCTTCTGCAGCAGGCGCATCTCGTCGATGATGCGTTCGAACAGCCGCCGCACGGCGCTCTCCGACAGCGGACCGGGGTTCTTCGACGTCACGTTGTGGAAGACCTCTTCCTCCCGCTTTGGCTCGTAGACCGGCAGCGCCGCAGCCTTCTTCACGTCTCCGATCTGCGCCGCCACCAGCGCGCGCCGGTTCAGCAGATCGAGGATCTGCAGATCGAGGACATCGATCTTCCTGCGCAGCTCGTCCAGCGCCGCCTGCGCCTCCTCCGCCGTCAACGGTTGGTTCCGCTCAGCTCCCTGCACAACTGCTCCAGCCTCGCTTCCAGCTCCTCATCCGCGCTCCCGTCCACCACGCGCATCACCGCGCTGCCCACGATGGCGCCGTCGGCGTAACGTCCGACTTCCTCCACATGGGCGCGTTTCGAAATGCCGAAGCCCACCGCCAGCGGCAGCGCCGTGCGCGCCCGCAGCCGCCGCGCCAGGTCCTCCACGCTCTGGCTCACCGTGTCGCGCGCGCCTGTCACGCCGGTGCGCGAGACAACATACACGAAACCGCTCGAGTACTGCGCCACGAGATCGAGTCTCCGGTCCGTGCTCGTCGGCGCAGCCAGGAAGATCCGGTCCAGCCCGTGCCGCCGCATCGCCTCCACCGGCTCTTCCGCCTCTTCCACGCTCAGGTCCGTGATCAGCACGCCATCCACGCCCGCCGCGCGCGCGTCGCGGCACAGCCGGTCGAACCCGTAGCGCATCAGCGGGTTGATGTAGCTGAACAGCACGATCGCCATTTCGCTGCGTCGGCGGATCTCGGCTGCAATCTCCAGCACGCGCTCCACGGTCGTTCCCGCTTTCAACGCGCGGTCCGAAGCTTCCTGGATGACAGGCCCGTCGGCGATCGGGTCCGAGAACGGGACGCCGAGCTCGAGAATGTCGGCGCCGCCGCGTTCCAGCGCCAGTGCCAGCGCAGGCGTCCGCTCCGGCCGCGGGTCGCCCGCCGTGAGATACGTGATCAGCGCCGGGCGTCCCGCCGCGCGCGCCGCCGCGAACCGTTGCGTGATCCGTTCAGTCGACTCCATCGGCAGCATCCAGTTCCGGAAAATTCTCGCGATAAATATCGGTGTCCTTGTCTCCGCGCCCGGAGAGGTTCACGATGAACACCTGCCCCTTCGCTTCCGGCGCGCGGCGGATCGCCTCGGCCACCGCATGCGCGCTTTCGAGCGCGGGAATGATGCCCTCGGCCCGGGCCAGCCGCCGCGCCGCTTCCAGCGCGTCCCTGTCGGACGCCGCGACATACTCAGCCCGCCCCTGATCGTGCAGCCACGCATGCTCCGGCCCCACCAGGGCGTAATCAAGCCCGGCGGACACCGAGTGCGTCAGCAGCACCTGCCCGTCGCCGTTCTGCAGCAGGTAGCTGTAGGCGCCCTGCAGCACGCCCGGCGAGCCGCCCGCAAATCGAGCTGCATGCTCGCCCGGCTCGAGCGTCCTGCCGCCGGCTTCAACGCCGATCAGGCGTACGCGCTCGTCGGGGATGAAAGCCGAGAAGATCCCGATGGCGTTCGAGCCGCCGCCCACGCAGGCGATCACCGCGTCCGGCAGCCTGCCGGCGCGCTCCAGAATCTGCCGCCGCGCCTCCTCTCCCGTCACGCGGTGGAACTCGCGCACCATCAACGGGTACGGGTGCGCGCCCAGCGCGGAGCCCAGCAGGTAATGCGTCGTCTCGACGTTCGTCACCCAGTCCCGCATCGCCTCGCTCACGGCGTCTTTCAGCGTCCGGCTGCCAGTTTTCACGCCGACCACGCGAGCGCCCAGCAGGCGCATGCGGAACACGTTGAGCCGCTGCCGCCGCATGTCTTCTTCGCCCATGTAGACGACGCACTCCATGCCGAACAGCGCGCAGACGCTCGCCGTGGCCACGCCGTGCTGCCCCGCGCCCGTCTCGGCGATGATGCGCCGCTTGCCCATGCGCCGCGCCAGCAGGATCTGCCCCAGGCAGTTGTTGATCTTGTGCGCGCCCGTGTGCAGCAGATCCTCGCGCTTGAGGAAAATCCGCGCCCCGCCCAGCTCCGCGCTCAGCCTCCCCGCTTCATACAGCGGCGTGGGCCGGCCGGCGTAGGTTTCCAGCAGCTCCTTCAGCTCCCGCTGAAACTCCGCGTCCTGCCTCGCCTCATGAAAGGCACGCTCCAGTTCCTCGAGCGGCGCCATCAGCGTCTCGGGCACGTAGCGCCCTCCGTAAGGACCGAAGTGGCCCCGCTCGTCAGGCCCCTGCATCCACTTTTCTGTCATCCCAGCTCCCGCACCGCGCGCACGAATGCGCGCACTTTTTCCGCGTCTTTGCGTCCCGGCGCGCTCTCCAGCCGCGAGCAGGCGTCCACGCCCCACGGCCGCGCCGCCCGGATCGCTTCTCCTACATTGTCCGGCCCCAGCCCCCCGGCGAGCACGATCCTCCCGGGAAGCCCCGCCGCCAGCGCCCAGTCGAACGTACGCCCCGTGCCGCCGCGCTGCGCGCCCGCCGGCGCATCCAGCAGGAACGCTTCCGCTTCGAAATGTTCCATCATGCGCCGCGCTTCAGGCCCTGCTTCCAGGGCCTTCCACCATCGCAGGCGCGGCACGCCGCAGTCTCCGTGCAATTGCGCGACTTCAATGCCCGCGGCCGCGGCGGTCTGTTCGATCCGCTCCGCCGTCTCGTCCACGAACACCCCCACGGCCAGCACGTTGCCCGGAATCCGCTCGATGATCCGCGCGGCGCGCTCCGGTTCGACATAGCGCGGGCTGCGCGGCCAGAAGTTGAACCCCAGCGCATCGGCGCCCGCGTCGCAGGCGGCCAGTGCATCCTCAAGTTCCGTAATGCCGCAGATCTTGACCAGCGTCACAGGCCGCGCAGCTCCTCGATCGCCCGCTTCGGATCGCCGCTCTTCATCAGATGCTCGCCCACCAGGAACGCCTGATAGCCGGCCGCCACGAGCCGCTCGACATCCGCTCTTCCATGGATGCCGCTCTCGGCCACGCGCACGGCATCTTTTGGAAGCCGCGCGGCCAGCCTCTCCGCCGTCTTCAGCGAGACCTCGAACGTCCGGAGGTTGCGGTTGTTGACGCCGATCAGCGCGGCGCCCGCTTCCAGAGCCTTGTCCAGATCCGCGTCGTCGTGCACTTCCACCAGAGCCGCCATTCCGTAGTGCTCCGCGGCGCGGCGGAACTGTTCGATCTGCTGCGCGGTCAGGATCGCCGCGATCAGCAGCACCGCATCGGCGCCCGCGGCTGCCGCTTCCACCACGTCGATTTCGTCCATCGTGAAATCCTTCCGCAGCACGGGCAGCGGCGCCGTGGCGCGCGCTGTTTTCAGATCGCCCAGCGACCCCTGGAAGTACTCGCGGTCTGTCAGCACGGACAGCGCCGCCGCGCCGCCGGCGAAATACGCGCGCGCCTGCGCCCCGGGGTTGAAATCCGCGCACAGCACGCCCCGGCTCGGGCTCGCTTTCTTGATCTCCGCGATGATGGCGGGCGTGCGGCGCAGCAGCGCCGCGCGGAAGTCGCGCCTCTGGCTTTTCTGGAACGCAGCCGTCAGCTCCAGGCTGCGCCTCTGCTCGAGCTTTTCCGCAACTTCCGCCTTCTTGGTTTCGACAATACGGGCAAGAATATCGGGCAGCGTCGATTCCATCGGGGGAATCTTTCACCTTAGCAGATCCGCTGCGCCGGCTGTCCCGTCCGCCTACAGCCGCCGCACGTCGAGCCCGGCGTCCCACTTCTCGCCGCTGCGCGCTACTTCCTCGTAGGTCAGCGTCCTGCCCGTGTAGGCGGCGGTGCGGCCGAGAATCGCGCTCAGCGTGCTCTCGGCGCCCTGCGCGGCTTCGTTGAGGAAACGCCCGCCAGTGATGCTTTCGATCCAGTGCCGCTCCTTCTCCGCATCGGCGTCTTCAATCGCGCCTTTGAACGCGCCCGTTACCGCCGCCGCCGTTTCCGTCTTCTCCGGTTTGCCGACGCCCGGCGCGTCCCACGGGCGCTTCCCGGTGATGCGCACCGGCGCGTCGTAGCGGAGTTCTGCGTTGCCTTCTTCGCCGAACAGGCGCACGGCTACGTCCCATTCGCCTTCGATGAACTGCGTGGAGGTCACCGTGACGTGCACATCGTTCGGGTACGTGAATGTCACGTTGTAATGGCTGGAACAGTCGCCCTGGTCGCGCCGCCCGCGCCGCCCGCAGGTGCCCTGCGCCGAGACCGGCAACGTATCCAGCAGCCAGTTGTTCAGGTCGACAAGATGGATGTTCTGCTCGACAAAGATGTCGCCGCTCAGAACTTTGTCATGGATCCAGTTCCGCAGCCGCCGCTCCTGCGGCGAGGCGTTGGGCCACTCGGGGCGGCGGATGGCCCCCGCGTAATAGTGCGACAGCCCGCAGACCAGCGCGCCCAGGTCGCCGCGCCGGATCCGCTCGCGGATCTGCACGTACGGCGGCGCATGGCGCAGCTGGAATCCGATGGCCAGGCTCAGCCGGCCCTGAGCCTTCCGTCCCGTCTCGATCACCTCCCGGCAGCCCGCCACGTCCACGGCCACGGGCTTCTCGCAATAGACGTGCTTGCCCGATGCCACCGCCTTCGCGAGATGCTCGGGATGGAAATACGGCGGCGTGGCGATGATCACCGCATCCACGGCGTTCGAGCCGAGCACGCGTTCCAGCGAGTCCGGTCCGGCGAACAGCTGCGCCCGGTCGATGGCCGGTTTCGACGCTTTCGCGGACGCCGTGTCCAGACGGTCTTTGGCCCGCGCCAGCTGCGCCTCGAACAGATCGCCCAGCGCGGTCACCACTGCGCCCGTGTTCGTGATGAACGATCCGGCCACGCCCGTGCCGCGCCCGCCGCAGCCGAACAGCGCCAGACGCACCGCGGAATTCATTTGCGTGCCGCGCACCCGTTCCGGCTTCACGATTGTGAAGCCCGCTGCTCCGAGAAACGCTCTCCTGTCCATTCGCAACTCCTTTCTACTTCGTCCGCGCGGCACGGCTCTCGCTCACCGTGAGCGTGCCGAAATCCAGCACGCGCCGCACCCCGCCGTGCGTCATCACGAGCCGCGGCTCGCCTGCCTTCCCCTGCAGGAACGGCCCGCCGAAGGCCGGCCATCCCGCATAATCCAGCGGCTTGCCATCCACGCGCGGCGTCTGCCCGTAGGCGAACTCGATCGTTTTGCCCCGCAGCGTGCGGAACTCGACGCGCGGCGCGGGCTCCAGAGAGAACTTCACGGGCAGCGCCAGCACGGCTTTCCGGAACGCGTCCAGGTTCGGATACTCGTCCATGCTGGCCGCCTGCACCACCGTTCCGTTCTTCAGGTACGGGCTGAACAGCCGGCGCCCGCCTCCCTCGATCGGCTTCCAGACGTAGGGCGCCAGCGGGCGGTAGGCAATCCACGTGCGCCCGCCCCGGCAGAAGATCCAGCCCGAGGCGTCTTCCACAAACTCCTCGAGATCTTTCGAGAAGAACCCGTTGATGTGCGGGAAGCGCGTGCCCGGCGGAATGTCGTACAGCGCGATCACCGCGTCCTCGCTCTGCACGATCTTCTCGTACGGCGAGCCGCCCAGCAGCTTGTCCGGCGAGTCATAGGTCGTCTTGGACCGCCACACCGCTTCCGTGCCGAAGTCGGGCGAGAACGTGAAATACTCCTCCAGCTCGATCATGCCCGAGTACGGGTGCAGCGAGAACAGCGTGTTGTGCACGCCCTCCGGATCATCCACGCGCCAGGTGACGTCCCAGGAGTGCTGCTGCACGGGCTGCAGCACGCCGCCCTGATCGGAACTCACCGCGTAGTCCTTCGTCATGTACGTCGTCTTGTAGACCTGCCCGTGCAGTTCATCGTTGAAGCGCCAGCGGTTGCGCGTGCGCTTCTTCTCGAGGTGCGTGTACGGGCGGCTCCGGTCTGTGGCGATCGCGCGGATGATGGCCGGCGGCTCGGGACCGTCCGCCAGCGCATAGTACAGCGAATAACCTCCGAACGGCGGCGTCTCCTTGCCCTGTCCGAACAGAAGCCAGGCGAAGTCCGCCGACACCCCGCGCCACTTCTCCACCACCTGCCGGTCGTCGGTGCGCGCGTGCGAGCCCACGTAGATGCCGTCCAGGCTCTCCACGGCGAAATCCGCCGCGATCCACTCGATCATCATCGAAGCCTGCTTTTTCATCCGCGCGTCTTCCGCCCAGGCGGCGAGGTAGGACAGCGGCAGAAGGTACACGCCGATGTAATGCGTGCAGTCGTACTCTCCCTGCCCCTTCGTCGTCGTCAGCTTCACCCAGCTCTCGATCCAGCGCCGCGCCTCTTCCAGGTTCTCCTTCGAGCTCTTCCCGTTGAACCACCCTTCGCCGTCCATCTCCGGCCACATCTGCGCCATCAGGTACATCGACGTGTAGTACAGCAGCCAGTGGTTCTCCGTGTCGCCGCGGAACGGATAATAGGCCTTCCACGATTTCCGCATCAGGGCGCGCGCCGAATCGCTCAGCTGCCCCCGGTCAAGATAGGCGATGGCGGTCATGGGAAACATCCAGAACATGTCGCCGCTGATGCCGCCCTCCAGCAGCTCGCGCAGCTTCTTCTCCGCGCCCGGGATGCCCTCCCGCAGCCAAAGGCGGGCCGCAATGCTGTGGTAGTGGAGCTTCTCGTCGTCGACGCGCGCCATCTTCTCGATCAGCCGCCGCCGCCTCTGCTCGTAATCCTGCGCCAGCACGCTCTGCGAAGCGATCACCGCCGCCAGGGCCATCGTTGCCAGCTTCTTCATCGCGCGCCTCCCGCCGGCACGAAGGCCATCCTCAGGATGATGCTCCCGGGCAGCCCGTCCACGCGCCACGTCCTGCCCGCATCCTCGGACACATACAGGGCCTCTTCGTGCACGCTCGCGTAGAGCCGCCCCGGCTTGTCCGGATCGAAGGCCACGCTCCAGACATCGGGCCGCGGCAGCCCCTGATTGCGCGCCTCCCACGTGACGCCGCCGTCCTCGCTCACCAGCACCCCCGGCCCCCAGCCGCAGACGGCGATCCGCCGCGCATCCGCGGGGTCGAAGGCGATGTCGTAGAGGTTCCGTCCCGCCGCCGGGTCGCGCGGCGTGGCCTCGAACGTCCGCCCCCCGTCCGTGCTGCGGAAGATGCCGCCCTTCTGCGTCACCGCCAGCCACAGGGACGCCTCGTGCGGAGACTGCTCCACGCGCATCGCCTGGAAGCCCGCCGCTCCGGCCGGCTTCCAGCTTCCGCCCAGATTGTCTGAAACATAAAAACCGTTTTCTGTACCAATGACCACCCGGCCTCTGTGGAGCCGGTCCAGCCGGATCGCTTTCCCGTAGCGCCTCGGCAGGCCCGCCGAGATTTCCCGCCACGTCGCGCCGCCGTCTTCCGATACCTGGAATCCCGTGGTGTGCCCGAACGCCAGCAGGCCGCCGGCGCCCGCGCTGATGTCCTGCAACTCGGTCACCGTTTCATCCGTGAGCACGCGCCACCGCCCCTGGCTGTCGATGCGGATGACGCCGTCGCCCGCGGCAAGAAACAGCGTGTCCGGCTTGCCCGGCAGCCACGCCATCGCCGTCAGCAGCGGATGCCGGTAGCCCTCGTTCACCCACGCCCCGTCCGCCTTCTTCACGAACACGCCGCTCGGCAGCAGCGCCGCTCCGACCACCCAGCCCTTCGTCGTCACGCCAAGAGCATGCAGGCGGTGCTCGCCGTATGCGCACAGCGCCGCCGCAGCGATCCACACAAGAACCCTCATGGGGTTCACACTATCAGATCGGGCGGCTCAGAAGCCCGTGATCGCGAGCACATGCTCCGCGCCGCCTGCCCGGATGCGGAAGCGGTTCGGGCCCGCCGCCAGGCCCAGCTCCACAGTCAGGCTGTACAGGCCCGGCGAGATGTCGTCATAGTCCCGGATGGCGGTGGCCGCTCCGCCCTCCAGAATCTCCACGTCGAACTGCTCGACGCGGACAGGCACGCCGGATTCGTCCACCACGCGGAACAGCAGCGCGTCGCGGACGGTTGAGCCGCGGCGCGCCGAGGACAACGTCCGCAGGATGGCGAAGCTCTTCGGTTCGTTTCGCGTCACCGCCCGCCAGTAAGGCACGCGCACCTTCTGCCCGCTGGCGGCGCCTTCGAAGACGATAAAGCCTTCGTATGTTCCGGCGTCTTCGAGCGGCGCGGGCCACTCGACCCGGAGTTCCGCCTCTTCGCCCGGCGCCAGTTCCACCAGGTCGGAAGACAGGCTCGGGATCACCGGCCCCCGCCGGTGATGGATGTAGACCCACCACGCCTCCGGCGCATCGCCCTGCTGCCTGATTCTCAGAGTCCGAGGCTCGGCCGCGCTGCCCGGCGCGCCGGCTCCGAAACTCAGCACACCCTCGGCAACCGACAGTTGCGTCCGCACGGCGGCTTCGAGGTCCAGCAGGCCCGCGCCGTTTTTCTGGATCCAGTCCGCGGCATCCTCGGCCATGGGCGACGCCGAGTGAATCAGCGCGGAGCGCACGCCCGACGTGTCCATCCCGGGCCGCGCGGATTTCACCACTGCCGCCGCGCCTGCCACCAGCGGAGCGGAAAAACTGGTGCCGTCCACCAGAGTGTATCCGCCCTCGGAGTACATCGCCCCGCCGGGGTCCAGCGTTTGCGTGGCGATCCACATGTCGGTTCCTGTCGCCGTCAGCTCGGGCTTGACTGCGAGATCCACGCTCGGGCCGCGCGCGGAAAAGTCCGCCAGCCGCCCCGCCCTCTGCGGAACCTTGCCGTAGCGGAAATCCAGCGTCGCTATGGTACGCTCCTGCTCCGCCAGCCACTGCCGCAGCTGCTGCCCGTCGCCGTAGGAGATCATCATCGCCGGCAGGTCCGCCGTGCCGACGGCCATCGTGATCGGATCCGGCGCGTCTTCGCGGGCCTGCACAAGCGCTGCCACTGCTCCGGCCGCTTTGGCGTTCGTCAATTTCGCCTGAAACGTGCATTCGCCGCGCAGAATGAGAGCGATTCTCCCAGACAGGCTTCCCTCCGGAAGCGCGCTGCACGCCAGCCCGCTTTCATCCAGCCCCCTGACGTCCGCCACTGCGCCGCTCACCGGTTGCGCGGGCGGCGCGCCCGTGCCCGGCACGGCCAGAAAAGGATCATGGCCCTCCACCGCCACGCTGAAGCCGAAGGTCCGGCTGTTGGTGGACGCGCCCACGCTCAGCGCCGAGGGCGCCGTGGCGGGCGATGAGATCGTCGTCCAGTCCGGTCCGTTGTTGCCCGCCGCCACCACCACCAGAACGCCTGCTTCGGCTGCATTTTCCAACGCCTGCGCCAGTATGTCATCCTCCAGCCGCTCCGCAATGTCGGAGCCGAGGCTCAGATTCAAAATGTCCATCCCATCGGCAATCGCATCGTCGATGGCCAGCAGAAGCGCCGCCTCGGTCGTCGAGCTGTTGAACCCTGGCGTGCCGAAAACCTTGTAATTGCCGATCCACGCCCGCGGCGCCACGCCGCTCACCCAGCCCATCGGCCCCTCGTGCGGCACTCCCGCTGCGATCATTGCCGCCGCGGTTCCATGCCCGACGTGGTCTCTGGCTGAAACGTCAGGGTCGAAATTCCGGAGCAGTTTCACGTAGCTCCGCGCCACGATGACCTTGCCCGAAGTGTTCGCCTCGTCCCCGGCTGACCCGGTCCGCGGATAACCCTCGGGCGCCTTCAGATCCCCAGCGCGGAACGCCGGATGCGTCACCTCCACTCCGCTGTCGATAATGGCGATCTTCACGCCCTCGCCCGCGCGGCTCTCGCCTCCGGCCAGTTCCCAGGCCTCGCGGATCCGGTGCAGAGGCCCCGCCGTGTCCATCAGCATCCGAAACTCGCGCGCGGGCCGCACCCTCTTCACGCCAGCGATGCCGGCCAGAGTCTCGGCCTGCCCGTCGTCGATTTCAACAATCAGCGCATTCGCGGCCAGCCTCACGCCTCCCAGCACGCGCGCGCCGCGCCGCTCCGCCTCCCGCCGGCCATTCTCCTGCTCGGCCTCCACCGCTGCGGCATGCCTGGCCCAGCCGCGCTCCGCCCGCGCCGCGCGCGGCCCCCGCGCCTGCCGGGATTCCGTCCTGGCGCGCTTCAAAGCAGGCTCGCCCTGCATCTCGACGATATACAGCCCCGGCGCCGCCAGAACCGCGGAAGCCCAAAGCAGACTCAAAAACATCAAAGCCGCAAACCGCGTGCCGGATTGGCCCTCGCCCATGACTGACTCTCCGCTCTACAGACATTAACGCAGATTCCCGCCGCCGCACCCCGGTTTCAGGGGAATTTCCAGGCCGGCCTGATTTAACACTTCTTCACTGTCAAGCCGTTTCCCCGATGGCCTTTTCCGCGTCTACCGTATCGGGTAACGTTGACATTGATGAAGCGAGCGCGCGCTCTGGGGAGATGGTCCTGGGCGCTTTCCGTCCTGTTCATCTTCCTGTGCGTCAGCCTCGGTGTGCTCCAGTACCGCTGGATTGATGAAGCGTCCCGCGCGGAGCGCGACCGCCTGCGGGCCGGCCTGCAGGACTCGATCACCCGCCTCGCGATCGCCGTCAACTCCGACATCACGTCCGCCGTGTCCGCATTCTTTCCGGCAGGCCGGCCGCCGGAAGAGCCTCTCCAGCCGGAGAAGCTGAGCGAGCTCTACTTGCAATGGCGTGAATCCACTCATCACGATGATCTGTTCGCTTCCATCGGACTGGCCGTGCTGAACGGCCGGCGGCTGGAGCTGTTTCAGATCGATCCTGCCAGCGGCGCCGCCCGCCCCTCCGTCTGGCCGCCCCACTGGCAGGCCGTCCGCGAACGGCTCGAGATGCGCGCCGCGCAGTTGCTCGGCCTGCCGCCAGATCCGCGCATGAAGGAGTTCCGCCCCGGCCCGCCCCCGCCTGAGGAAGCGATGCTGTTCGAGGTCGCCCGCTTTGGCCGTGCTGCCGTCGAGCCGCGCCGCAACGCCGCATGGCTGATCTTCGAACTGGATGAGAACTACCTCAGAAGCGCCCTGATTCCCGATCACCTCCGCCGCTATCTTGGCCAATCGCTGGACGACTACGCCATCGAGATCGCCTACCGCGCCGATCCTTCCCTGATTTTCTACTCCAGTGAGGCCCAGTCGATGCCGGGACGGCCGGATGCCGAGACCGCTCTGCTGGAGATTCAGTACGATCGCCTGTTCCGCCGCATGGCCCCGCCCGGAATGCGGGAGCCGCCCCGCGCCCGCAATGCGGGCGCCGATTTCGGCCGTCTCCTGCTCCGCGTGCGTCACCGCGCCGGCTCGCTCGACGCCGTCGTGGCCCGCACCCGGATGCGCAACCTGGCCGTCACTTTCTCCGTTCTGCTGCTGATGTTCGGGGCGCTTGCCGCCATCGTGCTGTCCACGCGCCGGGCGCAGCGCCTGGCCAACCTGCAGATGGACTTCGTCACGGGCGTCTCTCACGAGCTTCGCACGCCGCTCACGGTCATCCGCACGGCCGCCTACAACTTGCGCGGCAAGCTCGCCGCCAATCCGGCCATGGTCGAGAAATACGGGGCTCTCATTCAGAAGGAAAGCGAGCGCCTCACGGAGATCGTCGAACAGGTGCTCGCATTCGCCCGCTCGCGCTCCACCGCGGCCAGGCTCGAAACGGAGCCCGTCCATGTCCGGCAGGCCGCCGAACAGGCCCTGAACGCCTGCCAGCCGCTCGTGGAAGCCTCGGGCGTCAAAGTCGAGAACCGCATCCCGCCAGACCTGCCGCCCGTCTCCGCCGAGCCGCGCGCCCTCGCCCACTGCCTCCAGAACCTCATCTCGAATGCCATCAAGTATGGCGGCGACGGAGGCTGGGTCGGTCTGTCGGCTGCGGTCAAAGGCGAGTTCGTCGAGATCTGCGTGGCCGACCGCGGACCCGGCATCCCGCCGGACGAGTTGCGCCACGTCTTCGATCCGTTCTTCCGCGGGCGCCGCGCCATCGACGATCAGATTCACGGCACGGGGCTGGGGCTCTCCCTGGTCAAGAGCGCCATTGAATCCTTCGGCGGACAGGTGGAAGCCCGCAGCCGGCCCGGGAGCGAAACCGAATTCCTTCTGCGGCTTCGCGCCGCGCCGCAGAATGCAGAGGCCATCGAGCCCGCTCCCACCGGAGGCCGGCCAGCATGAGCGCGCGCATTCTGATCATCGAGGACGAGCCCGGCCTCGTCCTGACCCTGAGCGATCTGCTGGCGGCGGAAGGCTACGAAGTCGATTCCGCTCAGGACGGCATCACCGGGCTGCGCAAGGCGCTCGAGGGCCAGTACGACCTCATCGTTCTGGATGTCATGCTGCCCGGCAGGAACGGCTTCGATGTCTGCCGCGAGCTGCGCCAGCAGGGACGGGACGCCGCCGTGCTCATGCTGACCGCCCGCGGACAGGTGGCGGACCGCGTCGTCGGCCTGAAAATCGGCGCGGACGATTACCTGGCCAAGCCGTTTGATCCGGCCGAACTGACGGCCCGGATCGAGGCGCTCCTGCGCCGCACCGGCAGGAACACCTACGGGCCGCCTTCGCATTTCGAATTCGGCGACGTCGTCGTCGATTTCGATCACGGCGTGGTCACCAAGGGCGGCCAGCCCGTGCAGATGGCCGGCAAGGAACTCCAGCTCCTCCGCTACCTCGTCGAACACCGCGGCCAGACCGTTTCGCGCGAACAGCTGCTGGAAGCGGTGTGGGAGTATGCGGCCGGCGTCACTTCGCGCACCGTCGACGTCCATATCGCCTGGCTGCGCCAGAAGCTGGAAGATACGCCGCAATCACCACGCTGGATTCATACCGTCCGCGGCGTCGGCTATCGCTTCGTTCCGTAAAAAGGGGTCTTTGGAGCCCCGGCTCTCTGCCCTACTCCCACTCGATCGTCCCTGGCGGCTTGTGCGTCAGATCGAGGAACACCGCGCAGATGCCCTCTTCGGCCAGCAGGCGCGAACACAACTCTTCGCGCAGAGTCTCCGGCAGCGCCACGGCGCGCGCCGTCATGCCGTCCACGCTGTCGACCGGCCTCAGCACGACGGAGTCCGGCCGCTCCGGCGTCCCCAGCGGCACAAGGATCACCGGGAACTGCCACACCTCGCGGTCGAAACCCGTGCGGTGCGCCGCCTCGCGCACCAGCGCATCGGCGCGCCGGAGCCGCTCCAGCCGCGTGCGGCACAACGCCGCCGGACTCGTGCCCAGAGACTCGGCGGGAGCGTGCGAACCCAGCAGGGCGATGACGCGGTTGATCTGGCTCAGCCGGTTGATCCGTTCGGCCGCCAGCTCGTGCAGATCCGGTCCCTGCGCCCCGGCATCCAGAATCAGAACCGGCCGGTAACTGCGGGAATCGCCCTGCACGCCCACCGAGTGCAGCGGGGCCAGCCAGCCGTCCTCCAGCCGCTCGACCGGCTTCCCCGTCTCTTCGCACAGACAGCGGATGGCGAGCCCGGGACCGGGGAATGGATGGCGTTCCAGCAGTTCCTCCGGCAGCCCCAGTTCGCGGCCCAGCTCGCGCACTTCGTCCTTGTACAGCGAGTGCAGCGGCTCGACGATGCGGTTCTCCTCGATCAGCCGCTGGATGCCGGAAACCCGGTTGTGGTGCGTTTTGATGACGTCCGCCTTCGCCGTGCCGCCGCTTTCGATGGTGTCCGGATAAATGGTGCCCTGGCCGAGAATCCACTGGCCTTCCAGATAATGGCCGGACGCCAGAATCTGCTCCTGCACCTCGACGAACAGCTCGCCGATGATGTGCCGTTTGCGTTCCGGGTCGCGCACGCCGTCCAGAGCCGACAGGAATCGTTCGGAAGCGTCCTCGACGGCGAACACGCCGCGGCCGAGCGAGTCGAAAACATTCCGCACGAATTCCGTTTCGCCCGCCCGCATCAGGCCCGTGTCGACGTAGAGCGCGCGCACCCGTTCCGGTCCCAGAGCGCGCAGACACAGCGTGAAAGCCACGGTGGAGTCCACGCCTCCGGAGACGAAGAAGAACACGTTCCGGCCCGCAGCCGTGCGCCGGATCTCCTCCTGAATCCGCTCGGCCTGCCGCCGCGGGTTCCAGTCCTCCACGCACCCGCAGACCCGGAACAGGAAATTGGCCAGGATCTGCTTGCCGTTGGCCGTGTGCACGACCTCCGGGTGGAACTGCAGACCGTAGATGCGCCGGGCTGCGTCGCCCATGGCCGCGACGGCGCAGGTGTCGGTCGAACCCAGCACCTCGAATCCCGGCGGCACGCGCGTCACCGAATCGCGGTGGCTCATCCAGATCTGCTGCCGCCCTTCCGCGCCCTCGAACAGCGCGCTGGGTCCGGCTGTCTCCAGCCACGCCAGCCCGTACTCGCCTTTCTCGCCGCGCCGGACCTCGCCCCCGAGGTGCCAGGCGATGGTCTGGTGTCCGTAGCAGAGCCCCAGCACGCCGCAGCCCAGCGAAAAGATTCCCGGATCCACCCGGGGCGCCCCGTCCTCATAAACGCTGGCCGGCCCGCCCGAGATCACAATGCCCCGGACGCCCTTCAGCTCCGCCGCCGGCGTCTCGCTGGGGCGGATCTCGCTATACACGCCGAGTTCGCGGATCTTGCGGGCAATCAGATGGCAATACTGGCCGCCTGTGTCGAGAACGACAACCTGCGGCTGGGGGGACGTCTGAACGGACTGGCTCAATCGCGGCGGAACCTCTTGTCGGCCTGGACCATCTGCTTCTTCTGCAAATCTAGCAGCGCCTGCGCCTTGGGCAGCGAATCTACCGCCTTCTGCACCGCCGGGTCCACTTCGACGGCGTACTTCAGGCTTTCATCGAGTCCGGCCGAAGTCACCAGCGCCTCGCGCTTCAGCTGCTGCTTCACCCAGTCGTTGTTTTCAGCGAATTCCGCTTCCGTGAACGTGTATTTGTTGTTCAGCAGGAACGCGTGGAAGTCGTTCAGCATCGCCTGGTCCGGCGTCCAGTCCGCGCTCAGGCGGATGTCGCGGCCCGCGAAATACTTCGGAATGTAATCCCGGAAGGCGCCCTTGCGCAGCAGCTCCACCTGGAAGCGGTTGTATTTCAACGTGAATTTCTCGTCCGGCTGGATGCCGTTGCCGCCGTACACCGGGCGGCCGGAATCCGTCATCTTCACGTCGACCGTGTCCTTCGGCCCGTCCTTGCGGTTGTAGTAATACTCATAGAACGAGCCGCTGGCGTAATCGCGTTGTATCAGCCGTCCCGAGGGCGTGTAGTACTTGGCCGTCGTCAGCGCCAGGCCCGTGTTCTCCGACAGCGGAAACACCGTCTGCACCAGGCCCTTGCCGAATGTGTTGTCGCCGAACACCCAGCCGCGGTCGTGGTCCTGCAGCGCCCCGGCTACGATCTCGGCCGCGGACGCCGAGTAGCGGTCCACCATCACCACGATCGGGTAGTTGCCCGCCGTGCCGCCATTGGTGGCGATGTAAGGACGTTCGGGAGAGGTGCGCCCGCGGTGGCTCACCACCACCTGTCCTTTCTTCAGGAAACGGCCCGCAACGGCGACGCCCTCGCTCAGCAGTCCGCCGGGGTTGCTGCGCAGATCCAGGATCAGCCCCAGGATCTTCGATTCGCCCAGCTTGCGGAAAGCGGCTTCCAGCTCCTCCGACGTGTTCTCGTTGAACATTTCGATGTCGATGTAAGCGATGCCCGGCTTCAGCCAGAAGGCGGTCTGCACGCTGTAGCGGGGAATCTCGCCGCGGATGAGCTGGAATGTCAACGGCTTCTCGACGCCTTCGCGGCCGATCGTCACCGTCACCTGGGTGCCCTTCGGCCCCTTCAGCATGTCGGCGACCTCTTTGCTCGTCAGACCTTCCGTGCGTTTACCGTCCACCTCGAGAATCACGTCGCCCGGGCGGATGCCGGCCTTGTAAGCGGGCGAGCCAGTGAACGGCGCGACGACGACGATCCGGCTGTCCTTCGGCTGAATGGTCATTCCGACGCCGAAGTACTTGCCGCGCTGCTCCTCGCGCATCTCCTGGAAGTCGCGGGGGTCGAAGAAGCTGGAGTGCGGATCCAGCGTCCGCAGCATCCCGGGAATGGCGCCTTTATAAATGCCGTTGTCCGGGTTGACCGGCTCGGCGGCGTTCTCCTCCACCAGCCGGTAGATGGACGTGAACTGCTTGAGCCCGCTGGCCAGGTCCTCCTCGGTCGGGGCGGCGGCGGGCGCGCGCCCGGCTGCCACGCCCGGTCCATAATGGCCGGCGATCAGCGAGCAGACGGCGATCACCAGCAGAGAGAAGAACAACCCTCGAAATCGGCGCATATCGGAATGGGTCCCCCAGACCTGCCTCAAGTATATCTCAGCATTGCCTGCACTTCTTTGGACGGATTCCGGGGCGGGAGGCTTCGGAAAAAGTGAATGTCCTGCAAGGATGGACGGGAGATCCGAGCGCCGCGCCCGGCGCGGCGCTCGAGGGATTCCTGATGGCGGCGGGCTACTGCGCCTTCGTCCTGCGCGCCGCGGCGCCGGCGGCGGCTTCGCTGCGCACCGGCTTGCGCGGCGTGCCGGTCAGCTTCTTGTACTGGTCGGAAATGGACAGAAGATACATCGGCTGCCGGGCGTTGCGCAGCAGCTCGATCACGCGGTCCTTGTCCGACTCCACGTGAACCGACTTCCCGTCAGTCAGAAGATACAGGTCCGTGCCCGCGGCAACCTCCGCGATCCGTTTGCCCAATTCCCGCTGCAGGGGGCGCAGCACCCGGCGGATCTTCTGCAGGCTGAACCCCTTGTGGCGCAGCTCCGCAATCACGCTCACCGCCGCCACCTCCACCGTGCCGTAGATCCTCCGGTGGCCTTCATGGCGCGGGGAAACCACTTTCTGCTCGTCCCACCACTGCAGCTGGCGCAGGGACACCCCCGCCAGCCGCGCCACATCGGCGCTCGAATACACCCTCTCCCCCGGAAGCGCTGCAGACCCACGCGATTTTGTTTTGAACATGATGTTGCCTTTCTGTTTGGGAAAATCCAAACCCAAGTCTAAACGAGGCCCGGGGGAAGTCAATCCACAAGATATTGAGGCCTTTACGCGCAAGCTACCGCCTGTCCGTGCCCGTTTCCGGCGGGGCCTGCCCTGCCGGAAACGCTGATCCGGGGGCTACAATTCAGGAAACGCATGCCTCTATCGGCCCTGAAACAGCGGTTGTTTCCCCGTGGCGTCCGCCGTGCCCTTGAACGCTGGCGCCTGCGGATTTTCCAGAGGGTGCGAAGGGCCGATCTGGTGCGCCTGCTGCGGGATCTTGGCCTGCCTTCTGGCGCGCGCATCTGCATCCACAGCCGCCTCAGCGGGCTCGGCTACCTCCCTCGAGGCCCGCAGGAGGTGCTCGAGGCGGTCCTGGAAGCCGCGCCCGGCTGCACCATCCTCATGCCCACGTTCCCCTTTCCGGGCGCCGCCCTCGACTGGGTCCGCAGCGGAGCGGTTTATGATCCTCGCCGCACGCCCTCCGCCTCCGGCGCGCTCAGCGAGGCGCTGCGGCTCTTTCCCGGCGCCGTCCGCAGCCTGCACCCGACGCACCCCTGCGCCGCCGTGGGGCCCGACGCCCGCCTGCTCATTGACGGCAGCGAAGATTCCATCGAGCCCTTCGGCCCGCAGTCCGCTTATGGCCGTTACGCCGCCAGCGCAAACGCCTGGCAATTGCTCATCCACACCAACCACACGAGCATCGTGCACTGGTTTCAGGAAGTGGCGGGCATGCCCAATCTGTTCCTGCCGGACCTGTATGAAGTGAAAGGCCTGGACTGGGAGGGCCGCCAGACCGTCCGGCGCGTCCGCGTGCACCGCCCTGTGTTGCCCCTGTATCTGGCCCTGCCGGAATACATCTGGCTGCCGGACTTCGCCATCGCGTTCCCGGCGGAGACGCGCCTCGCACTGGAGCGGCGCCTCGGCGCGCGCGTCATGGCGCCCGTGCTCGGCCGCCAGCAGGAGCTGGAGCGGCAGGGCGTGATCCGTGTCGCGCGCTACCGCGATGCGGAGATCGCCGCCGTCCATGTCCCGCCGTGGAGCGAGCGCGTCTGCGCCGAGATGCTCGACAGCTTCGCCCGGTTCCCCGAACGCTACACGATTGAGGCCCTGGAAGCGGCCCGTCAGCGAGGAGAGCTCGTCAGCAGTTGAGCCCCGTCACTGCCTGCCCGCGGCATCCAGCTCCATCTGGCAGGCGTCGATCGCGAACTTCGCCGCCCAGTTCAGCAGCTGAAAACGGCCGTATTCGCCATCCGCCGGCCAGCTTCCCTTCACGCCGCCGGCGATCTCCGGCGGTCCGTCCAGCCGGATCGTGCGGCGCACGAAGCCCGCGGCCCTGCGCGCCGCCTCCAGCATCTCTCCGCCCCGCGCGGAATGCGGCGCGAGCAGGAACCACACGGCCGCAATCTGCACCGCGCCCGTCAGGCACGACCATTCCACGCGCGGACGCCACTCCCGGTCGAGCCGCCCTGGAAGAAAACCATCCTCCCGGATGCAGTCCAGCAGCGCCTCCGCTCCCTTCCGGGCCGAGGCCAGGATCCACTCCTCCCGCAGCAGCCCATGGCCCTCGCACAGCCCCCGCAGCACATATCCGATCGTGTGCGTCAGCGGGCGGGAGAAATCCGTCAGGCAGCAGCGCTCGAACCAGCCGTTCGGCCGCTGCAGCCGCACCGTCCATTCCATGTTGCGCCGCACCGCCTGTTCGTATGGCTTCTCGCCCGAGACCCGCGCCGCCTCGCACAGGCCCCAGCTGATGTGCGTGTCGTAAGCCTTCGCGCCCGGCGAGGCGAAGGGCGACGTGAAGCGGCTCCACGCGCCTTCTCCGTCCTGCACCTCTGCCAGCCAGCGCGCGGCGCGGTGCATGGCGTCTTCGTAGCGCCCGCCGAATTCGCGCACGCCCGCAGCCAGGCCGATCAGGATCTGTCCGGTGTTGAACGTCACCGGCGCCACCGGCTGCTGGCCGATCATGCCGCCCGGAAACGCGCCCTCCGGAAGCTGCACGCTCAGCAGCCAGTCCAGAGCCCGGCGCGCCCGCTCCCGCAGCGCATCGTCCTTCCGGCGGCGCGCCTGATCCAGCACCGTGGGGATGATGTACCCCGTCGTCTCCGGATACGAGCGCGCCCAGCCGTCCGTCCAGCTCCAGTGGCGCGCGAAGCCTCCATCGCGCGTCGCAGAGCAATCCTGCGCCCGCCCCAGCCACGCGAGCATGGCCTCGATCGCCGCCTCCGGTCCCGGATCCGGCCCCGGTCCGCGGCGGTCCGCGCGCGCTTCATTCCGCGCCGCTTCGGGCAGTTTTCTGTCCGCCAGCCATTGGGTGATGCGATGCCGCAAGCCGCCCGCCATGGTGTGCTCCTCCGCTTCCTGATCGTCTCTCCGGAAGATCCGCGGCGCGCCGCAGCCCGTCCGCCGCAAGGCCGTCCGCTATCCGCCCCCGACGAACGTCACGATCTCCAGCGATGCGCCGTCTTCCACCTGCGTGGACTCCCAGTCATGCTTCCGCACCAGGCGCCGGTTCATCTCGACGGCAACCCGCGCAGGATCCAGATCCAGGTGGCGGACAAGATTCAGGATATTCAGGCCTGCTGGAACTTGTTTCTCTTCTCCGTTGATCCGTATGGAGATAACGCCGCCATCCATCTGGTTTGACACGCTCTTCTGCGCCTCATTATAGTTGAAGTTTGAACGCCGCCAGGGGCGTTCCTCATCCGCCATCATGCCCACTTCCATCTACGAGGCTTACTTCCCTGTCCTGGCTCAGGTGCTCCTGGCGTCGGGCCTGGCTGCGGCCCTCATCGCTCTCGGGGTTCTGCTCGGCAAACGGGTGCGCAACCGCGTGAAAGACACGCCCTACGAGTGCGGCATCCCGCCTACGGGCGGGGCGCGCGAGCGCTTCAGCGTGAAATTCTATCTCGTGGCGATGTTGTTCATCCTGTTTGATATCGAGGCGATCTTTTTCTACCCGTGGGCGGTGGTTTACAAGGACCTCCGGCTCTACGGGTTCATCCTGATGATCATCTTCATCGAGGTGGTCCTCACCGGCTTCTATTTCATCTGGCGCAAGGGCGTGCTGGACTGGGCCTACGGTGAAGATCATCAGGAGCCTCGCCAGAGCTGAGTGCCGCCATGCTGCCTGCCCATCTTGAATCGCTGCCGACGCCCGCGGCTGTTGCCGCCTGGGACGCGTCCGCGCTGACCGGCGGAAGCCACGAGCGCGGCGAACTCGTGCTTTGGACCGTCCGCGAGAAGCTCGTGGACCTGTGCCGCTTCCTGAAAGAGCAGCGCCAGTTCACGCGCCTTGTGGCTGTCACCTGCATCGACCGGTATCCGTCCGAGCCGCGCTTCGAAGTCGTCTACCTGCTGCATTCCATCCCGAACAACGAGCGGCTCAGGCTGAAGGTGGCCGTGCACAGCTCCGATGCTTCCGTGCCCAGCGTGTGCGGCGTCTGGACCGGCGCCAACTGGTACGAGCGGGAAGTGTTCGACATGTTCGGCGTCCGGTTCGAAGGCCATCCGGATCTCCGCCGCATTCTGATGCCCGACTACTGGCAGGGCCACCCCCTGCGCAAGGACTTTCCGGTGCACGGGCACAAGTACAGCTACAAAGACGAGTGACGCCCGCGCCGCGCCAGAGAGAAGGAATCAGCGATGAACCCGACAGACACCGTCCTGGATTCCAGACTGCAGGAAATGGCGCCGGAGTCGCCCGGCTCGCCGCGGCGCATGGTGCTGAACATGGGGCCGCAGCACCCCTCCACGCACGGCGTGCTGCGCGTCATCCTCGAGCTCGACGGCGAAATCGTCACCAAGGCCCAGCCTGACATCGGGTTCCTCCACACGGGCATCGAGAAGCAGGCGGAAGCCCTGGGCTGGCAGCAGGTGGTCACCATCACGGACCGGATGGACTACCTGGCCAACCTGTCCAACAACCTGGCCTACGCGCTGCCCGTGGAAAAGCTTCTCGGCATCGAGATCCCGCCCAAAGCCCAATGGATGCGCGTGCTGCTGGCCGAACTGTCGCGCATCAACAGCCATGTCGTCTGGCTGGGCACGCATGCGCTCGACCTGGGCGCGATGACCGTCTTTTTCTATTGTTTCCGCGAGCGCGAAGACCTGCTGCGCCTGTTCGAGATGTTCAGCGGCCAGCGCATGATGACCAGCTACATCCGCATCGGCGGGCTCGCGCTCGAGCCCCCGCGCGGCTGGGACAAGGCGGTGCGCAGGTTCATCCGCGAGCTGCCGGCCAAGGTGGATGAGTACGAAGCGCTGCTGAAGGAGAACCCCATCTTCCTGCGCCGCACGCAGGGCGTTGCGCACCTTCCCCTGGAGCGCCTGCTCGATCTGGGCGTCACCGGACCGATGATCCGCGCCGCGGGTCTCGGCTGGGACATCCGCAAGGCGGAGCCTTACTCCAGTTACGACAAGTTCGACTTCCAGGTGCCCGTGCGGCAGGAAAGCGACGTCTACGCGCGTTTCCTCGTGCGGCTGGAAGAGATCCGGCAGAGCGCGCGCATCGTCGAGCAGGCGCTCGACGGCATGCCGGAAGGCCCCTGGAAGGCGGATGCGCCCCACGTCGTTCTTCCCGACCGGGAAAAGATGAAGACGCAGATGGAGGCGCTGATCTACCACTTCAAGATCGTCACCGAAGGCATGCGCGTGCCCGCGGGCGAAGCCTACGTGCCCGTGGAGAGCCCGCGCGGCGAGATCGGCTTCTATGTGGTGAGCGACGGCGGCGCGCAGCCGTGGCGCGTGTTCATGCGCACGCCGAGCTTCGGCAATCTGCAGGCGTTGCCGGAGATGTTCGAAGGGCGGCTGATCGCCGACACGATTGCCGCGCTGGGCAGCATGGACTTCGTGCTGGGCGACGTGGACCGTTGAGGCGCCGGGAGCAGAAACGATGACGTTTTCTCCGGAACTGGAAGCGAAGTTCGCGAAGATGATCGAAAACTATCCGCCGGGGCGGCAGAAGGGCGCGCTGATCCCCATGCTGCTCTACGCGCAGGATGAAGTCGGCGCCGTCACCGGCGAAGTGATCGACGAGATCGGACGGCGCCTGAACGTGTCGCGCGTCGAGATCGAAGAGGTGCTCGGCTACTATACCATGCTGACGCGCGAGCCGCGCGGCAAGTATCATCTTCAGATTTGCACCAACATCAGCTGCATGCTCACCGGAGGCGAGGAGCTCTTCGAGCATGCGTGCAAAAAGCTGGGCGTCGGCAACAAGGGCAAGACGCCGGACGGGCGGTTCTCGGTCGAGGAAGTCGAGTGCCTCGGCGCATGTTCCTGGGCGCCCGCCATGCAGGTCAACTACGATTTCCACTACCACATGACGCCTGAAAAGCTCGACCAGCTGATCGACAGTCTGAGGAAGTTGCAGTAGCGGAAGTGACAGACATCCTGACAGGAGACCGACAATGACGCTGCTTGCACCCCCGCACCCGCTCGAGAAGCGGGTGCTGCTGCGCCGGTTCCCCGAGCCGCGCACGGAGCCGGTGTGGATCGACGAGTACCTCCGCACGGGCGGCTACGAAGCCCTGCGCAAGGCTCTCTCCATGGAGCCCGAACAGATCGTCGAAGAGGTGAAGAAATCGGCGCTGCGCGGGCGCGGCGGCGCCGGCTTCCCCACGGGCATGAAGTGGAGCTTCGTCGACCGCAAGTCGCCGAAGCCGAAATATGTGGTGGTGAACGCCGACGAAGGCGAGCCCGGCACCTGCAAAGACCGCATCCTGATGGGCTACGATCCGCACCGCCTCATCGAAGGCGTGCTGATCGGCGGCCGCGCCATCGGCGCCTGCCGCGGCTGGATCTACATCCGCGGCGAGTACCGCGAATACATCGACATCATGGACCGCGCCATTGGCGAAGCCTACGAGCGCGGCATGCTCGGCCCGAACGTCATGGGCTCCGGCTGGGAATTCCACCTTTCCACGCATACCGGCGCCGGCTCGTACGAATGCGGCGAAGAGACGGCGCTGCTCGAGTCGCTCGAAGGCAAGCGCGGCAACCCGCGCCTCAAGCCTCCGTTTCCGGCCACCTCGGGCGCATTTCAGTGCCCGACCATCGTCAACAACGTCGAGACCTTCTGCGCCGTGCCCGACATCATCCTGAACGGCGGCGACTGGTACGCCTCGCTCGGCACCCCGAAGAACGGCGGCACGCGTCTGGTCTGCCTGTCGGGACATATCGCGCGCCCCGGCGTGTACGAAGTCCCGCTCGGCATGAACATGCTGACCATCCTCAACGAAATCGGCGGCGGCGTGTGGAAGGGCCGCAAGCTGAAGGCTGTCATCCCGGGCGGAAGTTCTTCGCCGGTCCTCAAAGCCGAGGAGTGCGACATCCCGGCTGACTACGATTCGCTGGCCAAAATCGGCTCGATGCTCGGCTCGGGCGCCACGGTCGTTCTCGACGAGACCACGGACATGGCGAAGGTGCTGGCGCGGCTGATGAAGTTCTACGCGCACGAAAGCTGCGGCTGGTGCATCCCGTGCCGCGAAGGCACCACCTGGCTGAAGAAGATCACTGCGCGGCTGGAAGAAGGCATCGGCAGCGAGCGGGACATCGAAACGATCGACCGCATCTCCCAAAGCATGCTCGGCCGGACGTTCTGCCCGCTGGGCGACGCGGCGGCGATGCCGGCGATGGCGATCGTCCGCAAGTTCCGCGATGAGATTCTCGAAAAACTGGGCCACGCGGAGGCGTTCGCCCCGGTTCCGGGCGCGCAGCCGCTGGTGGTGCTGTAGGGGAGCGGAAGGCGATGGCGAACCTGGTGACGCTCACGATCGACGGCCGGCAGGTGACGGTGCCTGCGGGCACGCTGGTGATCGACGCCGCCAAACAGGCGGGCATCGACATCCCGGCTTTCTGCTATTACGAGGGCTTCAGCGTGCAGGCAGCCTGCCGCATGTGCCTGGTGGAAGTCGAGAAGATGCCCAAGCTCCAGCCCTCCTGCGCGCTGCCCGCCGCCGAGGGCATGGTGGTGCACACGGAATCGCCCAAGGTGGTCGAGGCGCGCAAGTCCACCATCGAGTTCCTGCTGACCAACCACCCGCTCGACTGCCCCGTCTGCGACAAGGGCGGCGAGTGCGAACTGCAGGACATGACCTTCCGCTACGGCCTCGGCGAGAGCCGGTTCCTCGAGATCAAGCACCACGCCGACGAGAAGCAGTGGAGCCCGCTCGTGTTCTACGATCCGGCGCGCTGCATCCTCTGCTACCGCTGCATCCGCGTCTGCGACGAGGGACTCGGCGTCTCCGCCCTCGGCCTGAGCTTCCGCGGCGTCTCGGCGGAGATCATTCCGAACAAAGGCGACCACCTCGAGTGCGACGAGTGCGGCTGGTGCATCGACGTCTGCCCCGTGGGCGCGCTCACTTCCGGCACCTACCGCTACAAATCGCGCCCGTGGGAGATGAACTACGTGCCTGCCATCTGCACGCACTGCTCCAACGGCTGCAAGACGACCCTCAGCGTGCGCAACGGCGAAATCATCCGCGCCAACAACCGGGACCGCTCCGGCATCAACGGCGAGTTCCTCTGCGTCAAAGGCCGCTTCGGTTTCGACTTCGTCCACAGCGAGGAGCGTCTGCAGGAGCCGCTCATCCGCAAGGACGGCAAGCTCCAGCCCGCAAGCTGGAGCGAAGCGCTGAAGCATGTCGCCGCCCGCGTCCGGGAAGCGATCGAACGCAACGGCAAGTTCGCCGTCATCGGCTCCACGCGCACGACCAACGAAGAGAACTACTACCTGCAGAAGTTCGCACGGCAGGGGCTCCGCACCAACAACATCGATCATCACCGCTCCGGCGACGTGATCACGCTCATCGACGCCCTGGCCGGCCGCAAGGACGCTCTGGCCACGGTGAACGATCTCTACACCTGCGACGCCGCCCTGGTGCTGGGCGCGGATCTGGCGCAGCAGCATCCGCTGCTCGCCTGTCAGTTGCGCGCCAACTGGCGTCACCACCAGGCGCCGGTGTTCGTCATCACGCCCGGACCGGTGCGCGAGGATCAGTACGCCGCGCGCAGCCTCCGCGCTGAAGCGGGAACGGAGGTCGGGCGGCTCGAAGAGCTGCGCGAGGATCTGAAGACCCGGAAGAACCTCGTGATCCTCTACGGCGCCTCCGTGAAAGGCGAGGCCGTGCGCCGGCTGGTGCAGTTCGGCGATTCGCTCGGCATCCCGGTCAAGTATGTGTGCCTGGTCGATTATGTCAACTCGCGCGGCGCGGTGGACATGGGCCTGCTGCCGCATCTTGGCCCCGGCTACCGTCCGGTGGAGATCCCGGGCATGCACCTCGACGCGATGATGGACGCGCCGGATCTGGATGTCATCTGGGTCGTCGGCGCGAATCCCCTGGAGGGCGGCCGCGAGTTCGCCTCGAAGGACGCCTTCCTCATCGTGCACGAGCTGTTCCTCACCGAGACCGCTCAGCGGGCTGACGTCGTGCTGCCCGCCATGAGCCTGTACGAAAAGAACGGCACCGTGACCAACGTCTGCGGCGAAGTGCAGCGGACCAAGGCCGGGCCGAAGGTGATGGGCACGAAGTCCGATCTCGACATCCTCGGCCTGCTGGCCGCGCAGCTGGGCTTCGACATCGGCATCCCCTCGCATGAGAAAGTGTTCGACGAGATCCGGCGCACCGTGCGCGGCTACAACGTGCCGCTGCCCGTGCTGGCCACGGGCGGCGCGGCCCCGGCGGCCGTCCTCAACGGCAATGTTCCTGTGGACGCGCAGCCGGATCTGGTCCGCTCTTCGGGTGATACGCTGTTTACCTCGGGCACCCTTGGCAAGTATTCGAAGCGGCTGACGCAAGTGATGGAAGCGCCGGGCCGGCTGTTCCAACCGTAGTGCCATGAACTTCTACCTGCTCACGCTGATCAAGATGGCCCTGACGGCCTTCGTGCTGCTCACCTGCTGCGCCTACGCCGTCTGGGTGGAACGCAAGGTGCTGGCGCATATCCAGCTCCGCCCCGGTCCCTACCGCGTTGGGCCGCACGGCCTGCTGCAGCCGCTGGCGGACCTGATCAAGCTGCTCACCAAGGAAGGCATCGTGCCTTCCTACGCCAATCCGTTCTTCTATCTGCTGGCGCCGTTTCTGGCGGTCGCGCTGGCGCTGTCGGCGATCGTCGTCATTCCGTTCACGCCCGAGTTCGAGCTGTTCGGCGTGCGCACCGCCATCGGGCTCACGGACCTCAACATCGGCATCCTGTTTCTGCTGGCGCTGAGCTCGCTGGGCGTCTACGGCATCGCCATCGGCGGCTGGGCGTCGAACAACAAATACTCGCTGATGGGCAGCCTGCGCTCCTCGGCGCAGATGGTCAGCTACGAGCTGCCGCTGGCCATGGCCATCGTCAGCCCGCTGCTGATGGTGAACACGCTGAACCTGCGCGAGATCGTCGAGCTGCAGAGCGGCTTTTATTTCGGCGTCCTGCCGAAGTGGACCATCTTCGCCGCCCCGGTCCCGCAGGTGCTCGCGTTTCTGATCTTCCTGATCGCCGCGTTTGCGGAAACCAACCGAGTGCCGTTCGACCTGCCGGAAGCGGAGAGCGAATTGGTGGCGGGCTTCCACACGGAGTACTCGTCGATGATGTTCGCCTCGTTCTTCATGGCCGAGTACGCCAACATCATCACGATCTGCTGCGTGGCGACGGTGCTGTTCCTGGGCGGCTGGCATCCGCTGTGGCCGTCCCAGTACGGCAGCGACCTGGTTCCCGTGGTGCTGCTCGCAGGCGCCGGTCTGATTCTCCTGTTCCACGCCGCGCAGGCGGCGCGCAGGCGCAAGTGGGACCGCTTCACCTTCCCGGTGTTCGGCGTGCTGCTGCTGGCGCTCTCGCCCGTGTTTCTGGTTCCGATGCTCAAGCCGGTGCTGATTCCGTTCTTCTGGTTCGTGGCCAAAGCCGGCTTCCTGGTGTTCGTCTTCATCTGGATCCGCGGGACGCTGCCGCGCTACCGCTACGACCAGCTGATGCGGTTCGCGTGGACGTTCCTGTTCCCGCTGTCGCTGGCGAACCTGCTGGTGACGGGGCTGGTGGTGGCGCTGGCGGGCTGACGAGGTAACGCAGTCATGGATGTCGTGCTGTTTCTGATCTTCGCGGGCATCGCGGTGGCCTGCGCGCTGAATCTGGTGCTGCAGACGCACCCGATCTCGAGCGCTCTTTCGCTGATCGGCGTGATGGGCTCGCTCGCCGTTCTGTACCTGCTGCTGGGTGGCGAATTCCTCGCCGCCGTGCAGCTGATCGTCTACGCGGGCGCCATCATGGTGCTGTTCGTCTTCGTCATCATGCTGCTCAACGCGGGCAGTGAAAAACGGCCTTCGAAAAAGGTCGTGCGCACTGCTGTGGCCCTGCCGCTGCTGTTCACGCTCGCCGGCGTGGTGGCGTACGTCCTGACGACGCAGGTGCCGCGGACGGAGACGGTCAGGTTCGGCGCGTATGTCGTCGGGCCGTACGAGATCGGCAAGTCCCTGTTCACGACCTGGCTGCTGCCGTTCGAAGTGACCTCGATCCTGATCCTGATCGCCATCCTGGGGGCGGTCGTTCTGGCGAGGAAGGAGATCTGAGCGATGCCGGACCTGGCGCAAATGCTCGCCGCTGAAGTGCCGCTGAGCTGGTATCTGATTCTCAGCGTGATCCTGTTCGTGATCGGCGCCGCGGGGTTCCTCATCCGGCGCAACATCATCACCGTGTTCATGTGCATCGAGCTGATGCTGAACGCGGTGAACCTGTCCTTCATCGCCTTCAGCCACAAGCTGAAGATGGTGGACGGCCACATCTACAGCTTCTTCGTGATGGTCGTGGCGGCGGCCGAGGCGGCCGTCGGCCTCGCCATCATCCTGACGGTCTTCAAGAACCGCGAGACGCTGGAAATCGACGAAGTCTCTTCGCTGAAGCTCTGATCCGATGCAACACCTCTGGCTTATTCCCGCATTTCCGCTCGCCGGGTTCCTCGTCAACGGAATCGCCGGGCGGAGGCTCTCGAAGCCGCTGGTCAACGCGTTCGCCGTGGGCAGCGTGCTGCTGTCGTTCCTGTGGGTGCTGAAAGTGCTCGCCGGGCTGCAGCCGCTCGAGTCGGCCTACACCGAGCGCTACTTCACCTGGATTCAGAGCGGCTACGTCAACATCGGCTTCGACTTCATGGTGGACCGCCTCACGGCGGTGATGCTGCTGGTGGTCACCGGCATCGGCACGCTGATCCATATCTATTCAATCGGCTACATGGCCCACGAAGACGGCTACAGCCGCTTCTTCGCCTACCTGAACCTGTTCATGTTCTTCATGCTGGTGCTGGTGCTGGCGGCCAACTACCTGGTGCTGTTCATCGGCTGGGAAGGCGTCGGGCTGTGCTCGTACCTGCTGATCGGCTTCTATTACCTGAAGAAGAGCGCGACGGACGCGGGCAAGAAGGCGTTCGTCGTGAACCGCGTCGGCGACCTCGGCTTCTCGCTCGGCATGTTCCTGACGCTGCTGACGTTCGGCTCGCTGGACTTCGCCACGGTCTTCGGCAGGGCGCAGGCGGACGCAGCGGCGCTGAACCCGCAGACGATCACGCTGATCTGCATTCTTCTGCTGGTAGGCGCGACGGGCAAGAGCGCGCAGGTGCCGCTCTACGTCTGGCTGCCGGACGCCATGGAAGGCCCCACTCCGGTCAGCGCCCTCATCCATGCCGCGACGATGGTCACGGCGGGCGTCTACATGGTGGCGCGCTCGGCGCCGCTCTACAACCTGTCTCCCACGGCGATGGAAGTGGTGGCGATCGTCGGGCTGCTGACCGCCGTCATGGCGGCGACGATCGGCATGACGCAGTACGACATCAAGAAGGTCTTCGCGTACTCGACGGTCAGCCAGCTTGGCTACATGTTTCTCGGCCTCGGCGTGGGGGCGTACTCGGCGGGCGTGTTCCATATCATGACGCACGCCTTCTTCAAGGCGCTGCTGTTCCTCGGCGCGGGCAGCGTGATCCACGCGCTCAACGGCGAGCAGGACCTGCGCATGATGGGCGGGCTGCGCTCGAAGATTCCTGTGACGTTCACCGTGCTGCTGGCGGCCGCGGTGGCCATCGCGGGCGTGCCTCCGTTTTCGGGATTCCACTCGAAAGACGCGATTCTGCTGGCCGCGCACGCCCACGCGCCCTGGATGTTCTGGGTGGGCGTCGTGACGGCGGCGATGACGGCCTTCTACGTCTTCCGCGCGATTTTCCTCTGCTTCTTCGGCTCGTACCGCGGAGATGCGCACCCGCACGAGTCGCCGCTCGTGATGACCTTGCCGCTCGGCGTGCTGGCGCTGCTGAGCCTCGCCGGCGGCTACTTCAACGTGCCGCACTATCTGGAGCCGCTGTTCGGCGGCGAGCATGCGCCGCATGACGAAACGCTGGTGGCGGCTTCAGTGGCGGCAGGGCTGCTCGGCATCGGGCTGGCATGGCTTTTTTATGTGGCCGCGCCGAGCCTGCCGGAGCGGATTGCAGAAACGCTCGGCGGGCTGTACCGGCTGGTCTACAACAAGTACTACGTGGACGAAGCCTATGACGCCCTGATCGTGCATCCCATCCGCGACGGCTCGCGCGCCCTGCTGTGGGGCGTGATGGACGCTCGCATCGTCGATGGCGCCGTGAATGGCGTGGGAGCGCTGGCGCGGTCCGTGGGCGCCGGGCTGCGGACCTGGCAGTCCGGCTACATCCGGCGGTACGCGGCGTGGGTGGTTCTGGGCTCGGCTGCGCTGGTAGCCGTGGCCGCGTTCTGGGGAGGTGCCCGGTGAATCTGCTGGACATTCTTCTGCTGATCCCTGCTGCGGGCGCGCTGATCACCGCCGCCTTGCCTTCGAGCAATCCGGGGCTGCTGCGCAAGTTCACGCTGTTTGTTTCGCTGATCGCCTTTCTGCTGTCGCTGGCGCTGATCGCGCCCGTCAACGCCGCGCCGGACCGTTATGCCATCGAGACCAACGTGGTCTGGATCGAACATCCGGCCATCCGCTATCACGTCGGCGTCGACGGGCTCAGCCTGTGGCTCATCATCCTGTCCACGTTCCTGACGCCGATCTGCGTGCTGGTCAGCTGGAAGCACATCGAGGACCGGGTCAAGGAGTTTCACGTCTTTCTGCTCTTCCTGCTGTTCGGCGTCATCGGCGTGTTCGTGGCGCTGGATCTGTTCCTGTTCTTCGTGTTCTGGGAAGTCTCGCTGGTTCCGATGTATTTCCTCATCGGCATCTGGGGACACGACCGGCGCATTTACGCCGCGGTGAAGTTCTTCCTCTACACGATGGCCGGCTCGGCGCTGATGCTGGCGGCGATGATCTGGATCTACAACCGCACGGGCACGTTCGACCTGCCTCTGCTGCTGGACATGCTGGCCACGCGGCAGCTCGTCTTCGGCGCATCCGAGGCGTTCTGGCTGTTCCTGGCCTTCTTTATCGCCTTCGCGATCAAGGTGCCGCTGTTCCCGCTGCATACATGGCTGCCGGACGCGCACGGCGAAGCGCCGACTGCCGGCTCGGTGATGCTGGCGAGCGTCCTGCTGAAACTGGGCACCTACGGTCTGGTGCGCATCTCGCTGCCGATGTTTCCCGACGCCGCGCGGGAGAACGCTCCGTGGATCATCGCGCTGGCGATCGCGGGCATCATTTACGGCGCGCTGGTGGCGATGGTGCAGCCGAACATGAAGCGGCTGGTGGCGTACAGCTCCGTGAGCCACCTCGGCTTCGTCGTGCTCGGCATCTTCACCTTCACGCAGGTGGGCCTCGACGGCGCGGTGTACCAGATGCTCAACCATGGCATCTCCACGGGCGCGCTCTTCATCCTTGTCGGGCTGCTGTACGAGCGGCGCCACTCGCTCGAGATCGCCGATTACGGCGGCGTGGGCGGCGTTGCGCCGTGGCTCTCGACCGCGTTCGTCATCACTTCGCTGGCCAGCATCGGGCTGCCGCTGTTGAACAATTTCGTCGGCGAGTTCCTGGTGTTGCAGGGTGCGGCGCAGGCGAAGTTCCTCTACGCCGTGCTGGCCGGGACGGGCGTCATCCTGTCGGCCGTGTACATGTTGTGGCTGGTGCAGCGCGCCTTCTACGGTCCCGCCCCCGACGCCGTGAAACACCATGTGACCGACATGAACGGCCGGGAGTGGGCGCTGGTGCTGCCCCTCGTGGTCATGATGGTGTGGATGGGCGTGGGGCCGCAGTCGTTCCTGCCCGCCATCAGCGCGCAGAACCGGCAGGTGCTGGAACTGGTTTCCGGCGAGCCGCAGATCGAGAAATCCGCTCAGGAAGTTGCTCATGTCCGTTAGTTCCATCCCCTCCGTGCAGGAGATCTTGCGATTCGCGCCGGAGATTGCGCTGTCTCTGGGCGGCACGGTCGTCATGCTGGGCGAGGCAGGCATCAGAAACGGCAGCCGCGCCCGGCTGGCGGTGATCACGTTCCTGACGCTGCTGGCGGCGGCTGTGCTGTCCGTCGCCGTGGGCGCCGATCCCGGACCGGCGTTTTCGAATCTCCTCGCCGTGGACGGCTTCGCCACGTTCTTCCGCGTGCTTGTATGCGCCGCGGGCATGCTTGTCGTGCTGATCTCGACGAACTACCTGCGGCAGGAAGGGCATGATTCGGGCGAATACTACGCGCTGATTCTCTTCTCTGTCGCCGGCCAGTGCCTGATGGCGGCGTCCAACGAGCTGATCATGCTTTTCATCGGGCTCGAGTGTTCTTCGATTGCGAGCTACGTTCTGGCGGGCTATCTGCGCGACGACAGACGCAACAACGAAGCCGCGCTGAAGTATTTCCTGCTCGGCTCGTTCGCCTCGGCGTTCTTCCTCTACGGCGCCGCGTGGCTGTGGGGCGCCACGGGAACGACGAATCTGAGCGAAGTCCGGCGGCTGCTGCTGGACCCTGCAGCGGGCGTCAGCAGCACGATGGTTGCTGGCGCGGCGGCGCTGCTGCTGGTAGGGCTGGCCTTCAAGGTTTCGGCGGCGCCCTTCCAGATGTGGGCGCCGGACGTCTATCAGGGCGCGCCCGCTCCGGTGGCTGCCTTCCTGAGCGTCGGACCGAAGGCCGCTGCGTTCGCCATGTTCCTGCGGATTCTGATGACCGCGTTCGTGCCGCTGCGCGAGCGCTGGGAGCCCGTGCTGTGGGTGGTGGCGCTGGCCACGATGATAATCGGCAACTTCGCGGCGCTGTGGCAGACCAACGTGAAGCGTCTTCTCGCCTACAGCTCGATCGCGCACGCCGGCTACATTCTGGTGGCGCTGACGGCGATGTCCGACACGGGCGCGGCGGCGGCGATGTTCTACCTCGCGGCCTACACGTTCATGAACATCGGCGCGTTCGCCGTGGTGACCTTTGTGTCGGGACGCGGCGAAAAGCACGTGGAGCTGATGGACCTGGCCGGGCTGAGCCGGCGCTCGCCGGCGATGGCCGCCGTGCTGTCCATCTTCCTGCTCTCGCTGACGGGCGTGCCGCTGACCGCAGGCTTCTTCGGCAAGTTCTACATCTTCAAGGCGGCGCTCGACGCGGACCTTGTCTGGCTGGCGGTGCTTGGCCTGCTGAACAGCGCCGTGGCCGCGTATTACTACCTGCGCATCATCGTGATGATGTACATGCATGAGCCTTCCATCGGCGCCGAGCCGCTGCCCGCGCCCGCGCCCGGCATCCGCTGGGCTCTGGCGGCAAGCGTGGCGGGCACGTTCGTGCTCGGCGTGGCGCCGTCGCTCGTGCTGGACTACGCAACCGCCAGCGCGCCGCTGCTGCGGTGAACAGGCCGTTCTTGACCGCCCCTTGCAAGGGAGCGCCGGTCAGCCGCGTGCGCAGGATTCGCAACGACAGCCCGCAGAAAAAAGGGTAATTGTGTTCCTGTCCCCTTTTCTAGAGGATCAGCATGCAGTCGCCATAGCTGAAGAAGCGGTAGCGCTGTTCGACGGCATGGCGGTAGGCGCCGAGGATCAGGTCTTTGCCGCCGAAGGCGCACACCAGAAGCAGCAGGCTGGACTTCGGCAGGTGGAAGTTGGTCAACATTGCGTCCACGGCGCGGAACGCATATCCCGGATAGACGAACAGGTCCGTCTCGCCCTCGCAAGCGCTCAGCCCGCCGTTCCGGGCGGCGGACTCCAGCGTCCGCACGACGGTCGTCCCCACGGCGATGCGCCGGCTGGCCGAGGCGAGCATCGCCGCCGACTCCGGCGGGATCGAGTAGCGCTCCGAGTGCAGCCGGTTCTCTTCAACCGTATCGTTCAGCAGCGGCTGGAACGTCCCCAAACCGACGTGCAGGGTGACGGGCGCGATCTCCGCGCCCGCGGCGCGGCAGGCCTCCAGCACCTCGGGCGTGAAGTGCAGCCCGGCCGTGGGCGCTGCGGCCGATCCCGGGTGGCGGGCGTAAACCGTCTGATATCTTTCGCGGTCCCCCGCCTGATCCGGCCGGTGAATGTAAGGCGGCAGCGGCACGTGGCCGCTCCGCTCCATTTCCGCGTCCAGATCTCCTTCGCAATCCACACGCACCAGCCGCTCGCCGCGGACACGCGTCTCCAGAATCTCGACAGACAACCGTTCCGAAATCTGCACGCGCGCGCCCTCATGCAGATGCCTGCCCGGGCGCACCAGCGCCGTCCAGAGCGTGCGCTCCGGGTTCTGCGGGGTCAGCAGGAAGATCTCGACATCCCGCGAATAGCCTTCCTTCCGCCCGAACAGCCGGCAGGGGACCACGCGCGTGTCGTTGATGACAAGGCAATCGCCCGCGCGCAGGAACTGCGGCAGGTCGCGGAAGCGGCGGTCTTCCAGCCGCCCGGTGGCGCGGTCCACCACCAGCATCCGCGAGGCCGCCCTGTCCTCCAGCGGCGCCTGAGCAATCAATTCATCTGGAAGGCGATAATCGAATTCAGAGAGGTTCATTCGGTGGTACTACACGGCCCGTCTCCACGGGCCGCAACGTCTACTATACCCATTTGAGGACGCATGCCGTACATCCTGGGCATTGAGACCTCGTGCGATGAAACCGCCGCCGCCATTGTCGCGCGCGACGGAGAGGTGCTGTCCAGCGTCGTGGCGAGCCAGACGGCGACGCACGGCAAATATGGCGGCGTCGTGCCCGAGCTGGCCTCGCGCGAGCATCTCCGTGCCATCGTACCCGTCGTCCGCCAGGCGATGGAAGAGGCGCACGCCTCCTGGGCTGACCTGGCTGCCGTGGCTGCCACCGCGGGACCGGGCCTGGTGGGCTCGCTTCTTGTCGGTCTGACCTTCGCCAAAGGCATCTGCGCCGTGCGCCGCCTGCCTCTGATCGGGGTCAACCACCTCGAAGGGCACATTCATGCTGTCGTCTTGGATGCACGAAGGTCGGGCGAGGAGATTGAAATGCCGTCTCTCGCGCTGGTGGCCAGCGGCGGGCATACGCACCTGTTTCTGTGGCCCGGGGGGAATCACTACCGCCTGTTGGGAAAGACGCGCGACGACGCCGCAGGTGAGGCTTACGACAAGGTGGCCAAACTGCTGGGCTTCGGCTATCCCGGCGGACCCGTTCTGGATCAGCTCGCCGTGCACGGCAACCCTGACGCCATCGCGCTGCCCATGGCGAAGATGAAAGGCAACGCCCTGGACTTCAGCTTCAGCGGGCTGAAAACCGCCGTCCTGCGCTGGGTGCAGTCGCACGAGATGGCGGACGAAATCGCGGCGCGGCGCGAGCTGCTCAAGCGCAATCCGCACCCCTCCGCGCAGGAGTGGCTGGAGGTGACGCCGCAGGCGACGCTGGACGTCATTGCCGCATTTCAGCGGGTCGTCGTCGAAGAACTCCTGAAGCGCGTCGAACGCGCCGCCGAAGACACCGGCGCCCGCTCCGTCATCATCTCCGGCGGCGTCGCCTGCAACGCGGGACTCCGGCGCGCGGCTCGCAGCGGGCGGCTTCCCTGCAGGGCTTACTTCCCGACGCCGCATCTGTCCACCGACAACGCCGCCATGATTGCCGCGGCGGCGTGGCCGAAGTTCGAGCGCGGCGAGTTCGACGATCTGTCGCTGAAAGCCCAGGCCAATCTCGCCCTCGCCTGATCCGCGGCCGGGCATACAATCGACCCATGAGACCTGCCCTCCGCCTGATCTGCGTCCTTGCCAGCCTTCTCGGGCTGGCCGAGGCCCGGGTCGTCCGAATCGAAGTCCTGGAGAGGGCGGCTGTGCTCGAGGGCCGCACTTTTGCGGCGGGTCCGTACGAGCGCGTCATGGCGCGCGTGCACTTCGAGCTCGATCCCCGGCAGGCGGCCAACCGGAACCTGGTCGACCTCGACATCGCGCCCCGCGGCAAAAGCGGGCTGGTCGAGTTCGCCGCCGACCTGTACGTGCTTCAGCCCTCGGATCCGAAGCGTTCCAACGGCACGCTGCTCGTCGAGATCCCCAACCGCGGCGGCAAGGGAATGCTGGCGCGCTTCTGCTATGCGCGCAGCTCGCTCGATCCGCGCGCCCCGGAGGATTTCGGCGACGCGTGGCTGCTCGACGAAGGCTACACGCTGGCCTGGATCGGCTGGCAGTGGGACGTGCCCGCGGACAACCCGCTGCTGCTTCGGCTTCATGCGCCTGCCATCGCTGGAGTGAAAGGCATCGTGCGCTCCGAGTTCCTCCCCGCGGAGAAAACCACGCGCATGCCCCTGGCCGACCGCAACCACGTCGCCTATCCGGCGCTGAACGAGCCGGCTGCGCTCACCGTCCGCGACGCCGTGCTCGGCCGCAGGCGGAAGATCGGCTCCTCGCGGTGGCGCTTCACCGAAGACCGCACGGCCATCGAGATGCCCGCCGGTTTCGAACCGGGCCGGCTCTACGAACTCGTCTACAGCGCGGCGGATCCCCGGCTGTCCAGCGCCGGCCTTGCAGCCGTGCGCGACGCCGTGTCTTTCCTCAAACATCCCCCCGGCGCAGGCGCTTTCCCGGCGCCCTCGCCGCGCGCGCAGCGCGCCATCGCGTTCGGCATCTCGCAGAGCGGCCGCTATCTCCGCTCGTTGCTCTACGCCGGCATGAACGAAGACGAGGCAGGCCGCGTCGTCTTCGACGGCGTGTGGGCGGACGTGGCCGGCGCGGGCCGGGCGTTTCTCAATCACCGTTTCGCGCAGCCCTCGCGCGACGGCTACGCCTACTGGAACACGCTCTACCCCGTCGATCTCTTCCCGTTCTCCGACACGCCGCAGCCGGCCTGGAATGCTGCGGGCAGCGACGGGCTGCTCATGCGCCTCAGCCCGAAGGCCGTGCCGAAGCTGTTTCTGACGAACGGAAGCTGGGAATACTGGAACCGTTGCGCCGCGCTGATCCACACGGACGTGGCGGGCGCGATCGACGTGCCGCTGCACGCAAACACGCGCCTCTATGTTCTCGCCGGCGCCCAGCACGGGCCAGGCCGTCTGCCGGAGACGCGTCCCGAGCTGCAGTATCCGGTGAACCCGAACGACACCCGCCCGTTCTTCCGCGCCCTGCTCGCCGCCCTGCACGAATGGGTGAAGGACGGCCGCCAGCCGCCGCCGTCGCAGTTCCCGACGCTCGCCGACGCTCAGCTCGTGCGGCTGCACAATGTCCGCTGGCCGAAAAAGTCGCCCGCCGCCCTCCCGCAATTTCCGAGACAGGCCTACCAGCTCGATTTCGGCGAGGAGTTCGCTTCCAGAGGCATCATCACCGTGGAGCCGCCCCGCGTCCTCGCGCGCTACCCCGTGCTCGTGCCGCAAGTGGACGACGACGGCATCGATCTCGGCGGCATCCGCCTGCCCGTTGTGGCCGTGCCGCTCGGCGCGTTCACGGGCTGGAATCTCCGCCACCCGAAAACCGGCGCGCCGCAGCAGATCGGCGGCACCTCGGGCGCGTTCTTCGCATTCGATGCATCGGAGATCGCCCGCCGGTATTCGAATAAACAGGAGTACCTGAGGCGCGTCGAAGCCGCCGCGCGCGAACTGGTCCGGAAGCGGTTTCTGCTCGAATCGGACCTCGATCGCGTCGCGCAGCACGCTGGCGATCTCTGGGACTTCGTTATGAAACGCTAGACTGGAAGTTTATGGGCGCACCTCCGCAGGCAGAGATGCCGAAACAGCCGATCGACGGCGTCAGGAACCTCATCACCATCGGTTCGGGCAAAGGCGGCGTGGGCAAGACCACCGTCGCCGTCAACCTCGCCATCGCCATGGCGAAGCTCGGCCGGAAGGTGGGGCTGCTTGACGCCGACGTCTACGGGCCCAACGTGCCGCTGATGATGGGCATCTGCGAAGCGCCCTACGCCATCGGCAACCGCATCCAGCCGCTCGAGCAGCACGGAATCCGGCTCATGTCGATGGGCTTCCTCAACCCCGGCGACAAGCCGCTCATCTGGCGCGGACCCATGCTGCACAGCGTCATGCAGTCCTTCATCCGCCAGGTGGACTGGGGCGAGCTGGACTACCTCCTGGTGGACCTGCCTCCGGGCACCGGCGACGTGGCGCTGAGCCTGATCCAGACGGCGCCGATCACGGGCGCCATCGTCGTCTCGACCCCTTCCGAAGTGGCGCTGGAGGACGGACGCAAGGCGGTGCTGATGTTCCAGCAGGTGAAGGTGGAGCTGCTCGGCATCGTCGAAAACATGAGCTACCTGATCGTGCCTGAAACGGGGCAGAAGGTCGACATCTTCGGCGAGGGCGGCGGGCGCCGCACAGCCGAGGCCATGGGCGTGCCCTTCCTGGGCGAACTGCCGCTGAATCCCCGGATCCGCGTCGGCGGAGACACCGGCCGCCCGGTGGCGCTGCTCGGCGAAAGCGATCCGCACGCCGCGCCTTTCTATGACCTCGCCCGCAGGGTGATCGAGCGCACCGAATCCCTGGTGCGCAAGGCGCCCACCATGACCGTGGAGGACTGAAGCGGAAGAAACGGCGCTGCACGGGCCAGCGTCCAGAGGGTCGTATGAAGCGCGCAATTCTGATTCTCACCGGGCTGGCGCTGGCCGGGCTGCCCGCCGCAGCGCAGTGGGGAAACGCCTGGTTCCCCAAACATCACCTGGAAACGGGCCTCGGCTTCGCCGTGCCTGGAAAGGATCTGACGACCTTCTATCAGAGCGCCTTCGCCTGGGGCTTTGGCTACGGCTACCGCCCGGTCAGATTCCTCCAGATCGACATCGCCTATCAGGGCGCCTACAATGCCGCCCGCGTGCGCGATTTCATCTTCAATCCCTCGGCGGGCTACCTCAGGATCCGCGACTTCCAGACCTACCTGCCTCTGGGCGGCCGCGTCGTCGCGCCGCTGGCCGGCGGGCGCATCGAGTTCTACGGAGGCGGCGGCGGATCCTATGTCCGCACCGCCGAGTCGCTCCGGCAACCCAACCAGTGGGTCCGCTTCGAGTGCCCTGACTGCGTCGCCCGCGACGGCTGGGGCTATTATGCGTTGCTGGGCGCCGGCATCGCCCTCAACGCCTCGCAGACCGTCCGGCTGACGGCCATCTCCCGCGTCTACCGCGCCGAGACCTCCGGTCCGCCCATCGGCGCCAACCCCGCCATCTTCACCCGCGAGCAGTGGGTGAATACGACCTTCGGCTTCACCTTCAGCTTCTGACCCGGCCGCGGCCCTGAAGCCGGCATCTCTTTCAATTCAGACAGGATAACCTCCCTCTCCGTCCCTGCCCGCCGCGGCGGCCCGGTTGGCTGCCGAATTGCATACAGTTTGGTATGAACATGACGGCCCCAGTGCAGGAATACCGCCCGCGGCTGGTCTTCTGGGAACTCACAACCGGCTGCAATCTCAGGTGCATCCACTGCCGCGCCAGCGCTACGGAGCTGATGAGCCCGGACGATCTGAACACGGCCGAGTGCCTGCGGATTGTCGATCAGCTTGCGCCATTTGCCCCATTCATCCTCGTCCTGAGCGGCGGCGAGCCGCTCTGGCGCCGGGATGTCTTCGACATTGCAAAACGCGCCGTGGGGCATGGCATCCGCGTGGCTCTGGCAACCAACGGAACCCTCGTGGACGAAGCCATGGCGGAACGCATCCGCGACGCCGGCATCGTCCGTGTTTCCATCAGCCTGGACGGCGCCGACGCCTCCACGCACGACTCCTTCCGCGGCCATCCCGGCTCGTTTGACTCCGCCATCCGCGGCATCCGCTGCCTGCAGCAGGTGGGGATTTCCACCCAGATCAATACAACCGTTTCCCGCCACAACGCCCATCAGCTGCCGGAGATGCTGGAGCTGGCCAAACGGCTGAAGGTCGACGCCTTCCACCTGTTCCTGCTGGTTCCCGTCGGCTGCGGCTTGACGATCGCCGAGGACCAGTCCGTCGACGGCGCGGAAGCGGAGCGCATCCTGAACTGGTTCTACGACCGCAGCCTCGATTCAGGCATGGAGCTGAAGGCGACCTGCGCGCCCCAGTATTACCGCATTGCGCGCCAGCGGCGCGCCGAAGCGCGGCGGGCGGGAGAAGCGGTGCCGGAGCAGATGCCGCACCCGAACCACTCCGGTCATCCGGCTGCCCTGCACCAGATGACGCGCGGCTGCCTGGCGGCGTCCGCCGTCTGCTTCATTTCGCATCAGGGTAAGGTTCAGCCCTGCGGCTACCTGCCGCTGGAGGCGGGCGACCTGCGCAAACAGCCGTTCGAGGAGGTCTGGCGCTATTCGCCTCTGTTCGAGGACATGAGGAACCTCGACAATCTCCAGGGCAAGTGCGGCATTTGCGAGTTCAAACGGGTGTGCATGGGTTGCCGGGCGAGAGCCTACGGCTTCACCGGCGACTATCACGATGAGGAGCCGTTCTGCATTTACGAACCGCGGACGGCCCACGCGAACTGAGGTTTCAGGAAGAATTGCTCATTCTGAGGGGAATGATCAATGGCTACAACCGCCGCAAGGCCCAAGGCGGAGCGCTGCCAGTGCGACCGCCATGTGTTCGTCGTCTGCACGGGCGAGGAATGCCGCCGCAGGGGATCACTGGATCTGCTGCGCGAACTCGAGTCTGCGCTTGAACACAGCGAAGCCGACGTCCGCATTGCGCCGGCGCGCTGTCTGGGCCACTGCGGCCTGGCGCCGGCCATGATCGAAGACGGAGAATTGTTGGGCGCAGTCTCCGGACGCCGCCTGCGCGTGGAGCTGGCCCGCCTGGGGCTCACGGCGCACTGATCCCTTCAACGCCGGACGCATCTGCTGCTGCGCCGGAGCCGGGAGGCTGCGCTCTGCCGCTTACGCCTGCGCCGCGAGATCCATCATCTCGATCCGCGGAGCCACTTCCACGCGCATCGGCATGCCGTTCTCGCGCGCCTGCGGCCTGCGCCGGTCCACGCGTGCGGCAGGCACGCTGACCAGCCGCGTGGCGTCGCCGTACGGTTCCGGATACAGCTCCATGTCGAACGGCTCGCCGCCCTTCTCGAAGCGCTCGTAGTCGCTCTCGCGGACGTACCCGATCCACGCCACCTCGCCGCCGGCGAGCTTGTGGACCTCGAACGCCCCGTAAATGGGCTTCGAAAACAGCGGGATTTCGTCGCTCGATGCGGCGGATGAAAAGCCGTACACGCCCTCGGGCAGACGGCGGATGCCAAGCCCTTCTTCCTCCGCCTGAATGAGCCGGACCTGAGCCCGGGCGCGAAGAGCCTGCCGCTCGGGCGACAGGGTCACATTCTGATCCTGAGCCATAGCAACTTGCTTTCCTTGCCTAGGATTTGGAGGGGGTGTAATTCCAGTATCCAGCTTCCGGCGGGGCTCAGACAAGTCGGCAACCCGCTGAGATCCGGACCCGGTCAGGTGGCGCCCGACTCCGCTGGCTACAGGATATGATCGATGGCCTGCTGGAATGCCCGGACCAGGGGCTTGAAGTAACCGAGCGACGGAATCGACTCGCGCGATTCTTCGCTGCAGGGAGATTCGTCGCCCGCCAGCGCGCCCATCGTAGTCACTTCGAACCGGTCGGGGTTTGCAACCAGGTAATCCAGCAGCGAAGTGAAGCGGCGCATGACGATCCGGTCAGGACGGATGTCCCTGTATTGCACGTCCCGCGCTTTGACGCACGCGAAGCTGTGGTGGACGATCACCACATCCCCCACGCCGGCATCGTGGAGCTGATCCAGCGAGCTGCGCATTTCCGAATCAGACAGGGCGCAGACTTCCAGATGCACCAGCCCGCCAGGCTTGCGCGGTGCAGGAAGCTGTTGCCGGACCACGGTGACAGGAAGCTCCAGCACCCCCTCCAGGACAACGGGACGGTTGTACGGAAGCGCTTCGCCCGGGAAAGACCCTGAGGCGCGGTACACGGGGTTGTAGCTGCTGTCGATCCGGAGACCAAGCTGCGACAGAATTGCCAGCGTCACCGCACTGGCCTGGTAATTGCCCGCCCGGAACGCGGCCGGAGGTCGGCCAGTCAGGTACTCGAAGATTTCGACGGCCGTGCGCAGAATTGTGGCCTGCTCCTCGGAAGAGAGCGAGGAAAGCGCGTCAGGCTGGCGCGGCGGACAATACGCAAAACCCTGGGATTGGGCCCACAACTTCTCGGCGAAGAAATAGAAGTTCGGGTGGACATGAAGCTGAACGTCCTGCTCCTGCTCGAGCAGGAACTCCAGATAAGACCGCGCATCCTCCTCGCCGAGCACCAGGGCGGACAGGACTTCGCAGAAAAAGGTGGCTTTCAATCCGCGTTCCCGGAGCTGCCCGCACTGCCAGCCGATGCCGTGGTCACGGCCCTGGACACGGCAGAAGATCCGTCTTTCCGCCGGCACGGGCCTCAGGGTAAGATCCTGCCACGCGCCGCCCATGCTGCTCTCTGTGTCAATGGTCAGGTAAACCCGCGTCGCCTTGGCCACGCGCTTCTCCTGGAGACGAATGATCTGCCATAGCATAAACAGCGGACAGTCGGCGTGGATGAGAAGACGGTTCCAGTACTGCCTCGGCCGTGATTCAGGACTATGGAGTTCCGCAGCGATCGCGCCAGCCCTCGGTTCCGTTCCCGGAAGGAGTTCTGGCCTGGCACTCCCGGAAACGGGCAGGCAAGGCAGACCGCAAGACGCCGGCCATGGTTGCAAAAACGCCCGGCGGACAACCGGGTGCCGGTTTACAATCAAAGATCGGCGCGCAGGCCGGGACCTCGATCGGGGCTGTCAAAAATGAAGACCTGCCATTCCCGCAGCAGGGAGCAACCCAATCGCCCGGAAGCTGGCTTCTCCGTTGCAGGCGTCGGGCGTCCAGCGAGCGAGGGCAGCGGCCTGCAAGCGTGGCGCTGCCAGAGCGGAAATCGGACAGCGCGGCTGCGTCGCGGCCGCAGCGATTTCAGGCCGCTTTCATCGGTGG
Source organism: Bryobacteraceae bacterium (assembly GCA_026002875.1). Classification (NCBI taxonomy): domain Bacteria; kingdom Pseudomonadati; phylum Acidobacteriota; class Terriglobia; order Bryobacterales; family Bryobacteraceae; species Bryobacteraceae bacterium. Next base: position 236,964 of record BPGE01000001.1, read on the forward strand.
TTGCAGGTGCCAGCCTGGGTGGATCCAGCGGAGGCAGATCTCCCGGCTGGGGAAGGAGAGTGCAGGGATGAATCAGCTCCGGCGGTATTGGCGGCGCATGGCGATCGTCCTGCGCTCCCGGGGTTGGCGTGGCGCTGCGCGATTCCTTTGGGAACGGCTGGTATGCCGTCGCTGGCGAAGCATCGTCTACGACGATCCGCTGGGGGCGCAACGGACGCCGAGCGAGTTCCCCCCGGGATATCAGTTCCTGCTCTGGTTGCGCCATGCGCAGGCTCTGCCGGAAATCCCCATGCGCATTCAGCAGGCAGGCGGTGGCGAATTCCTTGCTGAGCTGGAAACTCAGGACGGCATCTGGACGATTCTTGCCCCGGACGGCCGGGTCGCAGCATGGGGAGGCGTCTATTTCGCCAGCCGCCAGGCCAGGAATCTGCGGTTGCCACGGGGGGCGGTTCTGCTCGGCGGCGATTTTGTCCATCCGGAGTTCAGGCGGCGCGGCCTGCACACGCTGGCCCTCAACGAGGCAGCCCGCCTGCTGGCCCTCCAGGGTCATGCTCATGTCTGCCTCGAAGTTCACCCGTCGAATACCGCCTCGATCGGCGGCATCGAAAAGGCCCGGTTCAGGAGACTGCGCGAAGTGTCGCTGCTGATCCTCTTCCGCTATCTCTGCCTGGATCTGTCCCGGGGCAGCAGGACCTGAAAGTGGCCGGTATCGCGATGGATGCAAGATTAGGCCGCGTCCCGATCCGGTTCCAGATCGGCGAGAAAAGCCTGTGGATCTGGCGCCCTGCCCTGGCTGCCGTCGAAGCTGCCGGGCTGGACGAAGCCTCGAAGAACCTGCCCGGAACCCGCGAGCTGCCGGACGGGGCGGAAGGGTGGCTCTGGCGGCGCCTGCCGAAGGACCGCTTCCCTCTGGGCGTCAGCCGCGCCGGACCCTGGCTCGTCTATGTCCGTCGCGTTGAGAAGCTGTTCTACGTGGATCTGGAAGGCAGCTTCGACCAGTACCTGGAACGTTTCTCGGCCAAGCGCCGCCACAATCTGAAGCGCAGCGTGCGCTGGTTCCACGAGCGCAGCGGCGGCGCCCCCCTGACCACGGCCATCGCCCCGGAGGAGATGGAAGAATTCCAGCGCCGCGCCGTCGAGATCTCCCGCCAGACCTATCAGGACAGGCTCATCGGCGCCGGAATGCCCGCCACCGCGGAGTTCCTGCAGGCAATGCGCGATGCTGCAGCCAAAGGCTTGGCCCGCGGCTTCCTCCTCTGGTGCGAAGGCAGGCCAGCCGCCTTCGCGTGGTGCTCCGGGCAGGGCGACCGCCTCACCTACAGCGTCATCGGCTATCTGCCCGAGTATGCAAAATGGTCTCCGGGCACCACGCTGCTCTACCTGATCCTGGAGCAGCTCTTCCACGAGCAGCGCTTCCGCAAGTTCGACTTCGGGGTGGGCGAGGGGTGGTACAAGGAATCCTTCAGCACCGGGTACGACGAATTTCTCGACGCTCTACTGTTCCGCAACACCTGGCGCAACCGGGCGCTCGTGTGGACGCACTGGAGTCTCGAACGCCTGAACAGCGCCGCGGGCGCGCTGCTGGAACGGTGGGGCCTGAAAAAGGCCGTCAAGAAGTGGATGCGGACACTGGCAGGGGCGCGGTAGCAGCCCGGTCAGTGCGCGGCGGCGGCCGCTTTGCCGCCGTTTTCCCCGCCTTTGGCCGGTGCGGTCTCCGGGGTCTTCGCCGGCATGGGCGCCTCCTGCGGCTCGCGGTATTGCACCAGCACGGAGACGCGCCGGTTGGCCGGGTCGAACGGATCTTTCCGGTTGCGCAGCTTCTGGTCCGCGAAGCCGCGGATCTGCGCGATGTGAGCCGCCGGCACGCCGCTCTCCTCCAGCAGGCGGCGGGCGCTGTTGGCCCGGTCGGCGGAGAGCTCCCAGTTCGTATAGCCCCGGTCGGACGAATACGGCTTCGCGTCCGTATGGCCCTCCACCAGCAGCTTGTTCGGAATTGACTTCAGCTGCTCGCCGAGCATCCGGATCAGCTCGGCGCCTTTCTGCGTGGGCCTCGCGTTGCCGCTCTCGAAAAACATTCCGCCCTCTTTTTCAAGCAGCTCGATCCGCAGCCCTTCGCTGGTCACCGTCACCTCGATGTTCTGCTTGATCTGATCGAACTGCGGCATCTCTTTCATCGCCTGCTCGAGCTTCTCCTTCAGCTTGCTCATGTCGTCCTGCGACAGCAGCAGCCCTTCGCCGGCGCCGTTCATGGTGGTGCCCATCAGATTGCCCTTGCCCGTCGGATCCTGGAAGTAGCCTCCGACGGCCTTGCGCACCTTCTCGTCGCTCGACAGCAGCCAGAGCACGATGAACAGCGCCATCATCGCCGTCACGAAGTCCGCGTAGGCCACTTTCCACGCGCCTCCGTGGTGGCCCCCGTGGCCGCCCTTCTTCTTCCGGATGACGATGACCGGAGCGGGATTGGGCTGCGTGGCCATGGCGTGCGCTCCCTCAGGCGGCCGCCTTGGCCGCGCCCTTCAGCGTGGCCTCGGTGTCTTTGAACGACGGCCGCAGATGCGGCGGAATCGAGCGGCGCGCGAACTCCACCGCCAGCGAGGGCGGCATCCCCTTGATGAACGCCAGCACGCCCATGCGCAGCATGTTCAGGTATTGCCCGTGCGCCTCGTTGATCTTGTTCATGTTCGCCGCCAGCGGTCCGAACAGCCCGTAGCAAAGCAGAATGCCCAGGAACGTCCCCACCAGCGCCGCCGCCACCTTGTGGCCCACCTCCTCGGGAGGTCCGCCGATCGAGCCCATCGTGATCACCACGCCCAGCACCGCCGCCACGATGCCCAGACCGGGCAGCGAATCGGCCACCGTCGTCAGCGCTGACACCGGCTCGGCGCTCTCGTGGTGGTGCACTTCAATGTCGAGCTCCATCAGCTGGTCCAGCTCCAGATGGCCCACGCCGCCCGAGATCGCCATGCGCACCGTGTCGCAGAAGAAATGCAGCGCGTGATGGTCGGCCAGAAACTTCGGATACTTGCTGAACACCTGGCTCTTCTCCGGCTCGTCCAGGTCGCTTTCCAGCTTCGCCATGCCGTGCTTGCGCGCATAGACGAACACGTCGTTCAGCATCTTCAGCTGCTCCAGATAGAACGCCGCGTTGTAGGGCGAGCCCTTCAGCGCCGCGATCAGCCCCTTGAAGATCGCAATGATCGTGTGCAGCGGGTTGGCGATGAAGACCGTGCCCAGAGCCGCGCCGCCGATGATCACCAGCTCGGCAGGCTGGAACAGCACGCGCAGGTTCCCGTGCTCCAGCAGATAGCCGCCGATGATCGATCCGAAAACGATGACGATGCCGATGAGAATGTACATGCGATCCGCCGCCCGCCGGCGCGGGCCTCGGTTAGCGTATCGGCGGGGCCTGAGGCGGTTTTAGGGGGATTCCGGGGCTTGCGGCGGCAAGGCGCTACACTGAGAAGGACGCATGCCCGGGCCTTTCGATCTGGCCTCGAGACGGAAACCCCCTTCCGCCGCGCCGCCTGAGGGCGTCGCGCGCGTGGAGGAGCTCGCCTCCCGTCCCGCCATGTCGGAGCTGCTGGCCTGGTTCGCCCGGCGGCGGCAGTGGATCGACGAGCAGCACCTGACGCTGTGCCGCATCCCCGCGCCCACGTTCCAGGAAGGCCCGCGCGCCGAAGCCATGGCGGCGCTGCTCGCCTCCCTCGGCTGGCTGGCCAAGATCGACCGCGCCGGCAACGTGCTGGCCCAGTGGCCTTCGGCCAGACCCGGCCCTCTGGTGGCGCTGACGGCCCACCTCGACACCGTCCTCGCTCCCCGCCGGCCCGAGGACGTGCGCCTGGAAAACTCCGGCATGATGCTCGGGCCGGGCGTCAGCGACAACGGCGCCGGGCTGGCCGCCCTCGCCGCCCTGGCGCGCGCCTGCGCCGAGATCCCCGAAGCCTTCCCCTTCGGCCAGCTCCTGCTGGTGGCCAACGTCTGCGAAGAAGGGGAAGGCAACCTCAGCGGCATGCGCTATCTCTGCCAGCAGTCCCCCCTCGCCGGCCGCCTCCACACGCTCATCGTGCTCGACGGGCCCGACGTCGGCCATGTCACCGCCCAGGCGCTCGCCTGCCGGCGCTTCGAGATCTCCCTGTCCGGCCCCGGCGGCCACTCCTGGTCCGACCGCGGCATGGCGAACCCCGTCCATGCGCTGGCCCGCGCCGTGGCCTGGTTCTGCGAAGAGCGCTCCGCGGCGCCGCCGGAAGCCGCCAGCTCGTGGAACTTCGGCGTCATCGAGGGCGGCGCCACGGTCAACGCCATCCCTTCCTCGGCGCGCGTGAAGGTCGACCTCCGCAGCCAGAGCGGCGCGGCGCTCGACGAGCTGGCCGCCGAGCTGGCCGCCGTGTTCGAGCGTTCCGCCCGGCTCGAAAACGAACAGGCCCGCGCCGGCCGCGTCTCGGTGCGCGTGCGGGAAACCGGTTCCCGCCCCGGCGGCGAACTCCCTGCTGGCAGCCCCCTGCTGGCCGCCGTCCGCAGCGTCGACGCATGGCTCGGCATCCGCGCCGAAATGGACTGCGCCTCCACAGACGCCAACGTCCCGCTCTCGATGGGCATGCCCGCCGTCTCCATCGGCGCCGGCGGCACCGGCGGCGGCGCGCACACGCCCAACGAGTGGTACTCGCCCGAGGGCCGCGAACTCGGACTGCGCCGCATCGCCCTGCTGCTGGCTCTCATTCTGGAAAGCCTGCCGAGGTCATGAGCCGGCCTCCCGCCGCCATGCGCGCCGAACTGGCCCTGGCCGCCGTGGCCTTCATCTGGGGCGCCACCTTCGTCATCGTCAAGGAGGCGCTTGCGGACGTCTCCACTTTCCTCTTTCTGGCGCTCCGCTTCACCCTCGCCACCGCCCTGCTCGCCTTCTGGCTGCGCGGGCGGCTTGTGCGGCGCGCGCCCGTGGCCTGGGGCGGGGGAGCGTTGTGCGGCGTGCTGCTCTTTCTCGGATACGCTCTCCAGACGGCCGGCCTGCGCTGGACCACCGCCTCCAACTCCGCCTTCATCACCGGCCTCTACGTCGTGCTGGTACCTTTGCTCGGCTCGCTCGTCTACAGAACCGGGCCCCGCGCGGCGGACCTGGCCGGCGCGGCCCTCGCGGCCGCCGGCACGGCCCTGCTCAGCGGCGGCCTGCCCACCGGATGGAACCGCGGCGACCTGTTGACGGCCGGCTGCGCGGTGGCCTTCGCCGGGCACATTCTGGCAGTGGAGCGGTATTCGCGGCGGATGGACTTCGAGCGGCTCAGCCTGATGCAGATCGCGGCGGTCGCGCTCCTGTCCTGGGCCGCAGCCGCCTGGATGGAGCCCGCGCGCATCGTCTGGTCGCCGCGGCTCTGGACGGCCCTGCTGATGACCAGCGTCCTGGCGACGGCCGTTTCCTTCGTGCTCTATACTTGGGCTCAGGGACAGACCTCGGCCGCGCGCGCCGCGCTGATCTTCGCCCTCGAGCCCGTCTTCGCCGGACTCGTCGCCTGGGCGGCGGGGGGGGAGCGCTGGACGGCCGCCTCGCTCGGCGGCGCCGCGCTCATCCTGGCAGCCATCGTCCTGGTGGAGCTGAAACCCGCGGCCGCCGCGCGACATCCAGAAAGTGGGCCCTGACCTGCTAGGACAGAGGAGTTGGATTTTTCCATGAAAAAGCAAGAGATTCTGTTTTGGCTGCGGAGGCTGGCCGCCGACAGGCGGCTCGCGCTCTCGGCCGGATTGTTCGCCGCGGCGCTGGTGATCGTCCTCGGCGCCGCTCTTACCACCAGCGTCACCTCGGCGCGCGCCCAGGCTGTGGCGCCCGACGCCACGCCGCTCGCCATCCCCCCTGCCGTCAAGTCCAGCAACGAATTCACGCGCATCGCCGAGATGCTGGAGCCCTCGGTCGTCTACATCACCTCCGAGTACCGCATCCGTCCCACCACCCAGCGCCGCGCGCCCCGCCAGGAGGAAGGCGAGCTGGATCAGGACGAAAACATCATCCCGGGGCCCTTCCGCCGCTTCTTTGAATCTCCGTTCGGCCAGATGCCGCAGCCGCCGCGCCGCCGCGAGGGCACCGGCAGCGGCTTCATCGTCGACCGCAACGGCTACATCATCACCAACCTGCACGTCGTCGACCGCGCCACCGCCATCAAGGTCCGCCTCACCGGCGACCGCACCGAGTACAAGGCGAAGATGATCGGCTCCGACCCCGAGCTCGACATCGCCGTCATCAAGGTCGACGCCGGCCGCCCCCTGCAGCCCGTCAGGATCGCCAACTCCGACGGCGTGCAGGTGGGCGAATGGGCCATCGCCATCGGCGCGCCGTTCGAGCTCGAAAAAACAGTCACCGTCGGAATTGTTTCGGCCCTCGGCCGCGACCTCGGCACCCGCCAGCAGTTCCAGCGCTTCATCCAGACCGACGCCGCCATCAACCCCGGCAACTCCGGCGGTCCGCTCGTCAACATCCGCGGCGAGGTGATCGGCGTCAACACGATGATCGCCACCAGCTCCGGCGGCTACGAGGGCATCGGCTTCGCCCTGCCCATCAACACCGTGGTCAAGTCCTACAACCAGATCATCCGCAGCGGGCGCGTCGTGCGCGGCTCCATCGGCATCCGCTTCCCGCGCGACGAGGGCCAGATCGAGAATACCCTCAAGGCCCTCGGCTTCGATCACGGCATCATCGTCGAAAGCGTCGCCCCGGGCGGACCGGCGGAAAAGGCCGGCCTGCAGCCCGACGATGTGATCCTCACCCTCAACGGCAGGCCCGTCAAGGACGGCAACGACCTCGTCAGCAGGATTTCGGAGATGCCCATCGGCGCCGAGGCCGTGCTCGAAATCGACCGCGGCGGCAAGCGGATCACCAAAAAGGTGATCATCGAGGAGCGCGACAAGGTCTTCAAAGAGGACCTCGAGGCCCTCAGCGGCCGCCGGGAGATGGTGGATCCGGACGCCGGCAAGGCCGACGAGAGCTCGGCCCGCTTCGGCATCGGCATCCGCCCGCTCAGCGAAGAACGCCGCAAGCAGCTCGGCTTCACGCAGGAGGGCGGCGTCGAGGTGACGGTCGTCGAGGAAGACTCCTTCGCCGAAGAGATCGGCATGCGGACCGGCGACATCATCGTCAGCATCAACCGCCAGCCCGTGTCATCCTTCGAGGACGTCAAGCGGATCCAGTCGTCGCTCAAACGCGGCGACGCCGTGGCATTCAAGGTCATGCGCCCCGCCCCAGGTCCGCGCGGCCAGAGGCAGTGGACCGGCGTCTACCTGTCGGGCGTGCTGCCGAAGTGACCGGACCCGATTCTCGTCGCAGGGGCGGCGCCAGCCGCCCCTGCCGCGTTTTGCGGACCGCGCGCGCCGCGGATCCGGATTTCGCTGTTTCTGCTTTTTGGGAGTATGCTGAAGGCAGGCTTTCCCGCCGATGGGAGTGGATGAAAGCGCCCGCCCGCCGCGGCGGGACGTTTCATGCCGGAGCGGATGGATGACGAGATCCCGATTTTTCCTGATTGTTCTTGCGGCGCTCTTCCTGCCCCTGTTCGGGCAGGATGCCGTGCCGGGCCGCTACATCGTCGAGTTCAGCGGCGAACCGGCCATCCGGCATCCCCAGCCGGAGCGGCGCCGCGCCGAGATCCGCGAGCAGCAGCGCTCGGCTGAAGCGCTCCTGCGTTTGCGGGGCGCACGGCTCCGCGCCCGCCTCGACACGGTGCTCAATGCAGCCGTCGTGGAAGCCGCCGACGAGTCCATGCTGCGCCGCCTGCCGGGCGTGCGCCGCGTCACTCCCGTCCGCGTCTACGAACTGTTCCTGAACCGCGCGCTCGTCAACCACAAGGCGGCCGAGGCATGGGATCTGAGCGGCGGAATGGAACTGGCGGGCAAGGGCGCGAAAATCGCCATTCTCGACACGGGCATCGACACCCGTCATCCGGGCTTCCAGCCCCCGCCCGGCTGGCAGATGCCGGAAGGCTATCCGCGCGCCAGCGCTCCGGAAGGCGTTCCGGAACTGGCCGAGGAGAACCGCGCCCTGACCAACGCCAAGGTGATCGTCGTGCGCAGTTACGATAAGCTCCGGTCGGCGCGCGACACCGACGGGCACGGCACCGCCGTGGCCATGGTGGCCGCCGGCTTGCGGCACGAGAGTCCGCGCGGCGTGATCTCCGGCATCGCCCCGGCTGCCTGGATCGGCGCCTACCGCGTCAGCAACCCCAACGACGGCCTGATTTACAGCGATGTCGTCCTGCAGGCTCTCGAGGACGCTGTCAAGGACGGCATGGACGTCATCAACATGAGCTTCGGCTCCGTGGGAGCGGCTTCTTCGGACAATGATCTTCTGGCCGATGCCGTCCGCAACGCCGTCGCCGCCGGCATCGTCGTGGTCAACGCCGCCGGCAACACCGCCGGTCCGATGACCGTCGACGATACTGCGGGTTCCGAAAAGGTGATCGGCGCGGGCTCCAACGACGCCGCGCCGGAAAACGTCACCCAGGTCATCCCCTCGCGGGGGCTGCCCGCTCCCGGACAGGCGTCCAGCAATGTCCAGTCGCACCCGCCCGTCATGGGACCGCTGGTTGATGCCGCCCGCTTCGGCGACCGGCTCGGATGCCGCCCCTATCCCGAGGATGCGCTCAAGAATCAGATCCCGCTCATCGAGCGCGGCGGCTGCTTCTTCCATGAAAAGCTCGCCAACGCCGCCGCCGCCGGCGCCCCTGCCGCCATCGTCTTCAACTCCGCCACCCCCGCCAGCGGCACGCCCGAGGATCTGATCGTGATGAACGTCGATGACAATCCCACGATCCCCGGCATCTTCATCCGCAATAGCGACGGAACCCGGCTGAAGGAGTACCTGACGTTTTTCGACGACATCGAGGTCACGCTCCGCTTCCCCACGCCGGACGCCCTGCCGAACCGGATTTCTTCTTTCTCCAGCCGCGGTCCCTCCGTCGATCTGCGCATCAAGCCGGACCTGCTCGCCACCGGCTCGCCGGTCTACACGGCCGCGTTGCGGGAAATTACGGCCGACTGCGATATCTGCGATCCCTCCGGCTACAGAAGCGTCTCCGGTACCAGCTTCTCCGCGCCGCTGGTGGCCGGCGCGGCGGCGGTGCTCAAAGCCGCCCGCCCTGACCTCGGCCTCGATGCCTACCGTTCGCTCCTGATCAATGCGGCCCAGCCGTTCCAGTTTTCCAATGGTGAGACGGCGCCGGTGCAATCGGCCGGCGCCGGCATGCTCGACCTGCTGCGGGCCATGCGCTCCGTCCTCGCCGCCGATCCCGTCTCCATCAGCTTCGGCGCCGGGGGCGGCAACGTGGAGGCGGAAAGAGAGCTCCGCCTGCGGAATCTCTCCGATGAGCCCGTCACTCTGTCTCTCGAGATCGACTCTGCGGATGCCGCGAAGCCTCAGGTCGAGCCGGCGGAACTGACCATCGAACCGCGCCAGACCGCTTCCGTCAAAGTGCGCTTCAGCGAATCCGGTCTCGAGCCCGGCACCTATCAGGGCTTCATTCTCGTCAAGCCCGTGGAGAAGACGCCCGAGTCGGACGGAGACGGCGGCGAGCCCGGTGGCGGCCCTGACGGAGAGACCGGCGCCGGCAAGACGGTAGAAGGCAGAACTGCCGCCATGATCCGCGCCAGCGCTGCCGCCGGGACCGGAACCGAAGGCGAGGGCGAAGGCGAAGGCGAGGGCGAAGGCGAAGGCGAGGGCGAGGGCGGGGAAGAGGGCGATCCCGGGGAAGACCCCGGCCCCGTAGCGAAACCGCTTCCGCCCGAAATCCGCGTGCCCTACTGGTACGGCGTCCGCGGCACCGGACCCGACGCCATGGTCGTCGTGCGCCGTCCGTCCAGTCCCCGGCCCGGCAGCAGGGTGCAGGTCATCCTCCGCATCCACGACCGCGCCGGACTCCCGATTCCCGACCTGACGCCCCGCGTGGCCCCCGTCTCCGGCGGCGGCACGGTCAGCCGGGTCGTGCGCGCGGATCCGCGCTCGTTCCCCGATTGCTGGGAGGTCTCTATCACTACGGGGCCCTTTGCCGGCCCGAACGTCTTCCAGGTGGAAGTGGAAGGCCGCCTGTTCACCTTCCAGATCACCACGTCGAACTGAATCCCGCTGCGCGCCGTCCCCGGCCCTGCGGCCGGCCGTCGGATTCCGCCGCAGTGTGCTACGCTTGGCTCAAGTATGGCCAACCGCAGCGTCAACAAGGTCATCCTCATCGGGCACCTCGGCCGCGACGCCGAAACCCGTTACACCACATCCGGCGTGCCTGTCACCCGCTTCACTCTCGCCACCAACCGCCGCGTGAAAGACCCCGCCACCGGCGAGTGGAAGGACGAAACCGATTGGCACAACGTCACCGTCTGGCGCCAGGAGAATCTCGGCCAGTACCTCACCAAGGGCAAGCAGGTTTACGTCGAGGGGCGCCTGCAGACGCGCAGCTACGACGACCGCGACTCCGGGCAGAAGCGCTACTTCACCGAGGTCGTGGCCGAAGAGATCTTCCTCCTCGGTTCCCGCGGTGAAGGAGCAGGCGAGCCCTACGAGGGAGCCCCGCGCGCCACAGGCGCTCCAAAGCCGCGTCCGGAGCCTTCCGCCGACGAGCCCGACCTCTCCGGTCCCATCACCGACGACGACGTCCCGTTCTGACGGACAGGTTCTCTGCGGACTTCAGCCCGCGGAATCTCCGGGCGTCCGCATCTTTTGACCGATTGGAAACCGTTCTGTCATTGCCAGGACACCCGTTCCTTCTAGGCTGAAGGGTCGTCGGCCTGCTGCCCGCCGGCCGGCAACGATCCAATCCTGTCTGGGAGGAATTCCTTGCTCTTTGTCAGATTGTCTTTCCTGGCTGCGGCCGTTCTCGCGGTGCCCTGCGTCATGGCGCAAAGCACCCTGGGCGTCATCCTCGGAACCGTCACCGATCCGAGCGGCGCTGCCGTCCAGAATGCCGAGGTCAAGATCCGGAACCTGGCTGAAAACCTCGAGCTGACCGCGCGCACCAACGGCTCCGGCGATTACGAGGTCCTCGACCTGAAACCGGGTTCGTACTCCGTCACCATCGCTGCGCCAGGCTTCCGGCAGTTCCGCGCCACGGAACTCACGCTGCAGGCGCGCGCCCGCCTGCGCGTCGACGCCCGCCTCGATGTCGGCGAGATCTCGCAGACCGTCGAAGTCGTCTCCTCGGCGGGCGTCATCGCCACCGATACTCCCGCCATCGCCTCCTACCTCACCGCCAACAAAGTCCTCGACCTGCCCTCCAACGTCCGCGGCGCCGGCAGCACCAGCCCCTACGCGCTGCTGCAGACCCTGCCCGGCGTGCAGGCTGACAACGGCCTCGGTCTCTCCGTCCAGGGCGGCCTTCCCGCGCAGAGCGAATCGAGCGTCGACGGCATCTCCATCACGCAGGTCACCGGCAACAGCCCCAACCGCAACCAGTTCCTGTCCGTCGAATCGATCAACGAGATCCGCGTCCAGGGCGTGGGCAACACGGCCGAATTCGGCCAGCCCGGCGACATCACCGTCATCTCCAAGAGCGGTTCGAACGACTACCACGGCGCGCTGTTCTGGTATCACCAGAACAAGGCCTTCGACGCGCGCTCCTTCGGTCAGAACGTGCTGCCCGCCAAGATCGGCAACACCTTCGGCGCCACCGCCGGCGGCCCCCTGTCCATCCCCGGCCTCTACAACGGAAAGGACCGCACGTTCTTCTACTTCACCTGGGAGTCGCTCCGCTTCCCGCGCCAGAGCACGATCCAGAACACCGTGCCCACCGCCTTCCTCAAGCAGGGCGACTTCAGCCGCGAGGGCGTCAACATCCGCGACCCGCTCACGGGCCAGCCGTTCCCGAACAACGTCATTCCCTCCTCCCGCATCAACCCCGTCGCGCGGGCCATCCTGCCTGTCTACCCTGACCCCAACACCGGACCCACGGACCGCCGCTCCGTCGCCAACTACCGCGACAACCGCTCCACCACCATCGAGTCGGACCAGTTCGAGTTCCGCGGCGACCAGAACCTCGGCCAGAACCACCGCGTCTTCGGCCGCTTCTTCTACAAGAGCATCCCCTCTTCCGCCCCCAACAACCTGACGCTGCCCTCGGACACGATCCAGGAAAAATACTGGCAGGGCACGGGCAGCTGGTCCTACACCATCACCCCCTCGGTCCTCAACGAGCTGCGCATGGGCTTCGTCCGGTCCGACGCCTCGCGCATCTTCAACTTCGATGGCCGCGCCTTCACCAACAGCCTGAACCTCAGGGACATCCAGCGCGACATCTTCTTCAACGGCCTCCCGAATTTCAGCATCGACCTCTACACGGCCTTCAGCAAGGGCCGCCCCGGCTACAGCATCTCGGACAATTTCCAGATCATCGACAACCTCACGTGGACCCGCGGACGCCACACCTTCAAGTACGGCGGCGACATCCGCAACCTCCGCGCCCGCTCCGACCTTGGCTTCACCACGGGCAACAACTACGGCGATTTCGCCTTCGGCCCCACCTTCACCGGCTACGGTTTCGCCGATTTCCTCCTTGGCATCCCCGCCCAGAGCGCCATCGCCGTTGTCAGCCGCGACAACGACGGCCAGGCGTGGCATTACAAGTTCTACGCCCAGGACACGTGGCGCGCCACCAGCCGCCTCACCATCGACCTCGGCGTGCGCTACGAGCTGCACCCCGGCTACAAGGACAATGGCCTGAACATCGCGAACTTCGACCGCTCGATCCCCGTCACTGGCCGCGTCCTCATCATGTCGGACCCCAAGGCGCGCGAGTTCGTCGCGCCCGGCGCCGCGCTCTCCTTCAACGCCTGCCCCGCGCCGGCCATCAACGGCGTTCCCTGCACGCCCATCGTCACCGCCAAGGAAGCCGGACTTCCGGAAGCTCTCCGCAAGACGTACAAGACGCAGTTCCTCCCGCGGCTCGGCTTCGCCTACCGCCTCAATGACCGCACCACGCTGCGCGGCAGCGGCGGCTTCTACAACATGATCATCCTCGGCTCGGTGTTCTACTCGCTCACCGGCACCGTGCAGAGCGACGTGCGCAACTTCAACAACGTCGGCGCCGACGGGCGGCCCATCTTCACTCTGCCTGACACGCGCACGCCTGGCAGCGGCGTCCGCGGCGGCTCCATCGGCACCTTCGAGTTCCGCACCGCCAACCAGATCGACTTCCGCCCGCCGCAGATGTTCCAGTGGTCGCTCTCCATCGACCGCGAGCTGAACACGCATACCGGCATGCGCGTTTCCTACATCGGCAGCCGGTCCTACCATATGCCCTGGGCGCCCGACATCAACCAGATGCTGCCCTCGGACCGCTTCTTCTCCCAGCGCAGCAGCCTCGAGCGCCCCTTCCCGAACTTCGGCCTCATCTTCAGCCGCGACGCAGGCGCCAACGCTCTGTACAACTCGCTGCAGATCGAGCTGAACCGCCGCCTCGCCTCGGGCCTCGCCTTCACCACCGCCTACACTCTGGCCAAGAACCTCGCCGATAACGCCGGCCCCGCTCCTTCCGGCTTCGCCGGCGAAAATGGCGGCGGCCGCGTCACCAACTCGCTCGACCGGCGCGCCGACCGCGGCGACGTCTACGCGACGCGGCGCCACCGCACCGTCAACACCCTCGTCTACCAGCTGCCTTTCGGCAAAGGCCGCCGCTTCCTCTCCCAGGCCTCCCGCCCGGTCGACCTCGTCCTCGGCGGCTGGCAGTTTTCCACCATCCTCACGCTCCAGTCGGGACCCTTCCTGACGCCCGTGTTCACCGGCGGCGATCCCTCCGGCACCAACGCGCCCAGCCGCGGTTCGCAGCGCCCTGACCGCCTCGGCGCCGCCAACGGTAGCCTCTCCAATCCGACCCGCGACCAGTGGGCCGACCGTTCGGCGTTCGTCTGCCCCGGCCGCACGCCCGGAGCGCTTCAGTTCGATTGCCGCGTCGGCGCCGTCCCCGGCCGCGATCCCAACCCCATCGCCCGCTTCGGCAACGCCGGCGTCGGCATCCTCACCGGCCCCGGCACCTTCTCCTGGAACGCCGGCCTCCACAAGCGCATCATGCTCTCCGAAGGCGTCAGCTTCCGCCTCGAGGGCAGCTTCACCAACCTGCCCAACTGGACCAACCTCGGCGATCCCAACCTCAACATCGCCGACAACAATTTCGGCCGCATCACCGGCAGCCGCGGCGTCGACTTCGGCGGCGGCCGCACGGGCCAGGTCTCCCTGCGGCTCGAATTCTGAAGCATCCCCTCACGCTGCGTCTGCCACACAGCAAAGGGCCGGTCCGCCGCGCGCGGACCGGCCCTTGTTCGTTCTCCCGGGCGCCTTTCAGATCTTCGCTTCCGCCAGCTTCGCGCCCGTGGCTTCCTCCACCTCCGCGTGCAGCGAATTGCCGTGCGCGTCCATGGTGACCACGGCGAGGAAGTCTTCCACCAGCAGGTGCCACATCGCTTCCGGAATGCCGAACTCGAGCAGGTGCACCCCCAGCACCTTCTTCACCGTGCGCGCATAGAACTGCGCCGCGCCGCCGATGGCGTGCAGATACACCGCGCCGCATTCCTTCAGCCCTTCCGACGTCTTCTTCCCCATGCCGCCCTTGCCGACCACGGCTTTCACCCCGTAGCGGCGCAGCACCTCGGCCTGATACGGCTCCTCGCGGCTCGACGTCGTCGGCCCCGCCGCCTTCACCTGCCACGTCTCGCCCATCTTCAGCATCACCGGACCGCAGTGGTACAGAATCGCGCCCTTCAGGCTGACCGGCGGCTCGTGCTTCATCAGGTAGGCATGCACCGCATCGCGCCCCGTGAACATCTCGCCGCGGATCAGCACCACGTCGCCCACCTTCAGCGCCCGCATCTGCTCCGTGGTCAGCGGCGGCGTCAGCACGATCTCGCGCCCGGTCAGCGGGAAGCCGCTGTCTTTCGCCAGCTTCTCCACCGGGCGCGACGGATCGCGGTACAGCCACTCCGTGATCGCCCCGCTCGAGGCGTCCAGCCGCACGCCCAGCCGCCGGAACGCCCAGCAGTCGTAGGCCACCGAGACGAAGAACGACGCCGGCAGCCGGTTCGCCGCACAGATCTTGCACCCGATCAGCGCCACGCCTCCCCCCAGGCCCATCGCGCCGATGCCCAGCTTGTTGGCCTCCTCCATGATTTCGGCCTCGAGCTTCGCCAGCACCGGGTCCGGGTTCACGTCATCCAGCGTCCGCAGCAGCTGCATCTTCGCCAGATGGTAGCCGTGCGCGCGGTCCGATCCGATGCAGACGCCCAGCGCGCCCGGCGCGCAGCCCTGCCCCTGCGCCTGCCACACGGCGTGCAGGATGCACTTCTTCACGCCCTCCAGGTCGCGGTTGGCCCGGCCCAGCCGCGGCAGCTCGCACGGCAGCGAGTACTGGATGTTCTTGTTCTCGCACCCGCCCCCCTTCAGGATCAGCCGGATCTCGATGTCGTCCCGCTCGTGCTGCTCGAAGTGGATCACCGGCGTCTCCGGTCCGAGGTTGTCGCCCGAGTTCTTCCCCGTGATCGAGTCCACGCTGTTCGGCCGCAGCTTGCCGCGGCGCGTCGCCTCGGCCACCGCTTCGCGGATCGCCGCCGCGATCTGCATCTGGTTCACCCCCACGGGCGTGTGCACGAAAAACGTCGGCATGCCCGTGTCCTGGCAGATCGGGCCTTCGTCCTCCTGCGCCATGTCCGTGTTCAGCGCCATGATCGACAGCGCCTGATGCGACTGCGTGCCCGGCTGCTCGCGCTCGAGCGCCAGCCCCATGGCGGCGCGCACGTCCGGAGGCAGGTTGACCGATGTCTGCGTGATCAGCTCGATGAGACTGTCCCTGAGAAACTGCATGAAGGCGGCTCCTTTCGACACTCCCATCGTAGCGCCCGCGCCGCGCCCGGTTGAACTGCGCCGGGTCAGCGCAGCTTCAGCCGCGCCACCGCCGTCATGCCAGGACGCACCAGCGCCGACGGGCTCGTGAACGCGATCACCACCTGCTGTCTGTCGACGGACTTCACCTGCGCCTCCAGCGCCCCCTGCGGCAGCTCCGCCAGCACGATCAGCGCCGCGTCGCCCGGTCCCAGCCGCTTCGCGTACGCTTCCGGAGCGTCCGCCACCAGCTCCAGATGCGTCCACTCCGAGGCGATCTCCACCAGCCCCTCGAAGCCCTCTTCCACGGTCTCGCCCGCGCTTTTCCGGATCTGCACCACGATCCCGTCCGCCGGGGCGACAATGTTGCAGCTCGCCGCGCGCTCTTTGGCTTCATCCAGCATTGCCTGCTTCTCGGCGACGGCGGCGCGGGCGATCTCCAGTCCCGCCGCCGCTTCCTTGACGCGGTCCTGCGCCGCCGACAGCAGCCCCTCCACACGGTCCCGCTCCGCCAGCGCCTGTTTGTATTCTTCCTCCGCCTTCTGATAGACCAGCCTCGGCGTCGCTCCCTCCCGGATCAGCACCGATTGCCGCTGATAGATCTTCTCGATGCGCGCCAGCTCCCCGCGCGCCCGCGACGCTTCCGCCGCGAGCCGCGACTCTTCCAGCCGCAGCGCCGTCAGCTCCGCTTCCGCCGCTCGCGCCCGCGCTTCCGCCCGCTCCAGCTCGAGCCGCGCCTCGACCTCGTCCTCCCGGATGGCGTCGTTGGCGATGCGCCCGATCACCTGCCCTTCGTACACTTCATCGCCCGGCGCCACGGAGAACTCTTCCAGCACGCCCGACACGGGCGCGTTGATCGGGATGCGCTCCACCGCCCGGATCAGTCCTTCCAGCGTGATCTCCGTGCCGGCGGGCAGCTCCGTCTGCGCCTGCGGCGCCGCCGGCGCAGGCGCATGCCGGCGGTACCAGACCAGCGCCCCGGCCGCCACGGCGCTCAGCAGCACGACGCCCGTCAGCAGGATCCACTTGCCGCGCATCCTGATTCGATGATAGGGCATCCCCGCGGCGGGCGGCCCGTGCGGACCGCTTCGGCAGGCCATTCCCGCCCCCCGTCGGAGCGGCGCCGCTCCCGGCTTCAGCCCGAGAGCGCGTCGATGAGCGCGGGCGTGATCTCGAACAGGTCGCCCACCAGCGCGTAGTCTGCGATTTCGAAAATGGGCGCCTTCGGGTCGCGGTTGACGGCCACGATGCAGCCCGCGCCCTTCATGCCGACAATGTGCTGGATGGCCCCGGAAATTCCCAGCGCGATGTAAAGCTTCGGCGCCACCGTCTGCCCGGAGCTGCCGACCTGCCGGTCCGCCGGCAGCCAGCCGTTGTCGATGATCGGCCGCGATGCGGCCAGCTCGGCGCCCAGAGCGGCCGCCAGCTGCCGCGCCAGCTCCAGATTGCCCTCGTCCTGAATGCCCCGGCCGACCGCCACGATCCGCTCGGCGGCGGACAGATCCACCGCCTGCGCCGCTTCGCGGAACGGCGGCTCGGGCCTCTGCCGGATCCGGGCCGCGTCCAGCGCCGGCCTCTTCACGGCGACAGGCCCCGCGGCGGCCGCGGGCTGCGCCGCCCGGAATGCGCCCGCCTGGAAAGATACAAAATTCGGCGCGGGCGTTTCAAACACAAACCGGCCGATCTGTTTCCCCTGGAAGAGCTGCCTCTCGAACGCCGGCGCCCCGCCCTCCATCGAGAACCCCGTGCAGTCCGCCATCAGCGTCCGGCCGAACCGCGCCGCCAGCGCCGGAGCGAAATCGCGCGTCTGGTAGGTGTGCGGAAAGACAACGAAGGCGGGCTGCAGCTCCCCGATCAGCTCCCCCAGGGACTCGATCCACGCGTCCGCGGCGTACTGCTCCAGCGCCTCGTGATCGAGAACGAAGACGCCCGTGGCAGTCATGGCGGCCGCCTCTTCCGCCGAGCCGGCAGCGCCGGGGCCCAGCGCGCAGGCGGAGACGGGAAGCCCCAGGGCGCGGCCAAGTTCCATGGCCCCGGCCAGGGCCTCCCACGACATCTTGTGCCAGCCCGAGGGCTGGCGTTCCAGCACGGCGAGGATCTGGCTCATAGCACGCGCGCCTCGAAACGGAGTTTCTCCACCAGCTGCGCCGCCTGCTCGGACGGCGAACCTTCCAGAAACTGCGTCTGCTTCTGCCGCCGCGGCTCGGCCAGCCCGATCAGGCGCAGTCCCCCGCCCGCCAGCGCCTCCGCGGGCGGTTCCGCCACGCGGATCTCCTTCGTCTTGGCCCGCTTGATGCCCATCAGCGTGGCGTAGCGCAGCCGGCTGATGCCGCTCTGGATGGTGAGCACGGCTGGCACGGGCAGCGTGACGTGCTGGTACCAGCCCGCTTCCAGCTCGCGCTTCACGCGCACCGTCCCGGCGCCCGGCTCGATGGCGACCACCAGCGTCGCGTGCGGCCAGCCCAGCCGCGCGGCCAGAATCACGCCCGTCTGCCCGCTGCCGGTGTCATCGGACTGCAGACCCGTCAGCACCAGCTCCGGCTGCTCCTCGCGCACGGCAACCTCCAGCAGCCGCGCGTTGATCGAAGGGTCCGTGCCGCGGGCGGCTTCCCCCTCCACCGGAATGTGAATGGCCCGGTCCGCGCCTTTGGCCAGCGCTTCGCGCAGCGCTGTCTGCACCCGCGCGGGACCCGCCGACAGGGCGATCACCTCTCCGCCGGACGCCTCTTTCAGCTGCAGCGCCGCCTCCAGCGCGTACGCGTCCGGCTCGTTCATTTCGTACTGCAGCGCGGACTCGTCGATCCAGGCGCCCGAGGACTCGACGGGGAGATCGCGCGCAGGCACCTGCTTGAGAGCGACAAGGATCTTCATCAGAAACACTCCTGCCGGCCGCCGCCGGCGCCGCCCGCCGCTCAGGCAGCGGCTCTATTCCGAGTACCGCTTGAAAATCAGGCTGCCGTTGGTGCCGCCGAAGCCGAACGAATTCGACAGGGCGTATTCAATCTTCATCGGCCGCGCCTTGTGGGGCACGAAATCGAGATCGCACTGCTCGTCCGGGTTGTCCAGATTGATCGTCGGCGGAGCGATCTGATCGCGGATGGCGAACACCGTCAGCGCGGCTTCCAGCCCGCCGGCGCCGCCCAGCAGATGGCCGGTCATCGACTTCGTGGAGCTGACCGCGATCTTCGCGGCGTGCTCGCCGAATGTCCGCTTCAGAGCCAGGCACTCGATGACGTCGCCCACGGGCGTCGACGTGCCGTGGGCGTTGACGTAGTCGATCTGCTCCGGTCCGATGCCCGCGTCCCGCATCGCGTTCCGCATCACCCGGTAGGCGCCGTCGCCGTCTTCCGACGGCGCAGTGATGTGGTACGCATCGCCGCTCATCCCGTAGCCGACGATCTCGGCCAGGATCGGCGCCCCCCGGCGGCGGGCGAACTCAAGCTCTTCCAGGATCAGAATCCCTGCGCCCTCGCCCACAACGAATCCGTCGCGGTCCCTGTCCCACGGACGCGACGCCTTTTCCGGCTCGTCGTTGCGCGTCGACAGCGCCCGCATCGCCGCGAACCCGCCGACGCCCATCGGCGTGATGCACGCCTCAGCCCCGCCGCAGATCATCACGTCCGCGTAGCCGTGCTGAATCAGCCGGAACGAATCGCCAATGCAGTGCGCGCTCGTCGTGCACGCCGTCGCCGTCGCCGAGTTCGGACCCTTCGCGCCCGTGCGGATGCTCACGTTGCCCGACGCCAGGTTCACGATCGAGGCCGGAATGAAGAACGGGCTGATGCGGTCCGGACCCTTCTCGAGCAGCGTGCGGTGCTCCCGTTCGATCACCTCGAACGCGCCGATGCCGCTGCCGATGTACACGCCCACCATCTCGGCGATCTCCGGCGTCACCTCCAGCCCGCAGGCCTTCATCGCCTCCTCCGACGCGGCGACCGCGAATTGAATGAAGCGGCCCACCTTCTTCAGTTCCTTCTTCTCGAAGTACTGAAGCGGATCGAATCCCTTCACCTCGGCGGCGATCCGGCAGGAGAACTTCTCGCAATCAAATTGCGTGATCGGACCGATTCCGCAACGCGACTCGAGGATCGCCTGCCAGGTATCGGCAGCGTTGTTGCCGAGCGCCGAGATGACGCCCACACCGGTGACAACCACCCTGCGTGCCAATGGAGTTCTCCTGTCCTTGGAACAAAGACCGCCCGGAGCGGCGGATCAGAGGAGCGCGGCTCCGCTAGTCCTTCTTCTTGGCCTCGATGTAGTCGATGGCGTCCTTGACGGTCGAGATCTTCTCGGCGTCGCCGTCCGGGATTTCGATGTCGAACGCCTCTTCGAAGGCCATCACCAGCTCGACGATGTCAAGCGAGTCAGCGCCCAGGTCGTCGATGATCGACGCGGTATCCTCGACCTGCTCTTCTTCCACGCCGAGCTGTTCCATAATGATCTGCTTCACTTTGTCGCGAACGGACATGAAACCTCCCGAAAGTCCACAAAGCTCCGATTCTACCGAGGCGGCAGAGGGAATGCAACGAAGCCTCGATCGGTCTGCAACGGACCTGCGGCTCCGCTAAGCTTCCTTTGTAGCATGATTCGCACGCTCTATCTGCACGGCTTCGCCTCTTCGCCCCAGTCCTCAAAGGCCCGGTTCCTCGCCCGCCAGTTCGAGGAGCAGGGTTGGCCGTTCGACATCCCGGACCTCAACGGCGCGGACTTCCGGCGCCTGACCCTCACGGAGCAGCTTTCCATCGTCGAAAAGCACGCCGCCGGCGGGCCGGTCCACCTGATCGGTTCCAGCCTCGGCGGCTATCTGGCGGCGCTCTACGCCGCGCGCCATCCCGAAGTGCAGAAGCTCATCCTGCTGGCCCCTGCCTTCGGCTTCGCGCGCCTCTACGAAGAGTCCCTGGGTCCTGAGCGGGTGCAGGAATGGCAGCGGCTCGGAGCCATCCGCGTCATGCACTATGGCCTCGGCGCGGAATCAGAGCTGGGCTGGCAGTTTCTCGAGGATGCCCGCCGCTACGAGGACGAACCCGCCATCACCCAGCCCTGCCTCATCATCCACGGCACCCGCGATGACGTCGTCCCCGTGCAGGTTTCCCGCCAGTTCGCCCGCACGCGCACCTGCTGCCAGCTCTATGAGGCGGACTCGGACCACGAACTGCGGGATCAGGTGGAAAGGATCTGGGAAATGGGCAGGTCGTTCCTCCAATCGTGACCGCCCGGCGCCGCCTCGGGCGCCAGCCAGTGCTCCGGCAGTCCCAGACGGTCCGGCGTCATCCGGGAGAAAAGCCCGAAGCCGGCCCACGAAAGGTACAGCATGGCCCCGGCGGCGCCCCGGCTCCACCGCCGCAACAGCCAGTAGCCCGGCAGCGTCAGCAGCGCGCATCCCAGCAGCGTCTCCAGCAGATGGTGAACCGTGCCCGCCCCGCACCACGGAAGCTGCAGCAGCAGCCACAGGCTGGCCAGGTTCCAGGCGGCGGCCGGAATCCAGACGCGCGCGGGCAGCGGCCGGACCGGAATCCCCAGATACCGCGCCAGAACCGGCCGGACCAGCAGCAGCAATGCCTGGATCGCCGCGCTGGCCGCCACCGCCCCCGGCGCCTCCCATCGCCGGCCCGCTTCCAGAAGCGCCAGCGCCGACAGCGTCATGATCGCGAACTGCGCCGACTCCGCCCGGAACAGCGTCCCCAGATACACGGGCAGAAGACGGCACGACTGCTGATACCGGCACGGCAGCCAGTAGCCCGCCCACACGTCGAACGGCAGGCTGATCGTGGCGTTCACCATGTAGAACACGGCGAAGGCCATCCAGTGCAGCCATGGCGGCCCCTCTGTGTGCGGGAAGAACGTGGAAGGGAGTTGATAGACAAAAGCCACCAGCGCCACCAGCGCCAGCAGCCCGGCGCCCGCCCGGGCCGCGCTGCGGCGGGCGCGGAAATAGGACTCCGATTCCATCGATCTAGCAGTTCGGATGCCTCAGCGCCCCTGCTTGCGGCAAAAACGGCGCGTTGAAGCTTCCCATCCCAGACTGCCATACTGAAAGTTCATGCTGGCGCGGGTCAGGTATGGCGTGGCGGCTTGGCTGCTGACAGTGATGCCGGGTTATGGCTGGGGGCCGGAGGGCCACCGCCTGATCGCCGAAATCGCCTGGAAACACGCTACCCCCACTGCCCGGGCCGGGATCGCGCAACTGCTGCCGGAAGGGGAGACGTTGATCAGCATCGCTCCCTGGGCCGATGAGATCCGGCCCCAGCGGCGCGAAACCGCCCCCTGGCACTACATCAACATCCCCGTGGAAGCGCCGCAGGGAGAATGGCGCCCTTACTGTCCCGGCGATGAGTGCATCATCACCGCTATCCAGCGCTTCGCCGCCCAGCTCGCCGATCGGCAGCTCCCCGCAGCCGCGCGCGAGGAAGCGCTGCGCTTCCTCGTCCATTTCGTCGCCGATCTCCACCAGCCCCTCCACTGCGGCGACCGCAGGGACAGGGGCGGCAACGACGTCCCCGTCGTCTTCCGGGGCAGAGCCACGAACCTCCACTCGATCTGGGACACCCCCCTGCTGCTCGAAGCGCTTCAGCGCGAGGGCGTGCGCGAACGCCTCCTCCGCCAGGCGGATCCCGACGAGTTCCGCCGAGCCGCGGCGGGCGGCCCCGAGGACTGGGTCTGGGACTCGCAGCGCGCCTCCCGCGACACCGCCTACGCCGCTCTGCCCCCCGAGCGCCCCGCTCTGCTCGCCGACGAGTATGCGGCTCTCGCCTACCCCGTCATCGAGAAGCAGATCCGCCTCGGCGGGCTCCGCCTCGCCGCCCTCCTCAACCGGGCGCTGGATCCCGAGGTGCGCCAAAGCGGCGTCCGCCAGCCTGCCCAAAGGCAGGGCGCACGCGAACAATGATGCGGGCGTTACCAAATTGCGGAGAGGATCGCCCCTTATGAGGGGCCATGCTACAATTTTTGGGAACAGCCCGGCGCAGCAGCCTGCTTTCGTGCAACTTTCATCGGAAGGGTGCGTCTAAGCTGGCAGAGGCCCGTGACCGGGCCGGCGGAGAGATTCAAGGCGTTTGATTGATCATGCAGGCGCACGTCCCCAAGCCCAGCCATCTGGAACCGGTCGATCCGCGAGACGCGCGCCGTGATGAAGCCCCTCTGGCCTCCATCCTGACGCTGCAGGAAGAGCGCAAACCGTGGTTCATCAACCTGTTCTGCACGCTGCGGGAACTGTCCGCCATGAAGCGGCAGCCGCCGCTCATGGTCACCTTCCGGCCAATGACCGAGGAGGAGCTTCTCAGCAGCAAGGACCCGGAACTGCAGCAGCTGGCGCAGTTCCAGGCGGAAAAGTCCTTCTGGCAGTCCCTCCGCGAGAACCTGAAATATCTGTTCACCAAAGAGCCGCCGCTGCAGACCACCGTGCGGCCGCTCACGAAGGAAGAACTCAAGGGATCGGCGCTGGCGGAGTTTGAGGAGGTTGAGCGCCCCTGGTACGTCAGTCTGGCCCTCAATCTCAAGGAGCTGATCTTCCCGCCCAAGCTTCCGCCTCTGGAAGTCACGGCCAAGCCCGTCCAGGTGAAGGAGCTCTTCGCGCCCGATCCCTACAAGGGCCGCTCCCACTTCATCTCCCTGGTTGTTCACATCGGGCTGGTCGCGCTGGCCTTCACCGTGGGCACCAACAAGCAGGTGCAGCAGGCGGTCAAGAACACGATCCAGCTCGTGGCGCCGGTCGAGATTTCCCCCTACATGCCCGAGCTGCCTCCCGCTCCGAAGACCGCGGGCGGCGGCGGTGGCGGTGGCGACCGCTCCCCCCTGCCCGCAAGCAAAGGCCGGCTGCCGCGCGCGGATCTCAAGCAGTTCACTCCTCCCACCGCGGTCGTCCAGAATGAGAACCCGCGGCTCGTGATGGAGCCGACCATCATCGCCGATCCGAACATGCCCCTGCCGAACGTGAACATGCCCAACTTCGGCGACCCGTTCGGCCAGATCGGTCCTCCCTCCAGCGGACCGGGCTCGGGCGGCGGCATCGGCTCCGGCTCGGGCGGCGGCGTGGGTTCCGGCCGCGGTCCGGGCGTCGGACCGGGTTCGGGCGGCGGCTTCGGCGGCGGCGCCTTCCGCATCGGCGGTGGTGTCAGCGCGCCCGTGCCGATCTACAAGGTCGAGCCGGAGTACTCGGAAGAGGCCCGCAAGGCCAAGTATCAGGGCACGGTGGTGTTGGCGATCGTCGTCGATGAAACCGGCAAAGTCACCAACGTCCGCGTCATCCGCCCGCTCGGCATGGGGCTCGACGAAAAGGCCATCGAAGCGGTGACCAAGTGGCGCTTCCGCCCCGGCTACAAGGACGGCAAGCCCGTGCCCGTCATGGCCAACGTGGAAGTGAACTTCCGCCTGCTGTGATTCCCGCCGCTGAGTGATTCAGCCGCGGATCACTTCAACGCCCTGCGGCGCGCGCACGTCGATCCGGTAGGCCGTTCCCTCGCGTTCCACCTTCACTTCGATGAGGCCCTTCGGGTGCGGAACCACTCCCGATGCCCTCTGCAGCGGTCCCAGGTGCGGCCGCACGATCACCTTCGACCACCCCGGCCCGGCCGAATCGACCCCGAGCACCGTCCGGAAAAACTCGACGTTCGGACTCGCGCCCCACGCGTGACAATCCGAGCGCGTGTACGGGTTGTCCCTCTCCGCCCAGGTCGTCAACCCCTCCTTCAGCATGAACTCCCACGTGTGCAGCCGGCTCAGGTAGCGGTCTCCCAGCCCCGCCGCCACCATGGCGCGGTCGAGGTAGTAGCGGAAATAGACCGAGCACTTCGCCATCTCCTGCGCCGGCTCCACGCGCAGCATCAGATCGCGCGCCTCCTGTTGAGACGGGAGAAGC
This sequence comes from Bryobacteraceae bacterium, assembly GCA_026002875.1. NCBI lineage: Bacteria > Pseudomonadati > Acidobacteriota > Terriglobia > Bryobacterales > Bryobacteraceae > Bryobacteraceae bacterium. The sequence goes on from BPGE01000001.1 coordinate 261,638, forward strand.
GACGCCAGCACCGCAAGCGCATTGGCGTGCTGCGAATAGTGGCGGTGCGCCAGGTCTTCGCTGTACATGCGCCGCTCGGGGCTCCAGAAGCGCCCGATCGCCTTCGCCAGCCGCGCCGCCTGATCCCGGCACCGCGCAGCCAGCGGCGCAATGCCGAGCGCCTCCTCCAGATCGGCGGCGTATTGCAGCGCCAGCAGCAACTGCAGATGGATGGAAGCAGGCATGATGTCGGGCTCGCAGGGCGCGCGCCCGTTCTGCCAGCCTTCCACCCAGTCGACGTAGTTCCACCACGGCATTGCCCCCAGCAGCCCGTCGTCGCGCAGAAAGCGCTCGTAGAAGCCGAGCACGGCCCGCACGCCGCCCAGCATCTCCTTCACGAACCCAGGATCGTCCACATAGCGCCAGTAGTCGTGCACCATGCCGATCCACCACAGCGAGAACGGCGGGATGTACTGCTGCAGCGTGCTGGGGGCGCGCGAGTACGTGGCGCCTTCCGCCGTGCGCGAGGAGTCGATCTGCTCGATCGCGTTGCGCATCAGGCGCGCATCGCCAGTCATATAGAGCGACACCAGCGCCTGAATGCGCGTGTCGCCCACATACTGCAGCTGCTCGTAGTACGGGCAGTCCATGTACGTCTCGTGCGCGCACAGCCGCGCCGTGCGCCAGCCCGTCTCGAGAATCCGCTGATGCAGCGGATCGCCGCTTTCGAACCGCGCCTTCACTGCAAACGGATATCCCGTGGCCACGCCGCGGATGTCGGCGATCGTCAGCGGCTGATCGGCGGTTTCGATTTCCAGCCGCACGTAGCGGTAGGTCCGCCAGTACAGCGGACGCCACAGCCGCCGCGCGCCGTCCGGCAGGATCGTGTCGCCGTATCCGATGAACTCCTTGCCTTCCACTTCATCGCGGTGGCCCTTCATGCGGCGCGGCTTCAGCTGCTGCCACAGCGCTTCGGCGTAGCGCACTGTGATCGACGCCCCCGCGCCGCCTTCGAACTCGAGTTCCGGAAAGGCGCACGTGAGATGGTTCTGATCGAGCAGCAGCCACGCCTTCGTGCGCGCCGGAATGGTGACGCGCGCCGGCTGCGCCGGAAACTCCGGCGGCGCCGCGGCGCCTTCCGCTTTGCGCAGCCGCGCGAACCGCTCCGGGCGCTCCTCCATCAGTGGAATGGGGCGCGGGACCAGCATCCAGCGCGTGGGCGCGTCGCGCTGCCAGCGCGAAGAGGCGGCCAGGCCCATGCGCGCCTGCGGCCAGCTTTCATCCTCGAACTCCGCCGATTGCCAGCCCCAGGGATACTGCGCGGCGCTGAAGCGCTCCATCGGGCCGATGGCGTAGTAGCCGGTGGGCTGGTAGTTGGGCACGGGGATGGGGCTGTAAGCGGCGCATTTCAGGCAGCGCCAGCCCTGCCCGGTGTTCAACATTGCGTGATCCGTGTCGCCCGCCTGCAACAGGAACGCCGTGCGGTGCGACCACTGCGCGATGGCGGCGTGGGGACCGTCGTTCCAGACGATGGCGGCGATGACATTCTTGCCGGGTTTCAGGTGCGCGGCGATGTCGACGGTCTCGTAACGCCAGTGGTAGAGATCGCCGCGCGCCGGCCCCCACACGACGCGCGTCCCGTTGACGAACAGCTCGTAGCGGCTGTCGGCGGTGACGTGCACGAGGCATTTTTCCGGCTTTGCCGGAAGCTCCGCCACGCGCCGGAACAGAAAAACCCCGTAGTCCTGGAGATTCTCCTCTCCGGGCGGATGGATCCATCGTGCCGTCCAGGCCTGTTTCGCCAGATCGATCTCGACAGCCTGCGCCAGGCTGAATGCGGCCGATTGCAGCAGAAACGCGCGGCGATTCATGGAGTCGAGTCTATCGCAGCGCGGGCGGAAGCGCCCTGCGGGTATCGCGCGAAAAAGCGTTCGCTCAGGCCGGATCGAGAATCGTAGCCATGTTGCCCTCCACACGAACACGAACCCGGAAGGGAGAGAGAGATTTCCTCTCCAGCAGTTCCCGCGTCGAGGCTGGCAGTTTGTCCAGAAAGCGCTCCGCGTCCTGCTGCCGAAGAATCGCTTTCGGCCTGTTCGGGGCTGTGGCTACCAGTTCTTTGCTTCCCTTCCGCCATGTCAGCGTGGCGTTCTCCCAGATCTCTTCCCGGGTCTGAGAAGCGGCAGCCGGTTTTGCTGGCGCCGAAGCAGCACCATCAGACGAGGCTTGGCCGGAGCCCGTCTCCTGCCGGTTCGCGCCCGCACGCCGCATCGCTCCGTATCCCACCGCGGTCTTCGCGCCGAAGCCGAGCCAGTCGAAGGCGTGCCCGAACGCGCCATCCAGCAGCTTCTTCCAGCGGTCTCCCTCGGCCAGCCCGGGCGCGATCCGCTTCAGGCGCGGAACGTCGCACGTCACAATGAACTGGAATTTCGCTCCCGGCGGCACGGTCAGGAACAGAATCGGGTTCGGCTGCCCCGAGTCGTGCGGCGACGTGCTGTCCCCGCTCTTGCGTTCCTTCTTCTGCTGGTAATAGTGCGACTGATGCGGCGTCATCACCTCCACCCGCAGCTGGTCTCCCGGAATCTGCGGAATCACGTCCCAGAAGCTCAGCACGCCGCGGAAGTGCTCGCTCTCGCCCTCCGGCGTCTCCCGGCCGAACAGGACATCGAGCGCCGTCAGCCCGATCTCCTTCTCCTCTCCGTCCACGCGAACGGTGAAGCTGCCCGCGGGCTCCTTGTCCCACCCGCGCGAGTCTTCCCATTGGCCCTCGCTCAACTGCCGCGCCGCCTCGCGCACCACGCCCTTCACGCCGCTGCCCGGCAGATAGGGCAGCCCGTACGGATTGAGGAAGCTGAATCCGTTCTCCTGCGGATGCTCGTTCCCAAGGCCGGTGGTGAAGGGGGAGATCGCCTCGGCCTCGCAGATCCAGAGCTGCGCAGCAGGAATGGGCCGTGCGAGAGCACGCATCCGCCGGTCAAGCGCCTGCATTCGTTCTTTGTCTTCTCTGGTCAACGAACATACCCGGGACCAGGCCTGCCTGCTGCCGTGGTCGTTCTTGGTCCACAGGGCCGGAATCCTGCCCGCCTGTATCAGACGATCCGTCACGAGGGGAAGGTTTTCGTAATTCCGGCCCAGCTCCTCTCTGAGCGATTTTGCCTTCTCACTCTTTCGTTCCGCTTCTTCTTTCACCTGCCTCTCCTGGTCGGAACGTTCCGTCCAGATGGAGAGCAGCAGGCCGAATCGCAGGGCAGGCGACGCCTTGGAAAAGTCTGCGGCGCGAAGATAGCGCGGCACTGCAGCGACCGGCATTTCACTCCGCTCCTTTCCGCGCACTCGACATCAGACGCAGCCACTTCAGCCATGCCAGCGCCTCCGCCGTGATCTGCTGATATTGCCGCGGCTTGCACGCCAGAAGCGCGTTCATGAACTGCACGAAATCATCGGCCCCTCCCAGCACTGGAAAGCGTCTCCCCAGCCACCTGCGCAGGTCCTGCGACACCTGTTCGTACTCCTTGCCCTTGTCGTTGCAGAACGCCAGCACCTGCATCAGGCCGGAGTTCATGATCAGCGCCGGCAGACCCTTGGCTGCGTTCACCTGCGCCTTGGTGTAGCGCTCGCACTTCGTCCACGCGTCCTGCGCCCGCTGTTGCTCGAGCGTCAGCCGGTTCGAATTGCCCCGAGGCTGCATCGCATTCACCTCCCGTTCACCAGGCGCGCCACCACCAGCCCGCGCCCGGTCGTCGCATCGCCGCCCAGTTGAAGCAGCTTCCCATCCAGGGCGTTGCGGATCTTCGCAATCACGTCCGCGGCATCCAATCCGCCGTTCTCGCGCTTCGTCTTTTTCGGATTCCGCACTTGGCTCGCCATCAGCGGCCCAATCAGAATCGACTCCGGCGGCAGGTTCTCGGTATAAAACAGCCCGCCGGAATCCGCCGCCCCAGTGGTGTCGTCGATCCGCACATGCGGCTCCACCAGCATCGCGTGCTCGCAGAAGAAGGCGAAGTCCGTGTCGGAGAGAATCACCAGGTCCCGCTTCAGCTTCTGGCGGAAGAAGGCGTACTCCGCTCCGGTCGGAATGGCGTCTTCCGCCAGCTTCGCACCGATCTCGGACACGGCTGGCAAAGTGGCTGCAGAGTATTCGTACGCCTCCAGATGCAGCTTGCCGTCGGTCAGAAGTCCCTCGTTCGACACGAAGCACGACCCCTCGGCGACGCCCTGTTCCGGCGGCTGCCAGCCCGGCGCCGCCCCCACGAGCTGGAGCAGCCGGTGCGCCCGCGCCAGCGCCTGCGGACATGTCGCGTAGACGAAGCCCTCCTTCAGGCACCGCACCGGAAGCACAACGAGCTGCGCATCGCCGAAGCTCACCGCGCCCGCATGCAGTTCGCTCGCGCCGGCTTCCGGTCCGAACAGGTCGTGGATCAGCCCCGGATCCCCGCCGAGCTGTTCGAAGGAATGCCGCACCGCGCCTTTGATGCCGGAGCCGGCGAAGCACGGATGGCCCGTGTGCCGCTCCCGCTGGATCGGGTTGTCCACCACGCCGATCGCCTGCCCCGTGCCCATGTGGACGGGACTCACCGCATACAGAAAAACCGCTGCCTGTTTCTGAAACATGTTCAAACTCCTTTGTTTTCGCCCGCCCACGGGGCGATCCAGATCCGGTTGAAACCTTCCGCGCGCCGGAACTCGTCCGTGCAGGGCTCCGGCCACAATCCCCGTTCCGCCAGCGCCCGCAGCGAGGCCTCGTCCGCCTCGACGTGGTCGAGCCAGTAAACGCTGCCCGCCGGCGCGCACCGCTGCGCCTTCTTCGGCTGCTCCCGCGCCAGATCCCAGCCGGAGACGGCCTCGGCCCGCGCCACCGCAGCCGCTGCAAGCCGGCCGCGCACGCCATGCAGATCGAACAGAAACTCCCCGTTCTGTTCGCGGCACCCTTCCGGCAGCCAGCCCTCGCGGAACAGGCCGGGCGTCGCGAGAATCAGCCGGAGCTTCTTCTCCCGGACCATGCGCGCCCAGTCCGGCTCAGGCGCCGCGAGCTCCTCCAGCGGATGCACGGCCGCGGCGCGGCCGTCGGCGCCCAGGCGAACCAGGCCGCCTCGCGGCGGCGTGCAGCCGCTCACCGCGGCCAGCAGTCCGGCGTCGAAACCCTCGCGCTCTCTCCCGGCAGGCCTCTCCGGATCGCAGGGCAGCCGCCTGTCGCGCTCCCGCGACGTGTGGATCGCCATCCGGAACGCCACCGCCTCGGCCGTGAACAGCCGCCCTTCCTCCACGCTGCGCGTATGAGCGCTGAGCCCGATGCCCGTGCGCGGATCCGTCTCCCACAGCGCTTTCGAGTTCAGCAGGTCTCCCTCTTCCGGCGCCCCGCCATCGAGATATTTCCGCCACCCCCCCATCGTGAGCCACAGCCCGCCCTGCGGCTTGCCGCGCTTCGGCTGCGCCACCACCGGATGCAGCGGCAGCGGGTAGGACGAGCGCAGCGCTTCCGGCAGGGCAGTGGGACGCGCCAGCAGCAGGCCACCCTTTTCCACGATCAGATCGGCAGGAACGGGAAACAGCGGCTCCACCGCGCCGTTTTTCCGCCGCGCCAGTTGAAGACCCGCCAGCTGAAAGCTGCCGGGCGAGTCCCGGCGGCCGATCTCGGGATGCACGGCCTCGCCCCGTGCGAAGGCGGCCAGGTCGGTGCCGGAATCGGCGAGAATCCGCGAGCGGATCGCGCCGGCGGCCACGCTCGGCCACGGCAGCGCCATGCTTTCGCCGTAACTGCCCGGATCGCCGAAGCCCTTGTTGGCCCGGAAAAACAGCACGTCCACCGGCTCGAGAAACATGTAGTGCACGCTCATGCCTGTCCGCCTCCCGCTACTGCCGCGTCCTCAAGCCGCCGCCGGCTGGCCCGCTGCTCGCGCGCGAGAAATTCCGCCACGGCGAGGAAATTCTTCAGCCGCTCCAGGGCCGCTCTGCCGTGGCTCATGACTTCGTCGGCGAGCTTCCCTGCAAGGCGCCGCGCGGTGTCCTTCATCGGACCATCCGTCTGGCGCGCCATCTGGTAGGCGAGCATCGCGCCCAGCTGCAGCCGGTCCGGCACGCCGTCAGCGACCGGCAGATCGTGAAGCCATTCAAGCGAGTTGTAGACTGCGCGCCGGGAGACCGCCGGCGAAGCAAGGAACTTAATCAGCTCTCGCAGCAACTCGAGCGGCGCGCCCCAGTCGCCCGACAGATCCAGCCGCCCGCCGGAACGCTTCAGCACAGTGATGTGCCAGGCGTTGCGGTCCGATGGTTTGCCATCCAGACAGCGCCGGAAGCTCTTCGCCGCCCTTTCGGCCTGCCGCAATTCCCGCAGCACAAGCGACAGCGGCGTCTGATGGTGGGCGATGACGATGCCGCAGCTGGCCGTGGCGCGCGGGCCCATCATCCGCATCAGGCGTCCATTGAGGTATGCGAAGCCCTTGCTGAACAGGAGCTTGTCCCACCTTTCGCTTCGTGTTACAGAAAGGACGTCCTGCCCCTGGCCGCTGTAGGCGGCGCGCAGCCGGGCCGCGGCGGACAGCGCATCCGCCACCGGCAGCATCGCCATCACGTCGTCGCCGCCGGCGTAAATCAGCCGGCCTGCATGCTCGCGCTCCACGATCCACGGCGCGACGTTCTGCGAGAACTCGTTCAGCGCGCCGCTGATCACCAGGTGGCGGTTCGGCGACACCGGGCGGCGCTGCTCAGCGTACTTGCGCAGCTCGCCCTGTGCGCGGTCGAACAGCGGCCGCACCTGCGGATGGAAGCTTTCCATGAAAGGAATCGACGTCCCGGCTTCTTCGTCTCCTGCCAGGATCGCCCCCATGTCGTCGCCGTCCATCATCAGCAGGGCGTAGTAGGTCTCCAGCTGCGGCGCGTCTTCGTCCCCGCCGCAGAGCACTTTGCGGACGAACTTCCTCGCTTCCTCTGCAGCTTCGTCCTCGTCTTCTTTCTCGCGCGCCTCTTCGAGAACCGCGGGAATCCGCGCCGCCAGATCGATCCGGTCCTGCCATTCCGCCCGGGCAGCCAGCTGCGCCGGCAGCGCCACGCGCGAGGATACGGACCCGACCCGGCTGCGCTGCTCTTTCGTCAGCGGCGCGCCGCGCTCGAGCCACTCGCGGATCTGATGCGCCAGCGCCATGGCGTGGGTCGAAACCACAAAGCGGTCCGTGATGTTCTGCGTATGGTTCCGCACTTCTTCGGCGAACAGCGCCGGCCAGAGCCGCTTGATCGCCGGCAGCGCCCCGAGATGCTCGCCCCTCTTCGCCCACGCCGGGCAGCGGTCGGCGATCCGCGTCCAGAGCGTTTCGTGATGCTCGCCCTCGCGGAAGCCCGCGTCCTGGCGGCTCCGCCGTTGGCCCCGCGGCACGGTCAGCAGCCACGGGTCGTGCGTCAACCACTCGGTCTCGCCCGTGAGCGTGCAGCGCCACCCTTCCTCCCCTGTCTGCGAAAAGGGCCTCACGCTCTTCGCCGCCGCCATCAGCCGCTCGTTCAGCTCGTAAAAGGCCGGGTAAAGCACGCCCGGGTTGGGATCGAAAAACGCCGTGCCGTCCGTCCATTCGATGTGCTTCTGCAGCACCTGCCACGCGGGCGAGGCCAGAAAGCCCGCATCCCCGTTCTCCCGCGTTCCAAAGAACGGCGCCATCGCCGCCCTGAGCCCCGTCGTGTCCGGATCGGTCTGCTTCTCTTCCTTCCGCGGCGGCGCCAGCGAGAACGGCGTGATCGCCCAGTGCACCTCGGGGAAGTCTTTCAGCTGCCGCTTGACCTGCCCGTAGGCGTAGACGGATTCGTCGCGGGCCGAGCCCTTCTCGCGCAGACCGGCTTCTTCCAGCAGCCGGTCTGCCGTTTTCAGGCCGAGCTCCAGCAGCCACTGCCGGACATGGTCCCGGCACTTCCGCGCGATCTCTTCGGCGCGCGAAGCGGGCACGACGGCGACAAAGCGGTTCGGCAGCGCTGCGGCGAACAGCGGATTCGCGTCCGGCCGGCTCCCCCGCCATGGCTGTTTATCGAACAACCCTTCCGGCAGCCCGATCTCTTCCAGCAACCACAGATCGGCCTGCGGAATCCCCCGCAGCCGCGGGAACAGGATCGCGTCCGGCCCCAGCTCCTCGCACAGCGGCTTCATCGTCTCCCAGGCGAGCCGCGACAGCAGATGCGACCCCGCCCAGAGATCTTCCGTCTTCCGCGCCGCCGCAATGAAGCTCTGCACCGGGCCGATCGAAAGAGCCAGCAGCGCCGCATGGCCTTCTGGATCGCCTGCAAAGGCCCCGGCGAAGGCGGAGACCAGGTCGAGGTGATCCCAGATGGTGTGGTCCGGCACGCGCGTGTCGGCCGGCAGCAGTTTCCAGAGCTCGCCCAGCGCCGTCGCGTCCCGCTCCTCCCGGATCTCGGGGCCGAACCGCCACAGCGCCAGCGCCACCTTCCGCCAGTCCAGATCTTCCTTCTTCCCGGCGCCGAGCGCTTCGGCCAGGTCTTCGAAGTGGCCATAGCTATGATTCTTGATCTGCTCGACGTCCGTGTCCCCCAGATAGGCCAGATCCGTGCAGTCGCCCGACAGCGGGTGGATCAGAATCGGGCTCTCGGTCCAACGCACCTGCGCTTCCCGGGGGATCGCATGAACCTCCCTGTCGTCCAGCCGGATTTTCTCGATCGGCCATTGCGGCCGGTCGGCGGCCGAGGCCCACCAGTCGGCGCGGCGGATGATTTCGTAGATCTCCCGCGGGATGCCTTCGCGGAAGCAGTCGAAGGCCCGTGCGCCTTGCGAGTCGGGCGGGATCGAGCCCTCCGGCAACTGGCTCGCGTACAGCAGCCGCGCCAGCGCCAGGCTCGTCCCGTTTTCGTGTCCCGCCGGATCGCGCAACAGCACGAGCGCCTTTTCCGCCGGATCATGGAGCCGGGCGGTCGTCTTCGTCTGCCAGATTCGTGCGTCCGTCATGGCTTACTCCTGCGAGCGCTGCAGCAGCTGGGCATTGTCGAGAAAATCGTGTACTGACTCCCACACGCGCTGCACGACGGCCATATCGGGGGAGAAGGAATCTGGAGGCCGGCACGGCATGTGGTAGACGATCCCGACAAGCTGGTTCCCATCGTTCGCGCGGCGGACTTTGAACCGCAGCTGGTTCGGCAGGCGCGCCTGATTGCCCCAGCCCGCTACCCCGTGGTTCGTCACTGGATATGCCAGCCAGTGGCGGTTCTCTGGGTGCGCGTGAACCCGCACATTTAGAGGGAAACGAAACTGAGTCCGAAAGCCGATTTTCAATTCCGCCAGGTGCCGCATCAGCTCTTTCCAATCGGCGTAAGCCCGCCGTGTTCTCCAGATGAGCGGGCCCTTCTCGTCCTTGCCGATGCAGTGAGGCCAATCGAGCTCCAGTGCCTGCCGCCAGTCGCGCAGGGGAACAGCCGCCTTCAGCCGCTGGCCATCAGCGGGAACCAGGCGGAACGAGCCCCAGCCATTTCGGGAGCGGCCCCCGGCGGCGCCATACAGGTGCAACAGAGCCAGGACTGCTTCCATGGCTTTGGCCTCCGGCTCAGGCAGCGCGAGCTGCAATTCGGCCGAGGAGCCGGCATCGATGCAGGGAGGCGCTTTCAGCGCTGTCTGCCGGCTCTGCCGGTCGTAGATGAGCGGGCCGTAACCCAGATACAGGTGCGCTCCCACGGGCTGCTCCACTTCAGGGTGCCGGATCGCCTGCCCTTCCAGTCCCTGCCAGCTCTTGCGCCCGCCGCCTGCCCAGGAGGAAAGCCGCAGGCGAAAGAGGCTGCGCAAAGCCTCCGTCTCCTTCCGTCCGTTCACCTGCTTCTCCAGCCAGGCGTTGCCGAAGAGCCGCCCTTCCCGTTGGCGCATTTCGCCAACGTTGGCCTGGAATTTCCGCTCCGCCGCCCAGGCCACCCGCCACCATTGCCGCAGCAACGCCTTGAACGGAGGCGTCCGCCACTGCCCGCTCTGGTCGGCGCCGCCAAGGAACGCAGGAGTCAGAAACTCGATCGTGTATTTTCGCGTAATCCAGCGGAAATTGTCAGGCATCTTCGGTGCGCCTCGTAGCATTCATATCACACTCGCCCCGAGACGCGGAATGCCCGACAACGTTGTCGCGCTAAAGGCTGCAGGAATTGTCGGAAAAGGAGTAGAGGAAATCGCCTATTTCCACCCCGCCGGCTGCCCCGTAACCGCAAGAACGGATTTCCACAGCTCGCCGTCGAGGCTGACAGTCTTGCGGCCGGTCGTGATCATGTGCGTCGGGACATGAACCATGCGGTTGTGGACCAGTCCGATGATGAGGCCGCTGCGGCCGGTCATGGCGGCGTGGACGGCGTTGCGCGCGAGGCCGTCGCACAGGATCGAATCCTCCGTGTCGGCCGGCAGTCCGCGGATCATGTAGCTCGGGTCGATGTAGCGGACGTTGACGGGAATGGATTTTGCCCGGAAATGGGCCGTAATCCGGTCGCGCAGAAAGACTCCGATGTCGGCGTGTTTGACGTTGCCTGACGCGTCTTTTTCGACGGATTCCCGCGGAATCAGGTGCTGGCCCGCGCCCTCGGCCACGACAATCACGGCGTGATGTTTCCGGGCCAGCCGCTGCTCGAGCACGGCGAGCAGCCCGCGCTCGCCGTCGAGTTCGAAGGGCTGCTCCGGAATGAGGCAGTAGTTCACTTCGCCGCTTGCCAGCGTGGCGCCCGCGGCGATGAAGCCCGAGTCGCGCCCCATCAGCTTGACCAGGCCGACGCCGTTCAGCACGGCGCGCGCCTCGGTGTGGGCGACGTCGATGACGTGGCGCGCGGCGTTGACCGCCGTGCCGTAGCCGAACGTGCGGCTCACATAGAGGATGTCGTTGTCAATGGTCTTCGGAATGCCGACCACGGCCAGCGGGTATTTCAGTTCGCAGGCCGCTTCATGAATTTTCCGGGCGCCGCGCTGCGTGCCGTCTCCGCCGATGGGGAAGAGAATGTTGACGCCCAGATCGCGCAGGAAGCGCACCATCACTTCCGGGTCTTCCGGTCCGCGCGACGTGCCGAGAATCGTTCCGCCCTGCTCGTGAATGTCGCTGACCAGCTCGGCTGTGAGCTCCATCGGCGGAAATCCGTTGGCCGGATTCAGCCCGTGGTAGCCGTACCGCATGCCGAAAATCCGGGTGACGCCATACTGCGAGCGCAGGCTGAAGACAAGGCTCCGGATGACGTTGTTCAGCCCCGGGCACAGACCGCCGCAGGTGACGATGGCGGCCGCGGTCCGCTCGGGCTCGAAGAAGATGCGCTCGCGCGGGCCGGCTTTTTCGAACAGGATATTGCCGGGCCGGTCCTGCCCCTCGTAGCGCGTGATGTGGAGCGGGATGTAGTGGCTGTCGGCGACAAACGGATTGGGATGCTCGGGGTCGATGTCGCGCGAGGGAAGCGGAGAAGGGATGCGCGCATCGCCCAGGCGTTCGACGTAAGCGATCTTCGAGTCCATGTGACCGTGAGTGTAACGCAGCCGGACGCCCGGATATCCGCCTCTGCACTCCAGTAGAATGGCGGGCATGAAGCGATTCCACGGACTCATGGCGATGGCGCTGGCCGCCGCCTGCGCGCTCGCCGCCCAGCAGATCAAGACCGGCGAATGGGTGCCGATGTTCAACGGCAAAAACCTCGACGGGTGGAAGGCGAACGAGAACCCGCAGGCCTGGGAAGTGGTCATCGAAGACGGCCAGCCGGCCATCAAGACGACCGGCTACCGCAGCCACCTCTTCTGGATGGTGGAGGAGTGCGAAGACTGCGAATTCAAGGCTGATTTCAAGGTCACCGACGGAAGCAATTCCGGGATGTACTTCCGCGCGGCGTTCGAGCCGGGCTGGCCGAAAGGCTACGAGGCGCAGGTCAACGCGACCCACAAAGACCCGGTGAAGACGGGAAGCCTGTACAACTTCCATAAGAACTTCGAGAGCCCGACGAAGCCGGGCGAGTGGGGCACGCAGCACATCATCGTGCGCGGCAACCACATTGTGATCAAGGTCAACGACAAGGTGATCACGGATTTCGTCGACGGGAAGAACACCTACCAGAAAGGCTGGCTTGCGCTGCAGGGGCACGACCCGCAGTCGACGACGTATTACCGCAATCTGTATTACAAGCGGCTTCCGAAGAACTAGCCGCAAACCGGCCGAGCTTGCGCGCGGCGCCCGGCTGCGGGCGCCGCGTCAGTTTTTCTGCTGCGCGCCTTCGCGCGCCAGCCGGATGCGGGCGTTTTCCAGCTTCTTCCGGATCTTGGCCATCTCTTCCTGGTCCATGTCGCTGGGCGCGTTGGACTGCCACTCCTGCAGCGAGCGCTCCCAATGCTGGACGGCTTCCTTCAGCCGGCTCATGCTGTAGTAAACGTCGCCCATGTGGTCGTGGACGGTGGGATCGCGCGTGCTGCGCGCCAGCGACTTCTGCAGCCATTCCGCGGCTTCCTCGAGCCGGTTCATGCGGTAGTAGACCCAGCCGAGCGAGTCGAGGAATGCGCTGTTGTTGGGTTCCAGCGCGACTGCCTTCTGAATCAGGTCGAGCGCCTCTTCCAGCCGCACGTTGCGGTCGGCGAGCATGTAGCCCAGGTAGTTGAGCGCGGAAGCCGATTTCGGGTTGAGTTCGAGCACTTTGCGGAATTCCGCTTCGGCCAGATCGTATTTTTTCTGCCGCTCGAACATGGCCCCGCGCATGAAATGGACGACTTCTTTTTCCTCGGAAGTCGAGGACAGCCTGCCGGCTTCGTCAAGCGCGCGGGCCATTTCCTGGAAATTCTTCTGCTTTTCGTAGACCTGCGCCAGCGAGATCCAGACCTCGCGGTCGTTCTTGCCGTCGAACGAGCCCTTCAGCAGGGACTCAGCCTCGCGGAAGCGACCGAGGTCGGCGTACACGGTCGCCGCCAGGCTCTTGATCAGGCGGTCCGACGGGAACTTCTGCAGCGCCGCCTTCGCCTCTTTTTCCGCGCCCGCGAAATCCTTCGCCGCCCGCAGCGTGTCGATGATCTGCGCCGAGGCGCGGGGCGCGGAATCCGGATCCACCTGCGCGATCTCGCGGAAGGCGGCGATCGCCTCGTCGGTCTGTTCCGCCATGCGGTGCAGCAGGCCGAGCCGCTCGAGAAGAATGACGCGGTTGGTCCGGTCGCCGAAAGAGGAAGGACGCCGTTCAATGGAGGCGAGGATCTCTTTCAGCCGCGCAATGGCCTCCTGCAGCTTGCCCTGCGCCTCCAGCAGGCTGACCTCGTTGTACTGCACTTCGAGATTGGTGGGATCCAGCTTCGTGGCGCGCTTTGCGTACTCCTCGGCTTTGGTGAACTCCTGCTTCTGGCGGTGGATCTGGGAGAGGCGCAGCAGGGCGAGCAGGTCGTTCGATTCCGCCTCCAGCAATTCCTCAAACGCCGCCTGGGCTTTGTCGTATTCCTCCGCCGCGAAGAGGGACTGCGCCCACGCGCGCTTCAGATCCAGGTTGTCGGGATTCAGCTCGAGCGCGCGGCGGTACGTCTCCGCCGCTTCCCGGTGCTGCCGGAGCTGCTCATACGCGGAAGCCAGCGCCAGCAGCGTGCGCGTGCTCGGGTTCTTCTCCGCCACGCGCTTCAGCATCTGGCTGGCGGAGGCGGTGTCTCCAAGGTCGGAGTAAACCATGGCGAGCCCGGTCAGCGCGTCCTCGTCGTTCTCGTCGATCTCCAGCGCCTTCTTGAACGCGCGCTCCGAGGCAGGCGAGTTCTGCAGCAGCTTGTACAGCCGGCCGAGCATCAGCCACGATTCCTTGTCGCGGGGCGCCAGCTCCGTGACCTTTTCGTACTGCGCGGCCGCCTGCCGCAGCATGTCCTCGTTCATGCGCGTGGACTGGCCCTCGCGGATGCGGGCCGTGTACAGCCGGCCCAGGATGCGCCGGGCGTTCACGTCGTTCGGATTGCGGCGGACAGCCTCCTCGAATTCCGAGACCGCGGAGCGGATCTGGCCGCTCTGCACATAAAGCTCGGCCAGCTCCTCGGCGAGCGAGGAGGATTCGGGGTCGAACTGGGCGGCGAGCCGGTAGTTCTCAATCGCCTTCTGCAGATACTCGCCGCGCCCGCCGAACTGCGCGGCGAGTTCGGCGTACAGGTGCCCCAGCGCGGCATGATAGTAGGCCGAGGCCTTGTCGGTGCGGGCAGGACGGGGCGCCTGCGGCGCCTGAGCGGAAAGCGGCGCCGCTGCCACCGACAAAAAGAAGCAAAAGGCGGTAAATTTGTTCATTGTCGCCATCCAGAACCCTGTGGCGGAGACGCCGTTGATTGACGGAGACCGCACGGGCGCTTGTTATCCTAACTATATCTGATGTGTCACAGGCGCGCCGCGGTTCCCCTCCAGCGGCGGATTTCGAGGCGGCCATGAATTCCGGCTGCGGCGGCCCTCATCCCCTGCTGGTCATTCTCGGACCGACGTGCTCCGGCAAAAGCAGCCTCGCGCTCGAGGTGGCCGAGCGCACAGAAGGCGAAATCGTCAACTGCGATTCGCTGCAGCTGTACCGCGGCATGGACATCGGAACCGCGAAAACGCCGCCCGCGGAGCGCCGGGGGGTGCCGCACCACCTCTTCGACATTCTCGAGCCGTGGGAGGTGTTCAGTTCCTGGGCTTATGCGCGCGCCGCCCGGGACGTTCTCGCCGGGATCCGCGCGCGCGGCAAGCTCCCTGTCGTCGCTGGCGGCACGGGATTTTACCTGAGGGCTCTGCTCGAAGGGCTGCCGGAAGCGCCGCCGCGTGACGAGGCGTTGCGGGCGCGGCTGGTGCAGAAGGAACAGAAGCGCCCGGGCAGTCTGCACCGCATTCTGCGGCGCCTCGATCCGCTGACGGCGCGGTCCATTCACCCCAATGACGTGCAGAAAACCGTCCGCGCCCTAGAGGTCTGCCTCGAGGCGCGCAAGCCGGCTTCGGAAGTATTCCGCGCCGGGCGCAGGCCCCTGGAAGGATTCCGCACTCTGAAAATCGGCCTGCGTCCTCCACGCGAGGCGCTTGTCGAGAGAATCCGCCAACGCACGCGGCAGATGTTTGCGCAGGGGCTGGTGGAAGAAGTGCGCAGCCTCCTCGCGCGAGGCGTGCCGGCGGACGCCAAAGCGCTGGAAGCCATTGGATACAAGGAGGCTTTGGCCTGTCTGCAAGGCAGTCTCGCGTGGGAAGAGGCGGTTGAGAAGGCGGAGATCGCCACCCGTCAGTATGCCAAGCGCCAGATGACCTGGTTCCGCCGGGAACCGGATGTCGTCTGGCTGGACGGATTCGGTGGCGATCCCGGGGTGAAAGAAGCAGCCTTGCAGCAGGTGGAGAGGTTTCTCGGGGAAGTTTACAGCGAAAGACAGAACGGCCCGCGTGGTTCAGACGTCTGAATCTGCAGGAGCGCGGATCGGCAGACCGCAATTTTCTAGTGTGAAAACACTAGTATGCGCAGGTAGCACCACCAAAAAGTTGGAAATTTAATGTGCCAGGCCTGTGCAAACCGAATCAGATCGAATATACTGAAATCAAGGAGTGTCCACGATGACCAGAACCGCGAAGTTTCTTGCCCTTTTTCTGACGATCGGCTTGCTGGCTGCGTCTGCGGCCACCTATAGTGTCACTCTTTTCCAGCCCTCGCATGTGGCGGGCAAAGAGCTGAAACCCGGCGATTATAAGCTGATTCTTGAGGACGGCAAGGCCATCATCCAGAAGGGGAAAGAGAAGGTCGAAGCGACTGTGAAGGTTGAGCAGGCGGATTCGAAATTCAGCTCGACTTCCGTCCGCTATTCCGAGGAAAACGGAAAGCTGAAAGTCCAGGAAATCCGCCTGGGCGGAACGACGATGAAAGTCGTTTTTAACTAATACAGCACATTCCTGTTTCGTTCCCTCCCTGAAAAAGCGCCCCGCCGGGAGGCGGAGCGCTTTTTCGCGTTTTACGGGGGCGGAGACGAGCGCCGCGGGCCACTCTGCGTCCGCCAGAGCTGCGGGATATGCCTCTCTGAACCAGCGCCGCCCGCCCGTGCGGACCGCACGGCAGAGGATCGCCCGGGTTGCCGCCCGCAGACAACGGGAGCATCCGGCTTCTCCGGCGTCCGCGGCAGTCCTTTCCGGGTCTCGGGACGGTTCCGGTGCGCAGCGCCTGCCATTGCGCTGCGCCGCTTCGGACAGGCGCCCGGCTGTCGCGCTGTCTGCGCGGTGCCGGTTGGCGCTCCGGAAGCGCGGATGTCCGGTGCGGACCAGCGAAAAAGGGCTTCAGATGCCCATGATCTGATAGCCGGAGTCGACGTAGAGGATGTTGCCTGTGACGCCGCGGCCGAGATGAGAGGCGAGAAAGACGGCGGCGTCGGCGACCTCGTCCGGCTCCGTCGGACGCCGCAGGGGCGCCTTTTCCGTCACAGCATCCAGAATTTTCGAGAAATCCTTGATGCCGCGGGCGGAAGCGGTCTTGATCGGACCCGCGCTGATGGCGTTCACGCGGATCTGCTGCGGGCCGAGCTCGGAGGCCAGATACCGGACGCTGGCCTCGAGCGCCGCCTTGGCCACTCCCATCACGTTGTAGTTTGGCAGCACCCGCTGGCTTCCCAGGTAAGTGAGCGTCGTGATGGAGCCGCCCTGACGCATGACGGGCGTGACCGCGCGGGCCACGGCGACCAGCGAATAGCAGGAGATCTCGTGGGCGAGCAGGAATCCCTCGCGCGAGGTCATGTAAAACGGCCGGGCCAGATCGTCCTTGTTGGCGAAGGCGATGGAGTGAACCACGGCATGCAGGTCTTCGCCCTCGGCGCGCAGCATCTCGGAAAGGCGTTCGATGTCGGCTTCCTGCGTGACGTCGCAGGACAGGACGCGGGCGGCGCCGAGTTCGCGGGCCAGATCCTCGACGGTTTCCTGCTGCCGGTCGCCCTGATAGGTGAGGATGAGCTGCGCGCCTTCGCGGCGGAAGGCGCGGGCGATGGCGTAGGCCAGCGACCAGCGGTTGGCGAGTCCAAGCACAAGCGCGGTGCGCTCTTTCAACAACTGCGGCATGAATTTCCCATTGTAGCCCGAGCCCCGGGGCGTACTGCGGCCCGCCGCGCGTTCAGAAGGCAGACAGCAGTGCCGCTTTCAGACGGACCGGCGCGGTCCCGGAACCGGCCCCGCCAAACCGGGAACTCTTCCGGCGATCACGCGTCTCCGGGCCGCCTGCTCCCCGGCGGCTTCAGTCTGACATTCGGGCACGCCGCAGAAGCGTTGCCCGCGCACCGGCCGGTTCAGCGGTAGAAGGGCTGCGCGGTCAGCCATCTCGGACCATAACGTGGCGGCGGCGAGCCGGATTCGATCGCGCCGAGATCCGGCGCCTTGCCGGTGAAGCGGTCATTCACCGTGGGAATGCGGTCGCCCGCATCGACGGCGGCGGAACCTGGACGGAGGCGGAAATCGAGATCCGCGGCGTGGTAGACGGCGTGCCGGCTGGCAGGGTCGGGAGGCGAGAGGTTGAGAAAGATGTCGTAGTCGATCTCGACGCCGTGCCGTTCCTGTCCGGTGGCTGAGCGGAATTCCGCCAGACTGGCGAACGTGCGCCACTGGTCTTTCGATGGCTCATAGGCGGTTGAGCCTGGCTCCGGGGCCAGCCATGCGTATTGCCCGCGGACGCCGCGGTTGGGGCGGAAGCCGTTGAAATCGGAGCTGAACTGCGGCGTCGCGTTCGCCCACGTCATGATGCCGCGATCCGGAGTGTCGCGGCCGAGGAAGAGGTTGTTGCGGAAGTGGGCGTTCGAGTAAGGATCGCGGACGGTCTGCTCGGCGATGATCGTGTTGTGCCAGACGAAGAGGCCGGCGGGCTTGGCGGAGAATTTGAACGCGACGCCGGTAGGCACGTGATACAGAACATTGCGGAAGAAATAGACTGGTCCGCCGAACACGGGCTGCGCGCTGTAGCCGCCCTGGGCGGCGTTCACGCCGCGGTTGGAATAGACGCGGATGTTGTGCACGCCGCCGTCGGTTTCGATGAAGTCGTCGTTCATCATGTGGAAGTCGTTGCCGTAGATGTCGATGGAAGACGCCTGCAGTTCGGGGTCCGTCTCGGGCGTGCCGTAGGTGGAAATGCCGATGCCGTCGTGGAAGTAGGCGATGGCGTTGTGCGCGATGACGTGGCCGGGACCGTAGACCTTGACGGCGTAGTAGCTGACCAGCGGGTGCGAGCCATAGGCGCCGGCGCTCGCCCAGAGCGGGCCGGTCCAGCCGATGAGGCGGAAGCGGTCGTCCCGGCCGAGAAAAATGTTGTCGGCGATGTAGAAGTCGCGCGACTCCGCGGATTCGGTCCAGACGCCGAAGCCGACGTTTTCGAAGCGGCAGTTGCGCACCGTGAGGCCCACCGCGCCCTTGTGATGTTTCATGCCCGCGAACAGCGCCACGCCGGTGTTGCGGAAGGTGAGGTTCTCGAAGATGTGCCAGGCTGAGGCGGAGACGTCGAACAGGCGCTCATTGCCGCCGCCATCGAGGATCACCTCGCCATCGCCGGCGGCGCGGATGGTGATGGGCCTGTCGGGCAAGGCCTTCAGAGTCAGCCACTGCGTGCCGTCGAAGGGCGCCATCATCGGGTCGACGTAGTTGAGCCGTTCCGGGCGGTAGAGTCCGGCGTGAAGGACGATGGTGTCGCCGGGCTGGGCGGGGCGCTCCCAGACGACGCTCCAGTCGCCGAGGCCGGCGCCGTAGTAGGCCTCAAGCAGGCTCGAAAAGGCCGGTTCCTGGCGCGGTCCTTCATAGCCGGGCGGGTAAACGTGGAGGATGCGGCCGCCGGGCGGCGTCTTCGGCTCGCCGCGCGTGCGCACGCGGACGGTCTGGACAGCCGGTCCGCGCACGCCATCGGGATCGCGCATTTCGAAGCGGCACTCGTACTCTGTGCCGGGCTCGAGATTGAGGATGCTGCCGGCGAAGCCGTGAGGCACGGTGTATTCGAGGTGCTCGCGGCGGCGGAAGATGCGCTCGCCGCCGATGCGGAGCAGCGGGAGGGCCTCTCTCCATGCGGCGGCGCCGGCAGGGCGGAAGCGCACTTCGACAGTGGCATTGCGGTTGTCATCGCCGCGGATGGCCCAGTGGAAGCCGAGGTTGTGCAGGGTGGGGTGCTGGACGGTGAACCGTCCGGGCTCGACAGCATTCTCAGCCAAAGCCGGGAGTGCGAGCGCAGCGAACAGGAGATGGCGGATGGACATGGACACCTCGGGAGCAGGTCCTGTGAGTTGCGGATGGAATTCACTGTATTTCCGCTTCGGGCGGGAGTCAAAGGGCGGGAAAGGCGCCGGATGCGAAAAAGCGCGGCCAGCCGGCCATGATGCTCCCCAGGATGTTGAAAGGCAGCCCATTTCAACAAGATCGAGCGATGATTGAGGGCTCTGACGGATGGCGACGGGCGTTCCGAAATCCGGGAGCATCGGGAAGGCATGCCCGTACGTGCCTGCCGCGAAACCTCCTGCGGAAGGGCGCGGACGCTCCATCCGTCCGGTTGCTGTGTCCCTGTCGCAGAAGCGGGGACGGCCGGTCTGTCTCCGATATTTTTGCGCTGGCTCACTCTGTGAGCCGGGTGAGGGGGAACAATAAGACATCCCATCGAAAGGAGGCTGGATGGCCGAGATCCGGTTGAAGGCTCGCGAGGCGGCGTACCTGAGGGCGTTCGCGAAGATCGCTCTCGAGATGCGGTTATTCCGGGAGACGATCGACGACGAAGCCGGTCAGGTGATTGGCGATGCGCTCAAGCGAATCGGGTGTCAACTGGCGAGGCTGAAGTACGAGGATGGCCCGATGGCGGAGGATCTGCTGCCGCTGATCTTCCAGCCGAGGGCGTACATTGATCTGGGGCTGGACATGGAGACGGCTCTGAAGGAGTCGTTCGAAGAGGTCCACTGAGTTCCGGAGGCAGCCCGCCCGCCGCAAGGCGGACACGGGAGCAGCCGGGAGCGCCGGGCTGCGAGGTGAACGCAGCCCGGCGCAAGAGGCAATGCAGGCGCGAGAGTCGCGGAAGGAGGTGTCTATGGTGTCCCTGCATGAATATGCCAGGCAGCTGGCTTTTGGCGAGGCGGTTGTGTTCGAGAACCTGGCGATGGTTCCCGTCATGGAGAGGGAAGCGCGCCCGGAATCCGGTTATCTGCTGTTGCAGGAGGCGCTGGAGGCGAAGCTGGCGCGGGTGACGGAAGTAGGCAGGGGAACCGTGCCCGAGTTGATCTTCGAGAACCTGGCGGACTGTCCCGTGCTGCTGCTGGGCGGGGAGGAGCTTGTCGGGGCGAAGCAGAACCGCATGCTGAATCTGACGATTCTGGCCGCGGCGCACAGTCAGATCGTGATCCCGGTTTCCTGCGTGGAGGCGGGCCGCTGGCAGATGGAGACGGCGGAATTCGAGCCCTCGGACTTCATGGCGTTTGCAACGGTGCGCGCCGGCAGCACGAGCCGGGTGACAGCCTCCCTCAGAATGCGGCAGGGGCGCCGCACGGATCAGGGTGAAGTCTGGTCCGTGATTGAAGAGCGGTCGCAGGATCTCGGAGCGCGATCCCCGACGGGGGCGATGCGGGCGATCTACGAGAGGAGGCTGGCCGACGTGGAAAAGTTCGTCCGCGCGATGCCTCCGCGGCCTGGACAGATCGGCGCCGCGTTCCTGATTGACGGCGAGCCGGCAGGAATCGATGTGTTCGATCACCCGAAGACGATGGAGAAAATGGCGGCGAAGCTCGTGCGCGGCTATGCGGTGGACGCCCTGGCTGCGCAACGCGCCGCCGGCGGGGAGAATGCCCCGGAGGGATCCGGAGCGCCTGACAAGGCGGACGGCGCCGCTCTTGCCGAAAAGATCCGGCAGTGGATCTCGGCGCTGGAGGCGGAAGGGCGGCTGCTGATCGAGCCGGCAGTGGGCATGGGGCAGGATGTGCGCTTCGAGAACGATCGGATCTCCGCAGCCGCCTTGTGGGCGGAGGAGCGATTTGTGCACTTCTGCGCGTTTCCGATGAAAGAAGGCAGCGACCGGTTCCGGCAGAAACCGCTGAGCTGGATGGTCTCTGACCTGCTGAGCCGGCGCGCCCGCAGCAGATTCACAAGGGAAGAACCGCCGCCGGACGTGGAGTATTGAGCGCAGAGTTTTCCTGCCCCGGAGGGAAGGGGTTCGCGGCCGCGATGCGGCTGCGGACCCCTTTTTTTCGTCTCCACCGGGGTCAATTGGGGGCCAACACAAAACTGAAGGTCACGTCGTTGGACCAGACAACGGTGAGAGTGCCGGAGCCGTCGGACAGACGGACGACCGAGGCGCCCTGAAGCGTGGCAATGGCGCCGATGGGCGTGAGCACGGGGGCGGGGTTGGATCCCGCCGGAAGGGTGTTGGCGGGGAAGCTGATCACATATTGCCCGGTTCCGTTCCGGGTGGCTGTCCAGCCGGCAGGGAGGCTTTGGACGGCGCCGTTGGACTGAATCACGCCGCCGAGAGTCCGGTTGCCGGATGAAGCCTCGATGTAATAGCCGTTCAGGTCCACGATGAAGTCCACCGGATCGCCGCTCCGCACGTTGATGCCGCCGTTCACGCCTGCGGCAATGATCACGGCGTTGTTGTACAAACCGGCGCTGGCTCCGTTCAGAAACGAGGTAAAGGGATACGGATATCCATCCGGCCAGGCGGAGAGCCAGGCGAGCGGGCCGTAGCTGATGGCGAGGAGGTTGAGAGAGAAAGCCTTGGCCTCGGGCGGAATCACGCAGTTGGGGTGCGACTTCAGAGGAAAGGAGCGAATGACATTCGGCTGCAGCATCGGCGGGCCGAACGGGGCGGGGAAGTTCTGGAAGGTCCGGGTGTCCACCAGACGGCAGGGGGTGATTCCCACGAAGACCAGGGGGGCAGTCAGAGGCGTGACGCTGGACCGGGGGAGGGAATCCGGCTGCGCTCCCAGCTTGCCGGCAGAAGCGGCAGCCACGGCGGCTGCCTCCGAGGGTTGGGAGGGCATCCAGTAAGTGGGAGCCGGCCAGTTGCGGATCGGGATCTCGATGTCGGCCCGGAAGTCCTGCGCGGATGCATGCGGGAGGCAGATGGCGGCGGCAAGCAGCAGCGCCGGCGCCAAACGCGGATTCGAGCTCAGGTACCTCATCCTGCCTGTCCATCGGCAGGCTCTCGGGGGGACCACATAGCCATACCGGGAATCGGGGGATAGGCGGGTCAGACAGGTCATTCATCATTGCGCCTTTGGGTGGATCGTTGACGCCTGCCGTCCCGAATACAACTGCGGGTGAAGATGGGGCGCGGCGGGTTTCGGTTCGTTGCGCAAAATTGCGGTTTTGGGTTTTTGGGGGGGGGAGTGGTTTCCGGGAGGGGGCACGGGTGGGATGCAGCCCTCGCGCGAGCGCGAGGGGAAACCCGAGGAGCTTGCGGCGGACTGGTCGCGCCTGCGGCGCGATGGGGGGTGTTGGAGGGTTGGGGAGGTTGTGTTTGAACCGCTTGGTCGCAGCCCTTCGGGCTGCTCCCGCGCGGCTCTGTTTGCGCACGAAGGGTTTCGGTTCGTTTCGCAAAATTGCGGTTTTGGGTTTGGGTGGGGGTTGCGGCAGAGTGGTCTCCGGGAGCGGGCACGGTTGGGATGCAGCCCTCGCGCGAGCGCGAGGGGAAACCCGAGGAGCTTGCGGCGGACTGGTCGCGCCTGCGGCGCGATGGGGGGGTGTTGGAGGGTGGGGGCGGTGGTGTTTGAACCGCTTGGTCGCAGCCCTTCGGGCTGCTCCCGCGCGGCTCTGTTTGCGCACGAAGGGTTTCGGTTCGTTGCGCAAAATTGCGGTTTTGGGTTTTTGGGGGGGGAGTGGTTTCCGGGAGGGGGCACGGGTGGGATGCAGCCCTCGCGCGAGCGCGAGGGGAAACCCGAGGAGCTTGCGGCGGACTGGTCGCGCCTGCGGCGCGATGGGGGGTGTTGGAGGGTTGGGGAGGTTGTGTTTGAACCGCTTGGTCGCAGCCCTTCGGGCTGCTCCCGCGCGGCTCTGTTTGGGCGCGGCGGGTTTCGGTTCGTTTCGCAAAATTGCGGTTTTGGGTTTTTGGGGGGGGAGTGGTTTCCGGGAGGGGGCACGGGTGGGATGCAGCCCTCGCGCGAGCGCGAGGGGAAACCCGAGGAGCTTGCGGCGGACTGGTCGCGCCTGCGGCGCGATGGGGGGTGTTGGAGGGTGGGGGCGGTGGTGTTTTAACCGCTTGGTCGCAGCCCTTCGGGCTGCTCCCGCGCGGCTCTGTTTGGGCGCGGCGGGTTTCGGTTCGTTTCGCAAAATTGCGGTTTTGGGTTTGGGTGGGAGCGGGCACGGGTGGGATGCAGCCGCCGCCCAAGGGCGGCGGGAAACCCGTGGGCGGAGGCGGGCGGGGCCGGGGCCGTACAATGAAGAAATGAGGCGGTTGATTTCATGGCTGGCGGCTGCGGCGGCGGCCGAGGCTGTCGCCTTTGCGCTGGCGCAGGCGCCAGCGCCCCGGATCGACAAGGCCCGGCTGGAGAGCTTCATCCGGCATCTGATGCTGTGGGGGCCGCAGATCGAAGTGACGCTTTCCGATCCGCGGCCGTCGGGCGTGGATGGCCTGTACGAGCTGCAGGTGACGGGGCGGTATCAGCAGGCGAGCGTGGAAGAACTGTTCTACGTCAGCGGCGATGGCCGGCACGTGCTGCGGGGATCGCTGTTCCGGGCGGATCAGGCGCCTTATGCTGCGGACGCGGCGAAGATCCGCACGGAAGGGCATCCGGCGATGGGCGCGAAGAATCCGAAAGACGCGCTGCTGCAGCTTGTGGTGTTCAGCGATTTCCAGTGCGGTTTCTGCCGCGAGGAGGCGCGGTCGCTGCGGGAGAATCTGCCCAAGGCGTATCCGGGGCAGTTCCGGCTGGTGTTCCGGGACCTGCCGATCGAGCAGATCCATCCGTGGGCCAAGCCTGCGGCGGTGGCGGGGCGCTGCGCCTTCCGGCAGAGCGAGGATCTGTTCTGGAAATATCACGACTGGATTTTTGAAAAACAGGCGGAAATCAAGCCGGACAATTTCCGCATCAAAGCCCTGGAGTGGCTGAAATCGGCCGGCGGCGACGAGAAGGCGTTCACGGCGTGCCTGGACGATCCGGAAGCGGCGGCGGAGGTGGCGCGGAGCGTCGCCGAAGCCCGGCAGCTGCGGATTCAGTCGACGCCGACGCTGTTCGTCAACGGGCGGGCGCTCGCCGGGAACGTTCCCTGGCCGCAGCTGAAGCCGATTCTCGACCTGGAGCTGGAATTCGCGAAGAAGTCCGCCGGTGCGGACTGCTGCTCGCTGACGCTGCCGGTTCCCGGCAAATAGCCAATCGCGGAGATGTGCATGACCAGAAGAGTTTTCCCCATCCTGCTGAGCGGCGCGCTGGCCGCCGTTCTGGCTGCGGGCGCCCTGCGTCCTGGCGTCATCAGCGAACAGAGCTACCGCGAAAGCGTGAAGTTTCTGGCCTCGGAATCGCTGAAAGGAAGGCTGACGGGCACGGCGGAAAACGAGAAAGCCGCGCGGTGGATCGCGGCGCGGTTCCGGGAACTGGGGCTGAAGCCGGTTCCGGGGCAGAAGGACTATTTCCAGAGGTTCGAGGTGACGGTGAGCGCCACTCTGGGCAAGGGCAACCGGCTGGCTGAAATCGACGGGAGCGGCAAGCCGCGCAGCCTCGTGTTCGGGCAGGATTTCCAGCCGCTGAACTTTTCCGGCAGCGGGCGGGCTGCGGGCGAGGTTGTCTTCGCCGGCTACGGGATCACGGCGCCGGAATACGGCTATGACGACTACGAAGGCGTCGACGCCAAGGGCAAAATCGTGCTGGTGCTGCGGCACGAGCCGCAGGAGTTCGACGAGAAGAGCGTGTTCGCCGGACGCGCCTACACGACGCATGCGCAGGTGCAGAACAAGGCGGTGAATGCGAAGTTCCACGGCGCCGCGGCCGTGCTGCTGGTGAACGATCTGCCGAACCACTCGGGAGACGAGGACCGGCTGGACCGTTTTTCGAGCCGCGTGGGGCCGACCTCGGCGGATATTCCTGTCGTGCAGGTGCGCGCCGCCGTGGCCGAGAAATGGCTGGAGCGCGCCGGGATCAGCCTGAAGCAGTGGATCGAGGAAACGGACCGGACGCTGAAGCCGAAGCCGGTGGCGCTGCCTGGCGTGCGCCTGGAGGCAGCCGCGGATGTGGTGCGGCGGCGCAGCGCGTCGCCGAACGTGGCCGCGTATCTGCCGGGAGAGACGGATGAATACGTGGTGATCGGTGCGCACTTCGATCATCTGGGCCTGGGCGAGCAGAGCTCGATGGCGCCGGACCAGGCGGGGAAGGCGGTGCACCCGGGGGCGGACGACAACGCTTCAGGCACGGCCGGACTGCTGGAGCTGGCGGCGTACTTCGCCGGGCGGCCGAAACAGAAGCGCGGGATTCTGTTTCTGGCGTTTTCGGGCGAAGAGCTGGGGCTGATCGGCTCGAACTTCTACGTCAACAATCCGCTGCTGCCGCTGAAGAGGGCCGTGGCGATGATCAACATGGACATGATCGGGCGCATCCAGAACGGGCGCGTATACGTGGGCGGCACGGGGACGGGCGATTCGCTGAAGCAGATTCTGGAAGAGGCCAAAGCCGGCTCGCCGCTGCAGTTCGATTACTCCGATCAGGGCGGGTACGGATCGAGCGATCATTTTTCGTTCGTGAACAAGGAGGTGCCGGTGCTGTTCTTCTTCTCGGGGCTGCACGCGGACTATCACAAGCCGTCCGACACGTGGGACAAGATCAACGCGGCGGAGGCGGCGCAGATGCTGGAAGTGGTGGCGCGGGTGGCGGAGAAGCTGGCTGGGGGCGAGGCGCGTCCGCAGTATGTGAAGGTGCAGATGCCGCAGCAGCCGGCGATGGCGGGCAGCGCGGGTTCGGGCGCGTGGTTCGGCTCGGTGCCGGACATGGGGGAGTCGAAGGACGGCTTCCGGATTTCGGACGTGATGAAGGGATCGCCCGCGGAGGCGGCGGGGCTGAAAGGCGGGGACGTGATCATCGAGTTCGACGGCAAGCCGATCTCGAACCTGTACGACTTCACGTATGCGCTGCGGATGAAGAAGCCGGGCGACGTGGTGGTGGTGAAATACCGGCGGGAGGGGCAGGTTCACGAGACGCAGGCGACGCTGCGGAGCCGGGGGCAGATGCGGTGACGTCCGGCTAACGTCCGGGCGGGGGTCTGCCGATGAGAGAAGAGAGGCATGGCACAAGCATTACTGCCTGAAGGCGCGGTGTGGGATCTGCCGCCGGTGATCCTGCACCCGTTCTCCGATCCCGCCGGGCCCGACCAGCTTGTGGAGAGCAGCCGCGCCCATCTGATGCTGGAAGGGATTCTGCCGATGGGGGGGCTGACGGAGGAGGAGCTTCTGCGGCGGCTTCTGTCGGGGCGTCTGACGGAAGTGAAGATGCTTTTTTATGTGGGGCGGGATCTGGAGCGGTGGCTGAGCCAGTGCGCGGAGATGGCGGCGCGGGACGCGGACCTGTCGCGAGCCGGGGTGAACGCGGCGAGCTTCGCCGATCTGCTGGTGGAACATCCCCCGGAGAAGGTGCTTGCGAAGCTGACGAAGTGGGGCGTGTCCGACTACAAGTCGATCTTCTCGCGCGCCCTGGGCTTGCAGGCGGCGTTCGCGCAGCCGCCGGACTTTGATTTCGTGACTCCGGCGTTCATCCGGAACTATTTCCGTTTCGCCGATCAGCTCTGGCAGGCGCGCCAATCGCTGCAGAGCTTCCCCACGCTGCCTCCGCAGCAGTTCCGTTTCGAGCTGTACGCCTCGGCCGAGTACGCGCGCATGCTCGAGCGGCAGTGGGAAGAGGGCTGAAGCCCCGGCGCGCTTCGAGAGAAAGCCTGCTTGCCCACCGCCGGGGCTGGGACGCCGCGTTCCCGGCTTGCCGGGATATGATGTTCCGGTAGCAGAGGAACGCAGCATGGAATCCACCCGCCGGACCTTTCTGATGAGCACGGCCGCGACGGCCGTTCTGGCTCAACCGTCTCCCAATGACCGCATCCGGCTTGGGCTGATCGGCTGCGGCGGCCGCGGGCGCGACCTGCTGAAGATGGTGGTCTCGTCGGGCGAGAACGCGGCGATCACGGCCGTGTGCGACGTGTGGCG
Source organism: Bryobacteraceae bacterium (assembly GCA_026002875.1). Lineage (NCBI taxonomy): Bacteria > Pseudomonadati > Acidobacteriota > Terriglobia > Bryobacterales > Bryobacteraceae > Bryobacteraceae bacterium. The sequence goes on from BPGE01000001.1 coordinate 288,629, forward strand.
CGTCAACCGGGAGGCGATGGCGCGCGAGGTGGAGATGGCGTTCGGCCAGGCGCCGTTCCAGACGACGCGGTATCAGGAGATTCTGGCGCGCAAGGACGTGGATGCGGTGCTGATCGCCACGCCGGATTTCACGCATCCGAAGATCCTGGCCGATGCCGTGCAGGCGGGCAAGGACGCCTACGTCGAGAAGCCGTTCGCGACGACGTTTGAAGAGGCGCGGATGGCGTACGACGCGGTGAAGCGGACGGACCGCGTGGTGCAGGTGGGGACGCAGCGGCGCAGCGAGGCGAAGTTCATGGCCGCAGCCGAGGCCATCCGGAAGGGCGTGATCGGCAAGGTGACGCGGGTGTCGATGGAGTATCACTTCTTCGAGCCGCGCTGGCGGCGCGATTACCACATGATTACGGCGGAAGACGTCGACTGGGAGGCGTTCCGGTTCGGCGGGCGCATCCAGGGCGGGTTCGATCCGCGCAAGCTGCGGGAGTGGCAGCTGTTCCGCGACACCACGAACGGCATTCCGGGCTTGTGGATGACGCATCTGATCGACCTAGCGGCGTGGTATCTGAACGATCCGTTTCCGAAGGGCGCCATGGCGATGGGCGGCGTGTATCACTGGAAAGACGGGCGGCAGACGAGCGATGTTTTCCAGGCGATGCTCGAGTACACGGACTGCCTGGTGACGTTCGCCATGAGCCTGACGAATTCGGCGGGCGGGCGGAACCTGTGGTTCGGGATCAAGGGCGTGCTGGACGCCGAGGCGAACCGCGTTTCCGGCGACGGGAGCCGCGATCCGGACCGGGTGATGCAGCCCTACACGCTGCCGCTGCCGCCGGAGGTCGAGTCGCACATGGCGAACTTCCTGCGCTGCATGCGCACGCGGGCGACGCCGCGGGCGAGCGTCGAGGCGGGCTATGCGCACGCCGTGGCGACGTGCATGGCGGCGGTGTCGCTGGAGACGGGGCGCCGCGTGGGCTACGACCCGGTGAAGCGGGAGCTGACATGACGCGGCGGGAGTTTCTGGCGGCTCCGGCGATGCTCGTGCAGAAAGGCGCGCCGGCGGTGCGCTCGATCGAGGCGCTGCCGGTGCGGTATCCGGTGACGGGCTATTTCCGCTTCTTCACGAAGCCGGAGCGTCCGGCGGTGTTCGTCAAGATCACCTGCGAAGACGGCACGACGGGCTGGGGTCAGAGCGTGCCGATTCCGACGTGGAGCTACGAGACGCTGGAGTCGGTGACGGGCACGATCCGGCAGTATCTGGCGCCGGTGCTGATCGGGCTGAACGCGACCGACATCGCCGAAGCGCACCGGCGCATGAACCGCGCCATCGCGCCGTCGTTTTCGACGGGCATGCCGATTGCGAAATCCGGCATCGACATGGCGCTGCACGACATCGCGGGGAAGCTGGCGGGGAAGAACATCGCCGACCTGTGGCAGCGGAAGCCGATCGGGAAGATCACGCTGAGCTGGACGGTGAACGTGCGCTCGATGGGGGAGGCGGAAGAGCTGCTGGAAGCGGGGCGCAAACAGGGCTACCGGCATTTCAACATCAAGGTGGCGCCGGATCCGAAGTTCGATGTCGAGCTGGCGCGCCGCGTGCGGAGGTTCGCGCCGGAGTGCTTCCTGTGGGCGGACGCCAACGGCGGCTACAATCTGGCGACGGCGCTGGACGTGCTGCCGAAGCTGCGCGACGCGGGCGTCGACGTGATGGAGCAGCCGCTGCCGCCGAACCGGCTCTCCGGGCTGCGCGAGCTGAAGAAGCAGGGGGCGCTGCCGCTGCTGCTGGACGAGGGCGTGGTGAGCGTGGCGGACCTGGAGGAGTTTCACAAGCTGGGGCTGATGGACGGCGTGGCGATGAAGCCGGCGCGCACGGCGGGGCTGTGGGACGGGCGGCAGCAGGTGGAGTATCTGGAGCGGCACGGGCTCATGTTCCTGGGCAGCGGGCTGACGGACCCGGACGTCAGCCTGGCGGCGTCGCTGGCGCTTTACGCCGCGTACGGGCTGAAATATCCTGCGGCGCTGAACGGGCTGCAGTTCCTTGCCGGATCGTGGCTGAAGACGCCGTTCCGGCTGGAGGACGGCGCGCTGCGCGCGCCGCGCGGACCGGGGCTGGGAGTGGAAGTGGACGAGGAGAAGCTCCGCCGTGATTCGCAAGGTTAGAACAGGAAAGATTCTTTTTGTTTTGGCTGCGCTTCCTGCCGCGGCGCAGATGGAGTGGCGCGAGCTGCCGGGCGGGCGCGTGGAGGTGCTGGACGCGGGGCGTCCCGCGCTCGTGTACAACGCCGGTCCGCAACTGCCCGCGGGCGTGCCGGAGCACCGCAGGCGCTGCTGCTACATCTTTCCCGTGTTCACGCCCGGGGGCGTGAACGTGCTGGACGACTTTCCCAAAGACCACTATCATCATCACGGGCTGTTCTGGGCGTGGCCGGTGGTGGAAACATCTTCGGGGCGTTTTGATTTATGGATGTACCGCGGGATCGAGCACCGGTTCGAGGGCTGGATCCGGCGGGACCCGCGCGAGGGCGCCGCGCAGCTGGTGGCCGAGAACGGCTGGTATGTGAAGGACGCGCGGATCGTGCGGGAGGTGGCGGAGATTCTGGTGCATCCGGCGAAGGGCGATGAACGGCGCATCGACGTGACGCTGGAGTGGGAGGCGCTGAAGGGGCCGGTGACGCTGCGCGGCTCGCAGGAAGAGGGCAAGAGCTACGGCGGGTTCAGCGCGCGTTTCGCGCCGCGCGAGGGCACCGCGATCCGGACGAGCGAAGGGGCGGTGACGAAAGACGAGGACCTGGTGCGGCACCGCTGGGCGGAGCTGGAAGCCGTCTACGGCGGGCGCAAAGCCGTGCTGCGGATCACGCCGCACGAGAGCAGCCCGGGCGCGCCTTATCAGTGGTGCCTGAGGGAGTACGGTTTCGTGGGAGCGTCCTTTCCGGGGCGGACGGCGGAATCGAACGGCTACACGCTGCAGCCGGGCGTTCCGCTGCGGCTGCGGTTCACGGTGACCGTGGCCGACGTGCGCTGAGACGGGCCCGCCTGCGCGCGGCTAGAATGGGAGAAACGCGCGCCTGTCTTCGCGCGTCCGCATGGAGGAGAACCTGCCGGAAACAGAAAGGCGGGAATCCGTTCTTTCCCCTGGAGCTTCATGATGCAGACAGTCCGCACTGTTTTTGTTTTAATCGCCGCGCTGTGCGCGCTCCGCGCCGACGTGGTGCTGCTCTCGAACGGAGACCGGGTGAGCGGCCAGGTGGTTTCGGCCGACGGCAAGACGGTGGTGATCAGGACGCCCTACGCGGGCGAGCTGAAGATCGACCGCTCGGCGGTGTCGGAGGTGCGGGTGGAAGCGCCGATGTACGTGACGCTGGCCGAGGGCGCGGTGATTGTTTCGAAAGTGGAGACCACGGAGAAGTCCGTGCGGCTGGTGCAGCCGGACGGGCTGGTGAAGACCGTCGCGCCGGCGGAAATCACGGCGATGCGCAACGAAGCGGCGCAACGGGCGTGGGAGCGCGAAGAGGAGCGGTGGAAGCATCCGCGCTTCAACGATTTCTGGCGCGGCTCGATGACGTTTTCGATCGCCAACACGGCGGGCAACGCGCGCACGTCGACGCTGAGCACGGCGGCCAACGCCGTGCGGGAAGCGGGCAGGAACGTGCTGGCGCTGAATTTCTCGCAGATTTACGCCACGCAGAGCACGACGGAGCCGTTCGGACCGACGGCGAACCGCATCAGCGGGTCGATCCGCGCCGACCGGCGGGCGGACGGGCGGTTCTTTCTTTACGGCATCAATGCCTACGACTACGACCGATTTTTGTCGCTCGATCTGCGCAGCGTGTTCGGCGGCGGCCTGGGCTACAAGCCGTGGACGAGCCGGCGCGGGTCGCTCGAGCTGAGCGGCGGCGCCAACTGGAACCGTGAAAAGTTCAGCCGCGAGGAAGGGCCGCTGGTCCGCAACTCTGGCGAAGCAGCCGCGGGGCAGGAGCTGACGCTGGTGCTGCTGTCGCGGCTGAAGCTGTTCGAGCGCGCCGGGTTCTTCCCGAACCTGACCAACCGGGGCGAGTACCGCTTCAACTTCGACGCAAACGCGGCGGTGCCGGTGATGAAATGGCTGGAATGGACCGTGGGCGTGAACGACCGGTACCTTTCCAATCCTCTGCCGGGCAAGAAGAAGAACGACATCGCCATCACGATGGGCGTGCGCGTCAGCTTTGATCAGACTCGCCGCTGATGCCTGCCTGTCCTCCGCGAGCCTCCCGAGTTCCGGCGCCGCCGGAGGGAATCGCTTTACACCGCCGGGACCTGCGTGATAGACACGGATTACTCCCCATATGGGGAGGAAACAGATGACGCCGGAGACATCCAGCCCTCAATCCGGAAGAGGAGACAAGCTCAGCTCCTGGAAGGAGATTGCCGCGTGGCTCGGGGTGAACGTCCGCACGGCGCAGAAGTGGGAAGCCGAAGCCGGCATGCCGGTGCGGCGCGTGCCGGGCAGCAACCGGGTGATCGCCTATGCCGGCGAGCTTGAGGCCTGGCTTCATGGCCAACATGAGGTGGAAGCGGCGGCAGCGCGGCAGCTGCTTGAGAGAGTCCGCCGGAACATCGCCTGGGCCGCGGCGGCGTTCGGGGCGGTTGTTCTGCTCGCTGTGACGGTCTGGATGCTGCGGCCCGCCGGGGGACTCGCCGACTGGAGGGTGGAAAGTTTCGCGCTGATCGCGCTGGACGCCCGGGGCAGGGAATTGTGGAGATTTCCGCTTGGCAGGGGATTCAATCTGGAGGAGTATTCCGGCGCCAGGACGACTCCGGCGGCCTGGATCGAAGATATCGACAGCGACGGCAGGAAGGAGCTGCTCTTCTGCCACCACTATGACGGCGCAGCGTACGGCGACCTGATCTGCTTCTCCGAGGCAGGCGACATCAAGTGGCGCTGGACCCCCGGCGGCAGCGCCGCGTCTTTTCCCGAACAGCTGCGTCCTCCGTATGCCGCGGATCGCGTTCATGTCTTCCGCCACAAAGGCCAGGTCCGCATTCTCGTTTCCAGCATTCACCACACCTGGTTTCCGAGCCAGCTTGCCATGCTGAACAATCAGGGAAAACTTCTGCGCGAGTACTGGCATTCGGGACACATCAAAGAGTTTCGGGCCGTCGAATGGCCGGGATACCCCGAGCCCCTGATCGTGGTGGCCGGCATCGCCAATGGCTACAAGGCCGCGGATCTGGTGGTGCTGTCGCCCTCGGACTTCGGCGGCGCCTCGCGGGAGGAAAGCCCGGAGCATCAGCTTCCGGGCGGCCCTCCCCGGGAGCTGGCCCGGCTGCTGTTTCCGGCGAGCTGCGTGACCAGAGCCTCGGCGCCTTACAATCAGCCGGATACTCTGCGAATGCACGGGCTGGGGCTTCATGTAGGGATCAACGAGAGTGTGCATCTGGAACGGACTCCCAGTGTGACGTACACCTTCCGGCCGGACTGGTCGCTCGCCTCCGCCGGCCTTTCCTCCTCTTATGAGCGCGCGCATGCCGACCTGGAGCGGCAGGGGATTCTCTCCCACCCTCTCGACAAGCAGCGGGAGATCGAGGAGCTGTCGCAGATCCGCTGGCTGACGCTGCCGGACCGGCTGCGGGCGATGATGCGGAAGTGATCCGCACGAGGGCGGACTACAGCTTCGGCCCGTGCTCGGCGAGTCCGCTGGCGAGGTGCTCTTCTTTGGCCAGGTACTGGAAATTCTCGATGAAGCGGGCCGCCAGCGAGCGATAGCGGACCATGTATTCCTCGCGGTTGGGCCAGGTGGAGGCCGGATCGAGCAGCGAATCGGGCACGCCTTCCAGGTGCCGGGGGACCTCGAAGCCGAACACCGGGTCGATGTGGAACTCGGCGTTTTCGAAATGGCCGGCGAGCGCGGCGTGCAGCAACGCGCGCGTGTGCTGGATGGAGATGCGCTTGCCGACGCCGAAGGGGCCGCCGGTCCAGCCGGTGTTGACGAGCCACACGGTCGCGCCGTACTTCATGACGTTGGCCTTGAGCATTTTGGCGTATTCGTACGGGTGGTGGACCATGAACGGGCCGCCGAAGCAGGCGGAAAACGTCATCTGCGGTTCCGTGCCCAGGCCGATCTCGGTGCCGGCGATTTTGCTCGTATAACCGCTCATGAAATGGTAGACGGCCTGGTCGGGGGTGAGGCGCGCGATCGGGGGCAGCACGCCGTTGGCGTCGCAGGTGAGGAAGATCACGTTTTTCGGGTGGCCGCAGCGCTTTTCGGGGATGGCGTTTTCGATGAAGGAGAGCGGGTAGGCAGCGCGCGTGTTTTCGGTGAGGCGGTCGTCGTTCAGGTCGAGCAGACGGGTGCGGGGGTCGAAGACGACGTTTTCGAGGATCGTGCCGAAGCGGCGCGTGCAGGCGTAGATCTGCGGCTCGGCCGTTGGCGACAGGCGGATGACTTTCGCGTAGCAGCCGTCCTCGAAATTGAAGATGCCGTCGGGCGACCAGCCGTGCTCGTCATCGCCGACGAGCCCGCGCTCGGGGTCGGCCGACAGGGTCGTCTTGCCGGTGCCCGAGAGGCCGAAGAAGATGGCGGCGTCGCCATTGGGGCCGACGTTGGCCGAGCAGTGCATGGGCAGCACGCCCTCGAACGGCAGCAGCGCGTTGAGGACGGTGAAGATGGTCTTCTTGATTTCGCCGCCGTAGCAGGTGCCGGCGATGATGGCGGTGCGCTGGGCGAGGTTCAGGACGATGGCCGTTTCGGTGCGCGAGTTGTCGATGAGCGGGCTGGCCAGGAAGCCGGGCGCGGTGATGACGGTGAACTCCGGCACGTGGTTTTTGTAAGCGTCCAGCGTGGCGGGCTTGATGAACATCGTGCGGGCGAACAGCGACTGCCAGGCGTGCTCGGTGATGATGCGCACGGGGAGGCGGTAGTTGGGATCGGCGCCGCCGAAACAATCCTGCACGAACACGTCGCGGCCCTGGAAGTAGGCCAGCACGCGGTTCATCAGCGTGTTGAACGCTTCGGACGTGAACGGGCGGTTGTACTGGCCCCACCAGATGTAGTCTTCGCTGGAGGGTTCGCGGACGATGAACTTGTCGGCCGCGGCGCGGGCGGTATGCTTGCCCGTGTGGACGATCAGCGGACCGTTGGCGGCGATCCAGCCTTCGCCGCGGAAGACGGCTTCTTCGTAGAGGGCGGGCTCGGGGAGGTTCCAATAGACGCGCCGGAGATTGTGGAAGCCGTGGTTTTCGAGCCCGAAGGAAGGCTTCGCCAGCGCAGCCTGCGACAGGGCAGGCGAGGGGATGTCAGTGTAGACGTTCATCAGGTGCTCCAGACTTGGGAATCACATCCAGTCGCGCACGAGCCTGCGCGTTCCGATGTAAATCTCGTTGGGGGAGGCGGGATCGAGCGCCCAGCGGATGCGCTCGATGCCTTCCGTGATCTCCTTGATCGTTCCGCAGAAGGAGATGCGGAGATGGCCCTCCATGCCGAACTCGACGCCCGGCACGGTGACCACGCGGACCTTGTCGAGCAGGAACTCGGCCAGCTTCTTCGAATCCTTCATGTAATTGGAGAAATCGGGGAACGTGTAGAACGCCCCGTCGGGCTTGGTGACCCGGATGCCGGGGAAAGCGGCGAGCCGCTCCATCAGCACGTTGCGGTTGTTTTCGAGCGTCACGCGCAGGGCGTCGATCGAATTCTGGATGCCGTTGAGCGCTCCCGCCGCCGCCCATTGCGAGGGCGTCGCCGGGCCCGAGGTCTGCTGGCCCTGGATGGTGGCCATGGCCGTGGCCAGCTCGCGCGCCGCCACCGCCCAGCCGATGCGGAAGCCGGTCATCGCATACATCTTGGAGACGCAGTTGATGACGATGACGCGCGACGAGTCGATGTCTTCACTGGCGAAGTCGTAGACGTTGATCGGCGTGCGACCGTCGAACACGAGCCGGTTGTAGGTGTCGTCCATGATCAGGAACAGCGACTTGCGCCGGCACAGATCAACGACGCCTTCGACGAAATCGCGCGAGTACATTACGCCGGAGGGGTTGTTGGGGCTGTTGATGATGACCGCTTTCGTGTAAGAGCCCACCGCCGCGGCGATCTCGTCCACCGTGGGGCAGAACGAGCCGTCCTCGGCGCGCACGGCCACGGGGACGCCTCCGGCGAGCTTGATCATCTCCGGGTAGCTCACCCAATAGGGGACCGGATAAATCACTTCATCCTTGGGATCGAGGATGGCGATGAGCGCCGCCATGATGGCCTGCTTGGCGCCGCAGGAGGCGACGACGTTCTCCGGGCGCACGGTGCGGCCATAGTGCTCCTCGGTGTAGCGGATGATGGCGCGCTTCAGCGCGGGGATGCCGTCGGGCGGCGTGTACTTGATATCGCCGGAGTTCAGCACCGAAGTGCAGGCGATGACAGCGTCGATCGGAGTCTTCGACTTCGGCTCGCCTCCGCCAAGGTGGATGACCGGCTCGCCCTTCTCGCGAAGCTGCGCGGCGGTCTGATTCAATTTGAGGGTGACTGACTCCCGGATCGTCCGGGCCATCTGGCTCAGGTTCATAGAAGATCGGCTCCCAAGCGGAGTTCCCCTTGAGACAAGCCTCTCCGACAGCGGCGCGCCGGTTAGCGCGTATTAGTCACTATGATGGGGGAACGGGAGCCGTCGCGCAAGTGGGGCGGCCGGCCAGACCCTGAAAGGGCGCCTTGAATCCAGCTGGCCGCTTCGTAAGGCAGGAGTCAGCGCTGAATGCAAGTCCTGCACCCAGCGTTCGCGGCGAGGGGCCAATAGTCTCAGCGGATCTATGGCAGCAGGACACACTCCTGATATGGGAAACCACCGCCCGCGCAGAACCCAGGGTCGCAAATCTGGATTCCTGATTGGCAGTATCTCAGAGGGTATGGTTCACAGGCCCAGATGGCGGGGGGCCGCTTACACGGCCATCGGCGCCAGCCAGGACCTGACCGAGGCCACCAGCCTCGACCAGCCTGAGCACGCCTGAGGATGAGTCTTTGCCAGCGGAGGATTCTGCCCGCCAAACCTTTCCCGCATTTCTCTTAATGGCTGGCTCAATCGCTCCAGGATTTCCGGTGATTCTGTCGTCTCGAAACGGTTTTTTCCAACCAGTGAATAGCTCCACCTGCTTCCGTCGGAAAACTCCACGTACACGACCCCGACGACGGCCTCCCCGCATGCTTCTTTCAGTTCATTCAGCACCCTGTATGTATCCGTCAGCGTGATGCCCTGGCGTCCCACCGTCGTCCACTGGCCTGGCGCCAGATTCAGGTCCATCGGCAGGCCCACGAACGCCGCCCTTGCCGGAGCCTTGCCGCAGCCGTCCACCGTCCATCCGAGCTGCGCCCGCACAATCGTCTTGCCGGACACGTTCGCGATGTGGACCTGTTCGGCGAGGTCATCAATGGAAGACCGCATCCCCATGACCTGTAAAGGCGAGTCCTTCTGGACAAACGCCATGTCCGTCCGCACTTTTCTGACAATGCCCGCCTGAGCAGCCTGAAAGGCCCCGGCAGGAAATGCCAGCATGGCAAGTACTGCAACCTGTGTGAGGACCGCAGCTCTCATCGCATATACCTCCACCGTGGATGCTAGTCAAAAAAAAAAGCGAGTCAAGCCCTTTTTCGGCCGCGCGCAGCCACCTCCGGCAGGGGCCGGGGCGGGCCTTCCAGGAGCCTGATCGCCATCGGGGAGAGGCGCCCGGGGGAGCCGGTTCGGCTGCCAGGGACGCTGACACCCGCCGGGCATGGACTGTCAGGCCGGCCGCTGTAACCCGCAGGGCTGCCGGTTGCGCCATCATCACAGTAGCGTGACCACGCGATGCAAAGGGGATTTCCGTCCATGCACAGAACCATGCTGCTGACCATCATTGCCCGCTGTGTGCTCGCAGGGGCTTTCCTGTTGCCCGCCGCAGCCCGCGAGGCGAGGCTCGTGCGCTACCCGGCCTATCACGCCGGGCGCATCGCTTTCACATATCTCGCCGACATCTGGACCGCCGATGAGACGGGCAAGAACGTCATGCGCCTGACGGCGCATCCGGCGCGGGACGCATTCCCGCGCTTCTCGCCCGACGGGCGCTGGATCGCCTTTTCCTCCGACAGGAAGGGCAACCTTGATGTTTATGTGATCCCTGCTGCGGGCGGCACGCCGAAGCAGCTCACCTTCCACTCAGCCGACGATCAGGTGCTCGGCTGGACGCCGGACGGCAAGGCTGTGCTGTTCAGCTCCATGCGCGGCGATGATTTTCTGGCCAGGCTGTGGCTGGTGGACGCCGAGACCGGAGCGGAGAAGCCCGCGGGCACGGATTACGGCCTCGCGGCGAGCTTCTCGCCCGACGGCAAGCGCATCGCGTACAATCAGCGCGGGCAGGCCTACTGGCGCAAGTATTACCGCGGCTCCTACCAGACGGATGTTTTCGTGCTGGACCTGAGCACGAAGAAGTGGGCGAACCTGACGGAGTTCGAGGGCATGGACTCCTGGCCGATGTGGGGCCGCGACGGGTTCATCTATTTCGTCAGCGACCGCGATCCGGGCGGGGTCACCAACATCTGGCGCGTGCCCGAGAAAGGCGGCAAGGCGGAGAAGGTGACGCAGTTCACGAGCGGCGACGTGCGCTGGCCGTCGATGTCGGCCGACGGCAAAACAATTGTCTTCGAACATGATTTTGGCGTCTGGAAGCTGGACGTGGCCAGCCGCAAGGCGGCGCCCATCAGGCTGGACATCGAAGCCGAGACGCAGCTCAACCCGGAGGAGATCCGGACGTTCCAGTCCCGCGCCGACGAGTTCCACATCCACCCGAACGGCCGGCGCGTGGTGTTCAGCATCTACGGCGAGATCTTCACCGCGCCCGTCGAGGAAGGCGACCTCGTGCAGCTGACAGAAGGCGCGGCGCGCGACCGCGAGCCGCAGTGGTCGCCCGATGGCAAGCACATCGCGTACGTCAGCGATGCGAGCGGGCGCGAGGAGATCTGGGTGGTTCCCGCCGAGGGCGGACAGGCGCAGAAGGTAACGGATCTGGACACGCTGAAGATGGAGCTGCGGTGGTCGCCGGATTCGAAGGACATCCTGTTCACGACCTCCGACAACCGGCTGTACCGCCACACGCTGGGCGGCCAGACGGTGCAGCTTGCCGAGTCCAAGTACGGCAACATCAGCTCGCCCGTCATGTCGCCCGACGGCAAGTGGGTGGCGTTTACGATGGCCGACGAAGCCCGCCAGACCGACATCTGGCTGGTGCCCGCCGCTGGCGGCGCCGAGCCGCGTCGCGTGACATTCGATTCCTACCCGGACCGGCTGCCGCGGTTTTCGAGCGACGGCCGCAAGCTGTATTTCATCCGGATGGAGAGCACGGGCATGGGCGGGTTCGGGGGCGCAGCGGATCTGGCCAGCTCGCAGCTGTGGGTGGTGCACCTGGAGAAGCTCGACAAGGACCCCAACGCTCCCGAAGAACCGGCCGATGATGCGGAGGGGCCGGCGGCGGCGATGCGGAGGGCTCAGCAGCAGCAGAACCAGGCGCCGAAGGAGATTCAGATCGACTGGGACGGCCTGGAGCGGCGCACCTCCCAGATCACGCGCGTGGCTGGGGGAGTGCGCACGTATGAAGTGGTGCCGGGCGGGCGCACGCTGGTTTTCGTGACGACAGAAGGCACGGGCATGCGCGGCACTCCGGTGGTCTACACGATCCAGGACAACGGGCGGCGGCAGACCCGCGTGGTGGCGGGCAGCGCGCCGGCGGGAGAAGGCGAGGGCGGACCGCCGCAGCCGGGCATGGGCATGTTCGGCGGCGGCATCTCGCAGCTGGCCGTGACGCGCAACGGGCGCACGCTGTTCTTCAAGGAAGGCGAGGGCATTTACTCCGTGAATCTGCCCGCGGCGCCCGCGGGCGGAACGGGCGCCGCCGCGGGCGGCATGGCGGGCGGACTTGCGGCCGCCATGCAACAGGCCGCTTCGGGCGCGCAGGCAGGGGCCGGCGCCGGGGCGGCCCGCCGCCGGGTGAATTTCACCGCGCGCGTGCGGATCGACCATCAGCAGCAGTGGCAGCAGATGTTCGACGACGCGTGGCGGACGATGAAATACCGCTTCTACGATCCGAAGATGCACGGGAAGGATTGGGACGCCATGCGCGTCAAGTACAAGCCGCTGGTCGAGTTCGTGGGCGACCGGCAGGAACTGCTGAACATCGTCAATGAAATGATCGGCGAGCTGAACGCCTCGCACACGGGCGCGGCGCCAGGGCCGGGCGGACGCGAGGGGGCAGTGCAGACGCAGCACCCGGGCATCGAATTCGTCGCCGACGAAGCCGCGGGACGCTACAAGGTGGCGCACGTGTACAAGAACGGTCCTGCGGACAAGGACTGGGTCAAAGTGAAGGCGGGCGATTATCTGCTGGCTGTCGACGGCAAGCCGGTGACGGCGAAAGACAACCTCTGGAAGTTCATGCACAACCAGCGGCTGAACCGGAAGATGACGCTGAAGCTGAACGACAAGCCCTCCGGCGACGGCGCCTGGGAGGCGCAGATCGAGCCCGTGTCCGCCGCGCAGTATGCGACGCTCCGCTACGAGAAGTGGGTGAAGGAACGCCGGGATCTGACGGAAAAGCTTTCCGGAGGCAAGGTGGGGTACCTGCACATCCGCGCCATGGACCAGGCCTCGCTGCGGAAATTCGAAAAAGAATTGCGCGAGTTCCGCAACAAACCGGCTCTGATTATCGACCAGCGCTGGAACGGCGGCGGCAATATCGAGCAGCAGCTGCTGGCGATTCTGGTGCAGCGGGAATACCAGATCTGGCAGCCGCGCGGCACGGAGCCCACCGGGCGTCCGTTCGCCGGCTACTTCGGCAAAAAGCTGGTGCTGCAGAACTGGCGTTCCGCGTCGAATGCGGAGATGTTCCCGGCGGGCTTCCGCGCGCTGGGGCTCGGCAAGACGCTCGGCACGCAGACCATGGGCGCCGTGATCGGCACCGGGAGCTACTCGCTGATCGACGGCTCGACGGTCCGCACGCCCGGCGTGGGAGTGTTCCTCGCCGACGCGAAGCGGACCAACATGGAAAACCTGGGCGTCAAGCCGGACATCGAGGTGGAAAACACGCCCGAGGATAACCTGAATGGCAAGGACCGCCAGCTGGAGGCGGCTGTGGCGGAGCTGCTGAAGGAGCTGGGCGGGAAGTGACGCCCTACCACATGTGATAGAGCCCGTCCGCCGCCTGCACGCGGACGGGCACGCCGAACAGCGCGCTGAGCCGTTCCGGGTTCAGCGCGCTTTCTTTTTCTCCGTCGAAGACGATCCTGCCCTCTTTCAGCAGAACGGCGCGGCGGATCTCCGGGATGATATCGGACAGGTGGTGGGTGACGAGGATCACCGTGACGCCGGAGCGGGCGAGGCGGCTCATGGCTTCGCGCACTTCGTGCTGCGCCCGCACATCGAGGGAATTCGACGGCTCGTCCAGCACGAGCGCCTTGGGATCGTGCACCAGAGCGCGGGCGAACACGGCGCGGCGCACTTCGCCGGAGGACATCTCCGTCAGGGGGCGTGAAGCCAGCGGTTCGAGATCGAAGAAGCGGAGCGCTTCCATGGCGCGCTGCTCCATTTCCGGGGTCACCTTGTGGTTGGGCCAGATGCCGATGCTCGAAAAGAACCCGCTCAGCGCCGTCTCCAGCGCGGTGTAAGGCCGGGTGCAGTCGTTCACCAGATCATTGGTGACGATTCCAAGCAGCGAGCGCAGCTCGAACAGATGCCAGGTCTCCCTGCCCCAGAGGCGGAGATGCGAGCGTTCGGGATAACGGGGGTAGAGCTCGCGCGTGAGGGCCTTGATGAGGGTGGACTTTCCGCTTCCGTTCGGTCCGAGGATGACGGTGTGCTGACCGCGGGCGATCCGGAACGTCACTTCGCGCAGCGCAGGCGTGCCGTCGCGGTGGATGGTGACGTTTTCGAACTCGATGATGGGGGGCGAAGCGGCGTCCATGAAGCGGCTATTGTACCGGCGGGGCTCCGGGACGCGCCAGAAGGCCATGCGGGCGGGGGACGGCCGGCGGGACGGTCACGGCTGCGCCGGAAGCGGCTGCGTGAAAGTCCAGACCGAGGTCCACGCCCACCAGCGCAGTCCGGGCAGCGAGAGAAGAATCCTGTCGGCGGCGTTGCAGACGGCATGCGCTCCGCGGAAGAGCGCCCCGTCCGGCAGCAGCGCGGCGCCGAGCGATGCGAGAATCTTCGGCCGGATCTCGACGCGGCCGAAATAGCGCAGGGCGAGCTGCAGATCGGAGCGCAGCATGGGATGCTCGTCGGGAGTCCGCAGGTCCGGCGTCCTGTTGCGGAAGGCGTTGATCGCCGGATTGTGGCCGAGGGGCTCGAGAAAGACCGCCGTGCCGGAAGGCCGCAACACGCGGGCGATGGCGGGGTAGGCGCGGTGCAGGTCCAGATGATGGAGGATCGAACGGCCGCAGACGAAATCGAACGAGCCGGGCTCGAAGGCCAGTTCTTCGGCGTTCATCACGTGGAACTCGGCGTTCTTCAGCCCTGCCCGGGCGGCGCGCCCGCTGGCCTGGCGGATGGCCGTGTCGGAGATATCGATGGCGGTGAGATGTTCGGCGACGGCGGCCACGCGGAGAGAAACCGAGCCCGGACCGCAGCCGATTTCGAGCACGCGCTTTCCTCGCGCCGATTCGACGGCGAGTTCGATGAACTCGTCGATGACGGGCGCCGCAACGCGGTAGACCCAGTGGAGCGTCTCGCGCTTGTGCTCCTCGAATTCCTGGTTGTGGAACTGTTTTTCCCGCTCGGCGCGATCCATTCAGCCCTCTGACGCTCCTCAAGTATACTGCCGCACGGTATTGCGGCGCGCTTCAGGAGCGGGCTGCCCAGCTTCGGGCCAGTTCCACGAGCGTGCGGACGGGGAAGCCCGTCGGCCCCTTGGCCATCCAGGGTTTGGCGTCTTCGAGCCACGCCACGCCGGCGATGTCGAGATGAACCCAGGGCTTGCCTTCCACGAACTCTTCCAGGAATTTCGCCGCGGAGATGGAGCCGCCCCAGCGGCCGCCGATGTTGGCGATGTCGGCGAAGGCGGACTTCAGCAGCTCCCGGTATTCGGCGTCCATCGGGAACGGCCAGATGCGTTCGCCCGCGGACTTTGCGGCTTCCAGCACGCGCTGCTGCCAGGCTTCGTCGTTGGAGAACGCGCCGGCGTAGAGATGGCCGAGCGCCACCGCAATGGCGCCGGTGAGCGTGGCGGCGTCGACCAGGTGCGTGCAGCCTTCGCGCGCGGCGTAAGTGAGGGCGTCGGCCAGGATGAGGCGGCCTTCGGCGTCCGTGTTCAGGACCTCGACAGTCTTGCCCTGAAATGTTTTGACGATATCGCCGGGCCGCTGGGCCTTCGAGCCGGGCATGTTTTCCACGCACGGCGCCAGGGCGGTGACCCTGACGGGCGGCTTCAGCCGCGCGAGCGCGCGCATGGCGCCGAGCACCGCCGCCGCGCCGGCCATGTCGTACTTCATCTTTTCCATGCCGTCGCTGGGCTTGATGGAGATGCCGCCGGTGTCGAACGTGACGCCTTTGCCGACCAGCGCCAAATGATCCGCGCCAGCCGCCTGCTCCGGCGTGTAGCGGAGCACGATCATCACGGGCGGCTCGGCCGAGCCCTGGGCGACGCCGAGCAGCGTGTTGAAGCCGAGCTGGCGCATGCGGGGCTCGTCGAGGATTTCGCACTCCAGCCCGCATTCCGCAGCCATGGCGCGGGCGCGCTCTGCCATGACGCGCGGCGTCAGGACGTTGCCGGGTTCATTGACCAGGGCGCGGGTCCAGTTCTGGGCTTCGCCGACGATGCGCGCGGTTTCCAGAGCCTGCTCCAGCTCCGGAGTGATTTCGATGCAGGAGATTTCGACGCGCTCGAGGAGTTTGCCGCCGTTCTTCTTCTCGGTCTTGTACTGGTCGGGCTCGAAGCCGCCGGTGATCAGCCCTTCGACGAGGGCGCGGAGCATGGGCGGCTCGTTCGTGAGGCGCTTCAGCCGGATGGCTGCCTGCTGGATGGAGCGCGCCTGCAGCGCGCGCGCCATGACGCCGCCGGCGGTGCGCATCTGCGAAGCGGTGAACTTCGCCTTTTCGCCGCATCCGACGAGGAGCAGCCGCTGCGCCTTCATGCCGTCCGGGCGGTGCACGACAGCGGTTTCGTTCGCCTTGCCGGTGAATTCGCCGCTGTCATACATCTCCTTCAGCACGCCGCCGGCGGTTTCTTCCGAGGGCGGCTCGTCGCTGAAGCAGAGCATGGCGAATGCCGGAGTTTCGATTTCGCGGCTGCAGGTAGTGGTGAGCGTGAATTCCATGGTTCAGTCCCGGAGTCTCTTTGCGTTTTTCAGGCTCATCGCCTTGCGGGCTTCCATGTCGCGCTCGCGCGCCTGTTCGGCTTCGCGCCTGTCATGGAGCTTTTTGCCCTTGCAGACGCCCAGCTCGCACTTCAGGCGTCCGTTTTTCAGATACATTTTCAGCGGAATCAGCGTGAGCCCCTTCTCGCGGATCTTCGAGGCGAGCTTGTCGATCTCCGCCCGGTGCAGCAGGAGCTTGCGCTTCTTGGTGGGATCGTGGTTCCAGATGTTGCCGTGGGAGTAGGGGCTGAAGTGCGAATTCAGCAGCCATGCCTCGCCATCGATGACGTCGGCGTAGCTGTCGCGCAGCTGCACCTTGCCCTGGCGGGCGGACTTGATCTCGGTGCCCGTGAGAACAAGCCCCGCCTCAAGGCGCTCGAGCACGTGGTAGTCGTGCCACGCCTTGCGGTTTTCGGCCACGATTTTGACAGCCGGTTTCGTCTCCGCCAAAGGAAAAGTCTCCACGCCTGGGGCGCGCCGAGCGTCAAACGATTGGAATATGTGTGCGCCGGCGCAAGGAGCCTCTGCTAAAGACAGTGTAGCACGGCGGCCGCGCGGCGAATGGTTCTAACATGCGGAAGATGAATCAGTTAGCAGCAATCCTCGCCGTTCTGGTTCTCGCCTTCGGCCTGCCCGCCGAGGCAGGCAACCGGAAGGGCGACAAGTTCCTGGCAGAGGGCAAGAAAGCGGAAGCCCGGGGCGACTACGACACGGCGCTGGATTTTTACGAGCGCGCCCTGGCGCTGGATCCCTCCGACGCGGCGTACCTGCTGCACGTCCGCCGCACCCGTTTCGTCGCCGCGCAGCGCCACGTCGATCTCGGACAGCAGCTCCGGCGCGAGGGGAAGCTGGAGGAGGCGCTCGCCGAGTTCCGCAAGGCTTTTACGATGGATCCGGGCTCGACGATCGCCGAGCAGGAGCTGCGCCGCACCAACCAGATGATCGAGCGCGAGAAAAAGAAGGGCGCAAGCGGCGAGGCGCAGCCGGAAGAACGGGGACTGACGGAGGCGGAGCTGGCCAGGCGCGAGTCGCAGCGGCGTTCCGCGCGCCTGCTCGACATGCCCGAGCTGAAGCCTGCGTCGCGGCGCATCTCCGGACTGAAGATCGTGAACCAGACCTCGCGCGTGATGTACGAGACCATTGGCAAGCTGGCGGGGATCAACGTGCTGTTCGATCCCGACTTCCAGCAGCAGGACACGCGCCGGTACACGCTGGACCTGAACAACCTGACGCTGGACGAGGCGCTGAACTACGTCAGCCTGATCACCAAGACTTATTACAAGCCGCTGTCGAGGAACACGATTTTCGTTACCCAGGACAACCCGACCAAGCGGCGCGACTACGAAGAGCACATCACTCGGGTGTTCTATCTGCAGAACGTGTACAACAACCAGGAGCTGACGGAAGTGATGACGGCCATGCGCACGGTGACCGACGTGCGCAAGGTGTTTCCGGTGAACTCGCAGTATGCGATCGTGGTCCGCGGCACGGCGGACCAGCTGGCGCTGGCGGAGAAGGTGCTGCTCGATCTCGACCGGGCGAAGCCCGAGGTGGTGGTGGACGTGCTGGTGATGGAAGCCAACCGCACGCGCACGCGGGATCTGGCATTGACGCCGCTTTCGGCGGGCAAGCCGGGGCTCGGCTCGCCGGTGAGTTTCACCGGGGGCGGCACGTCGGGAGCGGTGCCGCTGAATCAGGTCCGGGACCTCGGCGCAGGGGACTGGAGCGTGGTGGTGCCGAGTTTTCTGGTGCAGGCGCTGCTGAGCGACCGCCAGACGCGCGTGCTGACTTCGCCGCAGGTGCGCGCGGTGGATGGCCAGAAAGCGACGCTGCGCCTGGGCGACCGGTATCCGTACGCGACGGGGTCGTTCACGCCCGGGCTGGGCGTGGGCGGACCGGGCTTTTCTCCGCTGGTGCAGACGCAGTTCCAGTTCGCCGATGTCGGGGTGAACATCGACGTGACGCCGCGCATTCACGGCGACGACATCTCGCTGCAGGTGGAGCTCGAGATTTCCAACATCCGGGAGCGGATCGACGTGGGCGGGCTGTCGCAGCCCGTCATCGGACAGCGGCGGGTGGCGCACCTGATCCGAGCGCGCGAGGGCGAAGTGACGCTGATCGGCGGGCTGATGCAGGCCAACGTCTCGCGCACGCGCTCCGGCGTGCCCGGGCTGATGAATCTCCCGGTGATCGGGCGGCTGTTTTCGAGCGAGAATCTCGAAAATGCCAACTCGGACCTGCTGGTGGCGCTGATTCCGCGCGTCGTGCGCTCGCCGGAGATCACCGCTGACAGCCTGCGCGGCGTCGCCAGCGGCGCGGATCAGATCTACCGCGTCAGCTTCGCTCCCGAGGAAGAGGAGGAAGAGCCGAAGCCCGCGCCGGCGCGCCAGCCCGGCGAGCCCGTGCGCACGCCGCTGGTGCCGGGCACGCCCGCCCCGGCTCGTCCGCAAACCATGCCTGCCGCGCCCGGGACTGCGCCGGCTGTTCCGCTGGCGCCGCCCTCGGCGCCTCCGGCTGAGCAGCCCGCTGCGGAGCCGGCCGCCGCCGCTCCGGCGCCGCGCCTGACGCTGCTGCCTTCCGCCAGCGAGGCGCAACTGAATTCCAACGTCACCGTCCGGCTGCTCGTCGACAATGTCTCCGAGCTGTTCAGCGCGCCGCTGCGCATCCGGTACGATCAGCAGGTGCTGCGCCTGCTGGACGTGCAGCGCGGACCGTTCCTGAGCGGCGACGGGGCGCAGGTGACGTTCTCGGATTCGCGCGACGAATCCTCGGGGCTCGTCATCGTCAACATGAACCGCGTGCCCGGCTCGGGCGGCATGACCGGCTCGGGCGTGCTGCTCGAGCTGCGCTTCCAGGCCGTCGGACGAGGCGACGCCACCGTGCGGCTCGAGGATGTCACGCTGCGCGACGCGCGGCTCGAACCCATCACCACGGCTTCGCCCTCGGTGGCCATCCGCATCCCATGAGCCGTCCTCATCGCATCGGCAGGCGCGAGTTCGGGCTGACGCTCGTCGAGCTGATCGTGGCGTTCACGATCATGATGTTTCTGACTGCGATGGCGCTGCCGCTGGCGCGCTACAAGGTTCGGCGCGAGAAGGAGCGCGAACTCCGCTACGCCCTGCGCGAAATCCGCTCGGCGATCGACCGCTTCAAGGACACCTGCGAGAAGGGCGGCATCGAGAAAAAGCTCGGCGCGGAGTGCTATCCGGAGTCGCTCGAGCAGCTGGTGGAAGGAGTGAAGCTCGCCAACGATCCCACGGGCAAGAAGATCCGGTTCCTGCGCCGCATCCCGCGCGATCCGTTCACCAATTCCACCGACTGGGGCCTGCGCTCCACGCAGGACGACCCGCGCTCCACGTCCTGGGGCGGACAGAACGTGTTCGACGTGTATACAAAATCCATGGAAAGGGCGCCCGATGGCACGCCGTATTCCGAGTGGTAAGCGCCTGCTGGGCTTCACGCTGATCGAGCTGATGATCGTCATGGCGGTCATCGCCGTGCTCGTGTCCGTGGCCGTGCCGATGTATCAGAAGTCCGTGATCCGCGCCCGCGAGACCGTGCTGCGGCAGAATCTCTTCACGCTGCGCACGGTGATCGACGAGTACACCTACGACAAGGCGAAGGCGCCGCAGTCGCTGGAAGACCTGGTGCGCGAGGGCTACCTGCGCCAGATTCCCATCGACCCCATGACCGGGCAGGCGGACTGGGAGGTCATCATGGAGGACGCTGTCACCAGCGTCAACCAGACCGAACCCGGCATCTTCGACGTGCGCTCCCGCTCGACCGCCCGTTCTCTCGAAGGCACCCCTTACAACGAGTGGTGACGCCGGCCTGAAAGGCCGCAGTGTGCCTGAATGCCGGTCTGGTACTGCTAGCCTTCACTCCCCGTGCTTCTCCGCCCGGGAAGGCCTACACTTGAGGGCGCGGAAGTGCGGACACTCCGCAAGCGGAGGACCAAGGAGGAATCGAGATGCAATCCGGTTTGATGCGGCTTTCCGTCTGCCTGTTGAGCCTTCTCTGGCTCGCCGGCGGCGCAGCGTGGGCGGCGTGCGAAGAAGGAACTCACCGAGGCGGCAAGGCCCGCTACATCCTCTGCAAGCCATCGGGAGCCTGGAATGGCGGGCTGATCCTCTATGCCCATGGCTACGTCTCGGTGCCGGAAGGAGAGTTGGATCCGGGTGCGTGGAAGAAACAACTGGCTCTGCCCGGCGGCCCCTCGCTGCCGGATCTGGTGACGCAGTACGGCTTCGCGTTTGCGGCATCGAGCTACACCAAGGACGGGCTGGCCGTGCTTCAGGGCGTTGAAGACACGATGGATCTGATCGAAGTCTTCACGAAGAAGATTGCAAAGCCCTCCCGTGTTTTTGTGACCGGAGTTTCCGAAGGCGGCCTGATCGCGGTCAAGGCCCTGGAGCAGTACTCCGGCGCGTTGAACGGAGGTCTGGCCGCCTGCGGGCCCATCGGGGACTTTCCAAGACAGATCAACTATTTCGGCGACGCGAGGGTGTTGTTCGACTACTTCTTCCCCGGCGTGCTGCCGCCAACCGCAATTGACATTCCCTCCAGCCTGATCACCAACTGGCTCACGGCAGCCGGGCAGATCGGGCAACAGCTTCAGGCCAATCCGCTCAAGACGGCGCAACTGGTCTCCACGGCGAACATTCCCATCGGCCTGAACCCGGCCAATGCGGGCGATGCCATTCTGTCGGCGCTCTGGTACAACGTGTTCGCCACCAACGATGCGAAGGCGACGCTGGGCGGCAATCCGTTCGACAACAACCCGCGCTGGTATTCCGGCTCGTTGAACGACTGGCTGCTGAACCTGCGCGTGGCGCGCTTCGATGCCGCGCCAGCCGCAGTGACCGAAATGGGGAAGTATCAGACCACGGGCAACCTGCGCCGCCCGCTTATCACGCTTCACACGTCATGGGATCCTGTGGTGCCCGCGTGGCAGGAGTCCGCCTACGCGAAGAAAGCCGCCGCGGCGGGCAAGTCCCATCTGCTGGTTCGCTATCCGGTGCCGCGTTACGGCCACTGCGCCTTCAACGAAGGCGAAGTGCTGGTCGCGTTCCTGACGATGGTGTTGCACCCGTATTCGTTCTGAGAGCCGGCGGAAGCGGCAGGCGGATCAGTCGCGCCGGAATCGCGCCAGGCGCAGGCTGTTGGTCACTACTGACACGGAGCTCAGGCTCATTGCCGCGGCGGCGAGGATCGGATTCAGATGGCCCGCGGCGGCCACGGGGATCATGATCACGTTGTAGACGAACGCCCAGAACAGGTTCTGCCGCATCACGCGCACGGCGCGCCGCGCCAGCAGCAGAGCCGCAGGCACAAGCCGGAGCTGAGCCCGGACGAGCGTGACATCGCTGGACGCGGCGGCGACATCCGCACCGGCGGCCATGGCGATGCCCGCGCCCGCCGCAGCCAGCGCCGGAGCATCGTTGATGCCGTCGCCGACCATGGCCACCTGCGCGCCTTCGCGCTTCAGCTTCTCGATGAAGGCGAGTTTTCCCTCCGGCAACACGCCCGCTTCCACCTCATCGATCCCCGCCTGCCTCGCGATGGCGCGCGCAGCGGGCTCGGCGTCGCCGGTGAGCATGGCCACGCGCAGCCCCATGCGCCGGAGTTCCTCCACCGTCACGCGCGCATCGGCGCGCAGCGTGTCCGCGAGCAGAAACACGCCGGCGAAGCGCCCGTCGATGGCGAGCCAGAGCTCGGTTTCGCCGGCGGCGCGGGTTTCCTGAGGCGGCAGTTCGACGCCGCGTTCCGCCAGCAGATCGCGCCTGCCGATCAGCACTGCGCGGGACTCGACGGCGCCCTCCGCGCCGCGTCCGGGCAGCGCCCGGAATCCGGCCACCGGCGGCAGCGGCAGGGCTGCATACCGAACCACGGCGCGTGCCAGGGGATGTTCGCTCGCCTGTTCAACGGCAGCCGCCAGCCGCAGGGCCTCCGCGGCATCGGCGTCCGGCGCGGGCAGGAATGCGCGCACCTCGGGGCGCCCTTCCGTCAGCGTGCCGGTCTTGTCGAACACGACCGTGTCGGCCTTTGAGAGCCGTTCCAGCGCCTCTCCATTGCGGAACAGGATGCCCGCCTGCGCGGCGCGCCCGGTGGCGGCGAGCACGGCTGCCGGCACGGCAAGCCCCATGGCGCAAGGACAGGCGACGATCAGCACGGCTACGGCTGCGGGAAATGAACCGGTGATGAAATACGACAGCGCGGCGATGGCCGCCACCACCGGCACAAACACGGCAGCCACGCGGTCCGCCATGCGCTGGATGGGCGCCTTGGACGCCTGTGCGTCGCGCAGCAGGCGGAGGATGCGTTCCAGTTCGGTCTCGCCGCCCACGGCGGTGGCGCGATACACGAGCCGGCCTTCGACGTTCAGCGTGCCGCCGGAGACGCGCGAGCCGGGCGCCTTCTCCACGGGCAGAGGCTCTCCGGTGAGCATCGATTCGTCCACGCTGGATGCGCCCTCGATGACGACGCCATCGGCGGCGATGCGCTCTCCGGGGCGCGAGACGACGAGATCGCCCGCGTGCAGCTCACTCACAGGGATCTCTGTCTCTTCGCCATTGCGCAGTACGCGGGCGGTCTCCGGCTCGAGCCGCGCCAGAGCGGCCAGGGCTTCCGATGTCTTCCGCCGCGCGCGCGCTTCCAGCGCGTTGCCCGCCAGCACGAAGGCGATGATGAAGATGACGGATTCGAAGTAAGGCTCGTGAGGCGAAGCGAGCGAGTAGAGAAACGCCGCGCCCGTGCCCAGCGCCACCAGCGTGTTCATGTCGGCCGTTTTGTGGCGCAGCGCCGCCCATGCCTTCGTGTAGAACCGGCGCCCCGCCCAGGCCATGACGAGCACGCTGAGCGCGATCAGCCACGGGCGCGCCCACGGTTCGTGGTGCCAGGGCATCGTGGCCATGGCCGCCGCGCCGCAGGCCAGCGCCACCGCCGCGCGCAGGCGCAGGCGGCGGTACTCGGCCAGTTCATCTTCGTCATGCCGCCGCTGCTCTTCGGCGATGGAGCGGGAAGGCGGCGGCAATTCAGATTCGTAGCCGGAATCGTTGACCGCCTCCACCAGATCCGCCGGGGACACGCACGCGGCGTCGTAGACGACCGTGGCGTTGTGCAGAAGCAGATTGACGCTCGCCTGACGCACGCCCGGCACGGCGGAGAGGGTCTTCTGCACATGCGCCTGGCAGGCGGCGCACGTCATGCCCCGCACGGGGATCGTGATGGTGGCTTCTGCCGGCTGGTTCACTCCGACGACCCGATCACCTGGAATCCGATCTTCTCAATAGCGGCGGCGATGTCTTCCTTGGTCAGGCGCTGCTCGTCGTAATCGAGCTCTGCGGCGCCGACTTCGGCGTGGCGCAGCTCGACGCCTTCCAGCTTGCGCAGCGTGTTCGTCAGCCGGGTGACGCAGCCGCCGCAGTGCATGCCGTCAATGCTGAGTTTCAGAAGCTTGCTCATTCCCTTGTTGCGGCCCCTGCCGTCATCATAACAGATGACCGGAGCGGCTGGAGGTGACCGCAGGGGGAATCCGCCCGCGTCCGGCAGCATCTATACTGAAGGAGGCGGGGCCGTTTTCTGGAAACTCAGGAAACTGACTCGCCGGACGCCGCCGGCCTGAGAAGCGCGCGCAGTGCGCGATTCGCTGCACCGGAGGCAAGGAGGGAAAAAGCAGACCGCGGCCCTGACCGGTTCCGCCCTGATGAGCCTGCCAAGCCGCCCGCCCCGCACGGAGCGCGCCGCAATCAGACAGGATCAATGACAGCGCGGAGGGCCGGACCAGGGCCCCGGATGCAGGCGGCCGGCCCGCAGGACGGGCGCCGCAGGAAGAGGCAGCGGCAGGGGGATGCCCGATGAAGAAGCCCGCGCCACGGTGCGCCGGCGGATTCCGCTGGAGGGCGGCCCCAGCCCGGAACATTTTGTTAGGATTTTGTACAACCCCATGCAGGACAAACTGAACATCGCCGTGTTCATCGACTACGACAACACGGAAATCGGAGTGAAAAGCACGCTGCGGCGCGATTTCGACGTCGGGCTTGTGCTGAGCGCGCTGAAAGAGCGCGGCGACATCGTCGCCAAGTTCGCCTACGCCAACTGGGGCCGCCAGGAGGCGGCCACTCGGCAGATGGCCGAAAACGCGGTGCAGATGGTGCAGCGCATTCCGTCGCCCAGGGGCGACAAGAACGGCGCCGACATCAATCTGGCCCTGGACGCGCTGGAGATGGCGTTCACGCACGACCATGTGAACGCATTCGCCATCGTCAGCGGCGACTCGGACTTCATTCCGCTGGTCAACAAGCTGAAGGAATACGGCAAGACCGTGTTCGTCGTCGGAGGGCGCGCCTTCACGTCGACGATCCTCCAGCAGAACTGCCACGAGTTCATCAGCTTCGAATCGCTGCTGAACGTGGCGCCGGAAGAAGTGCAGCCCATGCCCGCGCCCGAGGCGCAGCCGCGCGAGTCGTGGCGCGAGCGGCGCGAGAAGCGCATGAAGGAGCGCGAAGAGCGCCGCAAGGAGCGCGAGGCGCAGCGGCAGCAGGAGCAGCAGAACCGCCCGCAGCCGCTCGATCTGGCGCTGGCCATGCCGCTGGTGGAGCGGGCGCTGCAGGTGCTCGAGCGGCGCAACGTGCAGCCGCAGCTCGGGCTGCTGAAGTCCACCATGCTGCAGCTGGACTCGACCTTCAGCGAGAGCGCCTACGGCGCGCGCAGCTTTTCCGACTTCGTCGAGAAGCTGAAGAAGGCGGATCTGGTGCGCGTCAAGGGCTCCGGCGGCCGCTACTTCATCGAGCGGAAGCACCGGCTGCCCGAGCGCGCGCTGCCGCGGCCGGACGAGGCGCTGACGCTGCTGCGCGACGTGCTGGAGATTCACCGGCTCGAGTTCGAAGAGAGCAGCCAGAGCGCGGAAGACCTGCTGGCGTGGATGAAGGAAGAATCGCCGGAATTCGATCCCGCCAATTACGGCTTCCAGAGCTTTTCGGAGTTCCTGAATTTCGCGCAGGACAAGACGGTGGTGCGGCTTGAGCCGCGCGAAGAGGGCGGCCTGATGGTGAACCTCGGCGCGGAGTTCTATCCGCCGGCGCCGCCGGAGGAAGAGCAGAAGGAAGAAGAAGAGTTCAGCGAGCTCGACTTCGTGCAGCCCATCGTCGCCGGCCAGCCGACGGCCACGGGCGAGATTCCGCTGCCGGAAGAGCCGCCCAAGCCGAAGAAGCGCGCCACGCGGAAAAAAGCCGCAGACACGGGCGGCGAGAAAGTCCGCCGCACGCGCCGCAAGAAAACCACATAGGATGTCTGCATGGCAGACATCCAGCGCATCTTTCCGCCTGAATCGCCGGCGCCGCGGGGGCCCTATTCGCCCGCCGTCGTGGCCGGCGATTTCATCTTCGTGTCCGGCCAGGGGCCCATCGATCCGGCAACCAACCAGATGTCCTACGGCGACATCCGGCACGAGACAAGAGTCACGTTGACCAACGTGATGCGCATTCTTGCCGCAGCAGGGGCTTCCGCCAGCGACGTGGTGAAGTGCAACGTGTACCTGCGCGACGGCAACGACTTCGCGGCGATGAACGAGGTCTACCGCGAATTCTTCGGCGATCAGCGCCCGGCGCGCACCACCGTGGCGGTGGCCTTCGCCGACCCGTTGATGAAGGTCGAGATCGACTGCATCGCGTACAGGCCGCGGTGAGGCGGCGGCGCCGGTCCGGGCCGGATCGCCCGCCGCCCTGGAGGCGCTACTTCTTCACCCAGCCTGTCGAAGCCCCTGCCTTGTCCGTCGCCGCCATCCAGACGCTGGCTCCGGCGGGCATGGGCTGGCGGAATGTGACGTTCAGACGGATGGTCATTTCCGTTTCCGAGCCTGAAACCTGCAGCGCCCACGGGATGAAAGAGCAGGAAGAGTTGCCCAGCGGATCGTACGACTGTCCCCAGACCGGTTCGCGCCAGGTTTCGCCATCGTCGCTGGAGATGCGGAACGTGTGCGTCCGTCTGTCGTAGCGGAAGGCGCACACGGGCGCCGCATCGCCGATGCGAACTTCGAGCACGGCGAGGTCTCCATAACCGTCGGGATCGGAGAACACGGCCGAGACGACCTCGTGGCCGCCGGAAGGCGCGCGTTCCAGTCGCACGGGTTCCGGCGGACGGTTCGGATTCGGCTCGGGAACCGTCCATGCGCCTGCATCCCGCAGAGTGTAAGTCGCGCCGGAGATGTCCGTCGCGGAGAGCGTGATCTGGTTGGCGCCTCCAAGCCCGGACAGGAACTGCAGGGGGAGGCGCATTTTCAGAGCGCCATCCTCCTGCCGCATGGCAAAAGACCTGACCACGCACTGCCCGTTCCGCAGATCCCGGACGTCGGAGAGCCAGTGGGCCGGTCCGAAGAAGGGATGGTCTCCGTGCAACACCAGCCAGTGCCAGTAGACTTCCGCCAGGATCCGGCAGCTTTGAGGTTCGGATCCGTTCCGCGAAATGGTCAGGGTTGCGGTCCGAATGTCCTGCGGGCCATCCGGGTCCCAGACCGTCAGCTCGAATTCCTGTTCGGTCCCTTCTCCCCGGGCAGGATTCAAGGCAAGTCCCATCGGCGGCTGATTGGGCAGCCGGACGATCCACATGCCGGCCTCATGCCATCCCGACTCGCTTCCGGCCATGTCGAGGGTCTGCTGCCAGACTTTGACCGGTCCCGCCATCGGCTGCCGGAAGGCGACCCACGCCTGCACGCGAAGGCTGCCGCCGGCAAGCGAAGAAACATTGGTTCGCAGGAGGCGGCAGCGGCCATTTTCACGAACAGTGCCGTCGTTGGGGAAGACCTGGAGTCCAGGGGAGTCGTCGCTGCCGAGGAGGAAGACATTGTTCAGCCTCTCGTGCACGATCAGACACCAGCGGTCAGGATTTTCGGCCGACTGGAGGAAGAAACGCAGCACGCGCAGGTCGGACTGGCCGTTGGGATCGCGGGCTTCGAACGACAGCGCCGCCACAGCGCTCGTGCCCGCGAGCGGGGCAGCCGATCCGGACTCGGGAGGCGTGTTGGAGGACAACGGTTCCACGAGGAGGTCGCCCAGCTTCTGCCAGCCTGATTCCACGCCCGCCGCATCGACAGCCCGCGCCCACACTCCTTTCTGGCCCCGGAACGGCTCGAAGAAGGCCGCCCCGAGCGTGATGCGGGCGATGCCGGACTCATACCAGATCAGCGCATCGGCGGGGACGGAGCACCTCGCGTGGGCGAGGCCCAGGTCGCCGGGTGCAGCCTGCAGCCACTCGGTGTTGTCCTCCGACCGCAGCTCGACGCGTCCGAGGCGCCGGGAGTAGCGCATCCAGCACGGCGCCGGATCATCCGGCCCGCTGCCGAGCAGGAGCTCCACCGCGGCGATGTCCCGCGCGGTATCCGGATCCTCCATGCGAACCGGCACCGACAGGGAATGGCCACGCGAGGGGAGGGCGCTGCCAATGATGACACCGGGCGCACGGCTGGTTCGGCTGGGTTCCACGAGCCAGGGTTCCGCCTCCACCCAGGGCGAGGCGGCTCCGCTGAGGTCTCGAACCCTGACGAAAATTCGCTGATTGCCGGCCATGACCGGCTTCAGCTCCAGTGCAAGCCGGATGATGGCCGTAGTTTGGAAAACCCGGAACGAGGAGCGCTGCAGGGACAGGATGCATTGAGAGTTCGAGTAAGTGGCCGACGCGCCTGCAACCCAGCTGCCAGCGCTTCCTTCGCCCCGATCGGCGCGCAGGGAAAGCCATAGCCATCGGAACTGATCTGCCGGGGAGGCATCGATGGCGCAGGCATCCTGCCATTCACGCCGGTCGTTGATGATGATTTCGACCTTCTCAAAGTCACCCACCCCATCAGGATCCTCAATCTGCAGCTCCAGGATCCCCGCTCTTCCCTGACCGGGCAGGCGCTGAACGCCGAGAACCGCGGGCGGTCGGCGTGGGCCCGTGACATGGATCGACCCTACCTCGGTCCAGTCCAGCTCGGCGCCGGCCTGATCCACCGCCTTGACCCAAATTTTCCAGTCGCCCTTGAGCTCTTCCTGGAAAACCAGCGTGGCCTGGAGTTCGAACTCGCCTTTTGCCGGGTCGGTCCTAACTTCTGGTCTCCTGAGGCGGCAGAGCGGGCCGGAAAGCTCCAAATCTTCCGCCATGCCAGCCGGCGGGCTCCACTCCATTTCCCCTCCCAGATGAAGGGCGAGGTGCTCCGGAGCAGCCACATAAGAAAAAGCGCAAGAGCCATTCCAGTCTGGCGCCGCGCCAATCACGAACCATGCCTGCTGGATCGGGGGGCCGTCCAGCGCATGATCGAACGTGAACTTCAGGCGCGCCGCCGGCCCGGATAAGGTCCTCGGGCTGAGAAATCGCACCTGAGGCTGATGCATGATGAGCCAACGGCCCATGGTTCGCCATTCGCTTGCCGCGCCATTCCTGTCTTCAACGCGCACCGCGATGAGTTTCTGCCCCTGAAATGCGGAGGGAAAATGCAGCTCCAGATTCAGCCAAGCAGGATTTTCCTGCCCTGCGATCCACTGGGCGCGCCGCAGGCGGCAATTCCGGTTTTCCAGGCTCAGATTGTCTCCTGGGGGGCTGGCACTCCATGTCCGTCCGTCGTCTTTCTCCAGCCGAACCTCGCGGCGGACAGCGTCGTATTCGACGCGGCAGGCAGCTTCACCCGACGGGTCGAACATCCGTATCTGGACCAGGGCGATGTCGGCCGGACCGTTCGAGTCTCTCGCCTGAATATGCAGGCTGAGCCTGCTTCCGCTGCCTTCGGATGGGAACAGGGCAGTCGCTTCGGGGCGCTGATTGCCGAACGGCACGCCGCCGGCGCTTTGCTCGATCGCCACGGCCACCAGGCCGACCCCAATGTCTGCCCGGCGAGCCCCGCCCGACACGTTCTGTTCGACGCGGTACGGGATGACTGCCGAGCCGGCGCCCGACGTCTGTCCTGTCAGTTGAAGCCAGTGGGCAGAGCTGACGGCCTCCCAGCGGCACGAAGGGGGAGCGGTCAGGCGAATTTCACCCGTCTCGGCGCCCGAGCCGTGCGTTTTGCGAACCGCGTCGACGGTGCCGCAGGGCTGAGTGCGGGAAACAGCCACCGTCAGCCGGTCGGAGGCCTCAATGACCCGAATGCTGGTCCCGGAGAGAGCGTCCAGCCACTCGTGCCCGTCAGCCAGGATCGCATCGTGAAAGTCGTCCTTCGCCGATCCGGGCGTCATATCGAGGAGATTGGGCGGACCGCCCTCCGTCGAGGACAAATCCTGATTGTGAGTGTCCTGCACATAGATCAGGGCGCCACGTGGTGCAGCCGTCGGCCAACGTACATAGTAGGGCCCTTCAGGCCTGTGGTATTCCACCCAAAGCCATTCGTTGACCCCGGGGAAGCGCCGGATACGAAGCGCTTTCGGCCCCGCGTTCTGGACCGAGACGGGTTCGATCGAAAAGCGGCCTTCTCCCTCCGTCGAAAGGACCTGCGATTGGGAAATCCATCCGGCCTGCAACAGCTGACGTGCCGTATAAGGCCCTCCGCCTCCGCCCATGACGGTGAAAGGATCGCCGTATTCGATGGATTCCCCTTTCTGTTCGGGCCCCCCCAGGGGCACCGCCGCAAATTTCCGTGCGTTGGAGTGGAGGAAGCCGAAATTATGCCCCAGCTCATGAATGACAACCCCCAAGGCCGAGGTCCAGCCTAAGTTGTCGGTGATGGGCGCGACACGAATCCAGGAGATAGAGGCCCAGTGGTTGCCCAGGGATGTCTGGCGGCGGCAGTTAACCGAGCCGAGCCCGGCCCACGGGCAATTTCCCGGGAGATCCGCGAAAAGCACGAATCTGGTATAGCGCGTCAGATCCTCGGTGCCAGACAGAGCGCGGAAGACCGCCTCCGTCATGGCGCCGTATTCCTCGCAAGTGTATTGCCGGTCCAGCTGCACGGTAACGACTTTGCCCGTCAACCAGGCCTGACCACGCGTGAACAGGCGGAGGAATTGCCCCATGGATGGGGTGTTTGTTGCATGCATCATCTCCTCCACTTCCGCCACGGTCATGCTGGCCGGCCGGTTGGGGAAGCCGATGGCCACGGAGAGCGATCTCTGCTCGCCCATGTTCGAGCAATCACCCGCTCCCACCGCCCGTTCCAGCTTCACGGCGAAGCCCGCTGCCACGCCGTCGAGCGCGATTCCTTCGAATTCTGCCGTCCAGCCGCACTCGCCCGGCAGGGGGCGCCCGGCGGAATGCACCTCGAGCCGGACGGAAGGCGAGACGAGAAAATTCACGGTCCGCGCCGTCTTGCCTTTGAAGTCGTCAAAGACATAGGTTTCGATGTCGCCTGACCACCGGCCCTGGGTTTCGAGCAGCGCGTCCAGCGAAGGATCCTGCGCCGTCAGAGCCCGCCGTTCCGGAGCGCTGAGCGACAGCGAGAGGGCCTCCGACGGCGCCATGCGCATGAGCTCCACCAGGGCTTTCTTTCGCGCCTCGGCGGCCTCGCGCAACGGCAGTCCCGCCGCCCGTCCGGCGGACGAGCCGCGCAGGCGGCTGTTCAGCTCCGCGATCTCCTGCCGCAGTCTTTCCGTGTCCGTGTCCCGCGGCTGCGCCTGTGCAGGGGTGAAAAAGGACAGGAGAAAAAAAGAGACAATTATCGAAAAATTGCTCTTTGTTTTCTTCATGGCGGGGATTGACTTTTTTCTACACAAAGATCCTGTTTCTGTCAATTCCCAATTGAATGAAACTGCTATTTCGTCCTGCGCCTCAGACGGCTGCAGCCGGGCGGCGCATGGCGCCGGCTATTTTTTCACCCAGCCTGTGGATGCCCCGGCGCGGTCCGTGGCCGCCATCCAGACGGCGGCGTTCTCAGTCAGGGGCTGCTTGAGGGTCACCTCCAACTGGACATTCATCGTGGCGCCGGATCCCGAAACAGAGACGCGCCAGGGCAGGAAAGAACACGCCGAGTTCTCCAGCGCCGTGCCGGACGCGCCAGGCACTGGATTGCCCCAGGAGGCTCCGTCGTCGCTCATCATGCGGAACGTGTCTGTGACCCGGTCGTAGCGGAACCCGCAGAACGGAGGGGCATCGCCGACGCGGACGTCCAGAGTGGCCAGGTGTCCATATCCGTCTGCGTCCGAGAACGCAGCGGTCCACCGCTCCTGACTGCCCGAGGGGGTCCGCTGCAGGCTCACCGCCTCCGGCGCGCGATTGGGTTCCGGTTCAGGCACGGTCCATGTTCCCGCCTCTTCCAGCGTGTACGACGCCCCCAGATGATCTGCAGCACTGACCCGAATGATGTTCTTCCCGGAAAGCCCCGCGCGAAGCTGGATGGGCGCGCGGATCCTGAGCAGGCCGTCTTCCGCACGGATTTCCACTGAACGGACCGGAATGGCGCATTGGCCGTTCTGGGCGAGCACGTTCTGTCCAATGGAGTACCAATAAAAGCTGTTCGGTTTGTCGGTGAAAAAGCCGAACGCGTCCTGTTGAAAATCAAGGAAGAACCGGCAGGCATTTGGCGGAAGGCCGTTGCTGGAAAGAGTGACGTCTATGCGGGACAAGTCCTGGGCCCCTTCAGGATCCCTGACCGCCACTTCGAGGATCTGTTCACTGCCGCTTCCGGTCGCCGGATCGATCTGAATGGCCGATGGCGGCTGATTGGGAAACGTGACAAGCCACTGGCCGATGTCCTGCCACCCGGTTTCGGCGCCAGCCATGTCGGAGACGTTCAGGCGGAGGACAAGCGGACCTGCCATCGATTCCCGAAATGCGACGACCGGCCTCACCCGAATCTGGTTGCCCGACAGGATCGACGTGGAAGCGCGCAGGAGCCGGCAGGAGTTCGTCGAGACGCTGGCGCCGTCGGACGGGAGCACCTGCCAGACCGGGCTGTCGCTGCTCGCCAGGCGGAAGATCCCGGTCAGGCGCTCGTAAGCGACAGCGCACCAGCGGTCCTGATCCGTTTCTGACTGGAACCAGAGAGCCGCAGCACGGACGTCGAGATAACCATCTTGATCGGTCACATCCAGACGAGCCAGGACGGCGCTTCCCGTGCCGCCGGGCGGCGCCGCCAGGACTGCTGAGGGCGGGCGATTGACGGCCGGAATCTCGACGGAGAAAGCCCCGAGGTTCGTCCAGCCGGAATCAGCCCCCGATGCATCCGTGGCTCTGGCCCAAAGGTTTCTCTGTCCCTGGAGCGGCTCCCGGAATGCCGCCCCCAACGTGATTCGCAGCGCTCCCGAATAGACGTAGATCCACGGATCCGCCGGCACGGAGCATCCTGCATGTTCGAGCTGCGTATCGCCGGGGGAGGGCGATATCCAGCTGGCGCCGTCTTCGGACTTCAGCTCAATCCGGCCCAGGCGGCGGCTGTAGCGGAGCCAGCAGGATTCGGGATCCTCTGGTGTATTTCCAATCAGCAGTTCCACAGCGGCCACGTCCCGCGGCGAATCCGGATCCTGAATCGACAGGGCAACAGAGACCGCCCGGCCGCGGGAAGTGACACTTCCAGCCAGACCGGCAACGGGCGGACGGTTCGATTCGGCTGGAGGAACGAGCCAGGGACCGATTTCGGTCCAGGGCGACTCCGTGCCGCTGAAGTCGCGGGCCCGTATGAAGATTCTCTGCTCCCCAGCCATCACAGTCTTGGCCCGGACCGCGAGCGAAAGCCGCAGGGCATTCCCTGCTGTTGCGATGGACGATCGGCCCCCTTCGACCAGGCACTGCGTGTTCTCGAGAGGCCGCGGCGAGCTGCTGAAGGAATAACCGGCGAAAGACGTTCCGGAATCGCTGCGAAGCCTGAGAAAACCGGACCCCGGGGCAGCTTCCAGCGCGCACGCCTCGCGGACGTCATTGCGGTCATTGATGATGACTTCCACGGTGTCGATGTCGCCCGCGCCATTGACGTCCCGGACCTCCACCTCGATGCGGGCTTCCCGGCCGGAAGAAGCAGAGTAAGTGGCGGATGCGACTTCGGGGCCGACATTCGGACCCGTGACAGTGACCTCGCCCATTTCCTGCCAATGGGCGACCTCGCCTGCCGCGTTGACCGCCTGCATCCAGATTTTCTTCGGCCCCTGGAACTTTTCCGAAAAGGCGAGAGTGCCGCTGATGCTGAACAGTCCTCGGGCGCGGTCGGCGTACACGCTGGGCCCAAGCAATCTGCAGAGAGGACTTGCAAGCGCCGTCTCGGCGGTTGGCACTGCCGGGACGGTCCACTGATCGTCGCCGAGCGAGAGGGCCAGCCTGTCCGGCGCTGCCGTGTAGGCAATCGCGCAGGAATCTTTCCACTCCAGGCGCGGCCCGATCACGATCCAGGCCAGCTTCACGGGAGATCCGCCGGGCAGATGGTTCCAGACAAACGAATAACGGACCGCGGGCCCGGAAGCCCGGCTGGGAGACATGTACGCGGCTCGCGGTGCATCGGCGATCCGCCAGCGTCCAAGCTCTCTCCACTCGGTTTCGGCGCCGCGCTGGTCGCCGGCCCGGACATAAATTTTCTTTTCGCCAAGAAATTCCACTTTGAATTGCAGGCTCAAACTGAGCCAGGCGGCCGCAGCCGAGCCATCTCAACCAGGGCCCGATGTATAGAACCAGCAGTTCTGGACGCGGCAATACCGGTTCTCGAGGGAAAGGCCATATCCGGCCTTTGCCCTGATCCAGCCTGATCCGTCTTCCGTGGCGAGCCGCACCTCGGATTGCGCCACGTCATACTCGAGATGGCAGGCAGCTCCGCCTCCCTGGTCCTGCGCGATGCGGACAGCCACCCAGGCAACATCTTCCGGGCCATTCGGATCCTGGATCTGCACGCGGAGCGCAAGGTCCGGAGCGGCTCCTTCCGAAGGATCCACGGAAACCGCAACCGGCGGCTGGTTGACCGGCAACTGCTCCAGAGTGAATGTGTTTCGTCCGATGGCGAGATAACCACGGCGCAGCTCGGCTCCGCCGTTCGCCTCCAGCTGGTACACAACGGTTGCGCTGCCGTTGCCAGATGCCTGCCCGGAGAGCTTGATCCACGGCTCGGAAACGAACACATCCCATCCGCACGACAGCGGCGCGGAGACGCGGATCTCCCCGGATTCCGCACCGGGACCGTGCCTGCGCATTCCCGGCTCCACCGTTGCGCAGGGCGTCTCGCGTCTGACCGAAACGGTCAGGCTCTCACCCGCGGCATCCACCTGGAGATCGAGCCCCGCATATCTGTCCCGCCACAACTTGCCGGCGGCCAGCGTCCCATCCTGGAAATCGTCCGAGGATGAGCCCGGAGTCATGTCGAGCAGATGAGTCCATGCGCCAATGAACGGGGTCGGGTCGCTGTTGACTCCATCCTCGTAGTACACCAGAGCCCCAGGCGCGGCGGTCTTCGGCCACGTTTCGTAATAGGGGCCCTGCGGCCTGTGATACTCCACCCACAACCATGCGTCCTGGCCCGCCTGCCTGCGGATGCGGAGCGCCTTTGGACCCGGTGAAGGACTGCCCACAGGCTCGATCGTGTACGTCCCCGTCCCTTCCACCTGCAGAACCTGCGCCCCCGCCAGCCACCCCGCATGCTGTTTCTGACGCACGTTGAATGAAGCCCACCCGCTGCCCATCACGGTAAACGGGTCTCCGTACTCGGAGAGCTCTCCCCTCTGTCCGGGCGCCCCGAGCGCCACGGCGGAGAACCTGCGGGAGCTTGAGTGCTGCAACCCGAAGTTATGGCCGGCCTCGTGATGGACGACTTTCGGACCCACGGGCGAGGATCGAACGGCTATCCAGGAGATGGAGTGCCAATGCGGGCTGCCGAGCAGGCTGCTCCAGCAGTTGAGCGACCCCAATCCCGCCCAGCAGGACTCGCCAGCCCCCACTGGAAAGAACAGGAAGAACCGCCGGTATTTTGTCAAATCGTCTCTTTCGGACAGCGCGCGGAAGACCGCCCCGGCCAGTTCAGAGTACTCGTTGCACGAATAAGAGCGATCCAGGCGGACGCTCGCCACGGCGCCGGAAACCCACGTCTGTCCCTGCGTCTGCTCGCGCAGAAAATGATCCAGCGACGGCGCCGCCGGAGCAAGCAGCAAGCTGCTGATCTGCGATTCCGTGACCGTCAGGTCTCTTCCCGGGAAAGAAACCGCCACTCCGAGCGTGCGCTGCTCGCCGATGTTCGAACAGTCGCCCGCGCCCGCCGCCCGCTCGAGCGAGACCACGAATCCGGCTGCAACTCCATTCAACGCGATGCCTTCGAACTCCGCCGTCCAGCCGCACTCGCCGGGCAGGGGGCGGCCGATCGCATGCACTTCCAGGCGCAGGTCTTTCCCTGAAAGGAAATGCTCGGTCCAGCCGGCGCCGTGTTCGAAATCATCGACTGCCAGAGCCTGCACATCTCCGCGCCAGCGGCCATGGGTTTCCAGCAGCGCGTCCAGCCCCGGGTCCTGCGCCACCAGAGCCTGCCGTTCCTCCGGACTCAACCTCGCCGCATATGCAGCGGAAGGCGCCGCCCGCATCAGCTCCACAAGCGCTCCGGCGCGTCTTCCGGCGGCCTCGCGCAGCGGAATCCCCGCCGCGCGCGCCGCAGGAGCGCCGCGCAGACGGCTCGTCCATTCGTTGACTTCTTCCCGCAGCCGGGCGGCGTCCGGGCGATTCGGCTGCGCCTGCATTCCGGCGGCGATCAGGGCAAGCGCGGCAAGGATCAGTCGGCTGTCTCTGCTGTTCATGAGAGTGCTGCCTTCTTGTACCTTGCGGAGTTTCGGGTGTCAATTCCCTGTTTGAGTGTAGGATCGAGCCAACGCCTCTCCAGAGGCGCTCCGGATTTCAGGGTCGCTCCGGAGGATTCTCCGCGTTTCCCGTCTGCGCGGCGCGCGGCTCGCCAGGCTGCATCTCCCGGGGTTGCGGCCCCTTCAGACGCGCCCGCCGCTGCAGCAGAAGCCAGCCGGCGGCCAGGACGGCTGCCGCAGCCGGCGTCAGCCACCAGAAATGCGGCACCTCGGCTTCGACGGAGCGCAACAGCAGTTCGGATTCCTGGGCGGCGAGGGACGCATTTTCTTCTTCGCTCAGAATCTCGACCTGCAGCAGTTCGCCGCCCGCGGGAAGAACCACGGTCCGCAGCACGCTGCGGCGTCCGTCGGGTTCGACGAAATGCTCCACCCATTCCGCGCGGCGGCGCGCCGTGCCTGCAGGCGCACGGCTGAAGATGGCGAACCAGCGCACGTCCGCGGGCGCGGCGACGGCGAGCTCGCGTCCTTCCACGCGATTCCCGGAAGCCTCGAGGAAGCGCCGCATTTCCGCGCCCTGAATCGCCGCCATGCCCTCGCGCAGCTGCAGAGCGACTTCTTCGGTGAGCTGCAGCCGGAAAGGCCCGGTCTGCCACCGGATGCGCGGAAAATCCTCGGGCCGGTACGGGTTCTGCATAAGCCCGACTCCATTCTGCCCGCATTTGCGCGCGCGTGGAACCCCGCCTTTGCGCCTCTGCTACGATAACCAGCGATGCATCCCGCACAGCCGCAACCCGTCGTCCAGATCGAAAATGGCCCCGATTACCGCGAGAATTACTCCAACAGCGTGCAGCTGCGCATGAGCCTGTGGGACTTCCTGCTGACGTTCGGGCTGATGCGACAGACAGGGCCGGAGACGGTCATGATCCAGAATTTCCAGGGCGTCTATCTCAGCCCGCAACAGGCCAAGGCGCTGATGAATCTTCTGATCACCAACGTCCAGCAGTACGAGGCCGCATTCGGCGAGATCCGTCTGGAGCCGCAGACCGGCCCCGGACCCGTGCAGTAGCTGCCCGTCCTGCCGCTCCCGCCGGCATCGCCCCGCGGGCAGCAGCCGCGCAGACCGGGAAACGGGCTCGGAGCCGCGGGCGGACGGCTTGCCCGGTGGCGCTTCGCGCCCTCCGCTCGCGGCTCCGAACCTGCTTCGAACCCGCAGCGGTTTTCATCCATGCAGAAGCTCCGCAGGTTGATGGAGGCTTCCTGTGCGCCCTGGCAGCGCGCCGGACGCGAAGCGCTCTTCAGTTGTCTTTGCGCTGGTATGGCTCCTGAAGATATTTGGCCGCTTCTTCCAGCGCGCCCTGGGTGTTGTCCTTGGTGCGGAGAGCCTGCTGGTACTCGTTGCGGGCGCGCTCGCGCTGCTGGGTGATGTCGAAGATCTTGCCCAGGTTGATGTGGCTCCAGACGATCGTCCAGGCAGGCTCGCCATCGCCGTTGAGGGCCTCGCGGAAGGAGTTGGCCGCGCTCTGGTAGTTGCCCATCAGGAAGAACACCTCGCCGACGCGGTAGTGGGCGATGGAGCTGATGGGATTGACCTCGAGCGCTTTCTGATACTCCTTGAGCGCGTCGTTGTACTGGCCGATTTCGGCGAACTGCTCGCCGCGGCGGATGGCGACGGCGACGCGCATCTCGCGGCTGTAGCGCAGGACGCGGCCGTTGGGATCGACGATCACGCGCCGCGGTTTTCCGAACGTATCGACGGAGAAATCCGTGGACGGGCCGACGACGATGACGCGCGTGAATTCGGGGTTGCCCTCGGTCTCGATGCGGAGCTCCACAGGCATGCGGAAGGTGTCGAGGTCCTGGGTGATGGTGCCCATGACGCGGAAGCCTTTCTGCGTGCGGTAGATCGTGTACTTGGTGCGGAACTCGGGCGCGTCGGTGGATTCGAGCCACTGGATGAAGAAGCCCTGGAGATTCTCGCCGCTGATCTCTTCGGCGAGTTTGCGGACGTCGTCGGTGGTAATGGAGCGGCCGGCGAAACGGTCTGTGGCCGCTTTCAGGAATTTCGCAAACGCCTCGTCGCCGATGACCCAGCGGAGCATGTGGTACACCGTGGCGCCCTTGCTGCCGGTGACGGCGAAGAACTCGGGGCTGTAATCCTCGAAGCGCGCCGCCTGGCGCACGGGGGCGTCGGTGACGGTGAGCGCGTCGACGTAAAGGTCGCGGACTTCGGGCTCGATGGCCTGCGCGCCGTTGAGGTGCTCGAGGTAGAGGATCTCGGCGTAGCGGGCCATGCCATTCGTCATCCAGATGTGGTTGCGGTTCGAGGGCGAGAAGAGGCCGCCGTACCACTGCCGAGCGATCTGGTTGGCGAGCAGCCGCTGGTTCGGTTTGGCCGCGGCGGCGGCGGAAGAAGAGATGAACAGCAGACCTGGGGCCGAATAGCCGTTCGGCGCGCCCTCGCCGGTTTCGACGACCGTCAGATTGCGATACGGGGGCACGCCGAACGTGTCTGAAAGAAACGTCATCACCTTTCCGATCTCCTCGCCCCACGCCTGGGCGTTGCCGGCGTTGGCGCCGCGGAACCAGATCTCGCTGGTGCTGCCCTCGGACTGGACGCGCCGCGGTTCGCCGCGCACGATCGCGAGGCTGCCGAAGAAGCCGGCGGACGTGGAACGGAAGGTCAACGACTGACCGTCCGCGGAGGCCACGGCGACGCCGCTCGAGACGGCGCGGAAGCCCGCCGGCGCGCGGACCGTCAATTCCATCTGATAGCGGTCCGTCGTGTACCCGCTGACCGGGAACCAGCGCGCCGGGTACAGCAGCCATCCGTGATCCGGCTTGATCGCCGCGAAGGTGATGCCGTAAATGGGGGATTCCTCCTCGCCGCCGAGGCGCCCGCTGATCTGGAAAGTAATCGTGACGGGCTTGCCGCGTTCGAGAGGCTGCGGGAAGTAGACCTCGACAGTGTGCTCGTTGAAACGGCGGTTGGTCTGCAGGGACTGGCCCGAGGCATCGGTGACGGAAAGGATGTTGAGCGAGTTGTGGAGTTCGAAAGCGGCATTCTGCATGCGGTCTTCCGAAGGCGTGAACGTGACGGCGGTCCGCTGGCTGAGCGTCTGCTGGGAGGGTTCGACGGCGAGCTCGATGCGGTAGCTTTCGACATCAATCGCGCCGCGGCGCTGCTGGGCGGCGGCGGAACAGGCGAATGCGGCAGCCAGGGTCAGAGTCAGGGGCAGAATGCGGCCCATCATGCGGAAACCTCTCGATTCAGGAAGGCGGCGATGCGCGCCGCGGAAACTTCGTAGGGGTCGCGGTCCGTAGCCAGCGCCGAGCGGACGCTTTCCAGGGAAGCGCGCATCTGGCGGCGCGCCGTTTCGTCGGACAGCAGGCGCAGGGCTTCTGCCGCCAGGCGTTCGCCGGTGCAGTCGTGCTGGATGAGTTCGGGCGCCACCTCGCGGCCGGCGACCAGATTGACGATGGAGAAAAAAGGGACGCGCACAAACGGGCGGCCCAGCCTCCAGGTGAGCGGGTGGACGCGGTAGAAGATCACCATGGGCGAGCCGAGCAGAGCGGCTTCGGTGGTGACCGTGCCGCTGGCGGCGAGCGTCAGGTCTGCGTGCGCCATGGCGTCCCAGGTTTCTCCCTCACAGTATCGGACTCTTCCCGCCCCGCAAAGGGGTTCAAAGAAAGCGCGGCCGAACCGTTCTTCGCTGCGCGCCGGAGCGGCGAGCAGGAAGGTGCAGGCCCGTGCGGCCGAGATGCGCTCGACCGCCTCGCGCAGGACAGGCAGGTGCCGCGCGATCTCTCCGCGCCGGCTGCCCGGACAGAGCGTCACCAGCGGCCGGCCGGAAGGAATGCGGAGACGGGAGAAGAACTCGCCGCGCCCGAGCGACGGCCGCACCACGCGTGCCAGGGGATGGCCGATGTAGCAGGCGTTGACGCCGCGGGAGCGGAAGAAATCCTCCTCGAAAGGGAAGATGCAGTGGAGCTCGGCCACGTTTCGGCGGAGTTGGCGGACGCGGCCTTCGCGCCACGCCCACGCCTGCGGAGCGACGAGATGGAAAACCGGGATGCCGAGTTTCCGCAGGCGGGCGGCGAGGCGCAGATGGAAGGCGGCGCTGTCGGTGAGAAGCGCGGCGTCGGGGCGCTCGGCGCGGGCGGCCGCCTCCAGGCGGCGGAACTGGCGCCAGATGCCCGGCAGGTGGCCCAGCACCTCCACGAGGCCGACCACCGAGAGCGCAGACTGGTCGGCCACAGCGCGCACGCCTGCAGCGGCCATCTCCGGACCCGGGCAGCCGAAAAACCCGGCGCCGGGCAGCCTGCGGGCAAGGGCGCGGACGACGCCGGCGGCGTAGCGGTCGCCTGAGGGCTCGCCGGCCGAAACCAGGATTTTCACGGCAGACACCAGTGTGCCACGCCGGGCGGGAGAAAGATGGGCGGCGCGAGGCGGCTCTGGTATGCTGAAAATACAGGGATTGATGTCATCGCCCACCCTTCCTTCGCGGCTGAAGCTGGCGCAATTCGCAGATCATTTCCGCAACGAAATGGTCCCGCTCGCCAACCGCATCTGCTACTTCGCGGCGGCGGTCCCGCTCAATGAAGAGGACCGCCGGGAGCTGCTCGAGGAGCCGATTGCGGCTCTGCCGCCTTCCATCGCCGCGCTTCTGCCGGAAATGCGGATTCTGCTCGTGCCATACCTGTGCCGGAGCCGGGCGCACCGGAAGCGGGAAAGCGAGGAGACGTTCATCTCGACCGAGCCGCCGGACAGCCGGGAGGCGGTGGACTCCAGCACCGTGATGGTGCGGGACGGCGCCGTGCTGGCGTTCGCCGTGAAGGGCGCCGACATTGCGGACCACCACTACCGCTTCTACCGGGCGATCGCCGAGCTGACGGCGGACTCGCTGCCCGAGGGGATTCCGCAGGAATATGCGGCGCTGCTGGAGACGGAGCTGAAGGCGGGCGTGCACGGAGAAGTGGACGAGGGCGCCTGGCGGCTGAAGAACGAACTGACCCGGCGGGACCGGAACTTCCGCCGCCCGACGGACCGGCTGAAGCAGTACATCCGGCAGAGCTTCATCGACACGCTGACGCTGTACCTGCACGGCATCTGCTGCGACATCGATGTCGAGCCGGGACCGCGGCAGATTCCGTCGAACTGGCTGCGGAAGCGGCTGACCCTGCTGAAGACCCTGTTCCCGCCGCCTCAGGGCTACGCGGTGTTTCCGGAAGATCTGTGAGCCGGCGCGGCAGGGAGCCGCTGGAAAAACTGTGCTGGAATCGGGGAAAAAACGCTTGAAAATCGGATTTGTCAGCCTGGGCTGTCCCAAAAATCTGGTCGACACGGAAGTGATGATGGGCACGCTGGCGGCGCGCGGTCATGAACTGACCCCGGACGCAAGCGAGGCGGACGCCATCGTGGTCAATACCTGCTCCTTCATCGACCCCGCCAAGCAGGAATCGGTGGATGCCATTCTCGAAATGGCGGAATTCAAGAAAACAGGGCGGGCGAAAAAGCTGATCGTCGCCGGCTGCCTGGTGGAGCGCTTCCGCGGCGACATCCGGAAAGAGATTCCGGAAGTGGACGCTGTGGTGGGGACCAACGAGATCGAACGGATCGCCGACGTCTGCGAAGGGATCGATGAAGGCGGCGGCGGCGGGGCGGCGCCCTACCTGTACCACGAGCTGACGCCGCGGGTGCTGGCGACGCCGCGGCACTACGCCTACATCAAGATCAACGAGGGATGCGACCACCCCTGCACGTTCTGCGTGATTCCGCAGTTCCGGGGGCGGTTCCGCAGCCGGCAGCCGGAGAGCGTCCTGGCGGAGGCGCGGGCGCTGCTCGCGCAGGGCGTGCGGGAGATCAACCTGATCGGGCAGGACACGACAGCCTACGGGGAGGACCTTGGGCTGAAGGACGGGCTGGCTTCGCTGCTGGCGCAGCTGGCGCAGCTCGAGGCCCCGCGGGGGAAGTGGATCCGGTTCCTGTACTGCTATCCGAACCGGATCACCGGCAGGCTGCTCGAGACGCTGGCGGCGCATGAAGCGCTGGTGAAGTACATCGACATGCCGCTTCAGCACGCGTCGGCGCGCATCCTGAAACGGATGAAACGGGGCGCCTCGGGCGACATTTTCCTGCGGCTGCTCGAAAAGATCCGGAAAGCGGTGCCCGGCGTGGCCATCCGGACGTCAATGATCGTGGGATTTCCCGGAGAAACAGAGCAGGATTTCGCCGAATTATGCCAGTTTGTCGAAGCGGCGGAATTCGACCGTCTGGGCGTATTCGGCTATTCGGACGAAGAAACCAGCGAGAGTTATCACCTGGACGGCAAAGTGGACCGGCGGACGATTTACCACCGGAAGCGGCGGCTGATGGCGCTGCAAAGGAAAATCTCGCGTCGCCGGAACCGGGCGCTTGTGGGGCGGGAGCTGCCCGTGCTGATCGAAGGGACGTCGCCTGACAGCGGGCTGGTGTGGCAGGCGCGGCTGGAGACGCAGGCGCCCGACATCGATGGCGTGTGCTACGTGGGCGATCCGGGGCCGCGCGCGCCGCGGGCGGGCCAGTTCCGGCGGATGCGGATCACGAAGGCGCACGACTATGATCTGGTGGGAGACCTGACGGACGATCCGCCGGCCGATCCGCCCGCCGCGGCGGCGAATCCGTTCCGCATCATTCACGGCGCGGTTGGCCGTCCGCACGCACATCAATGACGCTGAAACTGAAGTGCCCGATCTGCCGGAAAGAGGTGCCCTTCGGCGCGCCCGAGATGCCCTTCTGCAGCGAGCGGTGCCGCCTGATCGACCTGGGAAAGTGGGCGGATGAAGAGTACCGGATCCCGGCCGAACCGGCGCCCGGACCGGCGCCGGAAGAGAAGAGCGGGGACGCCGATGAAGAGTAGGGCCGCGCTCGTTCTGGCGACGTGGTTCGGCTGCGGCTTCTGGCCGCTGGGGCCGGGCACGGCGGGTTCGCTGGGCGCGGTTGCGGCGGCGTGGGCGCTGCATGCATGGCTCGGATACGGGATGGCGTGGCATCTGGCGCTGGCGGCGGCGCTGTTTCTGCCGGCGGTCTGGGCGGCAGGAGAAACGGCGCGGCTGAAGAACGCGGAAGATCCCGGGCTGGTGGTCATCGACGAAGCAGTAGGGCAGTGGATTGCCCTGGCGGGGGCGGGCGCGTTCACGGTCGCGCAGGCGGCGGCCGCGTTCGTGCTGTTCCGGCTGTTCGACATCGTCAAGCCCTGGCCGGTGCGGGCGCTGGAACGGCTGCCGGGCGGCTGGGGGATCGTGGCGGATGACGCGGCCGCCGGCGCGTATGCAGCGCTCGTGCTGGCCGCAGGCCGTGCAGTTGCGGCAAACGTGGTTCAATCGTAGGTGAAACCGGAGACGCGATGCCTTCCATGAAAAACGCAACGAGCAAGCCGGTGATCGAGAGCGTGTCGCCGCCCGCGGCAATGCCCGGCGGAGAAGTGCAGATCCGGGGCAGGAATTTCCCCGTTGCGCCGCGGCCTGTGGTGACGATCGGGGGGTGCGCGGCCCCGCTGACGGTTTCCTCCAGCCATTTCATCGTGGCGCGCGTTCCGCAGGAAGCCGTGTACGGCGAGGTCATCGTGAGGAACGGCAGCGCGGAGAGCGAGGCTGCGGAAGTCGTGGTGGCGACGCTGGTGGCCGACAATCTGCACCCGGTGGCCAATCCGGCGATCGACCGCGAGGGCAACGTGTACACGACGTTCAGCGGCTCGCGCGGACAGAAGACGCCGGTGAGCGTGTACAGGATCGATCCGGCTGGCGAAGTGACCCCGTTCCTGAGCGACCTGACCAACGCGACAGGGCTTGCGTTCGATCCGGACGGGGTGCTGCACGTGTCGTCGCGGTTCGACGGGATCGTCTATCAGGTCTCGGAAGCGGCCATCATGACGGTGTACGTGGAAGGGATGGGCGTGGCGACGGGGCTCGCGTTCGACAGCGAGGGCAACCTGTTCGTGGGGGACCGCTCGGGCACGATTTTCAAGATCAGCCGGAACCGCCAGATCTACGTCTTCACGACGCTGGAGCCCTCGGTGGCGGCCTATCATCTGGCGTTCGGGCCTGACGGATACCTGTATGTGACGGGGCCGACGACGTCGAGCTACGACTGCATCTACCGGGTGGCGCCTACGGGCGAGGTGGAGACGTTTTTCCGCGGGCTGGGGCGGCCGCAGGGGCTCGCGTTCGATGCGGAAGGCAATCTCTATGTGGCGGCGTCCTGGCGGGGGCGGAAGGGCGTGGTCCGGCTGACGCCGAAGGCGGAGATCTCGCAGTTCCTGTCCGGACCGAACATCGTGGGGCTGGCGTTCGCCCCGTCGGGGGACCTCTACCTGACGACGACGGGGGCGCTATACCGGGCGCCTGCGGGCATTCAGGGCTGGTGGCCATACTGACAGAGGGCGTATGAACGCGGAAATCATCGCAGTCGGCAGCGAGCTGCTGACCCCGTCCAGAGTCGATACGAACTCGCTTTGGCTGACAGCGCAGCTGAACGCGCTGGGCGTGGAAGTGGTCCGCAAGACGGTGGTGGGCGACCAGCGGGATCTGCTCGCCGAGGCTGTCAGCGCCGCGCTGGACCGCGTGCCTCTGCTGCTGATCACGGGCGGACTGGGGCCCACGGAAGACGACGTGACGCGGGAGGCGGCGGCGCAGGCGCTGCGCCGGCGGCTCCTGTTCAGCGAGGAGATCCTGCAGGGGATCGAGGAGCGGTTCCGGCGGCTGGGCCGGCAGATGGCGCCGAACAACCGGCGGCAGGCGTTCCTGATCGAAGGAGCTGTCCCGCTGCCCAACCCCTTCGGCACGGCGCCAGGCCAGTGGCTGGATCTGCCGAGCGGGATGATGGCGCTGCTGCCGGGACCCCCGCGCGAGCTGCAGCCGATGTTCGAGAACCACTGCCTGCCTCTGCTGCGC
Source organism: Bryobacteraceae bacterium (assembly GCA_026002875.1). Classification (NCBI taxonomy): domain Bacteria; kingdom Pseudomonadati; phylum Acidobacteriota; class Terriglobia; order Bryobacterales; family Bryobacteraceae; species Bryobacteraceae bacterium. The sequence continues at coordinate 333,534 of BPGE01000001.1, forward strand.
GAGCGGCTGCCCCGGGCGTTCATCCGGACGCGGTTTTTCCGGGTGGCCGGAATGGGCGAATCGGACCTCGACAATCTGATCGCGCCGATCTACCGGCCGTATTCGAATCCGGTGACGACGATCCTGGCAGCGGAGGGGGACGTGCAGATCCACCTGCGGGCGCGGGGCGAAACGGAGCAGGAGGCGGAGGCGCTGGCCGAAGAACTCGGGGCGAAGATTCTGGCCGCGCTCGGGGAGCGGGTGTACTCGACCGACGGAACGCCGCTGGAAGCGGTCGTGGGCCGGCTGCTCGCGGAGCGCGGGTTGAGCGTGGCCGTGGCGGAGAGCTGCACCGCAGGGCTGCTGGCGGCGCGGATGACCGAAGTGCCGGGAGCGTCGAAGTGGTTCGCCGGGGGATTCGTGGTGTATGGCGCGGCGATGAAGACGCGGCTGCTGGGGCTGGATGAAGCGCTGGTGCGGGACCACGGGGTCGTGAGCGAGGCGGTGGCGGTGGCGATGGCGGAGTCGGCGCGCGACCGGACCGGGGCGTCCTTCGCGCTGTCGATTACGGGGGAGGCGGGACCGGAGTCTTCGACGCCTGGCATCGAACCGGGCACGGTCTGGATCGGTCTGGCCGGACCCTCCGAGGCGGAGGCGAAGCTCTTCCGGTTTCCGGCAGGGCGGGAGCGGGTGCGCCGGTTCGCCGTGCAGAACGCCCTCCACCTGCTGTGGCGGAAGCTGAAAGAACAGTGATTGATCGGGGCGGCGGACGCGCCGCCCGCCGGCGAATCAGTCTCCGAAGTAGCCTTCCGCCAGCTCGGGTTTGATTTCGAGGGCCTGGCGCCAGTAGCTCCTCGCCTCCTCGTTCCGTCCCTGCGCCTTCAGGGCGTGGCCGAGATTCAGCAGAGCTTCGGGGAACTGCGGCCGCATCAGAATGGCTTCCCGATAGAGGGCGATGGCGTCCTCGATCTGTCCGCGGCGGTGGAGCAGCAGACCCGTGTTGTAGAAAAGCTCCGGCGACCGCTCGCCGAGGTCGATCAGCTTGCCCTGCAGCTCGAGCGCGCGGGGATCGTCGCCCTGTTCGACGGCAAGAGCGGCCATGCCGCGGAGAGCCTCGACGGAATCAGGTTTGAGAGTCAGCGCCTGCTGGAGATGCTGCTGGGCGCGGTCGGACTCGCCGGTCTGCTTGTAGGCCAGGCCGAGGTTGATATGCGCTTCGACCCAGTCGGGATTGACCTGGATGCAGCGCTCGAAAGCCTCGATGGCGCCCAGGGCGTCGCCCCGGCAAAGCCGGAGGTAGCCGAGGCGGAAGTGAGCGTCGGAGAGATCGGGATGCCTGACCGCGAGCCGCTCGTAGAGAGGTTCGGCTTCCTCCGGGTGGCCCTGGCTTTCAAGCAGGCCTGCGAGATTGGCCGTGGCCTCCGGCAGATCGGGATTCAGGCGCAGTGCGCTTTCATAGGCCTCGCGGGCGCCGCGGAGGTTGCCGAGCGACTGGCGGACCATGCCCAGATTCGCCCACGTCTGGACATGGTCGGGCCGGAGGCGGGCAGCCTCGAGATAGGACTTCTCGGCCTGTTCAAAACGCTCCAGCTTCTGGAGAGCGACGCCGAGGTTGTAGCGGCGCTCGAAGTGCTCGGGCGTGAGCTCGACAAGCTTGGCGCAGTAACGCGCGGCCGCCTCGTAGTCCTCGCGATGGAAAGCGCACCACGCCAGGCCCTCGAGAGCGGTCTGGCTGAACGGCCGCACGGCCAGCAGGCGTTCGCTGATTTCCGCGACCAGCGCGTCGTCGCCGCGCCGCATCCCGATGTGAACCATGTTGGACATGGGCTCTTCGGCGTTGGGATTGGCGGCCAGGATCTGCCGGTAGAGGCTCAGGGCCTCGTCGAAGCGGCTGAGGAGTTCAAGGGCCACCGCCTTGCCGAACAGCGCGGTCTCGTTGGCCGGCTCGGCCTTCAGGCACTGATTGAAGCACTCCAGGGCGTGCTCGGCTTTTTTCAGGTGAAGGTAGGAAATGCCCAGGCCGAGGCGGGCGTCATGTCGGCCGGCGTCGTGCTGCAGAACGCGCTCGAAGTTCGCGGCGGCCTCGGCCCAGCGGCCCAGCTTCTCCTGGCAGACGGCAAGGTTGAAGAAGGAGGAAATGGCGTTCGGGTCGATCATGGTCAAGGCTTCGTAGCTCTTGACCGCCTCGTCGAACAGTTCCAGCTCGAACTGGATATGCCCCCTCGCTGCATAGACCTCGCGCGGCGGGTCGCCGGACTCCAGAGCGCGGTCGAGTTCCTGGAGCGCCTCGCGGCCCTTTCCTTCGAGATGGAGCGCAACGGCGCGCGCCAGGGCCGTGCCTTTCTCCGGCTTCAGTTCCTCCAGCAAGCGGTTCTCTTCTCGCATTTCACTCCTCATCAATCAGCTCTAGTCGGCCGCCAGGCCCTGCACCCCGTAGGGCGACAGCAGGGCGCAAAGCCTGCCGAGGTAGTCGTACTGGTGTGATACTTCGACCCAGCGCAGGAGCGCCCTGTCGCCGCGCGGGCTGAAGAAGCCAACGCCGCCCGACTTGAGGCGGGAGTCGGAGAAATGATCGACAACCTGATTCTGGATGTATGTCGTAAAGTCCTGGCCGCGCACTTCCATGCGGACGAGGTACAGAGTGTCGGCCTGGACAGGGAACGGGATGGGGAGGGTCTTGACCTCGCGCTCCTTGCCGCCAACAACGATCGAGCGGATCAGGACTGCCGCAGGCAGCGGACCTCCGCGGGTGACGACGATCCGCATGGAATAGTAATTCTCCAGATCCCGCGCGCGGAAAACCCAGTTGAGGCTGCGGCGGTCGATCTGGCCAAGGAACGTGAAAGTGTAATCCTGCAGCGGGATGCTCGGCGAGAGCAGGGCGAGGTCGCCGGGCTGGACAAAAGTGGCGTCTCCGTAGCGCCACGATCCGGCCCAGCCGGGGGCGCCCTGCCAGGCGCCCAGACCGCTGCGGAAGTCGTCGAAAAGCCGGACCCCGGCGCGGCGCATGATGAAGCGCTGCAGCGCATTGGTCTTCGCCCAGGGCTGGGCGGCCTGTGGAGCATCCTGCACCGCGGCGGCGGAGGACATGGTGCTGTTCCCTGAGGGAGTATTCGGCTTGTTGCCGCTGAAACTGTAGACCACCACGACCAGCACCAGCGGGAGAGCGACCGCAATCCACTTCAGGTCGGAAGGCGCCTGCATCCAGAAGCGATTCCTGACCCGCGGCCGAGCGGGTTTCTTCTTCGCGCTTCTCTTTCCGGTCTCGCGCCTGGGGCCGGAGCCGTCGGCATGATCGAGCTGAAGCTGGAGAGCAGGCAGGGCAGGATGCTGTTCGTCGAGCGAACTCCAGCAGGCCAGCACGGGTGCGGCGGCTGCGGCGGCAGCGCCGCGGGGCGAATCCACCGGACGCACGGGCAGGACCGGCAGGCGCCGGCAGAGCCCCGGGATCTTCTCGGGGCCGGGTTCCTGTTCAGGGCTCGCGCAGGCCGGCGGCGGCGCTCCCGCGTCCAGGTCAGGCGCCGCGGACACGGTGCAGGAAAGGGCTGCGGTTTCCGGGTTCTCGGGGAAGGAGACCGTCTCGCCGCCCCAGAACTCCCCTTCTGCGACAGCCCGGCCCAGGGCCGAGAGATCCCTGTCAGGCGTTTCTTCAGGATGCTCCGTGCATTCCACCTCCTGCGGAGGCGGCTGCAGGAGCAGATGGATCGCCGGCGCCGCCGCGCGAGGCAGAGGCCAGACCGCGGAGGCGGGCTCCGCTGCGGGCGGGGGAAGGGGTCGGGCCGCCGCACGGGCTTCCAGGGGAAGCAGGTGCTGCACGGGCCTCAGTCGCCTTGGGGCCGGAGCGTGGCCCGGAGGCGGCGGGAATAAGGTCGGGGGTTCGGCCGGAAAGAGCTGCAGCCTGGGCGCGTGGACGAAAGGCGCGGCCGCGACAGGCCCGAACGCCATCGGGTTCAGGCCGGGCTCGGCCGGCCAGAGCCGGCCGCCCGCCGGCATCAGCGGGCCGGGCGGCTGCGGTGCGCACGGCAGGCGGTCTGGGCACAGGCAAACCGCGGCGGACGGCGTCAGTGGAGGACCAGAGGCGGGAACAGGGCTGGACGGAAGGCCGAGAGGAGCCGCGAAGACAAGCCCGGCCGGGGCGGCCGCGCGGAGGCCGCTCCGGGCAGGCCAGACGCCGTTCAGGCCGTCGAAAAGCGGCGCCGCCGGGGAACGGAAGGAAAGACAGACGGCGGCCGGCGCAGCGTCGTGACGTTCAGAACGGACGGCGGGCGCCAGAGGAGGCTCGGCGAAGGACTCCGCTCCCGCAGCCGTGTCCGCCAGCGCCGCAGGGCAGGCTTCCACCCACTCGGGTGGATCCAGATCCAGCCATGCAGCAGGGATGAAGACATCCGGGCTGATCCACGGGTCAGCCACAGCGATCCGGCAGCCGTGCGCGCCGTTCCCGTTTGCCGGCTGAACCGGGGGCGCCCAACGGAGCGCCGGGGCAGGAGCCGGGCTTGGCGGACGGATCCCCAGTTCCGAATGCGGAACGATGACGACGAGCTTGCGCCGGTGCACCGGGTTGGGCTGGAAGGTGACGGAGCGGGTGGAGCGGCTCGGGCATGCCGGCAGCGGGAGAAGCGGCTGGATGGGGGGATCGGATTCCCGGACGGGTTCCTGCGGCGGACCGGTCTCGACGCGCGGAGCGGCATCCGGGAGAATGGGCGCCACGCAGACCGGCACGAAGGGCTGGCCTGGAAAGCCGGAGGGCGCAACGGGATCCCAGTAGGCTGTCTGCGGCGCGGGCATGCCGCGGAGGGTCACCCGGAGACCGGACTCGGGCAAAAAATGAAACGCAGAGAACGGCGCCAGCTCGACCGGCAGAGGAACCATTCTGCGGAAGTCGATCCACGCCGCCGCCTGCGGACGGAGCGGAGCGAAAGGCGGAATGCCGGATTCAGACGCCCGGCCTCTGGCCGCCGGTCTGGAGGGCGGTGCTGCCGCCGCCTTGCCTCCGCGCGCCGTGGCCAGGCGCGCCATGGTCAGCTCTTCGTCCAGGCGCTGATGGGCTTCGCGGTGCGCATCGGAGCAGAACTGCCCGTCGGCGAGCTTGCGCAGAAGCGACAGTTTCTTCCCACAGTAGAGACAGCGCATTCCGCGAGTGTGGTCCTTCCAATGTTATCTTCGGCCAGATGGGAGCCGAACACTATGCGGGAATCCCCTGAATTTGTAGTCATTCGCAGGGGGGTGTACTAAGGGTTTTCTGACAGGGGCGGCAGGTTTTTCTGCAGCCGGGCGCATCGGGATGAAGCGCCCCTTCCAGCGCCGCGGCGCGCGGCGGAATCCGGCCCGGTTGAGATTCAGAATCCAGCCCTGCGCCGTCCAATTCGGGACGGCAGATGAATCCTCCGCCAGAAGCGCACCTGCCCCGTGCAGCGCACGCGGACAGGCAGGACGCTCAAAGAGGCTCGGGAAACTTCAGACTCGCCTTGGCAAGAGAACGGGACAGCAGGAGAACGGCTTCCTCCTCGGAGACGCCGCGGGACGTCGCCAGTTCGGAAACCAGCATCAGGCGCGCGCGCTCCAGCATTTTCTTTTCGCGGAACGAGAGCGGCTTCTGCGACTGAATTTCCACCAGGCACTTCAGGACTTCGGCGATTTCCAGGAGGCTTCCGCTCTGCATTTTCGCGGAATTCTCCTTGAAACGATCCTTCCAGTCCTGGCACGTCTTGCTGCGCCCGTTGGCCAGGAAAGTCAGGACCTTGTTGATCTCGCCGTTCTTGGTCACCTTGCGCAGCCCCACCTGTTCGACGTGGGAGAAGGGAACCATGACGGTCATGTTGTTCGCGGAGAGCCGGAGGAGATAGAACTTTTCGGTCTGATTGCCGAAGGTTCGGGAACTGATGTTCTCGATTGTGCCTACCCCATGGTTCGGGTAGACCACCTTCTCGCCGATTTGAAAGGTCATTCCTGGACCTCGCTGCCACAAAACAGAAGTTGTATCTTCTTCTACATCAGGGTGTTGTCCAAGATTAACCTGAAAACGGCCCTGTGTCAACCCTGTTCGGACGCCAACATCCTGATGCAACGGTATTTAGCCTCTTTAATGGAAGCCGCCGCGCGCGGGCGGCAGGCCTCCAGAATCAGAGTATCCAGTCTGATAATCCGGCTGCTGCCACCTGGCCGGGGTGCACGTCACGTGACTGAAACCGCGACGGTTGCGGTTCCCGTCCCCGGCGCCGTAAAAGGCAGGTTTCCTGCCCTGGGGAGGTGCGGTGGAGCGGGAGCCTGGAAGCGGGTCCGGGAAAGAAAGGGGGAAGACCGCCCCGAACCTCCGGCGCTCCACCTGGCCGCGGCGTCCTGAACCGGAACCTGGCCGGACTCAGCGGGCGACGGCGGTGGCAGCCCGGGCGCGGGCAGGGCGGGGGAGAGGCGCGCAGGCCGCTGCCTGCAGGGCGAGGGCAATCAGGTTCTGGCGGGGCTGCTCGAATCCCGGCCGGGCGCGGAGGGCGCGGCGGTAGCAGTAGACGGCGTCAGTGCGGTTGCCCACGGCCTCAAGGACGACGCCGAGATCGTTCCACACGGCGGCGTTGGCCGGGTCGAGATCGAGCGCGCGGCGGAGACAGGCGATCGCATCCTGGATGCGCCCGGCCTCGAGGAGCTCGAGTCCGGCGAGGTGCCAGTGATCCGGGGAGGAGGATTGGGAGAGGAGCGGGCTCGTCATCGGGGATCCCTCTGAGGGAAGGATCGGCGGAAGGCCTGAAAGACTTGAGACCCGGCGGGCGCTTTTGCGCCCGCCGGGCCTCAGGGGTCTGCCACAGGAGGTTCAGCGGATGGATCAGCCGCGGAGCAGGCTGAGGACGGCCTGCGGGGCGGCGTTGGCCTGGGCCAGGGCGGCGACGCCGGCCTGGGTGAGGATCTGGGCCTTGGTCAGGTTGGCCGCTTCGAAAGCGAGGTCGGCATCGCGGATGCGGGACTCGCTGGCGGCGAGGTTGGTGAGCTGGGTGGCGGCGAGGCTGACGGCGAAATTGAACTGGTTCTGGCCCTTGCCGACGACGGCCTGGGCTTCGCCGAGTTTCTTCACGGCCTCGGCCAGAGCGGTGACGGCGCGCTCGGCGGCCTGCTGGGTGGAGATGGAGAGGTTGGCGCCGCCGCTGTCATCGAGAGTGGTTTCGGCGGTGGCGTCGGCGGTGGAATCGTCTGTCACAGCGGTGCCGCCATTGAGGCCGACGGCGGCTGTGCCGGACTGGACGACGATCTTGAAGGCGGAGGTGCTGGCGAAGGTGACACGGTCGGTGCCGTCGCCGGCTTCGGCGGCCACGATTTTCATCAGGCCGTCTTTGTTGCTGGCGAGCAGGGCGGTGTTGATGGCGTCCGCAGCGGCTTCCGCGGTAGCGGCATTGGAAGCGTCGAGAGTGACGTCGACCGACTGGAGTGAGCCGTCGGCGCCGAGGGCGGAGATGGTGACGATCTGGGTATCGGTGCCAGAGACGGCGGTGAAGGAGAAGGAACGGGCTTCGAGGCCGCCGGCGACCTTGACGTTGTTTGAAGCGGTGAGGCCGAAGATGCGGCGGGCGGCAGCATCTGCGCCGGCCTCGACCGCGAAGGCGCTGGAAGCGGAGACGAGCGAGAAGCCCTTGCCGTCGGCGTTGATCTGCGCGGTGATGTTGGCGTTGCGGAGGGCGACTGCGCCCGGGGAGGTGCCGCCGGCGGCGCTGGCGATGCCGGCGTTGATGGCCTCGACGAGGCCCTTCAGGTCCTGGACGCCGGTGAGGTTGACGGAGATGGCCGCATCGTCGAAGCCGACGCCGGAGAGGTTGAAGGTCATCGACGTGGCGCCGCCGATGGCGCTTTGGAGGTCGTTGGCGGTGCCGTCGTCGTAGACGCTCATGTCGTAAGCGGCATCGCTGGCGGCGGAGTAGCCGCTCAAGCCCAGACTGCGGGCGTCGACGGTCGAGCGGCGGAGGTCGACGCTGACGCTGCCGTTGGTGATGACTTCGGTGTTGTTGGCGCCGCGGCCGCCGCCGATGAAGACGCTCAGGTTCTTGGCGAAGTCGCCGCCCTGGTTGAGCCCGATGGCCTGCGCCTGGCGGTTGATTTCGCTGATGACGCTCTGGAACTCGCTGTTGAGCACCTCGCGGTTGCCGTTGAACGTGCCGGAAGCCGATTGCGTGGCCAGCGTGCGGGCGCGGTCGAGCAGCTTGCTGATGTTGTTGATGCCGCTGTCGATCGTCTGCAAGGTGGCCAGGCCGTCGTTGGCATTCCGGATGCCCTGGGTCAGCACGGCCTGATCGCTGCGGAACCCGTTGGCGATGGCCAGGCCCGCCGCGTCGTCGCCCGAGCTGACGATGCGCAGGCCGGAGGTGACCCGGCTGATGGTCTTGGACTGAAACTCCTGCGTGACGCGCAGGTATTCCTGCGCCTGCATGGAGGCGATGTTGGTGTTAATCGTAAACGCCACGATCTGTGTCTCCTTTTCAGGCCGAGGCTTCGGCTGGAGTCCTTCCGGCCGGGACCGCTTCGGGTCCTGCGCTTCGGCTTCACCCTCGCTCATCGGACCCACGCCGGAGCTCTTGAGGGAAAAACGCTGCTGCTGCACCGTGCATCAGACAGGCTGCGATGCCTGAGGCGCAGCCGTGCGCTGAAGTTCAGGATTGTCCGATGAAGCGGCCCGCGCCACGGCCCGTTCGTTCCGCGAGCCTCATCCGGACGTTCCGTTCCGGCTGCCGCTGGCCGACGGCGCGCATGAAGGCATCGGCGGGACGGCCGAGCCATTCTCGCTCGTGCTGCTGCCGGAGCTCGGCATTCCCGGCGAAGCGCAGTTCCGCTCCCGCTGCTCCGAGATGGAGCTGAGCTGCGCGGCGACGCCGCTCCTGATCGCGCACGCGCGGCGGAGCGGATTCGACGCGGCGCTGTTTCTGCAGCAGGAGACCCCGATGCTCGGCCCGCTGGATCCGCTCCTTGAAATGCTGGAGCGCCATTCCGTCATCCTGACGCCGCACCTGTTCGAGCCGGCAGCCGGCCCGGGCGCTCTGGAGCGGGAGCGGAATGCGCACCGCGCGGGCGCTGAACCGGCGGGCGTGCTTCCCGCGCGGCGGTGCGATATAGTGGCGCGGCAAGGAGAAACTTCATGCCCCATGCCGCACTGGTTCGAGAAGCGCTGGCCGCGGGGGGAGGAATTCTGCGCATGGCGCCCTGCTGGGTGCCGCGCTCGTTCCTGATGCCCGGCGGCCGGCTGAAGCTGCACCCGGATGATCTCTACGCGCTCGGAGCGCACCGGGGCGGGATCGACGAGCGGTGGTTTTCGTCGACGACACGCGCCGACAACGGCCCCGGCACGCCGGACGATGAAGGGCTCAGCTACATCGACATCTCCGGGCGGCGCGTGCTGCTCAAAGAGGCCATCGAGGAGATCGGCGACGAGCTGCTGGGCGCCGACGTGATGCGCGAGCACGGCGGGTTCAATATCCTCTGCAAATTCTTCGACAATCTGGGCCCGATTCCGCACCACATGCACCAGATGGACGAGCATGCGGCGAAAGTGGGGCGGAAAGGAAAACCGGAAGCGTATTATTTCCCGCCGCAATACAATTTTCACGGCAACAATTTCCCTTACACGTTCATGGGGCTGGAGCCGGGCACGACCAAGGACGATGTCCGGCGGTGCCTCGAGAGGTGGAATCAGGGCGACAACGGGATTCTGTATCTTTCGAAGGCCTACAGGCTGGAGCCGGGCACGGGCTGGCAGGTGGACGCGGGCGTGCTGCACGCGCCGGGCTCGCTGGTGACCTACGAGCCGCAGGTGAACTCGGACGTGTTCGGAATGTTCCAGTCGATGGTGGAGGGCCGGGCGGTGCCGTGGGAGCTGCTCGTGAAAGACGTGCCGCCGGAGCACCATCACGACCTCGATTACATCCTCTCGATGCTCGACTGGGAAAAGAATGTGGATCCGGAATTCGGCAGGCATAACAAAGTGTTCCCCGTGCCGGTGCGGGATGAAGGGGAGATGGCGGAAGCCGGCTATCGGGAGGTTTGGGTCACCTACGGCCGCCCGTGGTACTCGGCCAAGGAGCTGACGGTGATGCCCGGCCGCAGCGTCGTGATCCGCGACGCGGCGGCGTACGGAATGATCCTGACGCAGGGCTACGGGCAGGTGGGCGTGCATGAAGCGGAGACGCCGACGCTGATCCGCTTCGGGCAGATGACGAAGGACGAGTTTTTCGTCACGCGCGCGGCGGCGGAAGCCGGCGTGCGGATCACGAACCGCAGCAGCTGGGAGCCGCTCGTGATGCTGAAGCATTTCGGTCCAGGCAATCCGGATGCGGCGGCGCTGGTTCACTGAGGAGGCGGGCCATGAAGATCTCGATTGGAAGCTGGGCCTACACGATCGGGCCGTGGGCGGAGCATCCTGTGCCGTTCGACACGGTGATCGAAAAGCTGAAAGAGCTGAGGTTCGACGGGGTCGAGCTGGGGGCGTTTCCGCCGCATCCGAATCCGGGCAACCCGAACGGGCCGGACAGCGAGTGGCCCGGGGCGATGCCGGAGAAAGGGCAGCGGGCGGAATTGCGCGCGAGGATGCGCGAAATCGGACTCGAATTCAGCGGAATCGCCGCCAATTTGTGGGGCGAGAAGCTGATCAACACCGACGATCCGTCGAAATACATCCAGGAATTCCGGCGGAACGCGGAATTCGCGGCGGATCTCGGAATTCCCGCCGTGCGCGTGGACACGGTGCAGCCGCCGACGATCCTGCGGGAGATCGACGCCCGGACCGCCGAAGAGCGGGTGGTGCGCGCCTGGCAGGCCTGCTGCGGCATCGCGGCCGAATACGGGCTGGACGTGGTGTGGGAGTTCGAGCCTGGCTTCGCCTTCAACAAGCCCTCGGAGATCGTCCGCATCCACGATGCGGTGAACCGGGACAACTTCGGGCTGCTCTATGACACCTGCCACGGGCAGATGGTGGCCGTGGTCGGGGCGCGGCAGGAGGGCGGGAAAGAGGTGCTGGACTCGCAGCTCGAGTTTCTCGCGATGCTCGACGGTCGGATCCGGCACGTGCATGTGATCGACAGCGACAACACCTGCCACAAGGACGCGGCGGGCAACGACGAGACGTCCGCGCACCCGCCCTTCGGACTGGGCGTGCTCGACTTCGACACGCTGTTCCCCGCGCTGCTGAAAACGGCGCGGCTCAAGCACGGCTGGATCACCATCGACCTCTGCTTCTGGCCCGACGCCTGGGAGGCGACGGCAAGCTGCAAGCAGCGCGTCGATGAGCTGGTCGGGAGGTACGCGTCATGAAAGAGCTGCGCGTGGCCATGATCGGCTACGGCTTCATGGGCAGGGCGCATACGAATGCCTTCAAGCGGCTGACGGACTTCTTCCCCGTGGCGTACAGGCCGGTGCTGCAGACGGCCTGCGGGCGGAACGAAGAGAAGGTGCGCGCCTTCGCCGCCGCCTGGGGCTACGCCCGGTTCGAGACGGACTGGCGCAAGGCCGTGGAGGCGCCGGACGTGGATCTGGTGGACATCTGCGCGCCGAACGACCTGCACGCCGACATCGCCATCGCCGCCGCGCAGGCGGGCAAGATGGTGCTGTGCGAGAAGCCTCTGGCGCGGACCCTTGAAGAAGCGGAGCGGATGGTGGAAGCCGTGGAGCGGGCCGGCGTCGCGAACATGGTGTGGTACAACTACCGGCGCGTGCCCGCGATCGCGCTGGCGAAGCAGCTGGTCGACGAGGGCAGGATCGGCAGGCCGTTCCACTACCGCACGAATTTCCTCCAGGACTGGACGATTTCGCCCGATGTGCCGCAGGGCGGGGCGGCGCTGTGGCGGCTGGACGTGGATGCGGCGGGCAGCGGAGTCACCGGCGATCTGCTGGCGCACAACATCGACACGGCCATGTGGCTGAACGGCGCGATCACGCGCGTGGTGGCGCGGACGGAGACGTTCGTGAAAGAGCGCGTGCACGCGCTGACCGGGCGCGTGGCGCCCGTGGGCATCGATGACGCGTCGCTGTTCATCGCGGAGTTTGCCAACGGCTCGCTGGGGCTGTTCGAGGCGACGCGCTACGCGCGCGGGCACAAGGCGCTGAAGACGCTGGAGCTGAACGGCGCGGACGGCTCGCTCCGGTTCAATCTCGAGGAGATGGAGTATCTCGATTACTTCGAGTATCCGGGCGTGCCGGGCCATGTGCGGGGCTGGCGGCGGATTCATGTGACCAACGCCGAGCATCCGTACATGGACCGCTACTGGGTGCCGGGGCTGGTGATCGGCTACGAGCACACGTTTCTCAATGCGCTGGCCGATTTCGTGCGCGGACTGGAGACGGGGGAGAAAGTGCAGCCGGATTTCCGCAACGCCCTGCAGACGCAGAAGGTGTGCGAAGCCGTGCTGCAGAGCGCGCGGGAAGGGCGGTGGGTGGAGACGGGCGTGGAGCTCTAGGGCGCAGCCGCGCGCTCAGGGCGCGGCCGGCGGGAGAATCGGGCGCCAGCGAAGGCGCGGCTCAGGCGGCGGCGATGAGAATGGGCTGGCTGTCGAGGGGCTGGGCCCAGAACAGGATGGCGATGAGGGCCAGGAGCGCGGCCAGCGTGATGAGCACAATGCCGGCAAGCTTGAGCCACGCCATGACCCTGGGATCAGGATGAAGGACATGTGCGTGTCTCATCGGACACCTCCATCCGCAATATAGATCCGGCAACATGCGGGATCAAGCCCCGCGGCCCGGCGGGACATCCGCACGGATGGGAAAACCGCTGCACCCCGGAGGACGGTTTTCCGGGCGGCGAGGTCTGCGGCAACAGTGCGCCCGCCCCGGACGGCGGAGGCGCGGGGCGGGCACGGTTCAGCCGTGAGTGTGTCTCAGAGGGTCTTGAGATAGGCGAGCAGATCGGACTTCTCGGCGGCGGTGAGGATGTCCTCGAAGCCGGGCATGGTTCCCTTGCCCTTGTTGATGATGGCCATGACGTTGGCCTCGGTCGGCTTCTGGCCGTTCGTCATCTTGGCCTTCTTGAAAAGACCCTTGAGGGAGGGCCCCATTTTCTTCTCGTCGGTCGTGGCCGAGTGGCACACGGCGCACTGTTCGTAAACTTCCTTGCCCTTGGCCGGGTCGCCGGGCTTCTGGGCGGCGGCGGGCAGGGCGGCGGCAAGCAGGGCGGAAAGAAGAAGGCTGTGTCTGAGCATGGGTCGCATCGATCTCCGGCAGTGGTGGTACGCCCGGTTAGATGAATCCGGCGCGTCGAGCGTTGCTGACACTCTCATTGTAGCGGCGGAACCGCGCGCGAGGCCGGGCTCAAGGCGGGACGGCGGCTGCCGATGAGGAGAGGTGCAGCCGTGAAACTGATTTCCTTGCGCAGGTACCTGGACCAGGCGGGCGGGCGCCCGGGAAAGCTCGAGTGCATGATGCCGTGCGCGGCGTTTGCGCAGGCGGTGCTGCCCGAGCTCGGAGCGGGACAGGCGGACGTGGATCTGGACGAATTCTCGCGGGACGCCGCCGCGCGGGCGGCGCTGTTTGAACGCGTGCTCGAGAGGATGAGCGAGTGGCGGGACGGGCAGGCGCGGCGCGAGGAGGAGACGCGCCGCGAAATGCAGCAGCTGCTGGCGGCGTTCAACCAGGCGGTGATGGCGCTGGCGGACGGAGGAGAACGGGCGGCGGGGCGGTTTTCGGCCATCGGCGAGAAGCTGGAGAAAGCCTCGCGGGCGGAGAGCATGGCGGCGATGCGCGCGGCGGTGTACGAGGCTTCCGAAGCCCTGCGCCGCGAGAGCCGTGCGCACCGGCAGGAAACCGCCGCGCAGGTCGAGGCGCTGGGGCGGCGGCTGGAAGAGGCGCGGCAGCGGCGCGGCGCGAGGGCGGATCTGGCGCGGGGACGCGAGGAAGCGATCCGCGCGTTGCGGGAGGCGGAAGCGGGCGGCGTCAAAACGGCGCTGGCGGGGATCGTCTTCGACCGGCTGGCGGCTCTGGAATCGCGGTTCGGAAAAACGGTGGCACAGGAGGCGGTCGGAGCGTTCGAAGCGGAGCGGATTGCGGGCAGGGCGCTGGGGGGGAGAGTCTACGCGTGGACGCCGCAGATGCGGGTATGGCTGATGGACGCCTCGGGGGACGCGGAAGCGGTGAGAGACGAGCTGGAGCCGGTGCTGGGGGAGCCGTTCGAGTACCGGACCATGGCGGGCGGGCGGACGGTGATGCTGGCGCTGGAAGGGCGGTGGATGTGGGGGCTGCTGGGGCGGACGAGCGTGGAAGCGTTGATCGAGGAGGTGGACCTGTTTGCCGCTGGCGCGCCCACCCGCCGCTGAGCCGGGGCGCGGCGCCGGACCGCCCGGTGCGGCGGCGCGCGTCCTGAGAGACATCTACCGTGCCATTGCGGTCCACGCCCCGCTGCCGGACGTGTTGGGGGCGATTGCCCGGCTGGCGGTTCCCCCGATGGCGGGCGGCGTCGCCGTCGTGTTCGGGCTCAAAGAAGAGGCCCTGGAGACGCTTGCCGGAAGCAGAAAGCTCCCGTTATGGCTGGCGCCCCCAGCCCGAATTCCGGTCGCGGCGGCGCCATGGTGGCGGCTGCGGGGGCGGTCCGTGCAGATGGACGGGAGCCCCGCGTGGGCGCCCTACCGGGCTCTCGCGGAAGGAACCTGCTGGTGCTGGAGCGACCGGCTGCAGACGCCCGCGGGCGAAATCGTGGGCTGCCTGACGGTATTTTCGGCCGTGCGCTTGTCCGAAGGATGCGGCCACGCGGACGTGGCGGAGCTGAAGGAACTGGCCGCGCTCGCCATCGAGCAGGCCAATCTGCTGGAAGACCTGCGGTTCCGCGCCGAGCATGACCTGGTGACCGGACTGTGGAACCGGCAGCGGCTGGAAGAGGAACTGCTGCGGATGCAGCCGGAGGAGGGCGGCGCGCCGGCGGCTCTGGTGCTGGTATCGCTGGAAGGGGCGCGGCGGGTGCGGGAGATTCTGGGCGAGGAGACTGGCGATGCGCTGCTGCGGGAGGCGGCGCGGCGGCTGATGCGTCTGCCCGAGGCAGGGTTTGCGGCGCGGCTGAGCGGCGACGAAGTCGCGGTTCTCCCCGAGACAGCCGGTGCGGCGCCGGAGCTGATCGGGCGGCGTCTGCTCGAGGCGCTGGAGGAGCCGTTCCGGCTGGAGGGCCACGAAATCTACGCGCAGCCGGCGGTGGGCGTGGCGCCTGCCGCGCCGCACGAGAGCCTGACGCAATGGCTGCGGCGGGCGCGGGCCGCGGCTGCGGCGGCGCGGGCGCGGCGCAACGACGCCCGCTGCGTTCTGTTCGACCCGACGGTCGCGTTGCAGGCGCCGGAACGGCTCGAGCTTGAGCGGCGGCTGCGGGGCGCCGTGGCGCGCGGCGAACTGCTGCTGCACTATCAGCCGCAGGTGCGCGTGCCGGACCGGCGCGTGGCGGGTTACGAGGCGCTGATGCGCTGGGCGAGCCCCGGCGTGGGAATGGTGTCGCCCGGCGCGTTCATTCCGATCGCCGAAGAGACGGGGCTGGTCGTCGAGATGGGACGATGGGCGCTGCGGGAGGCGTGCCGGCAGGCGCGGGAGTGGGAAAAGCAGGGGCTGCCCGCGCGCGTGGGCGTCAACGTCAGCGCGCTGCAGCTGGCTGACGCCGGATTCGTGGCTGACGTCGAGCAGGCGCTCAGAGACAGCGGGCTGACGCCGCGTTTTCTTGAACTCGAGATCACCGAGAGCGCCGTGATGGAAAACCGGCGGCTGGCGGCGGAGCGGATGGCGGCGCTGCAGCGGCTGGGAGTGGAGTTCTCGCTGGACGATTTCGGCACCGGGAGCAGCTCGCTGGCATATCTGAAAGACCTGCCGGTGAACCGGATCAAGGTGGACCGCAGCTTTCTCGGCGAACTCGAGCGCGGCGAGGCGCCGCTGCTCGCCTCCATCATCCGGATGGCCCATGAACTGGGGCTTCCGGTGATCGTCGAGGGAGTCGAGACGGAGGCGCAATGGTCGGCGCTCGCCGGGCTGGGCGCCGACGAGGTGCAGGGCTATCTGACCGGCAGGCCAGTGCCTGCCTGCGAAGCGGAGGAACGGGCGAGGGCTGCGCAGACGGGGAATCAATCGGACATTTGACACCGATTTTCACGGCGTGATATCCCTGAAACTTCAGTTAGGATTCTGCGATGCCCGACGACCCCAAGCCGGAGGGTGCATCCGCGCCCGAACCAAAGAGCGAGCCGGCCGCCACGCCCGGGGCTGAGCAGCCCGCCACCTCTGAAGCCAAGCCTGCTGCCGAAGGCGCGCCCGCGCCTGCGGCCCAGCCCGCCGCAGCCCCGCCGGAGGCGAAGCCGGAAGCGAAGCCCGCGCCGAAGCCTGCGCCCGCGGCGAAGCCCGCCGCGCCCGCGGCCGCGGCGGCAGGAGCGGCGAAACCGGCTGCGCCGAAAGCGCCTCCGACGATGGCCGCCACGCCCTGGGAAAGCGAACTCACGCAGGCCCTCAGGGATGAGTTCGGCGATCAGATCCTCGAGTTCAGCTCCTACGTCGGGCAGAACTTCCTCGTGGCCAGGCCCGAGGCGGCGATCCCGATCCTCGAATCGCTCAAAGAGAACCACGGCTTCGACTACCTGGTGGACATCACCGCCGTGCACTGGCCCGACAAGCCGGAGCCGTTCGAGATCGTCTACATCATCTACAGCTTCGCCCGGAACGAGCGGATCCGCATGAAGATCCGCATTGCGGAAGGCTACAGGCCGCGCACGGCGGTGCCGGTGCACCTGACGGCGAACTGGCTCGAGCGCGAGGTGTACGACATGTTCGGCATCCAGTTCGAGGGCCATCCGGACATGCGCCGCATTCTGCTGCCGGAGGAGTGGGAGACGTTCCCGCTGCGGAAAGAGAACAGCATTCTGAAGATGGACCAGCATTGGGTGCAGGAAAATCTCGGCATTGAAAGCGGGCAATAGCGATGGCGGACACCTTTCTGGATTCGACCGAGCTCGTGCTGAACATGGGGCCGCAGCACCCCTCGACGCACGGCGTGCTGCGGGTGATCCTCAAGCTGGACGGCGAACGCGTCCTGTCGACCGAATGCGTCATCGGCTACCTGCACCGCGGGGTGGAAAAGATCGCCGAGAACCGCACCTGGCAGATGTTCGCTCCGTACGTCGACCGCATGGACTATGTGGCGGCGGTGTCGAACGGGCTCGGCTACTGCCTGGCGGTGGAGAAGCTGCTGGGCGTGGAAGCGCCGCCGCGGGCGCAGGCCGTGCGGGTGATCCTGACGGAGCTGAACCGGATCGCGAGCCACCTGCTCTGGCTCGGCACGCACGCGCTCGACATCGGCGCCATCACGCCGCTGTTCTACTGCATGCGCGAGCGGGAGCTGATCCTGAACATTTACGAGAAATACTGCGGCGCGCGGCTGACGACGCACGCCTTCCGCATCGGCGGCCTGCAGTACGAAACGTACGAAGGCTTCGAAAAAGAGTGTCTGGAATTTTGCGATCTCTTCGAGAAAAAGATTGACGAATACGAGGAGCTGCTCACCGGCAACCGCATCTGGCAGCAGCGCCTGACGGGCGTGGGCATCCTGACGGCGGAAGACTGCAAAGAGTATGGCGTCACCGGGCCGATGCTGCGCGCGGCGGGCGTGAAGTGGGATCTCCGCAAGGCGCAGCCGTATTCGGGCTACGAGAAGTACGACTTCGAGATTCCCGTGCGCCAGAACGGCGACACCTACGACCGCTACATCGTGCGCATGCAGGAGATGCGGCAGAGCGTGCGGATCGTGCGGCAGGCCGTGGCTGGCATCCCCGCGGGGCCGATCATGGCGAAGGTAGGCAAGGTGATCAAGCCGCCCGTCGGCGAGGCGTACGTCTCCATCGAAGCGCCGAAGGGCGAGCTGGGCTATTACGTGGTGAGCGACGGATCCACGCAGCCCTACCGCGTGCGCATCCGTCCGCCTTCCTTCGTGAATCTCCAGGCGCTCGACAAGATGTGCCGCGGAGCGCTGGTGGCCGACGTGGTGGCGATCATCGGAACCACCGACATCGTGCTGGGCGAGGTGGACCGGTGAGCCGCCGGACAGACAGAGGGGGAAGCAGGCAATGAAACAATTGTTGCGGAAAGTGTTTCTGGCGGACCTGATCCAGGGACTGCGGGTGACGTTCCGGCATCAGCATCCGAAACAGATCGTGACCGAGCAGTACCCGCAGGAGCGCCCCAGGATCGGCGAGCGCTACCGCGGGGCGCCGCGGCTCAACATCAACCCGGAGAACGGCGAGACGCTGTGCATCGCCTGCGACCTGTGCTCGCTCGCCTGCCCGGAGAACCTGATCGTGGTGGGCTGGGAGCGCAATCCCGAAACGAAGAAGAAGGAGCTGGTGACGTTCACCTACGACATCAGCCGGTGCATGTTCTGCGGGCTGTGCGAGGACGCCTGCCCCGTGGATGCGCTGGAGCTGACGCAGGATTTCGAGATGGCGAGTTACTCAAGGCAGGGCGCGATTCTCGACCGGCAGACGCTCGAGAACGGGCTGCTGCCGACGCAGTACCGGTATTAGCGGAGCGCGCGGAGGCGCGGATGACGGAAGCGGTTTTCTTCTACTGTTTCGCGGCGCTGGCGGTGGCTGGCGCGATCCTGACGGTGACGATGCGCAACGCGGTGCACTGCGCGATCTCGCTGATCGCGTCGCTGGGCGGCGTGGCGGGCCTGTACCTGATGCTGCACGCGGAGTTCCTCTTCGCGGTCCAGATCGTGCTCTACATCGGCGGCATCATGGTCCTGTTCCTGTTCGTCATCATGCTGGTGAACCTCGAGGCGGCGGCGCGGGAGCGGCAGTTCCACCGCGGCTGGCTCGGGGGCGTGCTGTGCGCTGCCGGCACGGGCGCCGTGCTCGTGTGGATGTGGCTGCGCGGCGTGGACACGCTGCGGCTGCCCCCGTCGGTGCAGCCGACGCCGCGCGAGGGCGGCAACGTCGAGAGCCTGGCGATGGTGCTGTTCCGCGATTACCTGGTGCCGTTCGAGCTGGCGTCGCTGCTGCTTCTGGTGGCGATCGTCGGCGGCGTGATGATGGCGAAGAAGAGGATCTGAGGAGACGGCGATGCTGGCCCCCATCACCACCGCGCATTACCTGGTGCTGAGCGCGATTCTGCTGCTCGTCGGCGTCGTGGGCATCCTGACGCGGCGCAACGTGATCGTGCTGATGATGTCCATCGAGATCATTCTCAATGCGGTCAACGTCAACCTGATCGCCTTTGCGCGCAACCTCGATCAGCTGGAGGGGCAGGTCTTCGCCATCTTCGTCATCTGCGTGGCTGTCGCTGAAGCGGCGGTAGGGTTGGGCATTCTGATCGCGCTGTTCCGGAACAAGGAGACGGTGCAGGTGGACGAGATCGACCTGCTGAAGTGGTAGGAGCTCGGGCATGAACTTCCTGGATCTGATCTGGCTGATCCCGCTGATCCCGCTGGGCGGCGCCGCAGTGATGCTGTTCATCGGGCGGCGGCTTTCGATGGCGGCGATCCGGGCGATCGGCCCGGGCACGGTGGGGCTGAGCCTGCTGCTCTCGCTGGGCGCTGTGGCGCAGCTCGCGGGGCTCGAGAAAAAGTCCCACGAAGTGATCCTCTATAAATGGCTGCCGCTGATCGGCGCCGACTGGGGCTTTCTGCTCGACCCGCTGTCGTCGGTGATGATCCTCGTGGTGACCTTCGTCGGCTTCCTGATCCATGTCTACGCCACCGGCTACATGGCGCACGAGCACGGGCCGCATCACGGGGGCTATTACCGCTTTTTCGGGTACATGAATCTGTTCGTCTTTTTCATGCTCACGCTGGTGCTGGCGAACAACTACCCGCTGCTGTTCGTGGGCTGGGAAGGCGTGGGGCTGTGCTCGTACCTGCTGATCGGGTTCTACTTCCACAAGAAGAGCGCTTCGGACGCGGCGAACAAGGCGTTCATCGTGAACCGGATCGGCGACGCCGGCTTCATCCTCGGAATGTTTTTCCTGTGGACTCTGACCGGCTCGCTGCGGTTCACGGAGGTGAACGAAGCGCTCGGGTCGGCGCGGTTTGCAGCGGAAGCGGGCGTGTTCGGCGCGCTGAGCCTGACGGCGCTGCTGCTGTTTGTGGGCGCGACGGGCAAGAGCGCGCAGATCCCCCTGTTTGTGTGGCTGCCGGATGCGATGGAAGGCCCGACGCCGGTCAGCGCCCTGATCCACGCGGCGACGATGGTGACGGCGGGCGTCTACATGTGCGCGCGGTCCAACGCCCTGCTGGCGCTGACGCCGGAGACGTCGCACATCATCGCGGCGGTGGGTGCGGCGACGGCCATTCTGGCGGCGTCGATCGGGCTGGTGCAGAACGACATCAAGCGCGTGCTGGCCTACTCCACGGTCTCGCAGCTCGGCTACATGTTCGTCGCGGTGGGCGTGGGCGCCTACTGGGCGGCGATCTTCCACCTGTACACGCACGCGTTCTTCAAGGCTCTGCTGTTCCTCGGCGCGGGCAGCGTCATCCACGCGATGAGCGGCGAGCAGGACATGCGGCGGATGGGCGGGCTGAAGGACAGGATCCCGGTGACGTTCCGCACGATGTTCGTCGCGTCGCTCGCGATTGCGGGCATCCCGCCGCTGGCCGGCTTCTTCTCCAAGGACGAAATTCTGTGGCAGGCGTGGAGCAGCCCGCTCGGATCGAAAGTGCTGTGGGCTGTCGGCTGGGCTACGGCGGCGATGACCGCCTTCTACATGTGGCGGCTGATGTTCATGACGTTTTACGGAGAAGGGCGCATGGACGAGCATACGCGGCGCCACATTCACGAGTCGCCGCGTTCGATGACCGTGCCGCTCGCCGTGCTGGCCGCCGGCTCGGTGGTGGCGGGCTGGATCGGCATGCCGAAGGTCTTCGGCGAGAGCGGCTTCCAGCAGGCGTTCGAGCACTGGCTCGAGCCGGTGTTCGCGGCGGCGGCTCAGGCGGTGCACGGCGGGCATGAGGCGGCGCACCACGACACAGCAACGGAGTGGGCCCTGATGGGGCTGTCGATCGGCGCGGCGCTGGGCGGCATCCTGATCGCGCGCCACGTCTATCTGAAGCTGAAAGAGCACGAGCGGCCGTCGGGCGGTCCGCTGTATCCGGTGCTCTACAACAAGTGGTACGTGGACGAGATGTACAACGCGCTGTTCGTGAACGGATTGGCCAAAGGCGGCGGCGGCGCGATGGCGCGGTTCGACGCGGCGGTGGTGGACGGCGGCGTCAACGGCACGGCGTGGATGACGAGGCTCGCGTCGAAAATTTCCATCTGGTACGACACCTGGATCGTGGACGGGCTGGTGAATCTCGGGGCGTTCACGGTGCGGGCGCTCTCCTTCCCGGTCCGGTTTTTCCAGACGGGCTTCATCCATTCTTATGCGCTCATGTTTCTGGCAGGAGTGCTGGCCATCTTCGGCTACTACTGGTGGGTGCGGTGAGGGAGGCTTGCGGCGATGAGTGAGAATCTGCTTTCGATCGTCCTGTTCACGCCGCTGGCCGGGCTGCTGGTGCTGCTGTTCATCCCGCGCGAGAAGACGTCGCTGATCCGCTGGTGGGCGAACCTGGCGGCGGCGGCGGGCTTCCTCGTTTCGCTGCCGCTGCTGTTCCGTTTCGACCGGGCGGCGGAAGGCTATCAGTTTGTCGAGAAGCGCGAGTGGATCCCGTCGCTGGGCGTCAGCTACTTCATCGGCATCGACGGCATCAGCCTGCTGCTGGTGATGCTGACGACGGCGATGGGGCTCGTCGCCATCTTCTACTCGTGGGACGTCATCAAGACGCGCGAGAAGGAATACTACGCGATGTTCCTTCTGCAGCAGACGGGCATGATCGGCGTGTTCGTCTCGCTGGACTTCCTGCTGTTTTACATCTTCTGGGAGCTGGTGCTGGTGCCGATGTATTTCATCATCGGCGTCTGGGGCGGTCCGCGGAAGCTGTATGCAGCCATCAAATTCTTCCTCTACACGCTGGCGGGCGGCGTGTTGATGCTGCTCGGCATCCTGACGCTGTATTTCCAGTACGCGGGGCAGTACGGGCGCTACACGTTCGAGATCACGGAGCTGATGAGGCTGAACCTCCCGCTGGGGCTGCAGCAGTGGGTGTTCTGGGCGTTCTTCCTCGGCTTCGCGATCAAGGTGCCGATGTTCCCCTTCCATACGTGGCTGCCGGATGCGCATACCGAGGCGCCGACCGCCGGTTCCGTCATCCTGGCTGCCGTGCTGCTGAAGATGGGAACCTACGGCTTCATCCGGTTCTCGCTGCCGCTGCTGCCGCGGGCGAGCGCGGATCAGACGATCGTGACGGTGCTGATCGTGCTCTCGCTGATCGGAATTCTCTACGGCGCGCTCGTCAGCCTGATGCAGCAGGACTGGAAGAAGCTCGTGGCGTATTCCTCTGTCAGCCACCTCGGCTTCTGCACGCTGGGCATCTTTGCGCTGAATGAAGCCGGCATCTCGGGCTCCGTGATCCAGCAGCTCAACCACGGCATTTCCACGGGCATGCTCTTCCTGATCGTCGGCGTCATCTACGAGCGGCGGCATACGCGCATGATCGCCGAGTACGGCGGGCTGGCGCACGTGATGCCGAACTACGCCATCGTGTTCGCCTTCGCGATGCTTTCGAGCGCGGGGCTGCCTCTGCTGAACGGATTCGTGGGCGAGTTCACGATCCTGCAGGGCGCTTTCCAGGCCAACCGGTGGTGGGCGGCGCTGGCGGTGCCGGGCATCGTGTTCGGAGCGGCGTATCTGCTGTGGCTCTACCAGCGGACGATGCTCGGGGAAGTGACCAACGAAAAGAACAAAGGGCTGCCGGATCTGAACTGGCGCGAGTGGGCGGTCTTCGTGCCGCTGATGATCTGGGCGCTGTCGATCGGCGTGTATCCGAAGCCCTACTTCGACATTCTCGAAAAGCCGGTGGCGCAGATCGTGCACCGCGTGCACCAGACCTCGGCATCGGTGGCGCAGGCGGCTGACACGGCGCGGGAGGCGGTTTCGCGATGAGCCAGTACTACACGGCGACGGACCATTTCGTGCTCTTGCCGGCAATCCTGCTGGCGCTGTTCGGCTGCGCCACGCTGCTGTTCGATTTTCTGATCTTCCCGGAAGCGAAACAGCGGCGGTGGCTGCTCGTGTTTCTGGTGCTGGGCGAAGTGTTCGCCGGCGTGGCGTTCTGGCGGCAGCAGGCGTTCCTGCTCGAACACGGCGGCGAGCTGGTGGCGTTCCGCGGGGCGCTGGTGATCGACCACTACGCGCTGTTTTTCCACTGGCTGTTTCTCGCCGCGACGCTCATCACGGGGCTGATGAGCTACCGCTACCTGGAAGTGCGCGACGAGCACCACGGCGAGTATTACGGGCTGCTGATGCTGGCGCAGACCGGGATGTATTTCCTGGCGAGCGGAACGGAGCTGGTGACGCTGTTCGTCGGGCTGGAGACGATGGCGGTCACGTTCTACATCCTCGTCGGGTTCCTGCGGTCGGACAGGCGGTCGAACGAGGCGGCGCTGAAATACCTGATCCTCGGATCGCTGAGCACGGGATTTCTGGTGTACGGTTTTTCGGTGCTGTACGGAATTTCGGGCTCGACGCGGCTGACCGAAATCGCTGCGGCGGTGGCGGCGCGCGATGCATGGGATCCGGTGCTCGTGCTGGCCATCGGCACGGCTGGCGCGGGGCTGCTGTTCAAGATCTCGGCCGCGCCCTTCCATATGTGGGCGCCGGACGCGTATGAGGGCGCGCCCACAATGATCACGGGGTTCCTCGCGACAGCGTCCAAGGCGGCGTCGTTCGCGCTGCTGCTACGGCTCTTCGTGGGTCCGCTTGGGCCGGCGCGCGAGAGCTGGGAGCCGCTGCTGGCGGCGGCGGCAGTGCTCTCGATGACCGTCGGCAATCTCGCGGCGGTGACGCAGACGAACACGAAGCGGCTGCTGGCCTACAGCTCGATCAGCCATGCGGGCTACATCCTGCTCGGCCTGATCGCCGGCTCGCCGACGGGACTGAAAGGCGTGCTCGTGTACCTGCTGGTCTACACGTTCATGACGCTCGGGGCGTTCCTGGTGCTGACGTCTCTGGCGCGGCAGGGCATCGCGGGCGACGACATCAACGACCTGCGCGGGCTGATGAAGCGGGCGCCGGGCCATGCGCTGTGGATGCTCGTGTTCATGGTGTCGCTGGCCGGCATTCCGCCGACCGCCGGATTCGTGGGCAAGTTTTTCATCTTCTGGGCGCTGATCGAAACCGGCCACTACACGCTGGCCGTGATCGGCGCGGTCTACGTGGTGGTGGCGATTTACTACTACTTCCGGATCGTGAAGGCGGTGTTCGTCGAGCCGGAAGAAGCCGAAGCCGGGCCGCTGACGGTGAGCTTCGGGACGCGCGTCGGGCTGGCCGTGACGGGC
Source organism: Bryobacteraceae bacterium (assembly GCA_026002875.1). Lineage (NCBI taxonomy): Bacteria > Pseudomonadati > Acidobacteriota > Terriglobia > Bryobacterales > Bryobacteraceae > Bryobacteraceae bacterium. The sequence continues at coordinate 357,845 of BPGE01000001.1, forward strand.
GTGCTGACGCTGGCGCTGGGCGTCTATCCCGAGCCCGTGCTGCGGCTGGCGCAGATGAGCATTTCGCGGTAAGGAAGGCAGGCGATGAGCGAGTTCTTTTCGCAGCCGTGGCTGATTCCCCTGATCGTCGGGGCCTGCATTCTGCTGCTGTCGCCGCTGGCGGTGGCGTTCACGGTGCTGATGGAGCGCAAGGTCCTGGCCGACATGCAGGCGCGGCTCGGCCCGATGCGCGTCGGGCCGCACGGGCTGCTGCAGACGATCGCCGACGCGGTGAAGCTCCTCATGAAGGAAGACACCGTGCCCGCCGAGGCGAACCGGATCCTGTTCCGGCTGGCGCCCGTGGTGACGTTCTTCACGGCGGCCACGACGCTGACGGTGATCCCCTTCTCGGGGCGCTTCCAGGTGACCGACACCAACGTGGCGCTGCTCGTGATCACGGCCATGTCCTCGGTCGGCATCCTGGGCATCATCCTGGGCGGCTGGTCGTCGAACTCGCATTATTCGCTGCTCGGCGGGCTGCGCTCCGGAGCGCAGCTGATCAGCTACGAAGTGGCCCTCGGTCTGTCGCTGGTCTGCGGCGTCATGATGGCCAACACGCTGTCCATGCAGGGCATCGTGCGGGCGCAGCTCGAGCGCGGAGTGTGGTTCGCCTTCGACAACTTCGGGCTGATGCTGATCCCGACGGTGATCTTCCTGATCTCCTCGGTGGCGGAGACCAACCGCGCGCCGTTCGACCTGCCCGAAGCGGAAAGCGAGCTCGTGGCCGGGTTCCATACCGAATACAGCGGCTTCCGTTGGGGCGTGTACATGCTGTCGGAATACATCAGCATGTTCGCCATCGGGAGCGTTCTGGTGACCCTGTTCTTCGGCGGCTGGCTGCGCCCGTTCCCGAACGTGGCGGCGCTGGAGATTCCGTTCAACTACGGCGCGCCGCTGCTCGTGTTCGGCGGCTTCGGGCTGCTGTGCTTTTCTCTGATGCGCAGGCAGCCGATCCGGGGCTACGCGCTCGGGCTGGCCGCAGTGGGGGCGCTGCTCTGGCTGGTGGCGCTCGCGTTCCTGATACCGGCCTTCAACCGCGAAGCGGCGCCGGTGTTCTGGTGGATGATCAAGCTGGTGGCGGTGCTGTACCTGTTCATCTGGCTGCGCGGCACGTTCCCGCGCTACCGCTACGACCAGCTGATGAACATCGGCTGGAAGGTGCTGATCCCGACCTCGCTCGGCGCGATTCTTCTGAACGCAGTTGTCGGCATGGCCCGCGCCGGCCGTTGAGACGGCCGGGCGCGCCGCGTTCAACCCCGCAATAGAAAAAGCGAGGGTTGTTTCGGCAGTGTCATGGCTGCGCCAGACCGGCGCGGATGTGGTTCAGGTGCTTCTCGCCGTGGGCGGCGTACGTCTCGAGCAGGCGCTCCAGTGTCACGGCGCCGTATTCCGGGTGGTAGCCCTTGCGCGTCCAGGCGTCCTCGGGCACGGACCGGAAGAACGCGGCCCAGCGGGCGTGCAGCCCGTCGAGGATGGCGAGCGAGGGCTCGATGGGACCGTGCGAGGCATCCGGCAGGGCGGCCCAGGCGTTCTGGTCGTAAGGCTTCAGCGGCGGGTCGTTTTCCAGCAGGATGAAGCGGCAGCGGATGTAAGCGTGCATGTGGGAGTCGGCGAGGTGGTGAATGACCTGCCGGGAAGTCCAGCCGCCGGGGCGGTAGGGGCGGTCGAGCTGTTCGGCTGAAGCGCCGGCGACGAGGCGGCGCAGCTCGCCCGGGAAGGCCTCGATTTTCGCGATGAGTTCAGAGCGGGTCATGAGAATCCCTCCTACTGCTGGGATCAGGTCAGGCTTCCCATTCTGCCAGAACACGGCGGCGCGCGGTGACCGGAGTCACTGAGGCCTCTTCGCACGCCCGGCATGCTGGAGTCATGACGGCCGCAGCGCCCGTTGTCCGGCGGGAGAGGAAAACGCACCGCAGGCGGACGGAGAGAGACCGTTCGCAGCAGATCCGGTTTGCCGTGCAGGCCGCATTCCTGCTGCTGAACGTGTGGATCGGCGTGGAGTTCTACCTGTGGGTGAGAGCCTATGAGACCGGCGGCATTGCGGTTGTCTCGCGCCCGCCCGGTGTCGAGGGCTGGCTCCCGATCGCCGGGATGATGAACACGAAGTACTTCTTCGAGACGGGCCGCATTCCGGCGATTCACCCGGCGGCGATGGTGCTGTTCATGACCTTCACGGGCCTGTCGCTGCTGCTGCGGAAATCGTTCTGCGGCTGGCTGTGCCCGGTGGGAACGGTTTCGGAGTATTTGTGGAAGCTTGGCCGGGACACGTTCCGGCGGAACTTCTTCCTGCCGCGATGGCTCGACATCGGACTGCGGAGCCTGAAGTACGTGCTGCTGGGGCTGTTCGTGTACGCGGTGGGCACGATGTCCGCCGAGGCGATCCGCCAGTTCCTGGCTTCGCCATACGGCATTGTGGCGGACGTGAAGATGCTGAACTTCTTCCGCTACCTTGGCGTGACGGCGGCGGTCGTGCTTGCGATTCTGGTTGTCGCCTCGATCTTCGTGCAGAACTTCTGGTGCCGCTATCTGTGCCCGTACGGCGCGCTGATGGGGCTGGCGGCGCTGCTGAGTCCGCTGCGGATCCGACGGAATCCCGCAACGTGCATCGACTGCGCGAAGTGCGCGAAGGCGTGCCCGGAGCGGCTGCCGGTGGACAGGCTCGTGCAAATCCGTTCGGCCGAGTGCATCGGGTGTCTGGAATGCGTGGCCGTGTGCCCTGTGGAGAACACGCTGGACATGCACGTGGCTGGAGTGAAGCGCCGCGTGCCGGCGTGGGCGATGGCGGCGGCGATCGCGGCGATTTTCTGCGGAGCGACCGGTTGGGCGATGTGGGCGGGGCACTGGCAGACGCATGTGCCCGAGGATGTCTACCGCGAGCTGATCCCGCGGGCGCACGAGTTCAGCCATCCGTAAGGCCGGGCGCAGCGCTGCGGGACGTCAGGCCCAGCCGGCCGTGAGCGGGAGATGTTTCTTCCGGGCGGCGAGCAGCGGCTCGTTGAAGAAATCGATGACGGGCTTCATGAGGCGGAAGCGGAGGACGATTTCCGGCAGAAGCCGGCGCGTCGTGGCGAGTTCGGCGGGGAGCTCCTTCCAGAAGTACCAGTGCCTGAACTTGATCCACTCGATCGCGGGATGATCAGGCGGGAAACCTTTCGGCGGGCGGGAGAGGCGGTCTCCGGTGAGAGGACCCATGGCGGCGAGGAGCTTTTTCTCGCGGGCGGCGGCGTCGAAGCGCTCGTGATGTTCGAGAATGTGAAGCCGGATGAGGCGCAGGTTTTCGGGTGTCGGCATATAGACGCCGCCGGCGATGCCGACGTGGCGGTGGGAGATTTCGAAATAGTAGCCGCCGGCGACATGACGGCCGAGATCCGAGCGGAAGAAAGAAGCGGCGATGTGGGTCTTGTAGGGCGTCTTGTCGGAGGTGAAGCGCGTATCGCGGTAGATGCGGTAGATGGCGCGCTCAGGCAGGGTGACCGCTTCCGGAGCGAACGCCGCGAGTGCGGCGTCGATGGCGGCCACGAGCTCTTCCATGGGGGCGCGGACGGTTTCGAGGAACGTCTGCTTGCGCTGCTCGAACCATTCGCGGCGGTTGTTGCGCTCAAGCTGCCGGAAGAATTTCAGCGCCTCCGGCGGGAAACCGGCAAAGCTGGCAGGCATGGCGAAGAGTCCCCTACAATTGAGAGCGATGACGGGTCTGGAAGAGGCGCAGCAGCGCCTCGCCGAAATCCCACTGTTACAGGTTACTCTGAACGAGCCGCTGTGGCGGCACACGCGGTTCGGGCTGGGCGGGCCGGCGGCGGTGTTCGCCTGCACGCACGACGAAGCGGCGTTTGTCGAGGCCGTGCGCACCGTGCGGGGCAGCGGCGCGCCATGGGTGGTCATCGGGATGGGGACGAACCTGATCGTGTCCGACGATGGATTCCCGGGCGCCGTGCTGCGCTACGACGGCTCGCAGATCCGGGTGGAAGGCCGCTGCGTCCGGGCGGAAGCCGGAGCGGCGCTGCAATCGCTGGTCGACGCGACGATCGAGGCAGGTCTGCAGGGCTATGAGCCGATGACAGGGATTCCCGGCAATGTGGGCGCGGCCATTTACGGGAATGCGGGCGCGTACGGAGCTTCGATTTCGGACCGGATCGTGCGCGTGCGGTATTTCGACGGCGCGGCCATCCGGGAAACGGACCACGCAGGCTGCGGGTTCCGCTACCGGGAAAGCGAGTTCAAGCGGCGGCGGCTCAAGGGGGAGCCGTGGCTGATCCTTTCGGCGGAATTCGCATTCCCCTGGGGCGACGCGGCGGAAATGCGGTCCAGAGCCGGGGAAATTCTGGCCATCCGGAACCGGAAATATCCGCCGGAAATGAAATGCGCCGGCAGTATTTTCAAAAATCTCCTCTGGGAAAATCTTCCGGAACGGGCGCGCGCGGCGGCGCCGGCGGAGGTGATCAAGGGCGGCAAGGTGCCCGCGGCGTGGTTTCTGGACCGGGCGGGAGCGAAGGGGCTGGCGGCGGGCGGCATCCGCGTTTCCGCCGATCACGCCAACACTCTGTATAATGCGGGCGGCGGCACGGCGGCTGAGTTCCTGTCGCTTGTGGCTGAGCTGAAAAGGCGGGTGCGGGAGCAGTTCGGCATCGAGCTCGAAGAAGAAGTGCAGTACATCGGGTTCGGGGAGGTGACGCGATGAAGAGGATCGCGCTGTTGGCGGCTTCGGGATTGCTCGCACTCGGCCAGGCGCCGCTGAAGAAGGGCAGCCCGCTCGACGCGCTGCCCCCGGACACGGAGATCCTGACGCATTTCGGCGAACGCGCGGACTTTTCTCCGGACAACCGGCGGGTGGCGTTCATGGCGAAAAGCTTTGGAGATGCGTTCGTCATCGATCTGGGGACGCGCGTGATCCGCTGCCTGACATGCAGCGTGCCGGGCGCGGCGTTTCTGCGCGTGATGCATCTGGCCAACGGCGACTATCTGCTGATCGGACCTGAGCGGTTCACCGACATCCGCACCAGCCGGCACCGGGACAACGAACTGTGGCTGCTGCGGAATCAGCCGGGAGCGAAGCCCGTGCGGCTGGGGCAGAAGATGAGCGAGGGCGCGGCGGTGTCGAAACGGGCTCTGCGGATCGCGTTCGCGGAAACCGCCGGGCAGAATCCGGAACTCGCGCCGCGGCGGTCGCGGATCTGGGTGGCGGATGTGGACGTGGAGAAGGCGGAACTGAAGAACCGGCGCGTGGTGGTGGAGAGCCCGGACGACAGTTGCACGCTGGAAGCCCAGGATTTTTTCGACAGCGACCGGAAGCTCACGTATACCTGCTACGAGCGGGGCGGGGGAGCGTCCGTGTGGACGCTGGACCTGGAAACAGGACGGCGGGTGAATCAGACGGAAGCGATCGGGAGCTACAACGAAGTGGAGGGCATCTTTCCGGATGGCCTGCATACTTGCGTGGAGAGCGACCGGCAAGCCGTGCTGCGGGGCAGGACGGAGAAATTCCGGGACATCGACATCTGGAAGCTCAGGCTGGACGGAACCGGAAAGAGCTTTGAGCGGCTGACTTTTTTCAATGATTACGAGGGATGGAAAGCATCCAATCCGGTGGTGAGCACGGACGGGCGGCTCATGGCGTTTCAGGCGGCGAAGACGGCTGACGAGGCGGGAGTGGGCTACGGAATCCTGCTGAAGCGGCTGGGGAAGTGACGGGATGGCTGTCGCCGGGAGGAAAGTGGTTGCCGCGATCCTGGCGCTCGTGGCCGGGGTGACGCTGCTGTTCATCGGACTGACGCTCGCGAATCTCGACAAGATCCGGACGTCCGTGGCCGTCAGGCGCTCCTCGCGGCCGATTCTGAAAACTCCGGCGGGCGAGATGGTGATCGTGCCGGAGGGAGAATTCCAGGTTCCATCGTGGGAAAAGCCGGCGAAGTTGCCTGCATTTTACATCGATAAGGAGCCGGTCTCGCAGGAGGCGTACGCGCGTTTCGCAGGCGAGACCGGACGCAGCCTGCGCGCAGTTTCTCCGGAAGACGAGAAGGCATTCTGCGAGTGGGCGGGCAAGCGGCTGCCCACAGCCGACGAGCTGGCGAAGGCGGGGCGCGGGGCGACTCCGGAGAATGACGTGAGCATCTATGGCGTGACGGGGCTGGCGCGGGGCGGGCGGTTCCGTTGCGCGCTGGACGCGTCCGAAGCCCGGAAATTCCGGTGATGGCGCCAGGACGTCAGCGCGTGTCGTCTTCCGGGATGTAATAGCCGTTTCTCGAGCGGATCTGGTAGCGCCGGGCTTCCTGCGGCGGGCGGGCGAGTCCGACGGAAAGGCTGCGGAACGATCCGGGAGGCGCGGGAGACGGGCGGATGGTGAGGTTGTACCGGCTGCGGATGCGCTCGATGAGTTCATGAAGGCGGCGGCCGGCGTCGCGCGCGCGCATCACCTCGCCGCCGGTCGACTCGGAGATCCGGAAGATGTTGGCCGGCGTGAAGTCCGGGTTGACATCGGCGCCGCGCGGCGTTTCCGGCGGGCGGACGTTTTCGGGAACGATGGCGTTGACGACGGCGTTGACGCGGGAGAGCGCACGGATCACCGTTTCGTCCGGCAGTTGATAATGCACGCCGCCGTTGTCCGTGAGGACGATGAGGGCGCGGCGCCCGGAGAAGGGCGGGAGCTTTTCGAGATAGGCTGCAGCTTGCAGCAAGGCGTCGTTGAGCGAGGTGCCGGCGCCGAGCCCCGATTCGACAGCGGCTTCCCGCAGGGCGCGCGCGGCGAGCTGTTTTTCGGGCGTGAGCTCCTGGTGGAGGCGGGCGCGGCGGGCGAAGAAGAAGACGGCCACTTCGTCCTGCGGAGACAGTTGCGCGAGAGCCTGCGCGCCGGTTTCGGCAGCCTGCCGCAACATTCTGCCCATGCTGCCGGAGACGTCGAGCAGAAGCAGAACCTGGAGCGGGGCGGCCGTGTGCGAGAACGACTCGACGGGTTTCGGAACGCCGTCTTCGCGGACGATGAAGTCCTCGGCGCGCAGTCCGGTGACCGGCGAGCCATTCAGCGTGACGAGCACGTCCACGCTGACCAGCGCCGCCGTGGAGCGGAACGTCGGCGGCTCCTCCTGCGGAGGAGTTTGCGCGGAGAGGGCGCCGGCGGCGAGGATGAGAAGCAGCAGGGCCGTTTCCGGACGGAGACGGGCCGCGGCAGGGCTCATGAAACACATTATCGTCGGCACGGCAGGCCATATCGATCACGGGAAGACGGCGCTGGTGCGGGCGCTGACGGGGATTGACACCGACCGGCTGGAAGAAGAAAAGCGGCGCGGCATTTCGATCGATCTCGGCTTCGCGCACCTGGAGGCGGGCGGCGTGCGTTTCGGGTTCGTGGACGTGCCGGGGCATGAGCGGTTCGTGAAGAACATGCTGGCGGGCGCAGGGGGCATCGATGCGGTGCTGCTGGTGATCGCAGCGGACGAAAGCGTGAAGCCGCAGACGCGGGAACATTTCGAGATCTGCCGGCTGCTGAGCGTCCGGCACGGACTGGTGGTGCTGACGAAGAAAGATCTGGCCGATGCCGACATGCTGGAGCTGGCGAGGCTGGAAGCCGCCGAGCTGGTGCGGGGATCGTTCCTCGACGGCGCGCCCGTGGTGGCGGTCAGTGCAGCGACCGGGGAAGGACTCGGGGAGCTGAGGGCCGAGATGGTCCGGCTCGCTGCGCAGATTCCGGAGAAGGACCGGCAGGGAATTCCCCGGCTTCCCGTGGACCGGTCGTTCACGCTGCGCGGGTTCGGGACGGTGGTGACCGGAACGCTGGTGGCGGGGCGGTTCCGCGCGGGCGAAGACGTGGAAATTCAGCCGGGCGGACGGCGGCTGCGCATCCGCGGGCTTCAGGTGCACGGCGAGATGGTGGAAGAAGCCGTGGCAGGGCAGCGGACGGCGGTGAATCTGGCGGGGGTCGAGGCTGCAGAGTTGCAGCGCGGAATGACGCTGACGGCACCTGGGCGGTGGCAGGCGACGGGCGCCGTGGATTGCCGCGTGGAGCTGCTGGCAGGCGCGCGCGAACTGCGGCATGGCGCGCCCGTTCACTTTCATGCCTGGACGGCGGAGACAACGGCGGAGGTGCGGCTGTTCGATGCGCGGCGGGCTCTGGCGCCGGGCAGTTCGGGGCTGGTGCGGATTCTTCTCGAACATCCTGTGCTGCTGGCGCCGGGCGACCGGTTTATTCTTCGGCAGTTTTCTCCGGTGGTGACGATCGGGGGCGGCGTCGTGATCGATCCGCAGCCGCTGTTGCGGATGAAGAAAGAAGCGGCGGCTGCCAGGCTGGCGGAAGTGGAAAAGGCGGGTCTCGAAAAGAAACTGGCCCTGTGGGCAGCCGAGCAGCCTTGGGGCGTAGATGCCGCGGCGCTCGCAGGACGGGCTGGGTTGACAGTGGAGATCCTGCAAACGATGGTCCCGCAGGCGGGTCTTGTCTGGATTCGCGGAGAGCGTCCCCGCGCCGCCGTGCAGACGCGGGTGCTGGAAGAAGCCCGGCGGCTGAGGGAGCGGCTGGCGCGGTTCCATGCGGAGAACCCGCTGCTGGCGGGGATGCCGAGGGCGGCGGCGGGACTGGATGCCGGGTGGCTGGAGGCGGTGCTGGAGGCGGACTCCGAGATTGCGGCGGAGGGCGAGACGCTGCGGTTGCGCAGTTTCGTTCCCCGGAAGAAGGCGGAAGAGTCGGAGGCCGAGGAGCGGATCGAGCGGGTGTTCCGGGACGCCGGCTTCGAGGCGCCGCCGGTGAGCGAAGCACTGAAGAAGGCAGGGGTGGACGAGGCGCGGGCGAGGACGCTGCTGCAGCTGATGATCAAGGACGGGCGGCTGGTGCGCGTGTCGCCGGAGCTGCTGCTGCACCGGGACACGGCGGAGAGGCTGAAAGCGATGGTGAGGCAGCGGAAGGGGCAGCGGTTCGGCGTCGGAGAATTCAAGGAGTGGACGGGCGTGAGCCGGAAGTATGCGATTCCGCTGCTCGAGTTTCTGGACCGGGAGCGGGTGACGCGCCGCGAGGGGGACCGGCGAGTGGTGCTGTAAGAGGAAAGCGCGGCATTTCTGGGGCGGGTGCGTGCGGCTGGTACCTTGTGTGTTGTGCGCCCGAGCTGGGGTCGGCCGCTCCGGAGAGAACCGCCCGCCGGGAAGGGGCGATGCGGGTGATCGGCCGGCAGGGCGCGATGGGGAAGCGCCTGGTTGCAGCGCCGGGGACGGCTTTCGGGCGGCTTCGATTGCGCAGCGCCGTTTGCGGCGGGCCGTTTCGGTTCGTTTCGTAAAATCGCGGTTTTGGGTTTGGGTGGGGGTTGCGGGGGAGTGGTTTCCGGGAGCGGGCACAGTTGGGATGCAGCCATCGGCCAAGGCCGAGGGGAAATCCGTTGGTGAGGGCGCGGGCGGCACGGTTGGGATGCAGCCATCGGCCAAGGCCGAGGGGAAATCCGTTGGTGAGGGCGCGGGCGGCACGGTTGGGATGCAGCCATCGGCCAAGGCCGAGGGGAAACCCGTTGGGAAGGGTGGCGGGAAATCCGGGGCCAAGGCCGAGGGGAAACCCGTTGGGAAGGGTGGCGGGAAATCCGGGGCCAAGGCCGAGGGGAAGCCGGGGGTAAGGGCGAGGGGAAACGTGTGGGGGAGGGTGTTGGAACGATCGGTCGCGCGCTGCGCGCGCGATGGGGGGTGTTGGAAGGTTTGGGAGGTTGTGTTTTAACCGCTCGGTCGCAGCCCTTCGGGCTGCTCCCTCGCGGCTCCGTTTGTGCGATGGTCGCGCGCTGCGCGCGCGATGGGGGGTGTTGGAGGGTTGGGGAGGTTGTGTTTTAACCGCTTGGTCGCAGCCCTTCGGGCTGCTCCCGCGCGGCTCCGTTTGGGCGGCGCTTTTTTATTGCAACTGGTTTGCATTTCATGTTAGACTCCCCTCAGGATGAGGTTCTGGTCGAATCCCCGCGGCAGCCGCTGGCGCGGGTGGGTATTTCAGGTTCATCTGTATGCCGGGCTGGCGGCGGGCCTGGCGCTGACCGTGATCGGGCTTTCTGGAGCGCTTCTGGTCTATGCGCCCGAGTTCGAGCTGGGCGCAGACGCGGCCGCGGGACGGGCGGCGGAGGCAGAGCCGGTGGAGCGGACCGCCGCGCGGCTGCTGGGCGAGCGGCCGGGGATGCGGCTGCAGGACGTGCGGTTCGACCGGTTCGGAAATGCAACCGTTTTTCATTTGCAAGACACCAGGAACGAGGGTTCCCAGCGGAGGGACCTTTTCGTGGTCATCGACCCCGCCACGGGCGCCGTGCTGCGGGAAGCCGACCGGCGGAGCGGCGCATGGCATTGGCTGCGCGAACTGCATCATGATCTGCTGGCGGGCAAGAGCGGGCGGAAGGCGAACGGCGTTCTGGCCGGGATCCTGCTGGTGCTGGCGGCGACGGGCATTGTGATCTGGTGGCCGGGGCCGGGGCTATGGCGGAAGCGGCTGGGCGTGCACAAGGGCGCGGGCTGGAAGCGGGTGAACTGGGACCTGCACAGCGCGGGGGGCTTCTGGACGAGCGCCGGGCTCGCCTTTTTCGCCGTCACGGGCATGATCTTCGCCTGGCCGGAGGCGGCGCGGCGGCTGGCGGGCGTGCCGGAGAAGCCGAAGCCGGAGTGGAAATCCGCCTTGGGCAAGAATTCCGGACGGGCGCCGGCGGCGCTGCTGGCGGCAGCGGCGGAGAGCGCCGTGCCGGGCGGGCGGATCGCGCAGATCCGGTTTCCGAGGAAAGCCGGCGAGCCGGTGGAAGCGCGGGTGAAGACGCCTTTCGACGGCCACACGCACGGGCACAGCCGGGTGTGGCTGGATCCGGCGACTGCAACCGTTTTGCGGGTGGAAGACTTCCGCGCGCTGCCGCCGGCGCAGAAGGCGCTGGCCGTCGCCGGGCAAATTCACAAGGGCCACTTCACGGACGCGGGCTGGCCGGGCGCGGCGCTGCGGGCGCTGTGGATTCCGCTGGGGCTGGCGCCGGGGCTGCTGTTTGTGAGCGGGTTTCTGATGTGGTGGAACCGGGTGGCGGCAAAGCGGCTGCGAAAGCGCGGACGCGCGGGCGGGACGGCGGAGGCAGGGAAACGCCGTGCGGCGGCGGCTGCTGCGGTGCTGCTCGTGGCGGTTCCGGCGGCAGCGCAGACGGCGGTGGAAGGCAGGGTCCTGGACGGGAGCGGCGCCGCGGTGGCGCGGGCAAAGGTGGTGCTGCAGGGTTCTCCGGGGCGGGAAGCCGTGACAGACGAAGGGGGCGAATTCCGCTTCGAGCGCGTTGGACCGGGCCTGCACACACTGACGGTGGAAGCGGCGGGCTTCGCGCCGCTGGTGGCGCAGGCGCGGGCAGGAGAAGCAATCGAGTTGCGGCTGGAGCCGGCGCCGCTGGCGACGATGGTGGAGGTGAACGCGGGCACGTTCGACCAGATCCGGCTGGACGAGCCGGTGTTCCAGACGGGACTGACGCGGGACGACATTGCGACGCGGAACAACCGGCGGCTGTCGGACGTGGTGGCGCGGATGCCGGGAGTGTTCATGAGCGGACCTCCGGGCGGAGACAAGGACGTGCGGCTGAGGGGGCTGGACAAGGAGTTCAGCCGCACGCAGGTGGACGGAGTGATGATCCCGGACGGCGGCGAGAAGCGCGAGCTGCAGCTGAACCGGCTGCCGTCGTCGGCGGTGGAGAGCGTGCGGATCATCCGCAACCCGACGGCGGAGTTCGAGAGCGACGGGCTTGCCGGGCGCGTGGATGTGGCGACGCGTCCGATTCCGCAGCAGTGGCACCTGGACGGGCGCCTGGGCTACGGCGCGCGGCGCAACTCTTTTTCCAATGACGTGACGCAGGGGCAGGTCTCGGCGGGAGGACGGTTCGGGCGGCGCTACGGGTTTTCGGGCACGTTCGACTGGCTGGACGACGTGCTGCCGATCGAGAGGGCGGTGCTGTATCCGAACGGGAACGCGGAGAGCGACCGGGAGCGTCAGCCGCAGCGGTCGCCGAATTTCTTCGGCAATTTCGGCGTGTATTCGGAGCGGTTCGGGGACGTGCACCTGAAGCCCGTTCTGCTGCGGTTTGCGAACACGAAGGACCGGCTGCGGCAGATTCGTTCGGCGGCGGGCGTGCTGACGACGCAGGAAGAGGAGTTCGAGGCGAAGGTGCAGCAGACGCTGGGCATGACGGTGAACCACCGCTATGCGCGGAGTTCGGGGCTCATCGTGGACACGCAGGCGGGATGGTTCGGCTCGGGGGAGGACAAGGACCGCTGGCGGCTCGCTTACAGGGTGACGGGCGGAGCGGCGGCAGCGGACAAGCGGACGCTGGAGCCGGAGTTCAAGACGGACAAGACCTGGCTGTTTTCCTCCGCGGTGTCCGTGCCGGTACGGGCGCTGGTGTGGCAGGAGTGGAAGTTCGGCGCGAGCCTGAGGTGGCGGGGGCGGGTGAAGGACCGCGACCGGTTCGAGGTGCAGCCAGACGGGACGGTGCGGTTCACGGGGGAGGCGAAGGACCGCTACCGGCTGAACGAGGACTATGCGGCAGGATTCGTGCAGAACCGGATCCGGCTGACGGAGAGGTTGTCGTGGACTCCGGGGGTGCGGTACGAGCGAGTGCGGGCGGACGCGTGGTCGGCGGGGGGCTGGGCGGCGCCGCGGGTGTTTGTGGACGTGAACCCGTCGTCGCACCTGACCTACCGCGCGACGCAGAACATGACGCTGCGGGCGGCGGTCTCGCGCGTGCTGGCGCGGCCGAAGTTCGACGAGATGGCGCCGTATGAAAACATTTCGGCGACGAAGCTGGTGCTGGGCAATCCGGATCTGGAGCCGGCGCGGGCGTGGAGCTATGACGCGGGGCTGGATTATGCGACGAGATTTGCGACGTTCTCGGTGAACGGTTTCCATAAAGAGATCCGCGGGGTGATCGAGGAAACGGGCGCGGGGGAATGGAGGCAGGGGAGGGAAGTGTTTCAGGTGCGCAATGCGGGCGACGGATGGACGCGCGGGCTGGAGTTCGAACAGCGTCTGCGGCTGGCGCCGTATGTGCCGCGGTGGGCGAAGCCGTTTTCGTTCTGGGCGAACCAGACGGTGCTGCAATCGGAGCTGCGGGACGCCGCGGGGCGTGTGCGCCCGTTCAAGGAGCAGCCGCGGTGGATTGCGAATTTCGGCGGCGACTTCAGCGACGAAAGATGGGGTACTTCGCTGTCGGTGATGGCGAATTTCGTGAGCCGGCGGTATGACTACAAGGCCAATGGCGACGTGAGTTCGTTCGGCGGGTCGGCGAGCGTGGACGTGGCGCTGTACCAGAGGCTGACCGGGCGGCTGCGGCTGTTTGTGGAGGGCAACAACCTGACGAACCGGGACCGTGTGCGGGACGAGATCCTGGCGGCGGGCGGGGCGCAGTGGAGGCGGGAGGTGTTCGGGCGCACGGTGCTGGGCGGGCTGCAGGCGAGTTTCTGAGCAGGGCAACGGAGGCTGCCTGCGGCTGGGATGACGGGGCTGGAGGTTTCCGGCAGGGCGGGGAGAGGGCAGGGGGTGTTCCGTCCTGTCCGGGCAGGAGGGCTTCCTGTTCGAAGGGCTTGAGAGGGGCGCGGGAGCGCGCCGGAGCGGCGGCGGGCGCTATCGGCTGGTAGAATAGAAGCTTAGCGGTCGATCACTGGCCTGGGTCCAATTGCATGAGGACGCTTTTCCTGAACCCGCCCTCGTTCGAGGGCTTTGACGGCGGGGCCAGCTCGCGCTGGCCGGCCACCCGCGAAATCGAGTCGTACTGGTATCCGGTCTGGCTCTGCTACCCCGCCGGAATGTTGCCGGACTCGAAAGTCGTCGATGCGCCGCCGCACAAGATTTCGATCGAGCAGACGGTGGCGATGGCGAAGGACTTCGAGCTGCTGGTGCTGTTCACGTCCACGCCCGGCTTCGACGTCGACGTGCGCATGGCGTCGATGATGAAGGATGCGAACCCGAAGCTGAAGGTCTGCTTTGTCGGTCCGCCGGTGACGGTGGAGCCGGAGAAGGCGCTGGCCCATACGGCGATCGACTTTGTCATCCGCCGGGAGTTCGATTACCAGATTGTCGAGTACGCCAACGGGAAGCCGCTCGAGGAGATTCCCGGCGCCAGCTTCCGGAAGAACGGGCGCATCGTCCACAATCCTGAGGCGCCCTACATTGAAGACCTGGACGCGCTGCCGTGGGTGACGAAGGTCTACAAGCGGGATCTCGATTTCCGGCGTTACAACGTTCCGTTCCTGCTGAATCCGTTCATCAGCCTGTACACGTCGCGCGGATGCCCCGCACTGTGCACGTTCTGCCTGTGGCCGCAGACGCACTCCGGGCACCGGTGGCGGCTGCGGTCCGTCGATGATGTGGTGGCGGAAGTGAAATGGGCGAAGGAGAACTTTCCGGGGCTGAAAGAGATCTTCTTCGACGATGACACGTTCAACTACAAGGGCGCGCGGACGATTGAACTGTGCAAGAAGCTGGCGCCGCTGGGCGTGACGTGGTCCTGCACGTCGCGCGTGACGACGGACTATGACACGCTGGCTGCGATGAAGGACGCCGGCGCGCGGCTGCTGATTGTCGGATACGAATCCGGCGACCCGCAGATCCTGAAGAACATCAAGAAGGGCGCCACGGTGGAGATGGCGCGGCGGTTCACGAAGAACGCGCACAAGCTGGGGCTGACGATTCACGCGGATTACATCGTCGGGCTGCCGGGCGAGACGCGGGAGTCGATCCGGCGCACGATCGAGTTCGCGAAGGAGCTCGATACGGAGACGATTCAGGTTTCGATCGCGCACCCGTACCCGGGCACGGAATTTTACGATTACGCGCAGAAGAACGGGCTGATCCAGATCGGGGTATCGATGACGGACGAGAGCGGCCATCAACTTCCGAACATCGTTTACCCGGGTCTCGACCGCGCGGAGCTGGTGGACTGGGTGCAGCGGTTTTACGACGAATATTACTACCGGCCGAAGGCTGCGTTCCGCGTGGTGGCCAAGGCGGTGCTGAACGGCGACGTGAAGAGGCTTTACAAGGAAGCGCGCGAGTATCTGAGCCTGCGCGCGAAGCGCAAGCAGTTCGTCGCCGAACAGAAGGGGCAAGCAGAGGCTGAACCGGCCCGGGAGACGGTCGCCGCCAGCGGAGACTGAGCGCCGATGAATGCCAGGGCGCTGTGGCACACGGCGGGCGTGATTGTGCTGAACGCCGCCGGCAACTTCGCCCTTTCCGTGGGGATGAAGCGCGCCGCAGCGGGGGCGGGGCCGGTGCTGGCGCTGCTCGAGCCGGCAGCGGTCGCGGGGATCTTTCTTCTGATTGCGTGGATGCTGCTGCGGCTGCGGCTGCTGCAGATCGCCGACCTCTCCTTCGTGCTGCCGATCACGGCGGTGGGCTACATCCTGAACGCGGCGATGGGGGCGGCTTTTCTGGGCGAACATGTGAGCCTGACCCGCTGGGCTGGAGCGGTTCTGATTACGGGGGGCGCGGCGCTGACGTCGCTGACGCCGGCGGGAGGGGCGGAAATGCAGCGGCAGGGAGAGGAAGCCGGCGCGGAGAAGGGAGAAGCGGCGTGACGGCGCAATGGCTGCTGGTGGGCGCGGTGGTGGCGTGCACTGCCTGCGCGGACCTGCTGCAATCGCATGGCATGCGGCGCGGCGGCGCGCGATGGAAAGTGCCGCTGTCAATCGTTTTCCTGGCGGCCTCCTTTTTCTCGTTCACGCAACTGCTCCGCATCGCCGATCTTTCGTTTGCCGTGCCCGCCACCGCCGCGAGCCTCGTCGTGGAGACGCTGCTGGCGCGGGTTGTCCTGAAGGAGCGCGTGGGGTGGAAGCGCTGGGGGGGCGCGATGCTGGCGGCGGCCGGCGTTGCGCTGCTGGCGCTTTGATCGAGTGGCTTCTTCTCGGCGCGGCGGCGGTGGCCCTGCTGTATCAGTCGGCGGCGCTGGCGGCGTCGGCGGGCTTCTCTCTGCGCGCGCGCCTTGCGCCCGCGCAGCCGCCCGCCGCGTGGCCGCCGGTCTCCATTCTGAAGCCTGTTTACGGGCTCGATCCGCAACTGGAAGAGGCCGTGGCGTCGCACCTCCGGCTCGACTATCCCGAGTACGAGCTGCTGATCGGCTTCCAGAGGGCGGACGATCCGGCGATTCCCGTACTGAGGCGGCTGCTTGAACAGCATCCGGCGGCGCAGGCGCGGATCGAAATCATCCAGACGGATGCTCTGAACGCGAAGACCGGGGTGCTGGAGGGCCTGAGCCGCAAGGCGCGCCACGAAGTGCTGGTGGTCAACGACGCCGACATCCTCGTCACGCCGGATTATCTGAGACGGATTGTGGCGCGGCTTCACGAGCCGGGAGTCGGGGTGGTCACCTGCCTGTACCATGCGCGGGCTTCGTCCCTGCCAGGCTGTTTTGAAGCGCTGGGCATCGCCACGGACTTCATGCCGTCCGCGCTGGTGGCGCCGTTCGTGGGCGTGCGCGAGTTCGGCTTCGGTTCGACGCTGTGTTTCCGGCGGGCGGATCTGGAGGCTATCGGCGGTTTTGGCTCGTTCGACGATTACATTGCTGACGATTACCAGCTTGCATCGCGGATCGTGGCGCTGGGCAAGCGCGCCGCATTCGCGGATGCCGCCGTGCTGACGTATCTCGCCGACCCGGACTGGCGCTCCGTGTGGCGGCATCAGCTGCGGTGGGCGCGCACCATCCGGTTTTCGCGGCCCGGGGGGTTTGCGGGCATGCCGGTGACGCACGCGGGCCTGTGGGCGCTGGCCAATCTGGCGGCCGGGAATTTCGGCGCAGCCGCGGCGCTATGGCTGGCCCGGAGCGCGATGGGCGCGTTTGCGGGCTTCGCGGTGCTCCGCCACTGGCCCGCGTTGCTGGCGGCGCCGCTCATTCCTCTGTGGGATCTGTTTGCGTTCGCCATCTGGGCGGCAGCGTGGTGCGGCCGCTCGGCGTGGTGGCGGGGCCATCGCATCTTCCTCGGGGACAGGGGCAGGATCGTCCGGAAATGCAGCACGGCTGCAGCCGCTCCGGCGAGCCTGCAGGGGCTGGATTCCCGTTGAGCCGGCAGGCTCGCGGTTTTGCGGCGCGTTCGGGCGCGTGCTGAATTCAAATTTCCTGTCTCAGCCGCGACGCGGGAGGACGGATGAGCCCGCCGCGTCCTGACCGGATGCGGGGCGCAGGCTCTGGCGAGCCCGCGGCGGGCACTGCGGTTTCAGTTCCTTCCTCGGGTGCGGGCGCGGGAGCGGGAGGCGGCGGAGGCATGACGGCTGCCGGGACTTCGGCGGCGCGTTTCCCGACATTCAGCCAGGCTCCGAACGTGCACAGGAGGACATAGAAGAGATCGAAGCCCGTGCGTGAAAGGAAAGTGGCCCCGACGAGGAAGGTCACGAGCGAGCAGGCGACGCCGTAGAGCAGGGCAGCCTCTTCCCCTCTTCCTTCGCGCTCGAGGCGCCTGGCCTGGAACCAGCTGCGCCAGATTGTGCTGAAGAGCAGCCACATGTAGAGGAGGAAAGCGAAGATGCCGCTGTCGACGAGAATCTGCGCCCAGGTGTTGTGCAGCACGAGGCCGATGCAGCAAGAGGCCTGGCTGGGATCGATGTATTTGAAGAGGAGCCGCTGCTGGTTGGCTTCGGTGAAGCCGACGCCGAAAAACGGGTAATCCATCCACAATTTCGGCGCCGCTTTGAGCATCAGAATGCGGTTTCTGGCGCTGGCGTCCTTCATGGGGTCCTCGAGGGTGGACATCCTCATGGTGAGGGTGTCCCAGACGAGGTAGCTGACGAGAGCGACGCCGAGAGCGAGCACTCCGATGGCCAGCATCTTCCGGCGCTCGCACATGAGCACGGCCAGCAGGCCGATGCCCACCGCGAGGATGCCGCCGCGGCTGTGCGTGAAGATGACGGCGGCAGCGCAGCAGATGGCCGCGGCGAGAAATCCGAGACGGGCCCATTTCCAGGGCACCAGGCGCCGGGAGAACCAGCACAAGGGGATGGCCATCGCGAAAGCAAGGGCCATGGTGTTGTTGTCGCTGAGCATGCCGCCATAGCCCTGGGTGACCACGACTCCGCCCCGGAGCAGGCCCCAGAGGCCGAATTTCGAACCCAGCAATCCGAGCGATCCGGCCACGACGATGAAAAACCATCTCAGCTCTTCCCGGGTCTCGATCACCAGCGGAATGATGAGCGCCATCAGGAACATTCTCGAGAAGAGGAGGTAGCGGTCCCAGCACAGCGAGGCGTCCACGGCGGCGATGACCGAGATCGTCACGGTGAGGAAGAAGAGCGCGAGGTTGCGCAGGATCGGGTTCAGAATCAGCAGGGGCAGATTGCGCAGAATGCGGATGGAATTGGAAAACAGGGCGACAACGGCGATGATCAGCGAGTAGCGGTTCGGACCGGCCCAGGACAGGATGTCGGGCCGCATCATGGCGAACCAGTAGTAACCATACAGCCCGAGAATGGGCCGGAACGGGCTCATCACGCAGAGCGCGAATACGGTACCGACAACGATGAGGTAGCGTATGCCCATCTCCGGCTTCCGCCCGTTTCAACAATCTAGCACGGCGGGAGCCCGCGTTTGCGCGGCGCGCCGCGGCGGGGGTTCAGACGCCGGTTGGATGGGCTGACGCCTGCCGCCCAGGTCCCTGTGATATAACCGAAGCCAACGGCATTCCACTCTCGGAGCTGGGCCATGGCATCGACGACGACCGGGATCGAACCGCGCCGGGCTGAGACGGGTTCATGGACCGGAGCGGGCGTGCTGGATCCGAACAGGGGCAATTTCTTCCGTTACGATGGTCCCGCCGGGACGGTCGTGTTTCTGGTGGCTCTGCCGCTGTGCCTGGGCATCGCGCTGGCTTCCGAAGCACCGCTGTTTTCCGGCATCATCGCCGGCGTCGTTGGCGGCATTCTTGTCTCCTTCCTGTCCGGTTCGCAGGTCAGCGTCACGGGGCCGGCTGCGGGACTCAGCGTCATCGTCGCTTCCTCGATCGCCACACTGGGCTCGTTCCCTGCATTCCTGATGGCCGTGGTTCTGGCAGGAGTGCTGCAGTTTTTCATGGGGGTGTTCCGTCTGGGCGCTTTTGCCGATTACGTGCCGAACTCGGTCATCAAGGGCATGCTGGCGGGCATCGGGATCGTCATCACTCTGAAGCAGATTCCGCATGCGCTGGGGCGGGATGAGGACTTCATCGGCAACTTCGCGTTTCTGGAGAAGTCGGGCTTCAACACCCTGACGGACATCCTGGAAGCGCTGGCCGCTCCCCACGCAGGCGCCATTCTGATCTCCGCGGGAGCGGTGGCGATCATGCTGGGCTGGGAGCGCGTGCAGCCGCGCCTTTCCGGTCCGCTCCGGCTGATGCCGGGCCCCCTGCTGGCCGTGGGGTTCGGGCTGGGAACCAACACTCTGCTGCGCTGGCTGGGCTCCCCTCTTGCCGTTACCGAGCCGGAGCATCTTGTCACCCTTCCGGTGGCCCGAAGTCCCGGGGAATTCCTCAGCTTCCTGACGCCCCCCGATTTCTCCCGCGCCGGCGACCCGGCAGTGTGGGCCGTGGCGGCCACTCTGGCGGTCGTCGCCAGCATCGAGACGATGCTTTCGATTGAAGCCGGCGACCGTCTCGATCCGTTCCGCCGCATCACGCCCTCGAACCGCGAGCTGATGGCGCAGGGAGCCGGAAACATGGTGAGCGGGCTGCTCGGCGGCCTTCCGATGACGAGCGTGGTCGTCCGCACGTCCGCCAATGTCTTTGCGGGCGGGCGGACGTGGATGTCGTCTTTCATCCACGGCTGGCTTCTGCTGCTCAGCGTGCTGTTCATCCCGCAACTGCTGAATCAGATTCCGCTCGCCTGCCTGGCGTCCATCCTGATTCTGGTCGGCTTCAAGCTCACCAAGCCCGCCCTGTTCCGCAGCATGTACGCGCAGGGCTGGAGCCAGTTCCTGCCTTTTCTGTCGACCGTCGTCGCGGTCGTGCTGACCGACCTGCTCAAGGGCGTGCTGATCGGCTTTCTGATCGGGATTTTCTTCGTCATCCGGACCAATCATCACGACGCTCTGACCGTCGTCAATCTGGATCGTCATTACCTTGTGCGCTTCAACAAGGACGCCTCCTTCGTCAATAAGAACGAGCTCCGCTCCCATCTCCGCAAAATCCCTGAGAATTCCCACGTCATCATCGACGCCACCAGGGCTCTTTACATTGACAACGACATCCGCGAGGCCGTTGAAGATTTCAAGGCCCTCGCCCCGTACCGCAACATCACGGTGGAAACCAGGAATTTCTAGGAGCCCGCATGGACACCTACAAGCGACTTCTGCTGGCCAACAAGGCATGGGTCCAGGAAAAACTCAACGTCGATCCGCGGTTTTTCGAGCGGCAGGCTGCACAACAGCGGCCTGAATTCATGTGGATCGGCTGCTCGGATTCCCGCGTGCCCGCCGAGGACATCACCGGCGTGCAGCCGGGCGAGCTGTTCGTCCACCGCAACGTGGCCAACCTTGTCGTGCATACGGACTTCAACATGCTGAGCTCGCTTCAGTACGCGGTTGAAGTGTTGGAGGTGGAGCACATCATCGTCTGCGGCCATTACGATTGCGGCGGCGTGAAGAACGCGCTGACGCGCCACGATTTCGGGCTGATCAACAAGTGGCTGCGCTACATCAAGGACGTCTACCGGCTGCACCGCCGGGAAATCGACGCCATTGGCGATCCTCAGGCGCGGCTGGACCGCATGATCGAAGTCAACGTCATGGAGCAGGTGAACAATCTCGCGGAGACGTCAATCATCCAGCGTTCCTGGAAGAAGTTCAACCGTCCTGTTCTCCACGGCTGGATTTACGACCTGCGCACCGGCTATCTCAAGGAACAGGCGTGCCTCCGCCCCGGCGCCCAACTCGAGCCGATCTATATGTTCGACTTCTGGGACGAAGGCTCCGGGCAGAGCCAGTCCTGAGCCTTCCCGCATGCTTCCACCCGGCCTCTGCGGGCGTGCGTGAAAGCCGCTCCGGGAGCTCCATGCTCTGGCATTCCGGAATACGTCCGTGAGACTTCAGCTGCCTTGTGGGTCGGCAACCCTGCCACAAGATGTTGGGGAGCCGCCTTAGGCAGTCCAAAATGTTGCACCGGGGGTCTTGCCCGCGGCTGCGATTCAGTGTATGCTCGAAAGTAACTTGCCCCCCCGAGTGGCCGTGCCCTATGCGCACGCGTCTAACTGAACAAGTCAAACGAAGAAGAGGATTCCGGCTTTGCTGATCCTGAAACGCGTGGAACTTCAGGGCTTCAAGTCCTTCCCGGACCGGACCGAGATGCGGTTTCCCGGCCGGGGCATCGCCGTGATTGTCGGCCCGAACGGCTGCGGCAAGTCCAACCTGAGCGACGCCATCAGCTGGGTGCTGGGCGAGCAGTCTGCCAAGAGCCTGCGCGGCTCGCGGATGGAAGACGTGATCTTCGCCGGGACGCGCGACCGCAAGCCGCTGGGCATGGCGCAGGTGACGATGGTGCTGGTGGACCCGACGGGGCGGGTTCAGATTCCGGGACAGAAACCGGCCAAGGCGGCCGCCGAGGCCGGGGCGCCCAAGTCGAACGGGAGCCACGGAAGCAACGGGAGCAACGGCAACGGCGCTTCTCATGAACATGCAGAAGCGGCCGCCGAGCCGGGAGCAGAGCAGGCTGCCGCGCCTGCCGCCGTCACGCTGGAGCCGGCTGCGGCGCTGCCGGAGAAGGCGCAAGAGATTACCGTCACGCGCCGGCTGTTCCGTTCGGGCGAGAGCGAGTATCTGATCAACGGCCGCATCGCGCGGCTACGCGACATTCAGGAGCTGTTCATGGGAACCGGGCTTGGTCCGGAGTCCTACGCGATCATCGAACAGGGCCGGATCGGCCAGATTCTGTCCTCGAAGCCGTTGGACCGGCGGGCCGTCATCGAGGAAGCCTGCGGCATCTCGAAGTTCAAGAACAAGCGCCGGCTGGCCGAGGCCAAGCTGGAGGGCGCGAAACAGAACCTCACGCGCGTGTTTGACATTCTGGAAGAGGTTTCGCGCCAGGTGAACTCGCTGAAGCGGCAGGCGGGCAAGGCGCGGCGCTATGAAGAGCTGAAGGCGGAACTGGACACGCAGCTCCGGACGGCGCTGGCGGGCCGCTATCTGCTGCTGGAGCGCGAGGCTTCGCGCGTGGCGGCGGAGCTGGAGGCGGCATCGGCCGCCTACAACGAGCTGCAGGCTCGCGTCGATCAGGAAGACCGCGCCGTCACGGAGGCGCGCGAGGAGTTCTACCGGCTGGAGGCCGCGCTGACCGAGGCCCGCAAACGCGCGGCGGAGGCGCGGCTGGAGGCCGAGCGCATCCAGGGACAGATCGCCACGCAGGCGCGCGAGATCTCCGCCATCGAACAGCGTCTGCAGCAGGGCGAGTCGGAGACCGAGCAGCTGGCCGAGCGCGCCGCCCGCCAGCAGCAGGAGCGCGCGCATCTGGCCGCGCAGCTCGAGGAGCTGGACGCAGCCACCGCGGATGCGCAGGCCCGGCTGACGGCGAAACAGCAGCAGCGCGACTCGGTGCAGGCAGAGCTGGCGGGCAGGGAGCGCGCGCTCGAGGAGATGCGCCGGCGCGTGGTCGCGCTGCTGGGAGAAGCCGCTTCGCTGCGCAACCAGCTTGCCCAGATCGAGTCGTTTCTCTCGGCGATCGAGCGCGACCGGACGCGCGTGCGGAAGGACGCGGAAGCGGCGGAGGGCGAACTGGCGCGCATCCGCGCCGCGCGGGACGAGCTGTCGCGCAAGCTGGCCGACCGTCAGCTGGAACTCGAGTCCACGCAGGAACGCCGCGCGCGGACGGAGAAAGAGCTGCAGGAGAAGCGGGCCCAGGCGGCCGAAACGCGCAAGCGCCTGGAGGCCCTGCGGCACGAGGCCAGCTCGCTGCGCGCCCGGCGCGACTCGCTGGATCAGATTCTTTCGCACCGCGCCTACACGACGGAGTCGGTGAAGCGGCTGTTCCAGGCGGCACAGCGCGGCGAGACCAACGGATTCGCTCCGGCGGGAGTGCTGGCCGACTTTATCGAACTGACGCATCCGGAGTTCGAAAAAGCGGCCGAGGAGTTTCTGCACGAGGAGCTGGAATATGTCGTCGTGAAGTCGTGGGACGAAGCCCGGCAGGGCCTCGACCTGCTGCGCGGCGACCTCGACGGGCGGGCCACGTTCCTCGTCGAGCCGAATTTGCACGGCAGCGCCCCTGCCGTGTCCTCCCCCGTCCCCGAGCCGGCCATCGGCCCCGAAACCGGGATCGTTGGCCGGCTCAGCGAGGGAATCCGTTTCACGAACGGACTGACGAACGCGCCGGCGGCGCTGCTGCCGCGGCTGGCGCGCTGCTTCCTGGCTGAATCGCGCGAAGCCGCGCAACGGCTGGCGGCGGTGCACCCGGATCTGTTCTTCCTGCTTTCCGACGGCGTCTGCTACCACGGGCAGGCCGTCACCGGCGGGCGCCGCACGGGCGCGGGGCCGCTGGCGCTGAAGCGCGAGCTGCGCGAGATCTCCGCCCTGTTCGATCAGCGGCAGGCGGAGCTGTCCGAGGCGCAGCAGGAGCTGGAGCAGCTGGAGGCGGCCATTCATGCGCTGGCGGAAGCGCTGGAGCAGCTCCGCGCACAGCAGCAGCGGCAGGAGAAGGAAACGCTGCTGCTCGATCAGGAGATGCGGAAGCTGAACGAAGAGCACCAGCGCGCGCAGCAGCGGCTGTCGCTGGCGGGCGTGGAGCTGGAGCGGCTCAACCGGGACGCCGAGCGGGCTGCCGGCGAGCGCGAAGCCAAGGCGCAGTCGGCCGCGGGGAAGGAACAGCAGCGGGCGGCGCTCGAGTCGCAGCTCGAGGCGGCGCGCGCGGAGCTGGAATCGCTGAAACAGCGGCTCGACGCGCTGGGCGAGGAGCACGCCGTGCTCCGCGTGGAGCTGGCGGGCTGCGAGGAGCGGCGGCGCAGCGTGCAGGCTTCCGTGTCGCGGCTCGACCGCGAGATGCAGGAAACGGCCGCGCGGCGGTCGTCACTCGCCGCGGAACTTGAAAGGCTTGCGCTGAAGCGCAACCAGCTGCTGGAGTTGAACCTGTCGCTGGAAGACCGCGCGGCGCGCACGGCGGCGGAACTGGAACGTCTCGAGCTGGAGACGGCCGCGCTTGCGGAGAAAGAAGCCGCACAGCGCACGGCGCTGGCCGAGTCCGAAGAGCGCGTGAAGGCGTCCCGGCTGCAGCTCGCCGAGGCGCACGACCGGCGGGCGCAGATCGAGCTGGACCTGGTGCGGCGGCAGAGCGACCTGAAGCACCTGGACGAGAACTGCCGCAGGGATCTCGGCATTCCGGTGCTGGAGGCTGCCGCGCGGTTCGTGCTCAGGACGGAGACTGAAACGCCTGCCGGAGAAGCCGCCGCCGAAGCGCCCGCGGAACAGGCCGCTCCGGCTGCGGAAGAGGCCGGTTCTTCGGCGGAAGCGCCCGCTGTGATCGACGAGCTCGCCGTGGCCGAAGCGGAAGAGAAGGCCGCCGACCTGCGCCGGCGCATCGAGGCGCTGGGCCCGGTGAATCCCGAGGCGCTGTCCGAGTATCAGGAAGCGCAGCAGCGCTACGACTTCCTGAACACGCAGCGGCAGGATCTGCTCGATTCGATCCGCGACACCGAGAACACGATCCGGGAGATCGACGCGGAATCGCGGAAGCGCTTCACGGAGGCCTTCGGCGTCATCAACGAGAACTTCCGCCAGATGTTCCGCACGCTGTTTGGCGGCGGCATCGGCGAGATGCGGCTGACGGGCGAAGGCGACGCGCTGGACCAGGGCATCGAGATCGTCGCCCAGCCGCCGGGCAAGCGGCTGCAGAACGTGCTGCTGCTGTCGGGCGGCGAGAAGGCGCTGACGGCGCTGGCGCTGCTGATGGCGATCTTCCAGTACCAGCCAAGCCCGTTCTGCGTGCTGGACGAAGTGGACGCGCCGCTGGACGAGGCCAACGTGGGCCGGCTGGCGGCGCTGCTGAAGGACATGTCGGGGCATACGCAGTTCATCGTCATCACGCACGCGAAGAAGACGATGGAGGCGGCCGAGATGCTCTACGGCGTCACCATGCAGGAGCAGGGCGTGTCGAAGCTGGTCAGCGTGAAGCTGCAGCCGGCGGCTGCGCCGCCGCCGCAGGCGGGCGAAACACTGCAGACCGCTGCGAGGGCCTGAGCCATGCAGGGCGAGCCGGGCGCCGTTCCGTCGCGCCTGATCGGAATCGCAGGCCCTTCCTGCGCGGGCAAGACGGAGCTGGCGCGGTGGCTGGGCGCCCGGCTCTCGATTCCGGTTCTCAATCTCGACCATTACTACATCGACCTGGCGCATCTGCCGCTGGAAGAGCGGGCGCGCACGAACTTCGATGAACCGGCGGCGGTGGACCACGACGCGATCCTGCACGACGTCGCCGCGCTGCGGCGCGGGGAAGCGGTGATCGCGCCGCTGTACGATTTCGCCACGCACGCCCGCGCCCGCGGGGGCGAGCGGATCGTGCCGCGCGGCCTGGTGGTCGTCGAGGGGCTGTTCGCCCTGCACTGGCCGGAGCTGCGGGAACATTTCTTCGTAAAACTGTTTGTGGACGCGCCGGACTCGCTCTGCCTGGCGCGCCGGATCGAGCGGGACACGCGCGAGCGCGGCCGCACGCGCGAGAGCGTGCTGGAGCAGTTCGCCGCCACCGTGCAGCCCGGCGCGGAGCGCTTCATCCGGCCGTCGAGCGTCTACGCGGATCTGGTCCTGTCCGGCGAAGAGGAGCTGGAAATCCGCGGTCCGAAGGCGCTGGAACTGATCCGCGTCCGCCTGGCCGCGCACGTCCGGGAGGCGCCATGACACGCCGCCGCATCACGGTGCTCGGCGCCGGCCTGATCGGCCGCGCCATGGTCTTCGATCTTTCCGGCGAGCACGAGGTCACCGTGGCCGACATCAGCGCAGAGAATCTCGCTGCCGCCGCCCGCTGGCCGTGCCGCACGGTGCAGGCTGACGTCCTGAAGCCCGGCGTTCTCGAAGAGATCGCCGGGGAGGCGGACATCGTGCTCTCGGCGATGCCGGGAGCGATCGGTTTCCGCCTGCTCGAGCGCCTGATCGAGCTCGGCAAAGACGTGGTGGACATCTCGTTCACGGAGGAAGATCCGACGGCGCTGTCGGAACGGGCGGCGGCGCGGGGCGCTACCGTGATTGCCGACTGCGGCGTCTGTCCGGGGCTGTCCAACATTCTTGCCGCGCACGCGGCGCGCCACCGTTTTCAGCGGCTGGACCGCTACGTCTGCTATGTGGGCGGGCTGCCGCGCACGCCGCAGCCGCCGTGGTTCTACAGGAATCCGTTTGCGGCGGAGAGCGTCATCGATGAATACACGCGTCCGTGCAGGTTCCGCATTGGCGGTCAGCCCGTGACGCTGGAGCCGCTGTCCGGCGCGGAGACGATCGAGTTTGCGGAGACCGGTCCGCTGGTGGCGTTCCACACGGACGGCATCCGCACGCTGTTGGCTTCGCTGTCTGAAGTGCCCACGCTCGTCGAGAAGACGCTGCGCCATGCGCCGCACTATGAGTTCATCGTGAGGCTGCGCGAGGCCGGATTTTTCGCGCCCGATGTCCTGCCGGCGCTGACGACGGTGGCGCGGCGCGCGTGGCGTTTCGAGCCGGGCGAAGCCGACATCACCGTCATGCGGCTTCTGTTCGAAGGGGTGTTGCGCGAGGGCGAACCGGCGCGCCTGCACATGGATCTGGTCGATCACTACGACGCGGAAAACGGCCTGCTCTCGATGGCGCGCACCACAGGCTACACGGCGACAGCCGCCGCGCGTCTGGTGCTCGACGGGCGCTTCCGCCGCCCCGGAGTGCATCCGCCCGAGGTATTGGGTTTCGAGCCCGATCTCTGCCGCGCACTGCTCGAGATGCTCGGGCAGCGCTCCATCCGCTTTGAATCGGCTACTTTCCCGAATACTCCCGGCCCGCAGGCATAAGCGGCCGGGAAGTTTCGGTTGCGTGCGGCGCATTTACTCGGTGACGACGAAGTTGCCGCGCAGCCGGATGTCTTCCGACGACCGCCCGATCATGACGCGGAACTCGCCCGGCTCGACCACGGGCTTCAGGCTGCGGTCCCACAGCGAGAGGTCTTCCGGGCGCAGCGTGAACCGCACGGTTTTCTTCTCGCCCGGATTCAGCTCAATCCGCTCGAACCCGCGCAGCTGTTTCACGGGCGTGGTGACCGAGGCCAGCACGTCCCGGATGTACAGCTGCACCACCTCGGCGCCCGCCCGCGCGCCGGTGTTGGCGACATCCACGCTCAACCGGACTTCTCCATCCCGCCGCACGCGCGGCGTCTCGATCCGGAGGTTGCTGTACTCGAACGACGTGTAACTGAGCCCGTGGCCGAACTCCCACAGAGGCTTCGCGCTCATGTCGGCGTAGCGGCGGCCCCAGCCCCGCTCGACCCAGTAATCTTTCGACGGCGGGCGGTCGTACGTGACGGGCAATTGTCCTGAATGGCGCGGCACGGTCACTGGAAGGCGGCCGCTGGGGTTGACATCGCCGAACAGCACCTCCGCCACCGCGCGCCCGCCCTTTTCGCCCGGCAGCCACGCTTCGACGATCGCGGGAACGTTTTCCGCAATCCAGCGGATCGACAGAGGCCGCCCGTTGACCAGCACCACGATGGTGGGCGTCCCGGTTGATTGGACCGCTTTGACGAGCTCCTCCTGGAGCCCTGTCAGATCGAGGCTCGCCACGTCGTAGCCCTCGCCATTGGTCGGATTGCCTACGGCCGCGTCCCAGGCGTTTTCTCCGACCACGACGATGGCTGCATCGGCGCGGCGCGCCGCCTCGCGCGCTTTTTCGATCTCGTTGATGCGCCCGCCCTGAATGTCGCAGCCGCGCACATACTCGATGCGCGCGCCCGGCGCCATCTGCCGCACGCCTTCGAGGACCGTGATGACAGGCTGCAGCACCTTGCGGGCGGTGTAGTCGCCGAGAAGATTCCGCCAGTCGTCCGCGTTCGGTCCGATGACCGCAACCGACTTCAGGTCTTTCCGCAGAGGCAGAACGTTGCCGTCATTCTTCAGCAGCACGATGCTCCTGCGCGCCGCTTCCAGCGCGAGTTCCTGATGCTCCTGCGAATGCACGACGCGCTCCGCGCGCTCCGGATCCACATAGGGCCGTTCGAACAGTCCGAGGCGGAACTTGAGGCGCAGGATGCGGCTCACGGCGCGGTCGATCCACTCCATGGGGACAAGACCCTCGCGGACGCTCTCCACGAGCGGCTGCATATACGCGGGCTCGTATGAAATCCCTACGTCGACGCCTGCCCGCAAGGCGAGCGCGCCGGCCTGTTTCTGGTCCGCTGCGAGGCCCTCGTAGATCAGCGTGGAGAGGCCGCTGCCTTCGCCCAGCACCAGCCCTTCGAATCCCAGCTCGCCGCGCAGGATCTTCGTCAGCAGCCATTCGGAGGCGTGCGCCGGCACGCCGTCGATGGCGGGATAGGTGGCCATCACGCCGAGCGCGCCGGCGCGCCGGACGCCCGCCACCCAGGGAGGCAGAAACACGCTGCGCAGCGTGCGCTCGGAGATCTCCATCGCGCCGCGTTCCAGTCCGCTCACCGGCTGGCTCTGCCCGGGATAGTGGCACAGCCCGGCGACGACTTTGTCGTCAGCGGAAATGTCCGCGCCCTGCACGGCGCGCGTGATCGTCTCCGCATAACGCGCGCAGAACCACGGATCTTCGCTGTAGGCCTCCTGATTGCGCCCGAGCCGCGGATCGCGGATCGGCTCCACGACGAGCGTGAAGAGCTGATGCACGCCGATGGCCCGCGCTTCGCGCGCTGCGGCCTCATAGACGCGGCGGATCAGATCGAGATCCCAGGTGCTGCCGAGCCCCGGCCCTTCAGGAAAGATCGTACCGCCGGAACACATCAGCCCGTGCGTGCCCTCTTCCGTTTGCAGCAGCGGGATGCGCAGGCGCGTCTGAGTGAGGGCGATGCGCTGCAGTTCATTCAGAAACTCCGCCTGCCGCCGAGGTCCCTCGGGAAGGACGTTGTTGGGGAGCGTGAAGAAGCCGCCGCCAGGCCCCAGTCCCTTCTCGAGCGTGCCTGCGGCGAAGCGCCGGCATGCGGCGATCTTCGACGGGATGTCGCGGCCCAGTTCATCGAGGTAAACGCAGGGCATGTTCATCTGCCCGACCTTTTCTTCGAGCGTCATGCGCCCGAGCAGGTCGCGCACGCGCTCCTCGATGGGGAGCCGCGGATCCAGATACGGCTGAGCATGCGCCGCAAGAAGGAAAGCGAGAGCGGGCAGGATGCGCTTCAGCATGCATCCATGATAGGAGCGGCGGGGCCTGCCGGCTCGCCGGACTTTCCGAAACAGCCGTCCTAGCGCTTCTGCAGCACCGGCGTCCCTTCGGCGTTCGGCTTGCGCGCGAGCCTTGATCCCCGGAACTTCGCAATCGTGAGCTCCGCCCGGTACAGGATTCGGCAGCCTTTCTCGAGATGGCCGCCGAAAGCGCCGTCCCTGTTGGCGAGCGTGATGTGGAGGTGGGGCTCGCCGGCGCCGATGATGCCATTGATGTTCAGAATCTCAATGGGACCGCGCACCGTGTGGAACTCCTGCTCGGCTTTGGGCGCCAGCGACCTCACGCCGTGGAACGTGCATTCCTGCACCGAACCCAGTCCGGTGAGCACGGCGCCGTCCTGAATGTCCTGGCGCCGGATGACCTCTTCAATGGATTCCAGCAGCAGGTCTCCGCGGTCGAGCCGGACACGGAAGATCTCCTGGACTGCCGCGCCGCCGAAGATCTTCTCCGCCAGCGGCTCGGCTGCAGATATGCAAGAAACTGGCGACAGGGAAAAAACAAAGAGCAAAACGCAGGTTCTCACGGGCTTCCTCCTATCGGTGTTCGTGAATCACGGCTCTGGTTGCCACTCGAGGCTCAGCGCCCAATCGGAGGCGTCTGGCGGAGCGGGGAGCAGGATTTTGTGATTTGCATCGGTCTCGAGAATGCCCGCTTCCGTCCACGCGCCCGTGCGCGGGTTGAACCAGCGGGCGCGCCATTTGCGCAGCCGCGGCGCGTTCAGGATCGCAGCCTGCGCGGCGCCCTGCTCGAAGTAGACCAGATACCAGTCGCGTTCCGGGCTGCGCGCGGCGAACGCCCAGCCGTCGTATCCGCGCGTCAGGCGGGTGCTGTTGGGTGCAAGACTGTCGGAGGCGGGAATCAGATGCTGGTAACGGGCGCCCTGCGAGTGGACGAATGCCAGGAAGTGCCGCATCTGCGCCGCAGATTTGTGGTGGAAAGCCTCCCACATGCGGATGGGCGCCTCCGGTTCGCGCGCGCCCTGCCAGATCCCGTCCGCTCCATAAATGGCTCCGGCAAGCGCGCCGCAAAGAAAGTTTCCGTACATGGCGGAGCGCGTGTAGCGGTCGTCGCGTTCGCTGCCCGGCGGCGCCGTCCAGGTGTTTTCCTTCCCCGCCTCATACTGAAAGCCCGGGTAATAGGGCTCCCCGTTCAACGAAGGTTTGGGCGGACGGGTAAAGAAGATTTCGGTGTGGTGCCGGTAGTACATGTGCTCCCGGTCGTTGCCCGTCTGATGGATGTCCACCCATGAACCTTCCTCGCCGTCGCCGAAGTTGATCAGTGAAGACGGGGACGAATTCGGCGACAGGGGCGTGCCGAACGGCGGGCGCCCGTAGCGCCCGAGAAGGTAGCGGACGGGCAGGTTGAACTCCTCAGCCGGGATTGTGGATGTGGGCCAGTCGTAGTGGATCGGGCTCAGGATGACGTTGTTCGCCTGAAGGCGCGTAAAGAGATAGTGCACGTAACGCGCATAGGATTCGGGCCACTTGTGATGCCTTTTCCAGACGATGGCGACATCCCGCCGCGCAGCCTCGACGAACGGCACGAATCCCTGTTCATTCAGATAATCGATTTTCCGATCCAGCTCCGCAAAATAGGGAGGATGGATCCGGTCGAAATCGGGAACGATGTTCTCGAATCCTGGAACTTTGCCCGGAAACAGGAAAGGCCTGCCGCCGGAATTATGCATGTCGCGCGCGCTGCGGGTTTTTGGATCCGGCCAGGCCGCGCGGATGGGCATGCGCTCCGGGCCCTCGCTGAAAAGCGATGCCGGCTGTCCGTCGTTGGCCCAGTGGGGGAAGGCGGCCAGGATGGCAATGGAATTGAAGCCCTGTTCCTTTCGGAAGGCCACGTAGTCTTCGAAACTCGAGTCCGGCGCCGCCACCGGCCGCCCAGGCCTGCCGGCCATCGGGAAGCGGAACGTGCCGGCCGGCCACCATGTGTCGCCCATGAGAAAGAAGGGAGTGCCATCGGCGAACTGAAGCGCGTGCCCGTTCGGCGTGGGGCGCAGGAATCCGCGCCGGACCGGGTTGGCCCGCTTCTCCTCCTCGCTCCACTCGCGGGCGATGAACCGGCCGCTCTTTCCGCTCAGGCCAGGATCCTCGGGATCGGAATGGCTTGTCCACGCCCACTCGCCCGGAGCAGGCAAGGCGATCCGGACACGGAACGTCCGCCCTCCATCCCAGAAGCCGTAAACGCGCCTGTCGAACCCGGGACCCCGGAGCCGGATCCAGACGTCCACCTCCGTGTACGGGTTGGCATACTCTCGGGCGGCCTCGAAGACGAGTTCCTGTTTTTGCCAAACCCGGACTTCGACGGGCGGAGCTGAACCGGCTGCGGAACATGAAAAAGATACAGCAGTCAGATACAGAAGGACGCGGCTCAGCATTCAGAAAATATATCACCGCATGCGCAACTCTGGAATGCGGCATGGCCTGGGAGGCCCGTCCGGCGGAAGGATCGTCATCCGCGGCGCCCGGGCCGCCGGTTCGGCGTTGCGCCCGTCACTGGACAACCCGAACCGTGGTTCGCAGCGCGATACTCCACGCGCAGGCGCGCCCGGCAGCCTTTTTCGCTGGCGTCAGGCTCGTACCGCGCTGGAAAAGGCCAGGTACAGGGAGCCCTTCGCCAGCCGGTGCGCATACAGCGCCGCTTCCAGCGCGTGATAGTCGCCCCACATGGACGATTCGCCGCGCGGCACGCGGCTGGAGTCCGGCATGCGGTCCCAGCCGTTGGGGCGGTGATAGACGGAGTGCAGGATCAGGCCTTCGTGATCCGCACTCGCAGACAGATAGGGTTCGCCGAGCAGAGTGTCGAGAACAGTGAGGCCGGCGCGGAAGTAGCGGTCGTCGCCGAGATGGCGGCCGAGGCGCATCAGCCCCTGGGCGGCGATTGCCGCCGCAGAGCTGTCTACGGGCTCGTGGGGGTTGAAGGGGTCGGACGGACGGCTGCGCCAGTCGCCGAGCTTTTCGAGGTGCGGCGCCCCGGTGTCCCAGTAGGGGATGCCGTCGGCGGCCGTGTTTTCGATGTAGAAATCGCAGGTGGCCTGCGCGGCCTTCAGCCACTCCGCGCGGATTTCCGCTTTGCCGCCGAACTCCGCGAGTTCCTCTTCTGGCAGCGTCTCCAGAAACTCGAGCTGCTCGGCGAAGCCCAGCATGGCCCACGCCAGCCCGCGCGTCCAGGTGGAGAACGGCGAATAGCCCTGCTGCGAGTTCGGGCAGCGGTAGCGGCCGTCATTCGTGTTGAAGACCGACTCGTGCGCCACGCGCCCGCGCACGTCGTAGTGGTCGCGCCCCTCGCCGTAGTAGACCGAATAGCGCGCCGTGGCGCGGGCGTGGTCGATCAGGCGGCCGAGCAGCGAAATGCGCCCGTCGTTCTCGCCCATCAGCGCGTGGCCGAGACGGTGCGAAACGGCCAGCGCGCGCAGCGAGCGGATGGTGTCGACGAACAGCGAGTGCGGGCCGTTGAACGAGTAGATGTAGCCGCCCCCGCCGCAGATGCGCGACCAGCGCGCCGCCTGCACGGCGCCGCTGACTTTGAGCGCCAGTTCGTAGAAGCGCCGCTCCCAGGCGTTTTCTTCGATGCGGCCTTCGTTCATCAGCCGCAGCAGGTTGCCGTAGGTGGAGACGTTGTTGAAGCCGTGGTCGTGCACGCCGGTGTGCGTCAGGTGCGGGGCCATGCGCTCGACGGTGCGGCAGCGGCCGAGTTCCAGCATGGCCGCGTCGCCGGTGGCGTCGAAGACGAGCAGAGGCATGCCGAACTGAAAGCCCTGCGTCCACTCGGTCCAGCCGCGCGCAGTGTAGCGGCCGTCCACGGTGAAAACAGGCGAGCCCTGCGACGGATCCCAGTTGCGATCGAGAAGGCGGACCTTCTCCGCGGCCAGATCGAACAGGCGCTGCAGTCTGTTCAGAAATGCGGGGGACTCAGGGGAGAGGGTGGACTGGATGATCATACGGAAATCACTTTTCCCGTGCGTGCGGCTTCATGAGCGGCGAGCGTCAGTTCGCAGACACGGAAGATCTCGCTGTGGGGAAGAGTGGTCGGCTTGCCCAAGTAGACATGATCGAGAAACTCGGCGAAGAGCGAACCGGCGGGGGGCAGCTCGACGATCTTTTCGGGCTTGCGGGAGGCGGTGAGCAGAGTGACGCCCGTGGCGGCCATGTATTCGGCTACGCCGCGCGTGCCGGCCAGCCGCAGACGGTCATCGCCGTGGGAGCCTGCCGTTGCGGGGCGGCAGTAGTCCATATGGAGACAGGCTGTGCCGCCGTTGTCGAGACGGAAGGAAGAGGACGTGGTCGTCTCCATCGCGCCCTGGCGGAGATCTCCGGCGATGCCCTGGAATCCGCTGACGGCGCGGAACTCGCGGCCGCTGGTCCACCGCATCAGGTCGATCATGTGAATGCCGATCCAGAGAATCGTGCTGCCGTAAGTGGTCCGTTCGCGCATCCACTGAGGACGCTGGCCCAGCACGTAGGATTTCTGCGCCGAGATCTGGATCACCTCGCCGATGTCGCCGCAGTCGACGATCTTCTTCAGAGCCAGATACGGCCGCTCCCAGCGCATTGGCAGCAGCATGCCCAGTTTGACGCCGGAGCGTTTCAGTTCGCGCCTGATCTTGTCGAGGTCGCTGGACGTCAGAGCGAGCGGCTTTTCGGCAACGACATGATGGCCGCGGCGGAGGCACTCGAGGATCGCCTGGGCGCGGCGTCCATTGTCGTTGCAGACGCCGACGATGTCCGGCTTCGTCTCGTCCAGCATTCTGCGGGGGTCGGAGAAGACGCGCGCCTTGCCCCGGGCGTACTTTTCGGCGGCGGCAAGATCGTGGTGCTGCACGCCCACGATCTCGACGTCGGGGTAGCTGGCCAGAGGTTTGGTGTATTCGCCCGAATGGCCGTCCAGTCCCCAGACGGCGACGCGCACTTTCCTGGGGAGACGGACGACCTCTGGCGCGGCGGCCGCGGGCGCCGCAAGCAGGGCCCTGCGGCTGATGACTGCGTCCGCAGATACTGACATACCTGTATTCTGTCAAACCTCCGGCGAGAGGCGAGGGTCGGCGACCGGGTCGCCAACGGCGAAGTGATAGATCGCCTGCCGCGGACCGCGCGGATCGAGTCCGAGCCAGGCATGGACGTGGTCGTCGTAGAAGGCGCCGATGCCCGTGCCGCGGAAGCCGAACGCCTCGGCAGCGAGATAAAGGTGCTGTCCCAGCGCGCCCGCTTCGTGATGCACGAAGCGGTAGGCGCGGTCGCCATGGAGCGAGGCGGCGCGGCCGAGATCCGCGATGAAGCTGACCGTGAAACAGGAGTTGCCGGCCAGGTCCTGCCCGAGGCTGAGCGCCGCAGCCACGACGCGCTGATCGCCCGCGCGGACGGGCTCCAGCGCGCCGCGCTCCAGCCTGTAGAGCCCCTGCGGGACGTCTTCGACGCGGTGAACGAACAGATACGGCGTCACAAACAGGCCGCCCCAATCCGCCACGAGCGGCTCTTCGAGCAGGGCGCGCATGGCGTCGAACGCAGGGCGCGGAAGCGCGCGGCCCTGCGGGAGGAAATCGAGCGCGGAGCGGCGCTGGCGCGCCAGCGTCCCGTATGCGCCGAGCCGCCACCGCACCACCTGCGGCGCGGGCGGCGCAGCCGGAGGGCACTGCAGCGTGGCCGCGTGCATGCGATTGATCAGCTCGTACGGGACGGGTTCGCCGGAAAGGGGGTTCGGTTCGCCCGGCGTCCATTGAACATTTCCGCCCGGGCGTGTTTCGGCCGGAGGCCAGAGCTCGACGAGCAGCATCGGCTGCTCGTCGGGCGCGGGGCGGACGGCGGATGCGAGCTCAAGATCCCCGAACAGCCCCCGCACGCGCGAGGGCCAGCCCAGCTCCCCTGCGGCATGCTGAAGGGCGAGCATCGCGTGGCCGAGGTCATGATTCACATACCGGTAGGCGCGGGCGCGGTACTTCCACGCCTCGCGCCAGAAGATCGACGCGAGGATCACGGCGAGAGGCGCTTCAGAAAGACCGCCCAGGACGTCGCCCCGCGCGCGCTGTTCCGCTGCGTGCGACGAAGGACGGTAGTGGTACAGCCCGTCCTCCCAGCCGGGCAGTCCGCGCGCGTGGAAGTGGAATTCCGTCGGGTGCAGGTTGCCGGACGACGGATTGACGCGCAGAGCGTAGCGGTAGCCGGAAGGCGCCTGTTTGGTGGCGCTGATGGCGCACGAGTAGAAAAAAAGCGCCGAGACGGCTTCCGCGCCCGTGATGCCGGGCTCGAGGCGCGGATCGGCGGGCAGATCCACGATAGGCGCGCCCTCATAGTGGCGGAAGGGCGCGGGCATGTTGGCCCAGTCGAGGAAGTGGCGCGAGGCGCGGAGCCGCTCGGGCGTGTGTTTGGTGGCCTCGTGGTATTCGGCCAGCACCGGGGGGAGCATGGGTGTGCGTTACGGGCGCGGCTCGTAGAAGCTGAGCGAGTTGTCGCCCTGGCTGAGAATGCGCACGCGCTTCAGTTTCCCGTAGGCGTCTTTGAGATGGTGCGTGAATTTCGAGGCGTGCTGCACGATGACCAGCGGGCGCGGCTGCTCGCCCAGGGCTTCCAGGCAAAGCTGGTATTCGCGTTCGCGGGGATAGGGCGGATCGAGGAAGACGATGTCGGCTTCGAACTTCGTGATGACGGGCGCGGCGTTGCCGGGATGGACTTCGCAGCGGGCGGCGATGTCGAGCATGCGGATGTTCTCTTCGAGGGCGCGCAGCGCGGGGCGGCTCTTCTCGAGAAAGATGGCGCGGCGGGCGCCGCGGCTGAGCGCTTCGATGCCGACGCTGCCCGAGCCGGCGTAGGCGTCGAGAAAGACCGTGCCCTCGATGCGCGGGGCGAGGATGTTGAACAGCGCTTCCCTCAGACGGTCCGGCGTGGGGCGGACCGAATCGCCGTGCGGCGTCTTCAGCCGCCGGGAGCGGAATTCACCACCAATGACTCTCATGCGTGACCTGCAGTTCCTTTCATGCCGCGGCCCGGGATTTCATCCGACCAGCGCCAGCCCGTAGCGGTGCTGCCAGTGTTCGCGCACGTAGCGCATGGCGCGCTCGAACTCTTCTCTGGATGGAGGATGAGCCGCGAATTCGGCCGCCTCGCGGCGGGCGGCTTCCAGAATGTCATGATCGCGGATCAGATTGCCGATGCGGAAGACGGGCAGGCCGCTCTGCCGGGTTCCCAGAAACTCGCCGGGACCGCGGAGCTTGAGATCCATTTCCGAGATGTAAAAACCGTCGCTGGACTCGACGAGCGTGCGGATGCGCTCCTGCGCGGTTTCAGAGAGCTTGTCGGTGACGAGGATGCAGTAGCTCTGGGCGGCGCCGCGGCCGACGCGCCCGCGCAGCTGGTGCAGCTGCGCGAGGCCGAAGCGTTCGGCGTTTTCGATCACCATCACGGTGGCGTTGGGCACGTCGACGCCGACTTCGATCACCGTAGTGGAGACGAGGATCTGCAGCTCCCCGCGCTTGAAGGCGTCCATGACGCGCTCTTTCTCGTCCGCCGGCAGGCGGCCGTGCAGGAGTCCGATGCGCAGGTTGGGGAAGACGTGCTGCGTGAGTTCGCGGTATCCGGCTTCAGCCGCCTTGAGCGCGGTGGCTTCGTTTTCCTCGATGGCCGGATAGACGATGTAGGCCTGGCGGCCGGCCTGGATTTCGCGCAGCAGGAAGCTGTAGACCTGCTCGATTTCGAGCCGCGTCCTGTGGATCGTCTGGATGGGCTTGCGGCCCGGAGGGAGCTCGTCGATCACGCTGAGGTCGAGGTCGCCGTACACCGTCAGCGCGAGCGTGCGCGGGATGGGGGTGGCGGTCATGACGAGCACGTCGGGCGCGAGGCCTTTCTGCTGGAGCGCCTTCCGCTGAAGGACGCCGAAGCGGTGCTGCTCGTCGATGATGACCAGTCCGAGGCGGGAGAAGTTGACGTCCTCTTCGATGAGAGCATGCGTGCCGATGACGATGTGGGCGAAGCCCGTAGAAACGGCGCGCTTGTTCAGTTCCTTTTCCTTTTTCGTCTGCGAACCGAGCAGGAGGACGATGTTGTAGCGGAGCGGCTCGAAGATTTTCCGGAAATTGAGATAGTGCTGCGTGGCGAGGATTTCCGTCGGGGCGAGAATCGCCGTCTGATAGCCGTTTTCGACGGCGATGACGGCAGCCTGGGCGGCGACCAGGGTCTTTCCGCTGCCGACGTCGCCCTGCAGGAGGCGGTTCATCGGAACCGGGGCGGCCATGTCGCGGGCGATTTCGCCGAGGACGCGCTTCTGCGCTGCGGTGGGCTTGAAGGGCAGCATTTTCTTAATCTGCTCGCGCACCCGGCCGGTCAGCTGGAAGGAGATGCCCGCGGCGCTGCGCTCTTCATCGCGCTTGAGGGCGAGACCCGCCTGGAGCCAGAAGAACTCCTCGAAGATCAGCCGCATCTGCGCCGGGGTCCGGAAGGCGTTGAGCAGGCGCAGATCGGTTTCCTGCGGCGGGAAGTGGAGGGCGCGGAGGGACTCGGCCAGGCCGGGCAGGCGCATTTTCCGGCGGACCGATTCGGGCAGAGGATCGGGCGCATCGTCCAGAGCCGCGGTGAGGC
Source organism: Bryobacteraceae bacterium (assembly GCA_026002875.1). Taxonomy (NCBI): domain Bacteria; kingdom Pseudomonadati; phylum Acidobacteriota; class Terriglobia; order Bryobacterales; family Bryobacteraceae; species Bryobacteraceae bacterium. Next base: position 395,730 of record BPGE01000001.1, read on the forward strand.
GGTAGAGGACATTGCGGAAGACGCGCGTGGAGATCTTCCCGGCGGCTTCGTAGACGGGCACGATGCGGCCGGTATGCAGGCCGGCTTCTTCGTCTTCCTCCTCGCCGCGGAGGATTTCCAGCTCCGGATGCAGCATGAGGAGTCCCCCCTGGTAGGGGTCGAACTCGACCTTGCCGTAGAGCGCGGCGCGGACGCCGGGCTGCAACAGATTGGCCAGATATTGTGCGTGGAACCAGCGGGCGGCGAGCGGCATGCGGGAGCCGTCGGTGAAGATGGCCTCGATCATGCCGAGGTCGCGGCGGCGGAAGCGCGGCGCCTGCACGCGCACGACCGTGGCGATGACGGTGGCGGTCTCGCCGGGCGCGAGGCGGTTGACGGGTTTGAGATTCGAGCGGTCTTCGTAGCGGAACGGAGCGTAGTAGAGCAGGTCGCCGGCGGTTTCGATTCCCTTGGCGCGGAGTTCTTCGGCGCGCTTCGGGCCGACGCCCTTGACGTATTGCACCGGCGTGGAAAAATCGAAAGGCACGGCGAGAGACGGTGGAAATCCCAGTGTACGAAAGGGGGTGGCGCGATGGCGGGCGGCCGGCAAAGACCGTTACCATGGCGATGATGCCGCCGCGCACGCCAACGCTGATCCAGCTTCTCGGCCTGCTGGTGACGCTGGCCGCGGTGGGTTCGTTTTCGCTGTTCACGCTGCGGCAGGTGGAAGAGCTGCGGAGGCTGGGGTCGGACATCGTGGACCGGAACCGGCGGGACTCGCTGCAGCTGATCCGCATCCAGGACGACGTGGCGCAGCTCGGGCTGGCGCTGCGGGACATGGCGGAGGGGGCGGAACCGTACCCGATGGAGGCCTATCGGCCGCAGTTCCAGCGGCTGCGGGAGGATCTGGAGAACGCGCTGGCGCTGGAGGCGAAGCTGATGCCCGCCACGCGCACGGAATCTCAGCAGAGGCTGCTGGAGACGGTGTTCGCGCGCTTCTGGAGCGTGCTGGACGAATTGTGGCAGCTGGCCGCAGAAGGCCGTCAGGAGGCGGCCCGCGCGCTGATCCGAACGCGGATCGAGGCCGAGCGGGCCACGCTGGCCACGCTGATTTCGCGGCTGCTGATCCAGAACAACGAAGCGGAAGCGGCGGCGGTGGAAGAGATCCAGGCCATCCACGCCAAGGTGGAGCGGAACCTCTATTTCCTGCTGGCCGCCGTGCTGGCCGCCATCCTGATCACCGGCTCGCTGGTGATCTGGCACGACCGCCGGATGTTCGCGCAGGTGTCCCAGCTGTCGGAACAGCGCAAGGAGCTGGCCGGGCAGGTGATCCGGGTGCAGGAGGATCTGTTCCGGACACTGGCGCGGGAGCTGCACGACGAATTCGGCCAGGTGCTGACGGCCGTTGGCATGATGCTGCTGCGGGTGGAGAAGCGGCTGCCGGAGAACGCCCCGGGGCGCGAGGATCTGCGCGAGGTCCGCGAGATCGCCAACCAGACGCTGGAACGCGTGCGGGGCATGTCGCAGATGCTGCATCCCCCGGTGCTCGACGATTACGGGCTGGAACGCAGCATCGAGTGGTATCTGGGCCAGTTTGAGAAGCAGACCGGACTGAAGGTGCATTACGAGAAGCAGGGGATCGCTCCGTGGATCGGCGATTCGGTGGCGATCCACATGTACCGCATCCTGCAGGAGTCGCTGAACAACGTGGTGCGGCACGCGCGGGTGAAAGAGGCATGGGTGCGCGTGAGCTACGCGCCGGAGAAAATGGAGATGGAGATTGAAGACCATGGCGCCGGGCTGCCGGAGAAGCCCCAGGAGAGCGGGCTCGGCATGATCGGCATGCGCGAGCGCGCCGAACTGCTGGGAGGCCGCATCGAGTTCCGGCGCAGGCCCGGCGGGGGCACGGTGGTGCATGTGGAGGCGCCGCTTGGCATGAAGGGAGGCAACGGATGAGCAGAATCCGGGTGCTGCTGGCCGACGATCATTCTCTCGTACGCAAGGGCTTCCGGCGGATGCTGGAGGACGATCCGGAGATCGAAGTGGTGGGCGAGGCGGCCACGGGGCCGCAGGCGGTGGAAGAGGCCGAGAGGCTGAAGCCGCAGGTCGTCGTGATGGACCTGGCGATGCCGGAGCTCGACGGCATTCAGGCTGCCAGCCAGATTCTGCGCAAAATGCCGGAAACCGGCATTCTCATTCTGTCGATGTACTCGGAAGACACGTACGTGCGGAACGCCTTCGCCGCCGGGGTGAAGGGATATCTGCTGAAGAACGCTCTGGAAGTGGATCTCCCTTATGCCATCAAGGAAATCGCGGCAGGGCGGACCGTGATCGCTCCCGGACTGACTCTGCCCAGCCAGCAGGATGCGCCGAGCGATTTCGAGAAGCTGACGCAGCGGGAGCGCGAGGTGCTGCAGCACATCGTGCAGGGCCGCTCGAACAAGGAGATCGCGGCGATTCTCGGGCTGAGCGTGAACACGGTGGCGGTGCACCGCGCCAACCTGATGCAGGCTCTGGGCATCCACCGCACCGCGGACCTGGTTGTCTACGCGATCAAGAAGGGGCTGGTGACGTTGCCGGAAGGGCCGCTGCCGGAGAAGTGACGGGCGATGCGGCGGCGGGACTTTCTGACAGGGCTCGGGGGGCTTCTGGCGGCGCCGGCGGCCGGACAGCAGAGTCCCGGCTTCCGCTTCACGGATGTGACGCGCGCGGCGGGGATCGATTTCGTCCACAATTCGGGAGCGTTCGGCCGGAAATACCTGCCCGAGACCATGGGCTCCGGCTGCGCGTTTTTCGACTACGACGGCGACGGCTGGCAGGACATCCTCCTGATCAACTCGATGGACTGGCCCGGCCACAAACGCCAGCGCACTACGCTGAAGCTGTACCGCAACAACCGCAACGGGACTTTCACCGACGTGACCCGCGCCGCAGGGCTCGATGTCGAGATCTACGGGCTGGGCGTGGCGATCGGCGATTACAACAACGACGGACACCCGGACGTTTTCATCTCCTGCCTGGGCCAGAGCCGGCTGTTCCGCAACACGGGGAAGGGGACGTTCGTCGACGTGACCCGGCAGAGCGGACTGTGGGGCTACGAGGGGTTCTCGACGTCGGCGATGTGGTTCGACTACGACCGCGACGGACTGCTGGACCTGTTCGTCACGAACTACGTGCGGTGGACGCAGGAAGGCGACATTTTCTGTTCTTTCGACGGCAACAGCAAGGCGTACTGCACGCCGGAGGCTTACCGGGGCGTGACGTGCTGGCTGTTCCGCAACCGCGGCGACGGGACGTTCGAGGACGTGACGGCGAAGTCCGGGGTGCTGGACACGACGTCCAAGTCGCTGGGCGTCACGCTGCTCGACTTCAACAACGACGGCTGGCCGGATGTCTTCGTAGCCAACGACACGCAGCCCAACAAGCTGTACACGAACCTGCGCAACGGGCGGTTTCTCGAACAGGCTGTCCGGATCGGGCTGGCCTTCAGCGAAGACGGGCGCGCGCGCGCCGGCATGGGCGTGGACGCAGCCGACGTGGACAACTCCGGGCTGGTCTCGATCATCGTCACGAACTTCGACAACGAGATGATGGGGCTGTACCGCAGCAACCGCGACGGACAGTTCGTGGACCGCGCGCCGCAGGCAGGCATCGGCCAGGCGACGCGCCACTCGCTGGGGTTCGGCTGTTTTTTCTTCGATCCCGACCTGGACGGCATGCTGGATCTGCTGATCGTCAACGGCCACATTGACGAATCGATCAGCCGCGCGCGCCGCAACGTGACGCACGCGCAGCCGCCGCATCTGTTCATGAACGACGGCAAGGGCAACTTCCGCGACGTGGCGCGGCAGGCGGGCGAGTCCTTCGCCTCGCCGAAGGTCGCGCGCGGCGCAGCCTACGGCGATTTCGACAACGACGGCGACCTGGACGTGCTAATCACCACGAACCACGGACCGGCGTATCTGTACAGAAACGACCTCGACAACGGCCATCAGAGCGTCCGCCTGCGGCTGATCGGGACGAAGTCGAACCGCGACGCCGTCGGCGCGGTGATCAAGTTCGAATCGCCCGGGCTGGCGGGTTCGCGGACGGTGAAATCGGCGACGGGATACCTGTCGCAGTCCGAAATGCCTGTCACGATCGGACTGGGGCGCCGGGAGGCGCTGCAGCGCATCACGGTTTTCTGGCCCAGCGGGAGGACCGAGGAGTACAGGAACCTCAAAGCCGGCGGCCGTTTCATCATCGAAGAGGGCAAGGGACTCAGACCCTGGCAGGTCTGAGAGCGGCCCCTTCGGCCGGCACAAAACCCGCCTTTTCTGTTTTTGGGCCCTGCGCTGCGGCAGCCTCCACGCGCAGCGTAGAACGAACGTACTACGCGGTCACAGTACCACTACAGGTTGGTTGCCGCCCAGCCGCCCGATAGCCTGAAGGGGGGGCCGCGCGCTTTCGCCGGCCGCCCGATGGCGTCCGCATCAGGATCCGGAATTGACGGGAAAACCTTGAGGATTCGCGTTCAGATCACGAGAGCACGCCGTGGGGTCCGCCGCCCCAGAGTCCCGGGAGGATGGGCGCCCTCACTGCTGGCGCTGATCTTCCTGTCGGCGTCCGCAGGGGTTCTGTACGTGCGCTGGATCCGTCATCCGGATGTGCCGGACTGGGACGGAGGCGGGAGGATCCGCAGTTACCTGGACCGCCTGGTGGAGCGCGGGGTTCAGCCGCCGCGGCGACTCGTCTATCCCTACTCGGTCATTCCGGGGGGCGTCGCCTCGCCGGAAGAGGTCGCCGAGGCGATGAAGCGGGATGAGGTGGTGGCCCGGCATTACCGCGGATTCGACGCCCGCCGCGGACGCACGATGACGCTGCGCGAACCCCGGCTCGCCTACGTCTCCTACCGCATCAGGGACGAAGTCTATTTCACGAAGAAACCCGTGCGGCTGTATGCCGGAGAGCAGATCATCACCGACGGCAGAACCACGATCCGCGCCCGCTGCGGCAACAAGGTGGAGGAAGCTCCGCAGATGGCCGTCAGTCCGGAAGAGCCGCCCGAAGAGGTTCTGAACGCTCCCCGGCTCGAAACGGAACCCGAGAGGCCGCCCCTGGGAGCGCCGGCTTTGACCGAACCTGCCGCGCCGCAGGAGACGCCGCTTGCCGCCGTGGTTCCGCCGCCGGACTTCAAGCCGCTCGGAACGCCTGTCCGGGGACCGGGCGCCGCCTGGCTGACTCCGGGACCGCCCATGGGTCTCGCGCCCCCGTCACCCCGTCCCGGACCGCCCGGGGTGCTGCCGCCGCCTCCTCCTGGAACGCCACCGCCTGACACTGTGGCACCGCCGCCGGGCGCAGGGCCGCCGCCCGTGGCGCCGCCTCCGGGCGCACCGCCGGGCACGGTCCCTCCAGGCACGCCTCCGCCTGGCCCGCCCGGACCGCCGCCCACAACGCCGCCGCCGGGGACGCCCCCAACCTCGACGCCACCGGGCACTCCGCCTCCTCCGGGGACGCCGCCCACGACGCCTCCGGCCACAAGGCCGCCGGGCACGCCGCCTCCCGGGACACCGCCGACGGCGCCTCCAGGTACGCCGCCGGAAACACCCCCGGGAACGCCGCCCACGGTCCCTCCGGGGAATCCACCCGCGACGACCCCGCCCGGGACTCCAGTGACGCCTCCAACCGTGCCGCCGGCAGGAGACGTTCCCCCGGCGGTACTGCCGCCTCCCCCGCCGGAGACGGATGTTCCGCCGGACATCCTGCTGCCGCCGGACGTCACGCCGCCCCCGGACGTGCCGGAACCGCCAGAAATTCCGGAGCCTTCCACCTATGCCCTGGTGGCCATCGGCCTGCTGGCGCTGCCCCTGCTCCGGCAGGCGCGGAGACGGAGCCGCCAGCACCCGGCTGATTGATGGCGCGAGTTAGAATGGGCATGACCCCGGCCTGAAAGCGGTTGGCAGAAATCCCTCCGCTGGACCGAATGGAGGTTTGCATGAATCGAAGGACATTCCTGGCAGCAGGCGCGCTTTCCGCCTCGGCGGCCCAGCCTGCGGCTGTGCGCGTGGGCATCATCGGCTGCGGCTGGTGGGGCGGAGTGAACCTCCGCGCCGCCTACCAGGAAGGCGGCGTGACCTGCGTGTCGCTGTGCGACGCCGACTCGAAGATGCTGGACGACATGGCCGCCAGCGTCGAAAAGCAGGAAGGACGACGCCCGCGCCTGTTCAGGCACTACGAGGAGATGCTGGACGCGGGCGGGCTGGACGCCGTGATCCTCGCCACGCCGCCCCACTGGCATGCTCTGCCCTTCATCGCTGCCTGCAGGCGCAAGCTGGCGATCTACTCCGAGAAGCCCCTGGCCTACGACATCCGCGAAGGCAGGGCCATGGTGGATGCGTGGAAGAAAGCGGGCAACATCGTCCAGGTGGGTTTCCAGCGGCGGCAGAGCCCCGCGTTCGCCGCGGCGGGCGATTACATCCGCAGCGGTGCTCCCGGGCGGGTCGTTCAGGTCGACGTCAACATCCACTACACGGCTGTGCCGCTGGACAACACGCCGCAGGCGCCTCCGCCCACTCTGGACTGGGACCTGTGGTGCGGACCTGCGCCGAAGCTTCCGTACTCGCCCAACGTCGGCCACCGCGCCTGGCGCCTGGAGGAGACGACCGGCAACGGGCACCTGGTGGACTGGGGCATCCATCTGATCGACGCCACGCGCGTGATGCTCGGCCTGGGCATGCCGAAGAAAGTGACGGCCGCTGGCGGCATCTATCATTACAAGGGGCGCATCACGACGCCCGACACGCTGACGGCGCATTTCGAGTTTGATTCATGCCCGGTCGTGTGGCGGCACCGGCTGTGGGGCGCCGTGGAGCGAGATCCCGAGTTCTCGAATGGCGTCACCGTGTTCTGCGAGAAAGAGACCGTGTTCGTGACCGATCAGCGCTGGATCGTGTTCCCGAAAGGCAAGGACGCGCAGCGGCGCGTCGAGGAGATCAAGCCGCCGGCCGATCTGAGCCGCAAGCACGTGGGCGAGTTTCTGGAGTGCGTGCGGGCCTCCCGGCCAGCGCCCTGCACGCCGGAAGACGCCTTCCGCTCCACGGCCACCGTGCAGCTTGGCATGATCGCCTGGAAGGCGGGCCGCACGATCGAGTGGGACGAGCGCGGCGAGAGAATCCCGAACGACGCCGCCGCGAACGCCATGCTGAAGCGGGAATACCGCGCCCCTTACAAGCATCCGTGGAGCGGCCGGGCGTAGACGCGAGGAGGCAAAATGAGCGATCCTGTTGTGCCGCTGACGCTGGAGGGCGCGGCGGTTCTGCACCAGATGTTCCGCATCCGCTGGGACGAGTGGCGCGCGCTGGACGCCCACTCCCGCCACGTCGCGCTGGAAGAGGCGCGCGAGTGGCTGCAGACGAAGGAGGGCGCGGAGGGAGGCGAGCAGTCAGCCGCCTACGCCATGCTCGGGCACAAGGGCGATCTGATGCTGCTGCACTTCCGCCGCGACTTCACCGGACTGCTGGAAGCCGAGCAGAACGTGCGCCAGGCCCGGATCGGGCGGTATCTGGAAATCACCAACTCGTTTCTCAGCGTCGTCGAGCTGGGCCTTTATGAATCGACGCGGAAGATTTGCGAAGAGCTGGCCGCGCGCGGGCTCGCCCCGGGCACCCCGGAATGGGACGCCGCGGTGAAGGAGACCCTTGAGCGGCAGCGGAAGGCCATGGCGCCGCGGCTCTGGCCTGAGATTCCCGAGAGCCGCTACCTGTGCTTCTATCCGATGGATCGCAAGCGCGGCGAGCTGAAGAACTGGTATCAGGTTCCCTTCGCCGACCGGCAGCGGATGATGCACGAGCATGGCCTGGTGGGGCGCAAATACGCGGGCACGGTGCGGCAGATCATCTCCGGCTCCATCGGGTTCGACGATTGGGAGTGGGGCGTGGACCTGTTCGCCGACGATCCGCTCGAGTTCAAGCGGCTCATCTACGAAATGCGCTTCGACGAAGTCAGCGCGGTCTATGCGCTGTTCGGCCCCTTCTATATCGGCATCCGCGTGCCCAGCGAGAAAATGGATGCGCTGATGCGGGGCGACGTGCGGGGCTCGATCAGCTGAGCCGGCTGGCGGACGAACCGCGGGCGGGAAAAAGGGGAATTGTGTTCCTGTCCCGTTTTTTTCACTATGCTGGGGACAGGTGACACGCGTCCATGTTGTACGAGAAAACATCCCAGAAATCGATGGCCGAGATCGAACTGGCGCTGCGCGACTCGGCGGCGCGCCACAAGTTCGGCGTGATCCACGTGCATGATCTGCAGAAGACGATGAAGGAAAAGGGCGTCGACTTCGGCGGCGAGTGCGCCATCTTCGAGGTCTGCAACCCCCACCAGGCCAAGCGCGCGCTGGAAGCCGAGCCAGCCATCTCCACGGTTCTCCCCTGCCGCATCTCCGTCTACCAGCGCGGCGAACAGCGCGTCATCGCCACATTTCTTCCTACGGCGATGATGCAGTTGTTCGACTCCGCCGGCCTGCGGCCCGTGGCCGAAGAAGTGGAAACCGTTGTCAAAGCCATGATCGACGAGTCAGCCTGATGCAGAAGCCGCGCCCCGGCAGGCTAGAATTTTGTCAATGGGAAAACTGCTCCGCACGGGTGCGTGGATTCTGGTTGCACTCATTGGCGCCTTCGCTCTGGCCGGCGTCGCCCTGAAGCGCGGCGAGCCGGTCAACAGCGCCTGGCTGGTCACGGCGGCTGTGTGCACCTACCTGGCCGGATACCGCTTTTATTCGGCCTTCATCGCGGCGAAGGTGATGGCGCTCGACGACCGCCGCGCCACGCCCGCCGAGCGGCTCCGCAACGGCCATGATTTCGAGCCGACGAACAAGTGGATCGTCTTCGGCCACCACTTTGCGGCCATCGCCGGGCCGGGGCCGCTGGTGGGGCCGACGCTGGCGGCGCAGTTCGGCTACCTGCCCGGCACGCTGTGGATCATCCTCGGCGTCGTGATCGGCGGGGCGGTGCAGGATTTCGTCGTCCTGTTCGCCAGCGTGCGCCGCGACGGCAAATCGCTGGGGCAGATGGCGCGCGAAGAGATCGGCCGCATTGGCGGAGGCATTGCGCTGCTCACCGTGCTGCTGATCATGATCATCCTGCTGGCGGTCATCGGCCTGGTCGTGGTCAACGCGTTGAAAGGCAGCCCGTGGGGGACGTTTACGATCGCCGCCACGATGCCGATCGCGGTGTTCATGGGCCTCTATCTCCGCTACTGGCGCCCGGGGCGCGTGCTGGAAGTCTCCATCATCGGCTTCGCGCTGGTGGTGCTGTCGATCTTCGCCGGCGAGTGGGTGGCGCATCACGCCGTGTTCGGTCCGTGGTTCACGCTCGGAGGCATGGCGCTGGCCATCGCGCTCATCATCTACGGATATGCGGCATCCGCCCTGCCTGTCTGGCTGCTGCTGGCGCCGCGCGATTACCTGAGCACGTTCGTGAAACTGGGCGTGGTGCTGCTGCTGGGGCTGGGCGTGCTGATCGTGCGTCCGGATCTCCAGATGCCCGCGCTGACGCAGTTCACCGACGGCACAGGGCCGATCTTCGCGGGCAAGATCTTCCCGTTCTGCTTCATCACGATCGCCTGCGGGGCGATCAGCGGGTTTCATTCCCTCATCAGCTCCGGCACCACGCCCAAGCTGATTGCGAAAGAAAGCCATATCCGGCCTGTCGGCTTCGGGTCGATGCTGCTGGAGAGTTTCGTGGCGATGATGGCCATGGTGGCGGCGTGCGCGCTGGAGCCGGGCGTGTTCTTCGCGGTGAACTCGCCGGCGGGCATCGTGGGCGCGACGCCTGCTGCGGCGGCGGCCACGATCACCTCGTGGGGCTTCCCGGTGACGCCGGAGCAGATGCATGAACTGGCGCGGCACGTCGGCGAGGAGACGCTCTTCTACCGCACCGGCGGAGCGCCGTCTCTGGCGCTGGGCATGGCGCATATCTTTTCCCGCATTGCGGGCAATGAAGCGGTGCTGCGCTTCTGGTACCACTTCGCCATCATGTTCGAGGCGCTGTTCATCCTGACCGTGATCGACGCCGGCACGCGCGTAGGCCGCTTCATGCTGCAGGATTTTCTCGGCCACATCTGGAAGCCGCTCGGGCGGACGAGCTGGATGCCCTCGGTGCTGCTGACCAGCGCGCTGATCGTCGCCGCCTGGGGTTATTTCCTCGTGCAGGGCGTGCTGGACCCGCTGGGCGGGATCAACTCGCTGTGGCCGCTGTTCGGCATCGCCAACCAGCTGCTGGCCGCCGTGGCGCTGTGCGTGGCCACCACGATCCTGATCAAGATGCACGGCGCGAAGTACATGTGGATCACGTGCGCGCCGCTCGTGTGGCTGGTGACGGTCACCTTCTCCGGCGCGTGGCAGAAGATCTTCTCCGATGCGCCGCGGGTGGGCTTCCTGGCCCAGGCGAGGCTGCTCGAGGCGGGGCCGCAGACCGCGCAGACGAAGCAGCTGATCTTCAACAACCGTCTGGACGCCGTGGTCTGCGGGATCTTCCTTGTGCTCGTAACGGCGATCCTCGTCGATTCGATCCGCGTGTGGGCGGGCATTCTGCGGGGCACGCGCGAGGCGCGCAGTTTCGAAGCCCCGTTCGTTCCGTCGCAGCTCGAGGCGGAGGAGCTGGGATGAGCCGGGCGCTATCTTCCTTCTGGCGGACGCTTCTTGCGGTGCTGCGCGAGCTGGCCGACGAGCGCGCTTATGAGCGGCATCTTCGCGCGCACGGCCGAGCGCCCAGCGGAGAAGAGTGGCGGCGCTTCAGCGAAGAACGGCTGCGGCAGAAATACCAGCGGCCGCGCTGCTGCTGATGGCCGGCATCAGGCCAGCACCGGCAGTTCCGGGCGGCGCCTTTCTTCGGGAATGGGCACGGCGTCCGGCGTCGAGTAGACGGGCTGCATGCGTCCGCTGAAATCCAGATACAGATGGCGGCGCAGAAGCCATTCGGGGAAGTGCGCCAGCCGGAACAGCGGCCATTTCATCGCCGGACCGAAAAGCTTGCGTCCCAGCAGGTAGTAGTAAATCGGAATGCCCAGGTTGAACTTCCACTGCACGCTGCGCTCGCGGCGGAAGAAATCGATGTTGTAGCGCCAGCAGGTGAAGAAAAACTCCCATTGCAGCTCGGTCAGCCGGGCGATCTTGGCTCCGTCTTTCGTGGCGAGCTTCGTGTCTTCCAGAGGCACGAACAGCGTCGGAATGACGCACCACTTCGCGTCTTTCAGCGCGAAGAGCAGGTCGAGCGACTGTTTCGTGTCCTCGTCCGTCTCCCCGGGCAGGCCGAGGATGAACGTGCACATCGGGAACCAGTTGGCCCGGTTCATGATCTCCATGCCCTTCAGCACCACGTCGGGCCACTGTTCGGGACGGAAGGGATAGCTCTTGCCCTTCATGAACTGCCTGAAGAGACGGACCGAGCCAGTCTCCAGCCCGACGAACATCATGGCGTAGCGGTTCTCGGGATGCGTCGAGTCCGGATGCTGGTTGACGCTCTTGTCGACGGCGAGATGGAGTTCTTCGACGATGTGCGGCTGAACGACAACGGGCGCCATCGTGCCGTGCGTCATCATGATGTGTTTCACGCCCGGCACGGCAGCCACGCTTTCAAACAGCCGTTTGAGGGCGGGCAAGTTGGTTGTGAAACGCTTGCCCTGCTCGTACAGGAAGAGATCTTCGGTGCACAGGGTGATCGTGTCCGCGCCCTGCGCGACGGCGCGGCGGACGTTCTCGAGGATGTGATCCAGCGGAATGCTCTTGCCGGAGCGCAGAGCCACCGAGCAGAATTGGCATCCCCGCCCGCAGCCGCGCGTGATCTCCACCACGCCGAACGTGGAGCGGTTGATCCCCGCGGGGATCGATTCCAGCTTCGGCGACTTGCACTCGATCCGCGCGGGCAGCTCTTCGCCCCGCACGGCGCGCTCGAACAGATCCACGGCGATCTCTTCCGCCTCGCCGTCGACGATCGTGTCGATCCTCCATTCCGACTGCAGCCCCTTGTGGGCGATCTGCCACGCCCCGGGACCGCCGACGATCAGCTTCAGATGCCCGCGGTGTTCATCGATCGCAGGGTGATGAATCAGGCGGCGGAATTCGGCTGCATTGATGGGCTCGCAATCGCTGCCGTAGAAGCCGGCGTACACGTCCGTGGCGAACGTAATTCCGAGGGGATTATGGGCGTGGATTCCAATGACCCGCGTGTCGGGTCCGACGAAAAGCCCCAACTGATCGGGATAGCAGACCGCGACGTTTTCCGCGCCGAAACGCCGGACGAGAAGGGCTTCGATGACGCGCAGCCCGTTCGGCACGTACTTCGCCGTCCCGTCGGGGTTCGCTTCGACGGCCGTCGACCAGTCCGTGCCCATCACGCGGGCGTACTTGTCCGGCAGCGTGGCGAGCAGCATCTGCCGCCAGGTGCTGCGCTGATATTCCGTCGACTCTGAAGTGCTGGCAGCGAGAACGATGAGCTTACCGCGCAGTCGCGACAACGGGAACCTCCCTGGAGCAACCTGAGCAAAGCGCTGCGAGCAAACGCCGTCATTTGCATCATAACGGACGCGCAGGCCCGAATCAAGGAATATGTCTTAATCTGTACAGATTACTGGGCTGGCGGCCGCGACGCGCCTTCCCGCAGCGTCATGAATGTGTTGACCCTGCTGATCTCGAACACTTCCACGGCGCCGCTGGGCCAATAAACCGTGGCCCGCGCTTTCGAGGCGTTGCCCAGGCCGAAATGCAGGCGCAAATCGTTGGCGGAGTAAAAGCTGGCCTGGGAAAGAACCGCCTTCGCCTGCTTCTTTTCGCCGTATTCGAGCACGACGCGCGCTCCAATGGCGGCCCGGTTCGACTTCGTTCCCTCCAGCCGCAGCTGAATCCAGTTGCGGCCTTCCGCGCCGAGGTCGTTGCGGAGCAGCGACGGTCTGTCGTTGCGGTTCCAGAGAACGATGTCGATGTCGCCGTCGTTGTCGAGATCCCCGAAGGCGGCGCCGCGCACGGAGTGTTTTTCCAGCATGGCCGGTCCCGCTTCTTCTTCCAGCAGCTCGAAGCGGGCGTCGCCGAGGTTGCGGAAGAGCATCGGGCGCGTCTTGTAGGGATAGGCGGGCAGAGCGGCTTCCGTCTCGGGATACACGCAGCCGGTGCCGATGAAGATGTCGGGCAGCCCGTTGTGATCGAAATCGTAGATGCCCGTGCCCCAGCCCACGCGGCGCGTCTCCACGCCGATGCCCGCTTTCAGCGTGATGTCGCGGAACATCCCTGCGCCGTCGTTGATGTAGAGCACGTGGGTATCGTCGGCGAAGTGGGTCTTGAAAATGTCCAGCCGCCCGTCCAGGTTCACGTCCCCGATGCCCAGACCCATGCCCGCCTGCTCCATGCCGTCGTCGTTGAGGGCGATGCCGCGTTCGATGCCTTCTTCAGTGAAGGTCAGGTCCCCGTTGTTGCGGAACATCAGGCTGGGCGTGGAATCGCAGGCGTTGTAGATGTCCTGCCAGCCGTCCTCGTCGATGTCGAACGCGGTGGCGGTCATGCCGAAGCTCTTGTCGAACTTCGCGATTCCAGCCTTCCCGCTGATGTCCTCGAACGTGCCGTCGCCGCGGTTGCGGTACAGCCAGTGGCGGGCGGTCTTCAGCCCCCGCGGGCCGCAGGAGACGGGCACGCCCTTCCAGTTGCAGTTCGGATTTTCGCCCGGTTTCGGCGTGCCTTCGATGCTGAAATCGATGTAATTGGAGACGTACAAATCGAGAAAACCGTCCCTGTCGATGTCGACGAATGTCGCTCCGGAACCCCAGCGGGGCGTCTTCGGGCGCGGCGTGGGGAGCAATCCGGCCTGTTCCGCAACGTCGGTGAACGTGCCGTCGCAGTTGTTGCGGTAGAGCGCGTTGTCGCCCCAGTAGGTGACGAACAGGTCGATGCAGCCGTCGTTGTTGTAATCGCCGATGGCGGCGCCCTGCGCCCAGCCGGGTTCGCGCCACAGGCCGGCCTTTTTTGTGACATCCTCGAACTTCAGGCCGCCGAGATTCCTGTACAGGCGGCTGACCGCGTCCGCGGGAGGATTCTCGATTTTCGAGCCGACAACGATGAAAATGTCCTGCAATCCGTCGTTGTCATAGTCGAAAATGGCGACGCCGCCGCTGGACGTTTCCAGCACATAGTCGGATCTCTCTTCGCCCCCGTAGTGCAGCACCTGGACGAGGCCCGCCTCTGCGGCCACGTTGGTGAACTTCGCATGCCACGGGATGCCGGACGCCTTCGGGCGCGCCTGCGGCTTGACGCCGCGGCTGGCGATGCCCTGGCCCCAGACGGCCGCCGCCGCCAAAAATACTGCCAGCGCGAGTCTCAAGGATTCTCCGGCCCCTCTTTCATCAGCGTATCCGATTCCACCCGGAGCCGGTCGCGCTCCACCACGCGCGCCTTCAGCCGACGGACCTCTTCAAATTCCGCCTTCGCCTCCGCCGTCCGCCCCATCGCCTGATAGACGCGCCCGAGCGCCATGCGCACGGCTTCCTGTTCGGGAAGGTGGCGGCGCGCGGTCTCCAGCTCCTCGAGGGCGCGTTTCAGGTTGCCTTCCCGCTGGTAAATGCGGCCGAGCTGATAGTGCGGATCTCCATAGTTCGCCCGCAGGCGCGCGGCGCGCTCGAGCATCCGTTTGCCCCGCTCGCTGTCGCCGTTGCGGTCGTAGAGCACGCCCAGCTGATAGGTGGACTCGGCGTCCTGCGGGTTCAGCTGCACCGCGCGCTCAAGCAGCGGGATGGCGGCCGAATCGTTCCGTTCCAGCAGCTCCAGCCTTCCCAGCGCCGCCACGGCGGGTTGAAAGTCCGGCTGGCGCTGCACAACCTCCCTAAACACTTCTTTCGCTTCCGCCCACATGCCCCGCCGGTACAGAAGCAGGCCCTCGATCAGCCTCGCCTGCACTGGGTTCGACTCGGTTTTCGCCAGGTAAGCCGCGGCTTTCTCCTCGTCGCCGCCCCGCGCGTGCGCGTAGGCCAGGGCGTAAAGAATGCTGCCGTCATTGGGATTCAGGCGGTATGACTTCTCCAGTTCCTCGAGCGCCGCGCGGGGATCGCCGGATTCCATCAGGCACAGGCCCAGCAGCTGGCGGGCGCGGGCTTCGTTGGGAAAGCTCTTCAGGAACACGCGCAGGTGCTGCGCCGCCTCTGCGTAACGCTTGAGCTGGCCCAGGGAAACTGCCAGGTTGAAGTGAACGGGCACGAGCTTCGGGTTGGCTTTCAGGGCGCGTTCGTACAGCGGCACGGCCTCGGCGTACTGTCCGCGGCGGGCGTGGACGGCGGCGAGGTTCGACCAGCCTTCGGCAGATGACGGGAACTGCTTCAGGTGCTCGCGGAACAGAGCCTCCGCGCGGTCCAGTTCGCCGCGCGCAAAAGCACGCTGGCCGTCCCCCAGCCGGTCGGGCTGAGGGACGGCCAGTGCCATCAGCAGGAGCGCGTACCCCAACATCGACGTGTTCAGGATATCGCGCTTTGCGGCCCGGATCAGAAGTAGATCTTGGCCGCCAGCTGGATGATGCGCGGGTCGCGGGTTGCCGTGAGAGCGCCGAAGCCGAAGCGGCCGCCGTTGCCGCCCAGCGCCGTCGGAAGGTTGATCACCCGCGAGCCGTCGCGGCTGAACACCATCGAGCGGTTGAAGTCGCTGAAACGGGTGTGGTTCCAGGCGTTGAACATCTCCACGCGAAGCTGGATGTATTTGGCTTCGTCGTTCTTCCAGTAGGGGAAGTTCTTGAAGACGGAGATGTCCCAGTTGTGGTCGCCGGGGCGGTAGACGACGCGCGGGCCGCTGTCGAAGCCCTGGCTGCCTTTGAACGCCGGAATGGCGAAGCCAGCGGCATTCGCGTCGATCCACGCGTAGTCACCCTTTGTGTAGTTGAACTTGCCCTTGATCACGGGGCGCGGCCCGACATCCACAGAGCCGGTGAACCGCTCGTTCAGGTTGCCCAGGCCGTCGATCGAGAAACTGAGGTTGTCCGGCTGTCCCGTCTGCATCGTGGTGATGCCGGAGATCTGCCAGTTGTTCACGATCTGGCCCAGGAATTTCGAACCCATCGAGTCGCCCTTGGCGAACTTCGGGAGGTTGTAGACGTAGTTGAACACCAGGTTGTGGGTGCGGTGGTAGAACAGCGGACCGTAGTCGGCCGCCCGCATATTGAACGGATGGTTCGTCGTGTAGTCGTCCGTCGTCGTGCCGAGCGCGCGCGACCAGGTGTAGGCGACGCCGAAGGTCAGATCGCGCCCGAAGCGCCGGTTGGCGCTCATCTGGAGCGAGTGATAGTTCGAGTTGGCGCCGAAGGCGATGATGTTGGTGTTCGCGTAACCCTGGAAGGGCCGGTAGAACAACACGTTCTTCGTCGTCGAGCCGTCGAACTGCGGATTTGCATTCAGCGGGTCCTGGTTTTCCGGCAGCCACGCCGATCCGAAAGGCACGGCGTTGAAGTTGCGGCGGTAAATAATGTGGTTCGACAGCGAGCCGACGTAGCCGATGTCAAACAGCACATTGTAGGGCAGCTCGCGCTGGATCGACACGTTCCAGTTGTAGGTTGTCGGGATCTCGCCGTTCCTGTCGAAGCCGTTCACGTTGGCCGGGAAGTAGATGCCTTCGCTGGCCGGCGGGATTGAAGCCAGCTGTCCGTAGTAGAACTGCGGGCTGTTGGTCGACGGCGGGTTGGGAAGCATGTCGAACACCGGGTTGCCCTGGAAGCGGTCGTAGAAGACGCCGCCGCCGAAGCGGAGCACCGTCTTGGGCATAAACTGGTAGGCGATGCCCAGACGTGGAGCGAACAGGATGCCCTGGCCGTCGATGAGGCCCTTCGGGTATCCGTCACGGCCGGCGCGCCCCATGCCGTTGGCGTAGAGGCCGTCCACGAAGCCGCCGCCGGCATTGACGATGGCGCCGGTCAGCGCCCGCGGCCCAAGCTGGCCCGTCACAGGATTGCGGGCCACAATAGCGCCCGTGTTCGGATCGCGGTAGGGCTGCCAAAGCCGTGCCGCGTTCGCCGGGTTGTACAGCGCCGGGTTGAACGACGAGGTCTGGAGCGCCCGGTCGTACTGCGGCTGGATGTAATAGAACCGCATGCCGTAGTCGATGGTCAGCTTGCGCGTAATGCGCCACGAGTCCTGCGCGAACCACTCGACGTTCCAGTAGCGGTACTGCCCGTTGCGCACGATGTTCGACTGTTGCAGACGCTGATAGGTTCCCGTCAGGCCGTTGGTCCACGCCCAGTTCGTATCAAACGGGTTGGACGCGTCGCGGTCGAACCAGATGTTGCCGTTGACGCTGGTGAACGCCGTCTGGTCCTTCAGGCTCTTGTGCAAGTAAATGCCGAGCTTGAAGGTATGGGCGCCCATCACCTTGGCGACGTTGTTGGTGATGTCATAAGTGTGGTTGAAATTGCGGAACGGCGTGCCGTTGAAGCCCGTGAACGGGGCATTGGGAACGCCGCCCCAGCGCCAGTTCTGAACCAGCCCCAGCTTGTCGGCATCGGGGAACGGCATCTTATAGCGCAGGTTCAGCTTCGCGCGGCTGAACGTGTCGTCAACGGGATCGATGTTCAGCACGTTCTTCGACGAACCGAAGATGAACTCGTTGGTCAGCGTCGGGTTGATCACCGTCGTGACGTTGGTGATGAAGCTCCAGCCCGGATCGCCGAAGTTCATCGGCGCGAACGGGATATTGTAGTCCGCGTTCCACTGGCCGTAGTTCTTGTTCGTCTGGCTGTAGGTCTTGATGAAGCGGCTGTACAGGCGCCACTTGTCGTTGATCACATAGTCGCCGCGGTAGACCTGCTCGCGCCGCGGATACGTGTCAGAGAATTGCGTCTGGTAGTTGAAGCTGGGATCGACCCCGAGCGCGTTGGGCTTCGGATACCAGTTCAGGATCTTGATGCCGTCCGGATCCTGGCGCGACGCCGGGATGATGTTGCCCGGGAACTGCGCGCCGCCGGCCAGCGGATCCTTCACCACCACCGGGCTTCCGCCGCCCTCGCGCGACTGCGAGAAGTTGCCCTGCCGCTCCAGCTCCGTCGGCACCGTGACGTTGCGCAGGGCCTGCGGCACGAGCTGGTTCTGCCACTCCCAACCGATGAAGAAGAACAGCTTGTTCTTGTCCTGGTTGAACTTGCCGGGGATGTAGACCGGACCGCCCACGTTGAAGCCGGCAAAGTTGTACCGGTAGAGCTGACGCGGGCGGCCTTCAATGTTATTGCGCCATGTATTGGCGTTCAGTCCCTCGTGCCGGTGAAAGATGTAGCCGGTTCCGTGGAACTCCTGCGTGCCGGACTTGGTCACCACCTGGATCTGGGCCCCGGAGGAGCGGCCGAATTCGGCCGGCTGCGCGTTCGTGATCACCTTCATCTCGGCGATCATGTCAATGTTCGTCGTCGCCAGCACGCCGCCGTTGGAGCCGGTGTCGACGTTGGTGACGCCGTCCAGCAGCAGGTTGTTCTGGTTGCCGCGGTTCCCGTTGGCCATGATGCCGCCCAGGCCGCCGGTGTAGACGACGCCGGGGATCGTGCGCGCCAGGTCCAGAAAATTGCGGCCGGTCATGGCGAGGTCCAGCACCTGCCGCGACGTCAGGATGCCAGCTTTCTCCGCGCCCTGCGTGCTGACCTGAACAGCGCTGGCCTCGACCGTGATTGTTTCGGTCAGCGCGCCCACGCTCAGCACCAGATCGCCCAGCGTCACGCGGTCGCTGGCAAACACGCGAACATCTTTCTGTTCATACTTCTTGAAACCCGGCGCCTCGATGCTGATTGTGTACGCACCGGGCAGGACCGGAGTGAACACGAAAGCGCCATCATTGCCGCTCGTCGTGGAGCGGCTGCCACCCGTTGCCTGGTCCGTCAGCGTCACCCGCGCGCCCGTGATGACGGCGTCCTGAGTGTCCTTCACGACGCCTGTGATCGAGCCCGAGATCTGCTGTGCGGACAAGGCGCCCGCGAACAGGAAAGCGAGCAGAACCGCTGCGCTGAAAACCTGGCGCACGGTTCCCCCTTGCAGATTCATGCGATGTACCCCTTTCATGTCTTCATTTCCTGGCGCCGCCCCGCAAAGAGCGCGGCCAAGCGCACAGGATTAGCAGGATTCTATTACCGCTTTCATCAAAATGCAAGGGAAAAGCGCAGCCCCCTGCCGCCCGGAGGAATCGAGGTTTGCGAAACGCTTACAAAGAGACTGAAACGCCGTTTTGTTCCCGGCCGCGCCGTTCAGGCCACGGCTGCCCGCCATTGCACTGGCGCCTCTGTGGCGGGCACGGCCCGCAGCGGTTCGGAGCGCGGCGCCCCCCCGTTCAGAATCTGCACAAATTCGGTGGCCATGCCCGCGCAGGCCTGTTCCGGGAAGATCAGGAAAAAGAACTGCCGCGCCAGAGACGAGTTCAGATCCGCCGCGATCGCCGCCACGTTTTCCGCCGCCGCCGCCACGCACTCGCGGCAGCTCAGGCCCGCCTCCCGGCAATGGGCGAGCTGTCGATCGGATCTGGGACGGCCTGCGGGCATGGTCGAACCTCCGGAAACTGAGAGGCGCCGCGGTCCGGCGGATCGCCGGATCCTGCGCTCCCCGGAGCCGTTTCCGGCTCCGGGTACCCTTCTTTTTTGCCCGAAGATGGCGATGAGGCCCAGACTCCCGTTGGGGCGCCCGGAGAGGTCCGTTGCGGGGGCGGCCCCCCGCATTTGGGGGGTCAGGAGAGCGCCTGCAGGATCGCCTGAAAGACTTCGTCCGGCGAACCGGCGCCGTCGATGCGGACATACCGGCCGCCGCGGTAGTGGCTGATCAGCGGAGCGGTGCTGCGCTCATAGGCCGCCAGGCGGTTCCGCACCGTCTCTTCGCAATCGTCGTCCCGCTGTTTCAGCCCCGCGCCGCAGGCGTCGCAGAGGCCGGACTGCTTCGGAGGATGCGTGCTCAGGTTGTAGATGGCGCCGCACTGCGGACAATAGCGCCGGTTGCACGTCCGCTCGATCAGCAGATCCGCGGGCACGTCGATGTGCAGCACCAGCGGCTGCGGCATCCCCAGCTCCTCAAGCAGGGACGCCAGGTATTCGGCCTGCGGAATCGTGCGCGGATAGCCGTCCAGGAGGAACCCGCTGCGGCAGTCCTCCTTCGACAGGCGGGAGCGCACAATCTGGTTCACCAGATCATCGCTGAGCAGGCCCCCCGTGACCATCACGCCGGCCGCAGTCTTGCCCAGCTCCGTGCCGGCGCGGACCTCGCTGCGGATCATCTCGCCGGTGGAAATGGCCGGAATGGCGAAGTGCTTCGCCAGCCGCTCGGCCTGCGTGCCCTTGCCGCATCCGGGAGGGCCGAGGAGCAGAAACGTGCGGGTGCCCGCCGGGGCCTGGGTCTGAGTGGGCGTGAAGCTCGACATGACGGAATCCTGACTGAAAGTCTAGCGATTCTTCCTGTTTCCAGTCAAACCGATCTGAATATCTTTTCCATGCGGCCCAGCGCTTCGCGGAAATCCTCCGGCGCGGCCAGCAGACTGACGGCGAGGAACGCCTCGCGCTCGAAATCATAGAAATAGCCTGGCTGAACGAGCACGAACGCTTCCTCCAGAAAGCGCAGCGCCCACTCTTCGCCCGAGTGAATCCGCGGCGCTTCGACGACGGCGGTCCACCCGCCCCCGCCGCCGGCCACGCGCCACGGCGAGCCTTTGCCGAGCGCCGCCTGAAGAGCCTCGAGATTGCCAACGACGCGCCCGAGGATCCGGCTCTGCATCTCCGGCGCGAGTTCAAGCCACCGGGGCGCGGCGAACTGCACCGGCGCGGACACGGGCAGATAGGCGTCGGCGATCCATTCCAGCCGCTCCAGGGCTTCCTGCCGCAGTTCTCCGGGTCCGCCCACGTGAATCCAGCCGAGTTTCATCTGCGGCAGCGCGGCGGTCTTCGACAGCCCGCTGAGGGTGAAAGTCAGGGCCAGATGCGGACCTGCCAGAGAGGAAATGCGCGGCGTGGCAGCCCGCCAGGCGTAGTCGAAAAACACTTCGTCGGCGATCACCGCCAGCCCCCGCAGCGCGGCGAACTCCTGCAGCCGCAGCCACTCTTCCGGGTGCAGGTACGTTCCCGTGGGATTGTTCGGATTCACCACCACGACGGCGCGGGCGCGCGGATCGAGATGCGTCTCCAGTTCTGCAATGTCGAGCCGCCAGCCCCAATGCTCCGGCAGAGGGTACTGCACGGCCCGCACGCCGTCGAGTTCCGCCAGGCACTCGAACAGCGGATAGGACGGGCGCGGGGTCATGACGGCGTCGCCGGGCTCGCACAGCAGTTTGAAGAGCCATGAATACGCCTCGCTGGTGCTCGACGCGAGCAGGATGTCCCCGGGATCAGCGATGGCCCCATGCCGGGCGTGCCACGCGGCGATGGCCTGCCGGGTCTCGGCCCGGCCGCGCGGCGAAGGCTCGTAGCGGAGCGAGCCGGGATCGCCGAGCGGGCCGAGAACCGCTTCCGCGGGGCAGGCGATGCCCGCCTGAGTCGGATTTGTCAGCGTCAGGTCGATCAGCGGCGCGCCGGCGAGGCGCAGGGCGCCCGCGCGCGCCGAGAGCCGGTTCGGATGAAAGGAGCGGGGCGTGCGGGAAGAGAACGGGCTCACGCTTCCGCCACCACGGGATTGCGCAGCTCGCCGAGCCCCTCGATCCGGACCGTCACTTCGTCGCCCGGCCGCAGCCAGCGCGGCGGCTTTTTCGAAAATCCCACTCCAGCGGGCGTCCCGGTGGCGACGATATCTCCGGGTTCGAGCGTCAAAACGCTGGAAATGAAAGCGATCAGATCCGGAATTTTGAAGATCAGCTCGCGCGTATTCGATGCCTGCATGCGCTCCCCGTTCAGAAAAAGCTCGATGGACAGCGAGTGGGGGTCTTCGATGTCATCGGCGGTCGTGATCCACGGCCCCGTGGGCGCGAATCCGTCGAACGTCTTGCCCATCAGCCACTGCGACGTGGCGAGCTGGAAATCACGGGCGCTGACGTCATTGAAGCAGAGATACCCGAAGACATGATCGCGCCACTTTTCCGCCGGAATATGCCTTCCTCCGCGGCCGATCACGAAGGCGAATTCCGCTTCGTAATCCGGTTTCTGCGAATTCTTCGGCAGGATGATGGGCGCGCCCGGACCGATGATCGTATTGTGGAATTTGCTGAAAATCGTCGGCACTGCGGGGATTTCCATCTTCGCTTCCGCCGCGTGGTCCCGGTAATTCAGGCCCGCGCAGAGGATTTTCGGCGGCCTGGGAACAGGAGCCAGCAGCACGGCCTGATCCAGCGGCAGTCCCGGATCGGGCACGCTTTCCAGGTGCCGCCGGATGCGGTCCAGAGAGGCGGGCGCTGAGCCGATGATTTCCAGCACGGACGAAAAGCCGGCGGGCTGCAGGCTGTACAGCCGGCCGTCCCGCACCAGCGCCGGCAGGGCGGCGCCGCCGGGAGACAGATAGGTTGCGAGTTTCATGATGACGGACGGACGCGCTCCGGGCGCGGATCCTTTCAGCGGCTATTATCGCAGGAGGGAAGCGCGGCGGAGCTTATTCCTGCATCATCGGCTGGGAGTCGGCTTCCCGCCAGGCGCTGATCTTCAGACGGCGGCAGACCCAGCACAGGTTCTCGTCGGAGAACGGGGCCACCTCGGAGCCGCAGACGACGCAGCCCTGCTTTCTGCGTTCCGGCTTCGGTGTCTCCGTGCGCGCGGGACGCTGGCTGGCGGCAGCGCGCGTTTTGGTCTTTTTCGCCATCTCTTTCCAGCTAATCACGGCTCCGGGCAAAGATCAATCCCCGGCGGCCGGCGCTTCCAGGGCGGCGGTGCGGCGCCGCGCCAGCCACGCCTTGATGTCCTCGACATACGAATAGGCCACCGGCACCACCAGCAGCGTCAGCAGCAGGCACAGCAGCTGCCCGCCGATGATGGTCACAGCAATGGCCGAGCGCGTAGCCGCTCCGGTCCCGATGGCCACGGCTGTCGGAATCAGCCCGGCGATGATGGAGAACGTCGTCATCAGAATGGGGCGCAGCCGCACCTTGTTGGCCTCCAGAATGGCTTCCCGCAACGGCTTGCCCGCCTCCAGCAGGCGGTTCATGTAGTCCACCTGGAGAATGCCGTTCTTCTTGACGATGCCCAGCAGCAGCAGGATGCCCAGGGCGCTGAACAGATTCAGCGAGCGCCCCGTCGCCAGCAGGCTGATCAGTGCGAAAGGAACCGAAAGCGGCAGCGTCAGCAGGATGATGAACGGGTGAACGAGACTCTCGAACTGCGCGGCGAGCACCATGTACATGAAGATTGACGCCAGCCCGATGGCCAGGATCATGTTCGCCGTCGTTTCCTCGAGGATCTTCACCTGGCCCGAGAACGCCAGCCGCACGCCCACCGGCAGGTCCATCTCGCTCACCACGCGGTTCACGGCCGCGGCGGCGGCGCCCAGCGTGTAGCCCGGCGCCGGGTTGCCGTAGAACGAAATTGCGTACTGGCGGCCGACGCGGTCGATGCGCGACGGGCCGACGCCGCGCTGCAGCCGCGCAATCGAGTCCAGCCGGATCAGCCCGAGTTTCGCCGAAGGCACCAGCAGCCGGCTCAGCACCTCCGGGTTGTCGCGCTGCTCGGGCAGCAGGCGCATGGTGACCGGGTATTGCTCGCCCAGCTCTTTGTACGTCGTGATTTCGTCTTCGCCCGACATCAGCAGCCGGACGGCGCTGGCCACGTCGGCCACGCGCACGCCCAGGTCGCTGGCCAGCTGACGGTCGATCTCCACCTGGATCTCCGGGTTGCTGAAGTTCAGGTTGGCGCGCATATCGGCCAGCTCGGGCTGTTTCAGCAGCCGCTCCAGCAGTTCGCGCGAGATCGGCACCAGCTGGTCGAAGTCCGGCCCCATCAGCGAGGCGCGGATCGGCGCGAACGTGTCGCGCCCGCCCAGCACGTTCGGGAACGTGACCGCGGGGCGCGCGTACGAGTAGTCACGCAGGATGGCGCGGATCTGCTGCGCCGTCTCGTTCAGCGGCCCGCGCTGGTTCGGCGGCACCAGCAGCACCGTGAACCGCGCCATGGTGACGCGGTCGATGAAGCCCGCGCTGGCCGGCACCACGGTCGTCACGCCCGGCACCTTCGCCACTTTCGACGCGATCTCCAGAGCCACCTTTTCCGTCGCAGCCAGCGAGGAGCCCTCGGGCATCTCCATCGAGATGCCCAGCTCGCTCTGGTCCTCCTGAGGCATCCAGTCGCGGCCGATGAAGCGGCCGAGCACGAACGTCGAACCGAAGGTGACCAGGCAGATGGCCACGATCGCCAGCCGGTGGTCCAGCGCCCAGCGCAGCACCCGCAGGTAGCCCCGCTCCCACGGCTGCTCCTTGTGCCCGTGGCCCAGTTCGCCCGCCTTCCGGCTCTTCAGCTTCAGCACGCGCGCGCTCAGCGTCGGCGTCAGCGTGAAGGCCACGAGCATCGAGACGAGAATCGAGAACGACATCGTGCTGCCGAACTGGTTCAGGTACCGCTTCGCGTAGCCGCTGACGAACGCGATTGGCACGAAGATGATCACCAGCGAGAGCGTCGTCGCCAGCACCGCCAGCGAAATTTCTTTGGTGGCGTCGATCGCCGCCCGTTTCGGGTCGATGCCGGGGAACGTTTCCAGGTAGCGGTAGATGTTCTCGAGCACGATGATGGCGTCGTCGATGACGATGCCTACGGCCAGCGTCAGCGCCAGCAGCGTCATCGAGTTCAGCGTGTAGTCGAGGTACCGCATGATCGTGAACGTCGTGATGATCGACGTCGGAATCGCGATCGAGCTGATCAGCACCGTGCGGAAGTCGCGGATGAAGAACCAGATGATCAGCGACGCAAACAGCGAGCCGAGCACCAGGTGCTCTTCCAGGCTGTGCACCGAGTTCTTGATGTAGGTGGCCGTTTCCTTGACCACGTTCAGCTTCAGCCCCGCCGGCAGCTGCCGGTTGATGTCGTCCACCTTGGCCAGCACTTCATCGACGACCTTGACCGTGTTGGTGCCCGTCTGCCGCGTCACGTCCAGCATCACGGCGGGCTGGCCCTGATAGTAGGCGAAGGAACGCCGCTCGGCCATGCCGTCCTCGACTGTTCCCACGTCGCGGACACGGATGGGCACGCCGTTGACGTTCTTGATGATGATGTTGTTGAACTGCTCGACGTGCTCGACGCGGCCCATCGTGCGCACGCCCACTTCCTGCGGCCCGCGGATGATGCGGCCGCCCGGCGCCTCGACGTTCTCGGACCGCACGGCGCGCTCGACGTCCTGCGCCGTCAGGTTGTAGCCGTTCAGCTTGTTGATGTCGAGCAGAATGTTGATCTGCCGCTTGCGCCCGCCCGAGATGTTGACACTCGCCACCCCGTCCACCGTCTCCAGCGCCCGCCGCACGATCTTGTCGGCCACTTCCGTCAGTTCCCGCAAGCTGGCCTCGCCGCTGAGGGCCATCGTCACTACCGGATCGGAATCCGGGTCGGCTTTCCGCACCACCGGAGGCAGAACGTTCGGCGGCATGCGGCGCACCGCGCCGGCCGCCTTCTCGCGGACTTCCTCCACCGCCTCCGAGATGTCCTTGTCCAGCGTGAAGGTGACGATCAGGTTGCTCGACCCCTCCGTCACAAACGCCCGCAGCTCTTCGATGCCGCTGATCGCCGACACCGCCTCCTCCAGCGGCATGATCACCTGCGAGACCATCTCCTCGGGGCTGGCGCCAGGCAGGCGCGTGTTGACGAACACCGTCGCCGGGTCGGTCTTCGGGAACAGATCGACTCCGAGATCGAAGAAGCTGAACAGTCCCATCACGGCCAGGAACAGGATCAGCATGAAGGCGAAAACCGGCCGTTGGACGCAGATTTCAGTCAGGCGCACGAGGGGTTGGACTCCTGTCTGTTTATGATGCTCCGCGCGGGCCGGGAAGTTACTCCCGTGATCCGTCCGTAAGGAATTGAGCCGTTGCTTGGTGAGGCCTGAAGGAGTGGGGCTGGGGTGCAGAAGGGGCGGGGGGCTGAGTTGCACCCAATGGGTGCAAACGTGCAAGCGATTCTGGCATGAGGTTGAAATCGAGGCGATCTCCGGCCGAGGGCGAGTTTCTGTTTGAGATCGATCCGGAGCCGCTGGAGGAGTGCGTCACGGCATTGGGCGGCCTGCCGCTGTTGTTGCGGGCGGTGCGGAGCCTGGATGTGCCGGGCAGCGTGAAGCGCCATTTGCGTCTCAAGCAGCGAGAGCGGGGCTTGGACGAAGCGGCTTACGTGGAAAGCTTCCTGACGTTGAACGCGGTGGGTGGGGATTGCCTGGAGGACTTCGACCAATTGCGCGAAGCCCCCGATGTGACCCAGATGGCGGGCTACCAGATGCCGAGCGCGGAGGCGGCGCGGAAGTTTCTGTACCGCTTTCACGAGGAGGCCCTGATCGAGCAGGCGCAGCAGGAATTGGCGGTGGGCCAGGTGAGCTATATCCCGGAGGAGAGCGCGGGGCTGCGCGCTTTGGCGCAGGTCAATCAGGATGTGGTGCGGGAGTTGGGCCGCCGCTGCGCGGAGCAGAAGATCGCCACGGTGGACCTGGACTCGACGATCATTGAGAGCTGGAAGAAAGAGGCCAGGCGGACCTACGAAGGATGCACCGGCTACCAGCCGGTGCTGGCGCTGTGGGCGGAGATGAACGTGGTGCTGGCCGATGAATTCCGGGACGGCAACGTGCCGGCGCAGCAGCAACCGCTGCGGGTGGCGCAGCGGGCCTTTGCCGCGTTGCCGGAGACGGTGGGCGAGTATTACTTCCGTGGCGACTCGGCCTGTGAGGAGGAGGGCCTGCTGACGTGGTTGCGCAATGAGCGGCGGCCGGACGGGCCGCAGGGATTCATCGGCTTTGCCGTCAGTGCGCGGATGAGTGCGGCGTTGCGGGAAGAGATTCTGGCCACGCCAGAGGAGTGCTGGCAGCCCTACGCCGAGGACAGCCAGGGGATCCAGGAGTGCGCGCAGGTGGACTACTTCCCCGAGGAGACGGCGGAGAACCGCTACCGCGAGCCGCTGCGCACGATCGCCATCCGGATCCGCAAGAAGCAGGGCGAGCTGTTTTCCGGCGGGGAGGCGGTGAAGTACTTCGCGGTGCGGACCAACCTGTGGGACTGGAAGCCGCAGCGGCTGCTGGAGTGGCATCGCGAGAAGGCGGGTTCGATCGAGGCGGCGCACGCGGTGATCAAGAACGAGCTGGCCGGAGGGGTGCTGCCTTGCGCCCGCTTCGGGGCCAATGCCGCCTGGTTCCGCTTCGCGGTGCTGACCTTCAATGTGCTGACGGCGCTGAAGCGGCTGGCGCTGCCGGCCGAGCTGCTTGCGGCGCGGCCCAAGCGGCTGCGGTTTCTGATCTTCAACACCCCGGGCAAACTGGTGCGGCATGCGCGGCGGACGATTTTGCGGCTGCTGCGCACGCTGAACCGCTTCAGCAACTGGCACGGCGCCCTGCGGCTGCTGCCCTTGCCGGGTTGACGAGCCCAGCTGAGTGGGTACGAGGCGGCCAGATCCTTTCAGCACCGCTTGAAGTGTGCGGCCGCTTCTGCCTCACCGGCCTGAAAAGCGCCAAAACGCAAATCCCGTCCCCCCTGCCCCGCAGTTCGCCTCCCGCATCTGCGCTGATTGCGCCGCAAGTCCCCCTTCAGCACCACTGTGCTCCCTTCCGCCCGCCGCTACGGACGGATTACGGTTACTCTTTCTCCCCGGCAGAGCTCTGACACCAGTATGCGAGAATAAGGGTTTCTATGTCCGATGTTGCATTTCTGTTCCCCGGCCAGGGTTCTCAGGCCGTGGGCATGGGCAAGGCGCTGGCCGGCGCCTTCGAGGCAGCCCGCCGCGTGTTTGAAGAAGCCGACGACGCGCTCGGCTTTCCCATCTCCCGCCTTTGTTTCGAAGGCCCGGAAGACCAGCTCCGCCTGACGGAAAACACGCAGCCGGCCCTGCTGACCGTTTCCATCGCCGCCCTCCGCGTGCTGGAACAGGAGGGCTTCCGTCCGGGTTGGGTCGCCGGCCACAGCCTTGGCGAATATTCGGCGCTTGTGGCTGCCGGCTCGCTGGCATTCCGCGACGCCGTCCGGCTCGTGCGGCTGCGCGGCCGCTACATGCAGGAGGCTGTGCCTCCGGGCGTCGGCGCGATGGCCGCCGTGCTCAAACCGCCGCTCGATCAGCTCGATCAGATCCTCGCCGAGGCCGCCCGGGGCGAAATCGTCGCCGCGGCGAACTTCAACTCGCCCGAGCAGGTCGTCATCGCCGGCCACGCCGGCGCGGTCTCTCGCGCCTCGGAAGCCCTGAAAGCCGCGGGCGCCAAACGCGTCGTCCCGCTGCCGGTCAGCGCGCCGTTCCACTGTCCGCTCATGAAGCCCGCCCAGGAACGCCTCAAAGCCGACCTCGATGCGGCGCATTTCGCGGATCTGCAAATCCCGCTGATCAACAACGTCGAGGCTCGGCTTGTGACCTCCGGCGCCGAGGCGCGCCAGGGCCTCTATCTGCAGGTCTCCGGGGCCGTGCGCTGGTCGGATTCGATGCGCACGCTCGCCGGGCTCGGCTGCGCGCGCGCGGTCGAAGTGGGCGCCGGGGCCGTGCTCTGCGGCCTGATGAAGCAGATCGCCCCCCAGGTGCGCACGGCGAAGTTCGGCGAACCGGCCGATCTCGAAAAAGTGCGCGAACTTCTGGCCTAGAGTTTCCGGTTTCGTCCGGGCCCGCGCGGTTGCCCGCACAGCCGCGCCCCGGGTGACAGAGGGCGCCGCCCCGGCAGCCCTGCGGCTTCGCCGGGGCGGGCGCCGCACTGCGCTTGAGCGGCCGCAGCCGTTCGATACAATAAGGCGAACCCATGTTGTCTCCGCGCTCCACCGCCCCATGGCTGATGGCGGCCATCCTCGCCGGCGTCCCTGCCGGCTGCAAGAAGACCGTGCCCACCAATGTCGCTGCCACGGTCAACGGGCGGGCCATCACGTACTCGGATCTCGACAAGCAGTACAAGCGCCAGTTTCCCCAGCAGCCCGAAGGCACGACGCCCGACCAGGTCCTCTTCCAGAAGCTCGAACTGCTCCGCGCGATGATCGACGAGGAAATTCTTCTCCAGCGCGCCGAGAAGCTCTCCCTGTTGGCCCGCGATGAAGACGTCGAAGCGCGGCTGAACGAGATCAAGGCGCCCTACACGCAGGAAGAGTTCCAGAAGCAGCTCGACGCGCAGGGCATGACGCTGGAGGAACTCAAGAGCCAGATCCGCCGCTCGCTCTCCATCGAAAAACTGCTCAACCGCGAGATCGGCAACCAGATCACCATCAGCGACAAGGACGTCACCGAGTTCTACGAAGCCAACAAGGCCATGTTCCGCTTCCCGGAGACGAACTATCACATCGCCCGCATTGTCGTCACTGCCGGACCCGCCCCCGAAATCCGCAACCTCTCCGGCTCGAAAGCTCTCACCGAAGACCAGGCGCGGAAGAAAATCCAGATGATCGAGGCGCGGCTCAAGCAGGGCGAGGATTTCGCCAAGGTCGCCCAGGCTTTCAGCGAAGATCCGCAAAGCGCCCCGAACGGCGGCGACATGGGCTTCATTCCCGAATCCGCCCTGCAGCAGGCCGACGCCGAAACCCGCCGCGTCATCATGAATCTCGTCCCCGGCCAGATCTCGCCCCCGCTGCGCACGCAGGGCGGCTGGCAGATCCTCAAGCTGATCGCCCGCGAGCCGGCCGGCCAGCGCGAGCTGAACGACCCGCGCGTGCAGCAGAACATCCGCGAAACCCTCCGCACCCGCAAGGAGCAGCTGCTCCGCAACGCCTATCTCGACGCCTGCCGCAACGAGGCCGAGGTGGTCAACTACCTCGCGCTGTCGCTCGCGCCGGGCTTCTCGAAGAAGTAGTTTTCTCCACTCGGGCGTCCCCGCCGCCCCGCCCGCCCGGGCGTCGAGGGCAGGCTGTATCATGTGGTATTCCCATGCAGCCGACGCGCCGCACCTCCCTTCTGGAATGGCCGGCCTCCTGGAAAGATCCCTCGCTTCTGCGATGGCTGGAAAATTCTCCCTTTGGCGTGCTGCTGTTCCCCGAAGATCCGCCGCCCGGGATCGCCGGACCCGCCTCCGCCCTCTGTCAGATCGTGGCGCGCCCGGCGTGGCGGAAACATGCCGAAATCGACTGGCGCCAGCCCGGAAACCCTGTCCTCATCGGCGATGGCGTCTGGCCGGCAATGGGCGCTTCCGGCGCATCGGATTCCACTGAAGCCGGGCCCACGGGCCTGCCCTGGCTCGAGGCCAACGGCTGGCTGATCCGCATGGCCCGGGATCTGGCCCCCTCTTCGGCGGTCTGGATCCGCTCCGATCCGCCCGAGGACGCCGACCGCGCCGATGCCTCGCTGTATGCCTTTGCCCAGTCCGAGGCCCGCGCCCATGGCGCCGTCCGGCCTCTCGTCCTCCCGCCCCGCATTGCCGCCGGTCTGGCCGCCGGCAACGCGCACGCCGTCTCGTGGTGGCAGAAACTCTGCGCCGTTGAATCATGGTGGCAGCAGCGCCTGGAATGGCAGAGCTGGCCCACCGCGGCGCGGCTGATCGTGATCTCGGATTTTGCAGGCCCCAATCAATATGCGGCCACCGAGTTTCTGAACCTCGCTGCACGCAGAAACCTCGCCTGGCGCGTCCGGCGCCCGCAGAGCTCGGGCGGCGAGCCGCTGCACGGCGCCGCGGCGGTCGTCTACGTCGACCAGGCCCCATTGCAGGGGGCCCTGCTGGAGCTGCTGGAACCCTTTGTTCGCCAGGGCGGCCTGCTGGTCTGCCTCGATTCGGCCCGCGGCGCGCTCCGCGGACTCGAGCCGGGCGGCGGCGCGCACCCGCGGTTCCAGCTTTTCCGTTGCGGCAAAGGACGCGTGGCCGCCAGCCGCACTGCCTGGGAAGACCCCTATCTGATGGCTCAGGATGTCCATCTCCTCATGAGCCGCCGCCACGACCTCGTGCGTCTGTTCAACCCCGGCTCGATCCTCTGCTGGCCCGTACTCAGTCCGGATCGCAGCCGGATGCTCGTGCATCTGCTCAATTACAGCCGCACGGGCGCGGCGCATGACGTCGTCGTGCAGACGTGGGCGCCGCTGAAGTCGGCGGCGATGGAACAGCCCGGCAGGGAGAGGCGCCCGGCTGCGCCGCGCCGCGAAGCCGGAGGCTGGGAGCTCGACGTCGAGCCGTTCGACAACTACTGTGCGCTGGAACTGGAGGGCAACTGGGATGCTGCAGGATAGAACGCACGCCACCCGGCGGAACTTTCTCGCCGCGCTGGCCGCTTCGGCGGCCGCCCCCTGGGCCCGCGCCGAGGCGCCCGCCTCGCGCGTGGCCGTCGCCCGTTGCGACACCTACGGGCGCGAACTGCACGAGACGCTGGCCCGGATGCTGGATCAGCTCGGCGGCGCCGCCCGGCTCGTGCGGGGCAAGACGGTGACCATGAAAATCAACCTCACCGGCTCGCCCGCCATGCGCATGGGCAAGGTGCCCGCTGAAAAGGCGCAATACACGCACCCCGCCGTCATCGGCTCCCTCGTCCGCCTCTTCGGCGACGCCGGCGCGCGCCGCGTGCAGATTGTCGAAGGCTGCTTTTCCTCCGACGAGCCGCTGGAAGAATTCCTGCTCGCCGCCGGCTGGGATCCGGCGCCGTGGTTCACCCTCGCCCCGCAGGTGCTGTTCGAAAACACGAATACGCTCGGCCGCGGCCGCCGCTATGCGCGCTTCATGACTCCGCGCGGCGGCCATCTCTTCCCGGGCTTCGACCTCAATCACGCTTACGCCGACTGCGACGTCGTTGTCAGCGTGGCCAAGCTGAAGGAGCACGCCACCTGCGGCGTCACCCTCGGCATGAAGAACATGTTCGGCGCCACGCCCCTCACCATTTACGGGGACTACGCCGGCAAGGACGAGCCGGACGAAAACGGCGCGCGCAGCGGGCGCGTCGCCATCATGCACTACGGCCGCAGGCCTCCCGCGAAAAGTGCGCCCCAGCCGCGCGAAGAGGCGACGCCCAGGGACGACAAGTGGCGCATGCCCCGCATCGTGGCCGATCTGTCCGCCGCCCTCCCCGTGCATCTCACCGTCATCGACGGCATCGACACGATGGCCGGCGGCGAGGGTCCCTGGATCCGCGGATGCCGTCCCGTCCATCCCGGTCTCCTCATCGCAGGTCTGAACCCCGTCTGCACGGACGCCGTCGCCACCGCCTGCATGGGCTTCGACCCCATGGCCCCCCGCGGCACGCCGCCCTTCGAGACCTGCGACAGCTTCCTCGAATTGGCCGAACAGCTTGGCGTGGGCACGCGCGACCTGCGCCGCATCGAAGTCGCCGGACTGCCCGTGGAAAAGGCCGTCTTCCGCTTCCGAGCCTGAAGTCCGCCGGATACGGAAGCCGCGCCCCGCCCTCGAGCATCCAACTTGTTGTCAGAGGGGCGGAAGCTCCCGGGCTTCCGCATCGCAGCCATGCCACGACGCCAGTACGATTCGCTGCCGTATTCCCTGGTGACGCCGAAAAGCGTCTATCTCTCGCGCAGAAAACTGCTCGGCTCGCTTCTTGTCCTGCCCGGCGCGGCGGCGGCGGCGCAGAAGCTGGAAAACATCCGCAAAACCGGCTACGGACGGGGCGAGAAGCTCACTCCTTACGAGGCCGTCACCACCTACAACAACTTCTACGAGTTCGGCGCCTCCAAGGACGATCCGGCGCGCAACGCCCGCAACTTCCGCACCCGCCCCTGGACCGTCCGCGTCGAAGGCGAAGCGCTGAAGCCGCGCACCTTCGACATCGACGAAATCCTCAAGCTCGCGCCGCTCGAGGAGCGCATCTACCGCTTCCGCTGCGTCGAAGGCTGGTCCATGGTGATTCCCTGGATCGGATTCCCGCTGGCGGAATTGCTGAAACAGGTCGAGCCGAAATCTTCGGCGCAATTCGTGGCATTCGAGACGTATTTCGATCCGAAACAGATGCCGCAGAGCGCGTGGTCCGGCATCCCGTTTCCGTACGTTGAAGGTCTCCGCATGGACGAAGCCATGCACCCGTTGACCATCCTCTCCGTGGGGCTCTATGGCGAGGTGCTGCCGAACCAGAACGGCGCTCCCCTGCGCCTCGTCGTGCCCTGGAAATACGGCTTCAAGAGCATCAAATCGATCGTCCGCATCCGGCTCGTGAAGAACCAGCCGCCCACCACCTGGAACCTCGCCAATCCCCGCGAATACGGCTTCTATTCCAACGTGAATCCCGACGTCGATCATCCCCGCTGGAGCCAGAAAAAAGAGCGCCGCATCGGCGAATTCTTCAAGCGCGACACGCTCCTGTTCAACGGCTACGGCAACGAAGTCGCTTCTCTGTACGCGGGAATGGATCTGCGCAAGCATTACTGAGAACTCCCCGATGCGCCGCCTGCTGGCCGCCCGCTCAGTCAAGCCGGCTCTATTCCTGCTGTCCCTGGCGCCCGCTCTCTGGCTCGCCGTCGGCGCCTGGCGCGGCTTGCTCGGGGTCAACCCGATTGAAAAGGTCACGCTGGAAACGGGCCAGTGGACGCTGCGTCTCCTGGCGGCCACTCTGGCTGTCACGCCTCTCCGCCGCCTGGCCGGCTGGCCGGAACTGATCCGGTTCCGCCGCATGCTGGGGCTCTTCGCATTCTTCTATGCGTGCCTGCACGCGCTGACGTATGTCTGGCTGGACCAGTTTTTTGACTGGGCGGAAATCGCGCGGGATATCGTCAAAAGGCCTTTCATCACGGCTGGCGCCGTGTCTTTCGCGGCCATGGCGCCTCTCGCCGTCACCTCCACGCGCGGCTGGATCGCCCGCCTTGGAGGCCGTCGCTGGCAGAGGCTCCACCGTCTGGTTTACCTGGCTGCCGCCGCAGGTGTCGTGCATTTCTGGTGGAAGGTGAAATCCGACATCCGAGAGCCGGCGCTCTATGCTCTCGTGTTCGCCGTCCTGCTTCTGGCCCGGCTGTTCAGACCCCGGACAGCCACTCCGGCGAAGACGTTCTCGCCGTTGTGAAAAGCGTCTCGCGCTCCCTCCTGCGTCCCGCCGTCCAATTTCAGCCCGCCTCAGCGAGCTCAGCCGCAATCGCCCGCAGCTGGTGCGCCAGGGGTCCCGTGCATCGTGTGAGTGGAGATTCGCGCAGCGCGCAGGACGGCCCTGCGGTTTTACAGCGGGTTCCGAGCCGCGGGCGAAGGGCGCGAAGCGCCCGAGAGCGAGCGGTCTTACCCATGTCCCCCGAGCCCTCCCCAGCGGATTTCCCCTCGGCCTTGGCCGAGGGCTGCATCCCAACCGTGCCCCCGCGCCCTCCCCAGCGGATTTCCCCTCGGCCTTGGCCGAGGGCTGCATCCCAACCGTGCCCCCGCGCCCTCCCCAGCGGATTTCCCCTCGCGCTCGCGCGAGGGCTGCATCCCAACCGTGTTTCCCGAACCCTTCTCAACGGGCTTCCCCTCGCGCTTGCGCGAGGGCTGCATCCCAACCGTGTTGCCCGAGCCCTTCTCAACGGGCTTCCCCTCGCGCTTGCGCGAGGGCTGCATCCCAACCGTGTTTCCCGAACCCTTCTCAACGGGCTTCCCCTCGCGCTTGCGCGAGGGCTGCATCCCAACCGTGTTGCCCGAGCCCTTCCCAACGGGCTTCCCCTCGCGCTCGCGCGAGGGCTGCATCCCAACCGTGTTACCCGAGCCCTTCTCAACCGGGCTTCCCCTCGCGCTCGCGCGAGGGCTGCATCCCAACCGTGTTGCCCGAGCCCCTCCCAACCGGGCTTCCCCTCGCGCTTGCGCGAGGGCTGCATCCCAACCGTGTTTCCCGAACCCTTCTCAACGGGCTTCCCCTCGCGCTTGCGCGAGGGCTGCATCCCAACCGTGTTGCCCGAGCCCTTCTCAACGGGCTTCCCCTCGCGCTTGCGCGAGGGCTGCATCCCAACCGTGTTTCCCGAACCCTTCTCAACGGGCTTCCCCTCGCGCTTGCGCGAGGGCTGCATCCCAACCGTGTTGCCCGAGCCCTTCCCAACGGGCTTCCCCTCGCGCTCGCGCGAGGGCTGCATCCCAACCGTGTTACCCGAGCCCTTCTCAACCGGGCTTCCCCTCGCGCTCGCGCGAGGGCTGCATCCCAACCGTGTTGCCCGAGCCCCTCCCAACCGGGCTTCCCCTCGCGCTTGCGCGAGGGCTGCATCCCAACCGTGTTGCCCGAGCCCCTCCCAACCGGGCTTCCCCTCGCGCTTGCGCGAGGGCTGCATCCCAACCGTGTTGCCCGAGCCCTTCCCAACGGGCTTCCCCTCGCGCTCGCGCGAGGGCTGCATCCCAACCGTGTTCGCCTTGGCCGAGAGTGCGGGCAGTCCCCAGTCTCGTCTCATCTGGGCAGGCGATTTTTCGAAGGAGCGTCCCCTGGAATGCGCGGCCTGAACGGCTATTCCTGGCGCAGCCGCCGGTCAGGGCATCAGCCCGGGTGCCAGCAGCAGGTTCGCGCTGGCGAACCGGTCCCAGAGGGACTTGCGTTCGCGGAAGCTCGCCCACCGCAGCACCGCCTCTTCCCCTTCGGCGGCGAAGAAACCCACGCCGCCCTTGACCAGCCGGCTGTCCGACCACTCGTCCACCACCCTGCCGTCGATCAGGGTCGTGAACCGGTTGCCGGCCACCAGCGTGGCCACCCGGTAAGGACGCCCCCGCTCCAGCGGCAAAGGCAGGGGCAGTTCGGTGCGCGCAAACACCCGCCCCGCTTCCATCCCGTAGCGGATGATCTTCGCCCCCGATGGCGCCCCAGGCCGGATGATCTGGATCCGCGTCGCGTAGTAGTCCTGGGCGTCCGAGGCGCGGTACACCCAGCTCATCCCCTTCCGCTCCACCTGGCCCTCGAATTCAAATTCGTAGTCCCGCGTGCCCAGGGTCGGACTCCACAGCCGCAGTTCGCCGACACGCGCCGCCCCTTCCCGCACCACCCAGCCTCTGGCGCTGCCGGCCCATTCCCCCAGGCTCGACTGAAAATCCACTTTCGCCACCACCGGTCCGCTGCCGGGCAGCCAGTCGCTCAGCCAGTCCAGAAAACCGGAGCGCCCCGCAATCCGGGGATGATTCTGCGGAACGCCCGCAGGCAGCGTCACCGGGGCTGCGCCGGCAACCGGGCTCGGACCGCTGCGGGCGGCGCTGTCGTCGGGAAACACCAGTTTGGCCACGATCAGCGCTCCCACCAGCCCCACCATCATCACCGCCATCATGCTGTTGGACCCTTTGGGCTGCGGTTTGGCCGCATCAGTCGAGGGAGTCGCCCACACCGGTTCCGCGTCGTACTCGGCGTCGCGCAGGAACCAGGCGGATGCGCGCGGACCCTTCTTCCTGCAGCGTTCGCTGCAGTAGTCACGGTCCGTCAATAGCCGCAGCGGGCTGATTTCCCGCCCGCATCGCTGGCACCGCATCTACACTCTCCCCTCTCTCAACTACAAGGCTAAACCGCGAAAGACCGCCTTGGATGGAATTAGGCGGAAATTCCGCCCGATTTCAGTCTCTCCACTGAGCCGCGCCACCCGGCGGCAAACCGGCTTTCGCCTCTTCATCCCTGGCTGGAGGCCTTCCCTGTTCCCGCCTCCCACAGGTTCCAGCCGTAGATGCACACATGGTCGAACGCCCAAAGGCTCACCGCCCCCAGTCCAAGCTGCCGGGCCATCGTGATTTCCTGCCGCCATGGCGCTCCTCCCCGGAACACGGCGATCATCGCCCGGATGAGCGGGCGCGGCCAGTCCAGCCCCGCCGCGAACTCCAGTGTCTGCCGGCAAAGATCCAGGTTCCTCGACCAGACGCCGAAATCCAGCGCCTCAATCTTGAATCGGTCGAACGGCGACTGGGCTTTAGACGTCCACTCTGCCGGAAGATTGACAAACCGGTTCAGCGCGCCGCCCAGCTGATGAATCCCGGCCGGCTCCGGATGATTCACATCGTACGGAAACAGAATCTCCAGCTCCGCCTCCGGAAATGCCGGGCGGATGTCGGCCGCCAGCGCCGCCGCATAGTCCCGCAGCCGGTTCCGCAGAAACAGCGCATCGGCTCCGCCGTTCACCCCCGGATCGTCCTGCGGCGAGCCGAACACATGGAGCGGACGCCCCAGCGCCGCCTGCGCCGCCGCCTGCGTCTCCGCGTCGTAATACGCCATCCCTCCGCCGGGGTTGTCCGGTCTGCGGTTCGTGAAGTACCACCAGGTGAACTCGCCCATCTGCAGCCGCGGCTGCAGCCCGGCCTCCGCCATCAGGCCCGCCACCTCCCGGAACGCCTTTTTCTGGAACTCCAGCATCGCCGTCCCGAACGTGCAGTGCGTCGACTTGAAGCCCCCGAAACCCATGTCGGTCACCACCGGCGCCCCGTCCGGGTACCGGGCGGCAAACTCCGCCGGCGGCTCCACCAGCTCCATCGAAAACGCCGTCGTGACGGCCCTTCCCTCGGCCGCGCACAGCGCGTACAGATCCGCATGCCACGCCCTCGCGCCCGCATTCAGTGCGTGGTCCGCGCCGGCGTCCACCTCCCACCGGCCCATCGCGCCCCCGGCGATCCAGCCTCCTCCGCTCACGGAGCCCGTGGATCCCGCGGCGGGAATCATCCACGCTGTCACCAGAAACTCGTACGCCGGCGCCGCCGATCGCGCCCGCAGCACCAGCCGTTTCTCTTCCGTGCGGGCGCGCACCCCCACCATGGTTGCGTTCACGATCATGGCGAAATGCCGCGCGATCTGCTCCGGACTCTCCCCCTGCAGGACGCTCTTGCCCAGCGTCTGCCCGCCGATGCGGACAAACACCTCGTCGCCCGGCGCGAACACGCCCCCGAACTCCACGCCCGCCTCCGGCAGCACGCCCCCCGTCCGCCGCCGCTGGTTCCACCAGAAGATCCCGATGTACTCGTTCAGCTCGCCCCGGCACCCAAGCTGCCGCAGGTTCCACAGGATCCGCGCCGGCGGCAGCTTGTACGTGTGATCCGTCGAGTAATCGAGCGCCGGCGTCATCCAGCTCTGCTCGTAGGGCGGCTCCGGAGGATCGCCCGCCACCACGGCCTCCAGTCCCGCGAAACAGAAAGGTCCCGCCCCGGCATGGGTCAGACGCACCGTATGCTCGCCCGCCGGGACCGCCACAGCGAGACGCCTGCGTGACACAACGTCGCTCTCCGGAGACAGAAACGCCGAAAACGCGCCCGCCGGCGCCCCGTCAATCTCCACCGCCGCCG
This sequence comes from Bryobacteraceae bacterium, assembly GCA_026002875.1. Classification (NCBI taxonomy): domain Bacteria; kingdom Pseudomonadati; phylum Acidobacteriota; class Terriglobia; order Bryobacterales; family Bryobacteraceae; species Bryobacteraceae bacterium. Next base: position 433,851 of record BPGE01000001.1, read on the forward strand.
ACCCCTGCCCGTGGCCCAGCCGCGTCCACAACCACAGCTCGTGCGCGTGCTCGCAGCGGTAGCGCACCTCCACCTGCGCCCCGGGCGCCTGCGAGACAAACGCCAGTCCGCCGGGAAAGAACCCCGCCTCGGCCGCCCAGCCGCCGCTGTAATGGCAACGCGCGTCCGTCGATTCCACCCGCACGCCTTCCGGTCCGGCCACGCGCAGCCGCAGGGTCTCCTCCGGTCCCGTCACCTGCCAGTTGCTGAATTCCGCCACCCACTCTTCGCCGGCGTAGTCATCGCCATAGAACAGCCTCGGCGCCAGCGTCAGCCACATCCGGCGGATCTGCGGCACGCCGAGCTCGGCGAAATCCAGCCGCACCCGCAGCTTCGCGGTCGACGCCCCGCCGGAAAACTGCGCTTCCGCCGGACTCGCCCGCAGCCGCTCGTTCTTCCACACCGCGTACATCCGCAGGAAATTGGCGTCGTATCCGCCCTCCACCGTCCGGATCTTCAGCCGCGTCCCGTCCGCCTCCGCCTGCAGCGCAAACGGGGCGTCCGCCGCCGCGTAATCCGCCTGATTGATCTGCGCCGCCAGGCTCTGGCACACCGTCTCGGCCTTGATATGGTGCAGCGTCTCCGCCCCGCCTCCGCTGGCGCTCACCGCCGTTGTCGAGCCGTCCCCCCGCCGCGCCCGCAGCCGCACTGTCCAGGGCTCCGAGCCGATCGTCGCCGTCACGTCCGGATCGCCCCCTCCCGCATTGACCGCCGCCGCCAGAGCCTCCGCCACCCCCGCCGACCCGTCGCCTTCCTGCTCCACGTGCGTGTACGTGCGGTTCGCCACCGTGATCCAGTGGATCGTCCCCGGCGTTCCCGCATAGAACGGGTACTCCACGCTGACGCGCCCCGGCACGATGTAGTCGAACGCCATGTTCTGATACCACAGCGTCAGCCGGTCGTAGCCTTCGATCCCCTCGCCCACGATGTCAAACTCCGCCGACGCCGCCGGATCCGGATCCGCCACCACCTCCGCGTGATCGGACAACCGGATGCGCACCGCCTGCCCCTGCGGCGGCTGCACGTCCAGATACGGCCAGTCGATCGTCGGATATTTCCGGCAGTTCAGCGGCATCAGGCCTTCGTAGCGGACGTCGAACTCCAGCACCACTCCGTTGAAGTCGAAGTCCGGCAGGTAGCGGATGCGCGGATGCTCGAAGAAATTGTCGGCGTCGTAGAGAACCACGACGGCGAAATCGGCGGCGTCCTGAAAACTGCCGCGCACCTTGAATCCATTCGGCGTCGCCCCGCAGACCGCCGCAGAGGCCCCCAGATGATCGAACCCCTGCAGGTGGACGGTGCGGTCAGGCTGGAGTTTGCGGATCGGCTCGCTCACGCTGGTTCCTCCCGCCACGGACTCTATCGCGCCCTCTGCCGCAGGCTGGACCGCACACCCGGCACGCGCGGCTCAAACGGCTGATTTCCCAAGGAAGAAAATTCCCGCTCCCCCTGTGACGCCCCTTCCTGCAGAATCGCCGCTCCGGGCGTCTCCGCCTCCCGGCCGCGCTCTCCCTCCGCCGCTTTTCAGCTCCCCGCCCGGCCCCTCCGCTTGCTTGACTTCCCCTCGGCCGATGGCTTAACGTAACGGTTTCGCTGCACCGCGCAGGCCCAGAATGCCCAACGCCGAAAGCACGCCGGAGATCCTCTACGATCAGCTGCTCGAATCGACGCTGGCCAGCGTGGACGCGAGCGAGGAGATCGCCAAGACTCTCGCCGCTCAGTTGGGCTTCGACGAGGAAGCGACCTACCACATCGGCTACGCCGTGCGCGAAGCCGTCGTCAACGCCGTCGTCCACGGCAACCTCTACAGCGCCAACAAGCGCGTCCATCTGCTCGTGGAACGGGCTGCGCCGTGGATGCAGGTCACCGTGGAAGACGAAGGCCAGGGCTTCGAGGAGTCCAGCCAGGCCGATCCGCTCGCCGAGGAAAACCTCCTCAGCCAGTCCGGTCGCGGCATCCTCATCATCCGCGCGTTCATGGATGAAGTCTCCATCGGCCGGACCGACCAGGGCGGCACGCGCCTCGTCATGCGCAAGTCATTGCCGGTTCCCTCGTAACTCGGCTATTCTGAATTCGTCTTTGCCTGAAAAGCAGGAGGTACACGCAGTGAGCCTGAAATTGACAACCCGCCAGGTCGGCGACGTGACCGTCGTGGATGCTGCCGGCCGCATCACTCTCGGGGAAGGCTCTTCCGCCTTCCGCGACACCATCAAAGGCCTCGTGAACCAGGGGCAGAAGAAGATCCTCGTCAACCTCGGCGAGGTCACCTACATCGACAGCTCCGGCATCGGCGAGCTCGTCAGCGGCTACACCACGGTCTCCAACGCCGGCGGCAAGCTCAAGCTGCTCAACCTCACCAAGCGGGTCCACGACCTGCTGCAGATCACCAAGCTCTACACCGTCTTTGAAGTCTTCGACGACGAGGCCAAAGCTCTCGCCAGCTTCTGACGCCCCGTCCCCGGCGCGGGCCGATGCCGTCCAGAAGTGCCAGAACCCTTGTCATCGCGGGGCAGCCAGGGCTGCTCCGTGATGGCATCGCCTCCCTCTGCTCTTCCTCCGGCCGTTTCCACGTGGCTGCCGCCACCTCCTCCGGCCAGCAGGCGTGGAAGCTTCTGGAACAGCTCCGCCCCGACGTCCTCCTCGTCGAGCTCCACATCCCTGACCTCGACTCCCTCGAGATCGCCCGCCGCCTCGCCGGCGTCATCCCCTGGCCATCCGCTCCCCCCTCCCGCTGCGTCATCCTCTCCAGCCGCGCCGACCGCAAGACCGTTCTTGAAGTCCTCCGCGCCGGCGCCCAGGGCTTCCTCCTGTCCTCCAGCAGCGGCGAAAACCTCCTCGATTGTCTCGACCGCGTCCTCGACGGCGGCATCTACATCTCCCCCGGCGTCGACCTCACCGAGCTCTTCCCCGCCGACCGCCGCGCCGTCCCCGACGATCCCCTCGACCGGCTCAGCCCCCGCGAGTACCAGGTCTTCTTCCTCCTCGTCGAGGGCGTCCGCCCCAAAGAGATCGCCGCCCGCCTCGGCATCAGCCCCAAGACCGTCGATACCTACCGCGTCCAGCTCATGCGCAAGCTCGGCATCCACGACGTCCCCGGGCTCGTCAAATACGCCGTCCAGCAGCGCCTCATCGGTGTCGCCGGCTCCGCCGGCGCCGTCTGATTCCGCCCCGCCCGGCTGCTATTCTGAGGAAAGGTGTCGTCTCCTCTCCACGTTCATCTGGAACAATACGACGGTCCGCTCGACCTCCTGCTGGACCTCATCCGCCGCCAGCAGATCAACATCTACGACATTCCCATCGCGCGCATCACCCAGCAGTATCTCGACTACATGCAGCGCGCCGCGGATCTTGACATCGAGCTCAGCGCCGAGTTCGTCTACATGGCGGCCACGCTCATCCACATCAAGTCGCGCATGCTCCTGCCCCGCGACCCGGAACTGGAGAAAATCGACCCCCAGGAAGACCCCCGCCGCGAACTCGTCGAGCGCCTCCTCGAGTACGAACGCTACAAGTCCGCCGCCGCCATGCTCAAGGAAAAGCGCATGGTCGAGGAGGCCATCTGGACCAACCCCCAGATCCACAACTTCCTCCCGGAAGACGAATCGCCCGGTCTCGCCGTCACCCTGTTCGATCTCGTCAAGACCTTCGAACAGGTGCTCGAACGCGCCAGAAGCCGCCCCTCCTACGAGGTCACGCGCGAAGACGTCAGCGTCCCGGACATGATGCTCTTCCTCAAACGCGTCCTGGCTGACGTCCCCCCTTCGCGCAGCATCCCTCTGGTGCCCCTGTTCGAGCAGCAGCGCTCGCGCCGCGCCATGATCTGCCTCTTTCTCGCCGTGCTGGAAATGGTCAAGCTCCAGGCCATCCGCCTCACCCAGAAGGAAAGCTTCGGCGAAATCGAGATCCGCCGCGACAAAGGCTTCGACGCTCTCGAAATCACCCCGGACGCTGTCCTCAAAATCGAAGAAGAGTACAACGCGTAAGTCAGCATGGAAGAACCAATCCAGGAGGCTGCCGCCGGGCAGCCCGAGACAAACGAGACCGTACGTCCTCCTGAAACCGGATCGGACCCGGACGCCGCTTCCGTGTCCGCGGACGCCGGCGCGTCTCCCGCGGAGCCCCCGCCCGCACCGGCTGCGGAGGCGGAAGCCCTCACCGCCGAGGAGCTGCTCGGCGCCGCCGTTCAGCCCGCCGGCGCCGATGACGCCGAACGAGCGCGCCTCAAGGCCGTCCTCGAGGCCGTTGTCTACGTCCTCAACGAGCCGATGCCCGCCTCCCAGATCGCCCAGGCGCTCGGCAGACCCCTCGAGGAGGTCGAGCCCCTGCTCCGCGAGCTGGCCGAAGACACCGCCCGCCCCGACCGCGGCATCTTCATCCGCGAAGTCGCCGGCGGCTACCAGATGGCCACCAAGCCCGAGCACCACGAGGTCATCCGCAACTTCGTCCGCAACCTCAAACAGCCTCTGAAGCTCTCCCAGGCGGCCCTCGAAACCCTCGCCGTCATCGCCTACAAGCAGCCCATCACGATGCCCGAGATCCTCGAAATCCGCGGCGTCCAGGGCGCCGGCGTCATCAAGACCCTCATCGACCGCAAGCTCGTCACCACCGCCGGACGCAAGAACGTCGTCGGCCGGCCCATCCTCTACAAGACCACCCGCGAGTTCCTCACCCAGTTCGGCCTCAAGGATCTCAGCGAACTGCCCAGCCTGAAGGAGTTCGAAGAAATCCGCCGCCAGTCCATGGCCGACGAAGAGTTCGAGCCCGCCCCGGAAACGGAGTCCGCCACTGCAACGGACAGCCCGCAGCCGGCGGAAACCGCGCCCGCGCAGCCGCAGGACGGCCCCGCCGCGGCTGAGCCCGGCGATTCTCCGGAGCCCGCTCCGGACGCCTCCGCGCCCGCCGCCGAACCGCCCGAGCCCGAGAACCCGAATGGCTGAGGAACGCCTCCAGAAAATCCTCGCCCACGCCGGCATCGCCAGCCGGCGCAAGGCCGAAGAGCTCATCCTCGAAGGCCGCGTCTCGGTCAACGGCGAAACCGTCGCCGAACTCGGATCCAAAGCCGACCCCGAAACCGACGACATCCGCGTCGACGGCTCGCCCGTCCGCCTCCCGCGCCGCCACATCTACATCGCCATGAACAAGCCCCGCGAGGTCGTCACCACCCTCAGCGACCCCCAGGGCCGCACCACCGTCAAACACCTGCTCAAAGGCCTCCGCGAGCGCGTCTTCCCCGTCGGCCGCCTCGACTATCACAGCGAAGGGCTCCTCCTGCTCACCAACGACGGCGAGCTCTCCAACCGCATCCTCTCTCCCTCCGGCCACGTCGAGAAGGTCTATCACGTCAAAGTCAACGGCCGCCTCTCGGAAGAGCAGATCGCGCAGTTCCGCTCCGGCATCAGCCTCCACGGCCGCCGCACCGCCCCCGCCGGCATCCGGCTCCTCAAGGACGCTGCCAATCCCTGGTATGAAGTCCGCCTCACCGAAGGCCGCCAGCAGCAGATCCGGCTGATGTTCAAAAACCTCGGCCGCCTCGTCGAGAAACTCCGCCGCGTCCGCATCGGTCCGCTCGAGCTCGGCAGCCTTCCGCCCGGTGCATGGCGCCTGCTCACCGAAGACGAAGTCCGCCGCCTCCGCCGCGCCGCCGGCATGGACGCCCCGCCCAAAGCGGAAGCGCCGCGCAAACGCCCCCGCACCGGAAGCGCCCGCCATGGACGTTGAACTCGAAATCCTCCGCACCTGCCGCACGCTCGCCGTCGTCGGCCTCTCGTCCGATCCCCGCCGCGCCAGCCACGGCGTCTCGCGCTTCCTCCAGCGCTCCGGCTACCGCATCATCCCCGTCAATCCCAACGAAACCGAGGTCCTCGGCGAAAAGGCCTGGCCCAGCCTCCTCGGCGTCCCCGGGCCCTTCGACTGCGCCGTCATCTTCCGCCGCCCCGAATTCGTTCCGGAAATCGTCGAGCAGGCCATCGCCAGAGGCGCCCGCGCCGTCTGGATGCAGGAAGGCATCTCCCATCCCGAGGCTGCCGCCCGCGCCCGCTCGGCCGGCCTCCTCGTCGTCGAGGATCGCTGCATCATGATCGAGTCGCTCCGCCTCAACGCCCCGCCGCCCGCCTGATTGCCCCGCCCGCCGCGCGGGACCGTCCAGCCAGTCCCCGGATTCTGCCGCCCGGCAGGACGCGGGCAGCTGGAGGCCGGTGCGGGACGAACCCTGTGTAAGCTGGAAATCATGGCTGGCCCCGCGCCTGACTTCCCCGGCTTGATCCCTGTCAATGAAGCCTGCGAACTCCGCCAGCTCGAGCCCTCGGACGCGGAGGAAATCTTCGCCCTCGTCTGCGCGAACCGCGAGCATCTGGACCGCTGGCTCCCCTGGGTCGAATCCACCCGCGCCCCGGAGGACACGCGCCAGTTCCTCGAACAGGTCGCTGCGAACCGCGCCGAAGGCAGAACCGCCGCCTACAGCCTCCGCGTCCGCGGCCAATTGGCCGGCCTCATCGGGCTGCACGACATCGTTCAGGCGGACAGCACGGCCCAGATCGGCTACTGGCTCGCGGCCGCATACGAAGGCCAGGGCTGGATGACGCGCGCCGTCCGCGCCCTGCTCGCCATGGCCTTCGACGGCCTCGCCCTCGAGCGCATCGAAATCCGCTGCGCCTCCGGCAACGTGCGCTCCCAGGCCATCCCGAAGCGCCTCGGCTTCACCTATGAGGGCACGCTGCGCTCCGCCCAGCGCCTCCACGGCCGCAGCGTCGATCTCCGCATCTACGCGCTCTTGCGCGGAGAGTGGCTGCGCCTCCGCCCCTTCCTCCGCGATTGACCCGGCGGTCTTTCCGCCCCGCTCGCTCAAATTCTCCGCCGTCCGCCCGAAAAGAGACATATGAGTCTGAATATGAGCCTCCAGAACCGCCTTCTGGCGGCCTTCTGCGCTCTGTTCGGAGTCTGCGCGCTGGCCGGGGCGGTCAGTATCGCCGCCCTGCGCCGCGTCGGCGGCGGGCTCTCCTCGTCCGCCCGCGCCTCCGCGCGCCAGATCGAGCTCGCCGGCGCCGTCCAGGAAGGCATCCAGGAGATGCGCAGCCAGGCCCAGTCCATCCAGCTCGCCCTGACGGTCCGGCTCTACGAGGATAAGCTCAAAGACGCCTCGCCCGGCTGCGGCGGCTGCCACAACCAGGAGGAGATCGCCCGCGTCCGCTCGAAGTTCCTGTCCACTTCAGAGAGAGTCAGGGGGCAGCTGACGGAGTGGAAAGCGTCGTCGGGCGGCGGTGATGCCGCGGCGCTGCCGGAATCGATCCTCCGCGAGGTTTCCGAGTGGGAGTCCACCTTCGTGCGCTACACCGGACTCGCCCTGTCGGACAGGTTCGACGACGCCCATGGACTCGTCACCGCACGGCTCATCCCGCTCCAGGAAGACATTCTCAAACGCGCTTCGGAAGCCCAGCAGAGAGCCAGCGCCGGCATGGAGTCCTGCGTGAAGGACGGCGCTGCGCTCGTCCGCCAGAGCTCCGCCGCCGTCATGCTCCTCATCGCCTGCGCCCTCGCCGTCGGAGCCGTCTCCGCCTGGGGCGTCCGCCGCAGCGTCCGCACGTTGACCCGCATCGCCCGCCAGGTGCGGGAAGCGACGGCCACGGTGCTTCACTCGGCCGGAGAGCTGGCCTCCGCCTCCGGCGCCCTCGCCGGCGGCGCTTCCACCCAGGCTCGCCTTCTGGAAGAGACAACCAGACGGGGCCTCGAGGTCGCCGAAGCCGCGCGCGAGAACACCCTGCGCGCCGTCGATGCGCAGCAGCAGGCCACCGCGGCGGCGGACATGGCCGGCAGCGCCACCGCCCAGGTCGGACAGCTCGAAGCCGCCATGCAGGAGCTCTCCGCCGCCAACCGCAAAATCTCCCACGTGCTCAAAGTCATCGAGGAGATCGCCTTCCAGACCAACCTGCTCGCCCTCAATGCCGCCGTCGAGGCAGCCCGCGCGGGCGAGGCCGGCGCCGGCTTCGCCGTCGTCGCCGATGAAGTCCGCCAGCTCGCCAGCCGCTGCGCCCAGGCTGCGAAAGAAACCGCCGGCCTCGTGGCCGAGTCCCACCGCAGGGTGGAGCAGGGAAGAGCCGCTTCTCTTCAGACCGCCAGCGTCATCCACGCCATCGCGCAGGAGGCCGGCCACGTCGGCCTCGCCGTCACTTCCGTCCGCTCAGGCAGCGAGCGCCAGGCCGAAGCCATGGCCGAAATCCGGACGTCCCTCCAGCAGATCGAAAGCGTCGTCCAGCAGACCGCCTCCCGGGCGGACGAGGGCGCCGCCGAGGCGCAGCGCCTCCATCAGGCGTCCCGCGAATTGCAGACCTCCGTGCTCGAACTCGACTCGCTGCTCGCCCGCGCCCGCTGACCCCGGTCGCGCTTCGTTCTCCGCAGGACTTCACCCCAGCAGGTCCAGCGCCGCCTGCAGCTCCGCCGCCGCATGCGCGTCCCCCGCCCGCCGCGCCGCCTCGATCCCCTTCCGGTAAAACTCCCGCGCCTCGGATTCTTTCCCCGCCTGCTCGCACGCGCGCCCCGCCTGATAGTACGCAGGCACATACCCGGGGTCGCGCTCCACCAGCGCGCCCAGCGCCGCCGCCGCCTCCGCCGGCTTCCCCTGGCTCAGATACTCCATCCCCAGCATGTACTGCAGCCGGTTGTTCGTCGGATCCTGCTCGAGCAGTTTCTGCAGATCTTCCAGGCGTCCCATCCCCTCCATGGTACCTTCTTGTCATGGAAGGCCGTCCCGTCCGCGAATCCGCGAGCGAGCTGAGCGAGTTCGCGCTCCCGATCTACGCCAACACCCTCGGAAATCTGCTCGGCGGGCGCATCATGCACCTCGTCGACCTCGCCGCCGCCACCGCGGCCATGCGCCACGCCCGCTGCCCCGTCGTCACCGCTTCCGTCGACCGCATGACGTTCCTTCACCCCATCCACATCGGCCAGCTCGTCATCCTCAAGGCGAGCGTCAACCGCGTCTTCCGCACCTCCATGGAAGTCGGCGTCAAGGTCTTCGTCGAGGATCTCGAGACCGGCGCCGTGCGCCACACCAACTCGTCCTACCTCACCTTCGTCGCGCTGTCTCCGGAGGGCAAGCCGCGCGAAATCCCTCCCGTCATTCCGGAGACGGAAACGGAACGCCGCCGCTGGCGCGAAGCCGGCGAGCGGCGCGCGCAGCGGCTCGAAGTGCGCAAAAGGGCGATCGAGAAAGAGCGTCTTGAATCGGAAGGAGGCCGTCAGGCCTTGTAGATGTACTTGATGGCCGACTTGTAGACCAGCAGGTTCGGCCCCTCGTCACGCGTCAGCTTGATGCAGCCCTTGTCGTACCACTCGAGCGTGCCGTGCAGCTCTTCCCCGTCGTGAAGCACCACCACCAGCGGCGTCTTCGCCTGCATCTGCTTCACGTAGTAAAAATTCTCCGCGTTCGTCACGTCCGGCGGCGCCTGCCTCTTGGCCTGCGTGTTGTTGGAACGGCTCGCTGCGCGCTCCTTGACCTCGGTCAGCGCGGGCCGGATCAGGCGGCGGTTGGGGGATTCCACGGTGGCGCTCCTGTTTGAAACAAAGATACCCGATTCGCCCGAATGGGCTGGGGGAACAATCTGCCTCCATTGTTACCACAACCGGGCAATGCGGGCAACCGCATGCCCGCCCTTGCCGCTGCGTCTGCCGCATTCTAAGCTCGGAGGGGAGAGGCAATGTGATGCGCGGGGGAAAAACAGGAATCACGGCCATCCTTCTGCTGGCAGCCGCGGCCTGGGCTGCCGCGGCGCCGCCGAAGAAAACTCCCCTTCAGCCTGTCGAGCGCGGCGCGCGCGCCATGTCCGGCCGCGAGCTCTACGTCGCCTACTGCGCCAGCTGTCACGGTATGGAAGGCAAAGGCGACGGTCCCGCCTCGGAGGCGATGCGCATGCAGCCCGCCGATCTCACCACCCTCGCCCGGAAGCACGGCAGGTTCCCCGCTCTCCGCGTCCAGCGGCTTCTCGGCGGCATCGAAGGACTCCCGGCCCACGGCGGCAAGCGCATGCCTGTGTGGGGCCCGGTCTTCCTGCCGGTCCCGCCCGCCGGAGGCCAGGACGCCGCGCTGATCGACCGGCTCGTGCGCTATCTCGAGTCGATCCAGCAGCCCCCCGTCAACCCCTGACCCGCCCGCCTCAGCGTTCCCCCGCCGCGCGCACCCGCAGATCGAACGATGCAGACACGGGCTCGCCCGCCCGCCCGTAGGCCCGCAGCGTGAACCGCGTGTCCTTCCGGACCGTGACCTCCACGCACCGGCTGAGGGAAGGATAAAGCTCCGCGAGCGGCGGGTCCAGCTCCACGCGCTCGGCGTTCAGCACCCCGTAGCAGATTGTGAACGGTTCGCCCGGCGCGGGAATCCGCGTCGCGTAGAACATCAGGATCTTCAGCTCGCGCGTGTCGAGCTCCGCAGGAACTCCCGCCTGCGGCCTCGCCTTGGCCGGCGCGGGCGGCGCCCATCGGCTGTGCATCCACACAGCTAGTCTGACGGCTGCAAGCAGGGCGGCCGCGGCCAGCAGCGCGCGCAACGTCCGCATCTGCTCCCAGCATAATGGCGCCCCGGCGCAAGCGCCCCTTGACATCAGCCGTGAAGCTGCCAAACTTCCTTTGGGAAGGTCTTCAACATGCCTTTTCTGGCTCTGGATGGAACGACGCGTGATCTCCAGTTGCTGGAGGAGGAGTTCGTCCGCTGCATCCGGCGGCGCGACCCCGAGCGCCTCGTCGAGACGTTCTACGCCCCGGATGCCGAACTGCAGGCCCCGGGCGCCCCGGCCGTCACCGGCCGCCAGGCCATCCTCGCCTGGCTCCGCCGCGAATTCGACAACGGGCTGATGGAGCTCAGGCGCGAGACCAACCACTTCGAAACCGAGCACAGCCTCGCCTGCGCCTCCGGCCGCTTCAGCCTCACCCGCGAAACCCAGCCCGGCATCCTCTGCACCACCGGGGGCTCTTTCACTTCCGTCTTCCGCCGCCAGCCGGACGGCCATTGGCGCGTCATCATCGACTGCCTCACGCCCGACCGTTGAGCGCCGCTTCGCACGCCGCGGCGCGGCCCCGCGCTACAATAGACCCTTACCGTCCCGAATCACGCAGTTTTCCAGCATGGCTCAACAGATTCCGCTTGATTTTCTGGGCTCCCTGCGCCGCACGCACTCCTGCGGCGCCCTGCGCGCTTCCGACGAGGGCAGGCGCGTCCTCCTCATGGGCTGGGTCCACCGCCGCCGCGATCTCGGCGGCGTCATCTTCATCCACCTCCGCGACCGCGAGGGCGTCACCCAGATCGTCTTCCGCGCCGAGTGCGATGCGGACCTCCACGCGAAGGCCGAGCTCCTGCGCTCGGAATACGTCCTCGCCGTCGAAGGCCTCGTCGAAAAACGCTCCCCGGAAACTGTCAATCCCGCCATCGAAACCGGCGAAGTCGAAGTCGTCGCCGAAAAAATCTGGATTCTCAATACCAGCGAAACGCCGCCCTTCCCGATGGAAGAGCACATCGACGTCAGCGAGGACATGCGCCTCCGCTACCGCTACGTCGACCTGCGCCGCCCCCACATGCAGCGCAACATCATCCTCCGCAGCCGCGTGTCGCTCGCCGTCCGCGAGGAACTCTACCGCCAGGGATTCCTCGAAATTGAAACCCCGTTTCTGACGAAATCCACCCCGGAAGGCGCCCGCGATTTTCTCGTCCCCTCGCGCATTCAGCACGGCTATTTTTACGCCCTCCCCCAGTCGCCGCAGATCTTCAAGCAGCTCCTCATGGTCAGCGGCTACGACCGCTACTTCCAGATCGTGCGCTGCTTCCGCGACGAAGACCTCCGCGCCGACCGCCAGTACGAGTTCACCCAGATCGATCTCGAAATGTCCTTCCCCCAGGAAGAGCAGATCTTCGAGACGATCGAGCCCCTCATCGAGCGCGTCTGCGAAACCGCCGGCTTCCAGGTGAAGGGCCCGTTTCCGCGCATGACTTATGAAGAGGCCATGCTCGGCTACGGCACCGACAAGCCCGACCTGCGCCTCCCCCGCTTCTGGCCCGTCGAAGACCTGTTCCCCGCCGAAGCCGGTCTGACCCGCCAGGGGCTGCCTCTGGTCGCCATCCGCATCCCGAAGACCGGCGCGCTCAGCCGCAAGGAGCGCGACGAACTCAAGCTCTACGGCGGCGAGCGCGGTCTCGCCGTCTACGACGACCCCAAACGCCTCGACCGCGATTTCCCCGAACCGATGCAGAAGGTCCGCGAGCGCATCGGCGCGCAGGACGACGACCTTCTCCTGCTGGCCGGCTGGCGCGGCGAACCCAAAGGCCCGCGGCCCGTCGAAACCGTGTTGCAGGCCTGCGGCCAGCTCCGCCTCTTCGCCGGCCAGAAGTACAACGACCGCCACGGCCTGCTCGATCCCCGCGATTTCCGCTTCCTCTGGGTGCTCGACTTCCCCATGTTCGAGTGGGACGAAGAAGACCAGCGCTGGGTGGCCGCGCATCATCCCTTTACTTCTCCGCGCGAGGAAGACCTCGATCTGATGGAGTCCGATCCCGCGCGCTGCCGCGCCCGCAGCTACGACTTCGTCCTCAACGGCGTCGAGCTCGGTTCCGGCTCCATCCGTATTCACCGCCAGGACATCCAGAAGCGCGTCTTCACGGCGCTCGGCCTGTCCGACGAGGAAGCGCGCGCGAAGTTCGGCTTCCTGCTCGACGCTCTCACCTACGGCGCGCCTCCGCACGGCGGCATCGCCCTCGGTCTCGACCGCCTTGTGATGATCCTCGCCGGCGAGAACTCCATCCGCGACGTCATCGCTTTCCCGAAAACCGCCAAGGGCACGGACCTCATGTGCGACGCGCCTTCGCAGGTCAGCGACCGCCAGTTGCGCGAACTCGGCCTCATGCTCCGCCGCCCGCCTGAAGCCCGCGGCTGAAGGACCGCCCGCGCCCGGCAGCCCGGTGCGCCGGCTGTGCGCATGCCGGTCAGACCCGCGGCGCAGCCGCGGACGCATCCAGCCGCAGCTTGCGCAACAGCTCTCCGTAGCGCGGATCGGCTCGGAGCGGATCGAAGAACCAATAGCTCTTGAGCGGCACGATGATCGGATCGCGCTGTTCCACGGCGTCGAACATGCACCGGAACGCGGCATCCGCTTCCCCCAGGCCCAGGTGGATCCACGCGAACGACGTCGGAGGAATGTAGGCCGCAGCCGCCGCCTGACGCAACGATTCGAGCACGGCGCGCGCCTCCCTCTCCCCGCCGCACAGCGCCAGCGTCATCCCCAGCCAGCCGAGAATGATCGGGTGATTTCCGGACAGGGCCGCGCCCTGCCGGAACGCGCCAATCGCAGCCGGATACCGTCCAAGGGCCAGTTGAATCTGGCCCAGCACATGGTAGTTCCAGCAGAAGCCCGGATCCATCTGAAGCGCCGCTCGAATCTCCCGTTCAGCGCGCTCATTGTCTCGCGCAAAGTGGAGGATCTGCGCCAGCCACATGCGGATCTGCACCGAGAGAGGATCCAGATCGAGCGCCCGCTCCAGTTCGGCGGCTGCTTCGCTCAGGCGTCCGTGCGGCATCAGGCCGCTCAGCGCATGCCGGAAGCGCACGGCGGAGGAAGAAGGGTTCAGTTCGAGCGCCCGCCGCATCTGCCGTTCGACCTCGTGCCAGCCATACTCGATTTCCTTGAGGTACATCCCCAGCAGGGCGTGCGTTTCGGCGAGGCCAGGATCGATTTCCAGGGCGCGGTGGGCCAGCCAGAGGCCGCGGCCGAACGCCTCTCTTGGATGGACCAGCGCCAGAAAGCCCTGCCACCACAGCAGCTCGGAGAGGGCGTCGTACGCCGGCGCGAATCCCGGATCGCGGGCCATTGCCTCTTCCAGCAGCGCCGCAGCCTGCGTCATGGATTCGCGCGTCAGCTGCGCCATCCGGAACCGCCCCTCCAGATACAGCCGGTACGCGGCCGGGTCCGGCGCAGGCCGCGGAGGCGGCTCGGCGGGATTGGCCCCAGCCTGCCGCGCGATCTCGCGCGCCGCCGCGCTCTTCACCCGCAACAGCTGCGCCACCGGCGCCTCGTACGCCTGCGCCCAGACGTGCATCTGATCCGACGTGCGGATCAGCTGCACGACGAACCGGAAATCCTGCCCTGACACGCGCAGGCTGCTTTCCACCGCGTAATGCACGTTCAGCTCGCGCCCGATCCGGGCGATGTCGGCGGAGCCGGTCCTGTAGAACATCGCCGTCGTCCGCGCGATGACAGCCAGCTCCTGCGGCGCCATGGCGCTGAGGTCGGCGATCAGGTCTTCCGTCAGGGCGTCGCAGAAGTGATCCTGCGACGGATCGCCCGAGAGATTCGCCAGCGGCAGAACGATGAGCCGGACCGGTCCCTTCCCGGCGCCTGCCAGCGGCGGGATCAGTTGCCCGATGAAACGGTAGCCCCGCCTCGGGATCGTCTCGATGTACTTCGGGCGGGCTGCCCTGTCGTTCAGCGCTTCGCGGAGCCGTGCCACGGCCGTGTTCAGGTTGTTCTCGAAATCCACGAACACGTCATCGGGCCAGAGGCGCCGCCGGAGCTGCTCGCGTGTCACCACGCGCCCGGGCTGTTCCAGCAGCGCGAGCAGCACCTCGAAGGACTTGCCCCGCAGCGGAACGCGCGTCGCGCCCCTGTACAGGCGGCCTGTCGATGGATCCACGGAAAAACCCGCGAACCGGAGCGCGCAGCCGGGCGGGACGGCGGCAGCCATGAAAGCAGTCCAGTGCCACCGTGACTCTAGCGCCGCCTGAGCGGGGAGTCAAGGTCTCCGCAACTGTCCTTTCTCCAGTCCGATCCGCGGTAGGCAACCGGCAAGGAAAAAACACGGCGGCGGCGATTCATCCGGCGCGCGGCGCCTTCCATGCTTGCCGCAGGAGGTGAGATCCATGCATCCGATCCGTTTCGTCCGGTTGACGGTGCTTTTCTTCTTCGTGCTTGCGTGCGCGGCGACCCTTCAGGCGCAGCCCGGTCTTTGCGCGCTGCAGCCGTTCCAGGGCGTTTGGTGCGCCGAGTGTTCCGGCTTCGCGGACCTGAACCTCGTCGATCCCAGCGTGCCGCCCAAAACAATGGTGCCCTTCTCCATGCTCCAGCGGGTGAAGATCGATTCGCGCGGCAATGCCGTTGGCAAAGGTCATGCCAGCTTGGGCGGACTCGTGCTGCCGTTTGAGTCCAGGTCTCTGTTCTCTTCGAAAGAGGATTGCACGGGAGAGAAGACCTATGAGCTGATCGTGCCCGGCATCGGCACGCTGCCGGGCGCCGGCGCCGTGGTCTTCCTTCCGCTGCAGCAGGAATTCAAAGTCATCCTGCTGACTCCAGGCCACGCCATCACGTGCACCTACAGGCGGATGCACATGTGAGCCGGGCCGCAGTGCGCGGGGCGGGGCTGGCAGGCCGCGGAGCAACCCGCCGCGCCCGGCCCCGCGCACCCCGGCGACATCCCCTCCAGCTGCCGGAAGGGGCGCATCAGGTCTTCGATTTTTCCAGTAAACTCGAAGAATGATGCGGTTCGGAATTCCTGTTTGCGCCTCCCTGCCGGCCGCCCGGGAGGTGCGGCAATGAAGGACGCGGCGCCAGTTCCGTCGAAACGGCTCGGTCTGTTCGAGCGGTACCTCAGCCTGTGGGTCGCCATCTGCATGGCGGCGGGCGTTCTGCTCGGCAAGCTGCTGCCGGAAGCCGTGGGTGTGTTGCGCGGGCTGGAGTTCGGCTCGGGCAGCCAGATCAACGCGCCGATCGCCGTGCTGATCTGGCTGATGATCATCCCGATGATGATGAAGGTGGACTTCGCCGCCATCCGCAACGTGGGGCGGCGCCCGCGCGGCCTGCTGGTGACGCTGTTCGTCAACTGGCTGGTGAAGCCGTTTTCGATGGCGCTGTTTGCGTGGTTCTTCTTCCGCATCGTCTTTGCGCCCCTGATCTCCGCTGCCGACGCCGACCAGTACATCGCCGGCTGCATCATTCTGGCGGCAGCGCCCTGCACGGCGATGGTGTTCGTGTGGAGCTACCTCAGCGATGGCGATCCCGCCTACACGCTGGTGCAGGTGTCGGTGAACGACCTGATCATGCTGGTGCTGTTCGCGCCGATCGTGCGGTTTCTCGTGAGCGGCGCGTCGAACCTCCACGTGCCGTTCCAGGTGCTGCTGTATTCCGTCATCGTGTTCATTGTGATTCCGCTGACGACCGGCGTGCTGCTGCGGCGGTGGCTGATCCGGCGGCACGGCACCGTCTGGTTCGAGCAGGAGCTGCTGCCGCGTTTCGCCCCGGTGAGCATGACGGCGCTGCTGGCGACGCTGGTGCTGATCTTCGGCTTCCAGGCGGACAACATCACGGGCAAGTTCCTCCACGTCGTCCTGATCGCCGTGCCCATTCTGATTCAGGTCTACTTCAACTCCTCGCTCGCGTACGGGCTGATGCGGCTGCTGAAGGTGAACTACGAGGTCGCCGCCCCCGGCGCGCTCATCGGCGCAAGCAATTTCTTCGAGCTGGCAGTCGCCACCGCGATCGCGCTGTTCGGTCCGGAATCCGGCGCCGCGCTGGCTACGGTGGTCGGCGTGCTGATCGAGGTGCCGGTGATGCTCAGCGTGTGCGCCCTGTGCGTGCGCACGCGCCACTGGTTTGCCGGCGTGGACTCGCACACTCCGGCTGCAGCCGTGCGTCCATAATCTGCTGCTCTTACCAGCGGTGGGCCATCACGATGCGCGGAGACACGGGCGTGCGGCCGGCGACGCGCGTCTCGAGGATGAACTGAAGGTTCGCGCGGTGCCAGTCGCGGCCGAGATGGAAGTTGAGTTCCTTCAGCACGGCAGGATTGGTGATCGATTCCACCGCGGCCTGGGTTCCGAACTGCGTAATGCCGCCGAATGCGATGATCGCGCGGCCTCCGTCGGCGGCGATCAGGCGGGTCACCAGCGCGTAGTCGGTATCGGTGTTCTGTTTCGGGAATACGCCCACCAGCCGCCATGTCTTGCCCGTCTCGCGGTCGGCGATCAGCCATGCGGCGCCGGCGGGCGTCGTCTCCCGGCGGTAAGAAAAGCGCAGATCCCGCGTGATCTGGATGTTCGCCGCGTTGGAAAACGCTCCAATCAAGACGGCCGGAATGTTTTCAAGCGAATCCGGCTGAGTCAGGGTGGCGCCGAAGACCAGCCGGTAGGGGCGGCGGTGTTCATGGAACAGAACCGCCAGCTGGGCGATGGCAATGGCGTCGGCTGCGCTGACATTCAGGTTCGGAACGGGGATGACGTCTTCGGCGCGGATGTCGAGATCCGGCGTTGGAACCAGATGATAAGGCATCAGGTTCGTCAGATACTCGGGATGCTTTTGCAGAAAGCGGTCCTGCACGCGCCGCGAAAGCTGGTACAGATTCGACTCGCCCAGCACGATCGAAATGGGCTTCGGATGGCGCAGCACGGGCGCCCAGAACCGCTCGACCTCGCCGGCCAGGCTGAAGCCGCGCAGGAACCAGAAGCTGAGAGCCGCGGTTGCGATCAGCACGGCGGCCGCTGAGGCCACGGTTTTCATGGAGAACAGTCCCGCCGGAAGATGCCGGCCCGGGACTGCCGCCGGCGCGGGCTGCGTCTCGAGAGGCAGAATGGCCGCGACGTAGCCGCCTGGCGGCAGCTCGATCCGGAACGGCGCCGCCGCGCCCTCTTCCTTGTAGTACATGGCCAGCCGCTTGCGGACTTCGTTCGCCTTCACCCGGACGATTGGATCCTCGTGCGTGTCATAGGAGGCGTCCCGTCCGAACAGCTCCACCCCGATCGAGCGTTCCTTCAGACGGTCTGTCTTCCCTTCCAGAGTGTGCTGCACCACAAAGGTCAGGAATTCCTGGCAGCGTTTGCTGGTCCGGAAGGCCGCGCTTTCAAGGATGCGGGCCAGTTCTGCCCGGATCTCGTCGGCAGGCGGGGGAGGGGAGGGCGTTACTGGAGACTGGGCGGCCATCCTTTCCAGTCAGCATACCACCGGATTACCTGTAATAGAAGGGCTTGTATCTTCAGCGCAAGCTATTGATTTTTAAGCAGCGAGCCCGTTTGCCGTGGTACGGAGCCTATGATCCTGTCCCCCCGACGGTTTAGCCTTCTTCAGGGGTCGATCTGAAACGCTGCTGTCATTTCTTTTTCTCCGAGCCGAAGGATTTTCCGGCCCCCGGCATGAGCGGATTATTGGCCCGCCTGCAGGCGGCGGGGAGTTCTTGATTAGAGTGCCTGAGGAACCGGGTATCTCCCGGATCCCGGGCGGAATTCAATCGGTCTTCAGAAAGGAACGCGCTATGAGACGATTCAGCAGGCAGGCCTGGGTCGCGATCTGGGCTGTCGTCCTGGCATCGAGCTTCAGCGCCGTTTGGGGTCAGGTGCGGTCTGGCACGATCATTGGCACCGTCACAGACTCCAGCGGGGCTGCCGTGCCGGGTGCAACAGTCATCATCCGCGACACGGGCCGGAATATCCCGTACGAAACGAAGACAAACGAGACCGGCGCTTACACCATGCCGTATCTGCCTTTCGGGCAGTACGCCGTCGAAGTGAAAAAGGCCGGTTTCCAGACCGCCAACGTCACTGGGCTTGAGGTGGCCACGGCAACAGTCGTCCGCGCCGACGTCACCCTCCAGGTCGGCACCGTGGAAACCGCGGTCACCGTGGAGGCATCAGCGGCCACCCTGCAGACCGACACGGCAACAGTGCAGAACGCCGTCGGCGAGAACGTCATCAAGTCGATTCCGAACATCCAGAACAATCCGCTTTTCTACGTCCTGCTGCAGCCGCAGGTGCAGACGCACTCCCGCTTCAGCGACTCCACCAGCACCTACGGCTTCGGCATCGGCGCGGAAGGCCGCCGCAGCTTCTCGGCGTTCTCCGTCAACGGCGGCGACACCTTCTCCAATGACATCCAGGTGGACGGCATCAGCGTGCTCGGCCACGGCTGGAACGAGGCCACGGTTCTTCCCAACCCTGAGGGCATCCAGGAAGTCCGGCTCCAGGCCAACAACTACTCGGCCGAGTACGGCCGCGGCCAGAGCGTCGTGCAGATGATCACGAAGAGCGGAACCAATGAGCTGCACGCCTCCGCCTTCTACCGCATCCGCAACGATGCTCTGAACGCCAACACGTTCTACCGGAACATGCTCGGCGCGGAAAACCCGCTCTCCCGCCGCCCCGCCTTCAAGTCCCACCTCTACGGCGGCACCGCCGGCGGGCCGCTGGTCATCCCGAAACTGTACAACGGCAAGGACCGGACATTCGTCTTCGGCAGCTTCGAGCGGCTGCAGTTCAACCGTGCCGTCGACTATACGCGCACGGTGCCCACTGCGGCCGAGCGGCAAGGCGACTTCAGCCGCAGCGTCGCCAACGTCGGCGGCACTCCCGCGCCGCTGATGCTCTATGACCCGCTGTCGGTCCGGTTCGA
The DNA here is from genome assembly GCA_026002875.1 of Bryobacteraceae bacterium. Taxonomy (NCBI): domain Bacteria; kingdom Pseudomonadati; phylum Acidobacteriota; class Terriglobia; order Bryobacterales; family Bryobacteraceae; species Bryobacteraceae bacterium. The sequence continues at coordinate 453,288 of BPGE01000001.1, forward strand.
AGGCGGCCGCTACGTCCGCACGCCCTTCGCCAACTCCATCATTCCCCAGGACCGCCTCGATCCGGCGGGGCGGTTCATCGTCAACAGCTATCCGCAGCCCAACATCAGTCCGCTCCAGCCGGTGTTCCTCCTGAACAACTATCAGGCGCGCTTCCCGCAGGAGTTCCGCCGCAACAACTTCAACGGGCGGCTCGACCACCGCGCCGGCGCGCACAACATCTATATGACGGGCGGCTTCAGCTTCGGCGACATTCTCACCGAATCCGGCTGGGGTCCGGACAATCCCTTCTACAGCCAGCCCGAGTTCGTCGGGCGCGAAAACCGCGACCGCAACCCCTACGCCTCCATCGGCGATACGTGGGTGATCTCCCCGACCCTCGTCATGGACGCCCGCCTCGGCCTGAACCGGGTGGACACGCGCAACATCGCGGGCTCGGTCGATCCGGCCCTGTATAACCAGATGCGCATCCCCGCCGAGATCCAGGCGCTGGCCGTCCCCTTCGGCGGCCCGCCGCATGTATCGGACGGCATCAATTACTGGAGCGCACTGTCGAACACCGCCTACCTGTTCAAGATCGAGAAGCAGACCAACTGGGTCACCAACGTCAACGTGACCAAAATGGCCGGCAAATGGACGCTGAAGTTCGGCGGCGAATACAGAAACTCCCTGGCGAATTTCACGGATAATGCGTATCCATTTTCCGTCCGCACCAGCCCCAATTTCACCCGCGCCACCGTCAACGCCAGCGGCGATCCCAGCGACGCCCTGACTGCTGAACGCAACGGCCATGGCGGCGCCTCGCTGCTGCTCGGCTACGGCGACACGTTCATCCAGCCGGGCTTCGCGCTCCAGCCGGCGCTCTCCGCCAAGTACTGGGCCCTGTATTCCCAGAACGACTGGCGCGTCACCAGCAAGCTGACCCTGAACCTCGGGCTCCGCTTCGACCAGCAGCCCGGGCCGACCGAACGCTTCGACCGGTTGATGCCGATCGATCTCTCGCAGAGGAACAAGTGGGGCGCGCTCGGCAAGTGGGTTTTCCCCCGGACGGAAGGGACCAGCCGCAATTACTGGGACCAGAACTCGCTCGATTTCCAGCCGCGCGCAGGCCTGGCTTACCGCATCCGGCAGGATCTCGTCTTCCGCGCCGGCTATGGCCTGACGATGATCCCCTCGAATACCGGGTTTAACGGCGGACCGTATTACTACAACATGACCGCTTTCTCGCCCTCCACCATCAACACGCCGTACGGCCCCACGCCCAGCGGCGTGCCGGTGGGCAAGTTCTACGAGCCGGCAGTGAACCGGATCGTCATGCCGATCGGCGTCAACCCCGACGACCCGCGGCTGTACGGCAACGGCGCCATCGCGTTCGTCCGCAACGACTACAAGGGCGGCCGCCTGCAGCAGTGGAACGCGGCCGTTGAAACCAGGCTGTTCGAAAAATACCAGGTCTCGGCCACCTACAACGGCCTGCGGGGCTACCGGCTGCCCTATGCGCGCCTGCCGTTCAATGCCCGCCAGTTCTACCCCGATGCGGCCATTCAGATGTTCCGCCAGGAATGGATCGCCAATAACGGAACCAGCGATCCGCGCAACATCCAGATTCCGAACCCGTTCCAGCCTGCCTCGGGCGATCTGAACGCCTTCCAGGCGCCGTGGAACGGCCGCACCGTCAACCGCGAGCTGGTCTACAACCTGTTCCCGCTTCTGGGCAACTACGCCCAACTCGCGCCGATCGGCTGGAACAACTATCATGGCCTGACGCTGTCGCTGACCCGGCAGTTCTCCAACGGCTTCCTGATCAACACGCACTACACCTGGAGCAAGGCGCTGGACTGGGTGCAGGGCGAAATGCAGTTGAACGGCGGCTCGGAAGCCGTCGGCAACATCCCCGGCGACCTCGACCGCCGCAACCTGCGCAACAACCAGCGCTACAGCGACCACGACATCCGCCACCGCTATGTCGCCACGTGGGTCTACGAACTGCCCTTCGGCCGCGGCAAGCGCTGGGCTGCTGACAACGGCGTGCTCAACTGGATCATCGGCGGCTGGAAAGTGGGCGGCAACTACCTCGCCCAGACCGGCACGCCGAACAACATCGGCGGCGGCAATACCAACTCGATCAACGGGAGGCCGCACCGGATCGAGGGCGTGCCGATCGAACTGCCGAAGGAACTGCAGCGCTGGTATGACGGCCGGACCACGGTCACGCTGCCCGACGGCCGCCGCATCACGCCCTGCGCCTTCTGCTTCCTCAAGTACAACGTCGGCGCTTTCCGCGGCTCCACCACCACGGCGGCCAACGGTAACACCATCCTCGACATGATGTGGTGGGGCACGGCGGCCACCAACTACGGCGACCTCACCGGTCCCGGACGCGACAACCTGAACCTGAGCCTCGAGAAGAGCTTCAAGGTGAAGGAGCGCTTCGATTTCCTGTTGTCGGCGGAAGCCACCAACGCCCTCAACAACGTTCAGTTCAAACCGAGGCTGAACAACGTGAGCGTGGGCGGGCTCCAGCCGACGAGGGATCCATCGCGCGGCCTCGAAGTCGGCATGGGCACCAGCTCGAACTTCGGCACGATCAACGCGGCCAACACCTTTGACCCGCGCCAGATCGAGTTCCGCCTCAGAATCCGTTTCTGACCCCTACGGCACTTCGGGGGGCGCGCAAGCGCCCCCCCCTTTTTTGTTTCTCGAAGATTGCCTTCGCGCGGCAGCCGCGCGAAACGGGTTCAGCGCCGCGCGGGAGCGGCCCGAAGGGCTTCGGGCAAGTCCGATGACCCTGCGGACATCAGCATCCACAGGAATCCCTGCCGGTCAAGAGCCGCGGGAGCGAGCGGTCCCAGCCTTGTCCCGCCGCGCCCTCCCACTGCGGGTTTCCCGCCGCCCTTGGGTGGCGGCTGCATCCCAACCGTGCCCGCGTCCTCCCCAACGGTTTTCCCCTCGCGCTTGCGCGAGGGCCCAACTGTGCCCGCCCTCGCGGCCCCTCCCGGTTTTCCCCTCGCGCTTGCGCGAGGGCCCAACTGTGCCTGCCCTCGCGGCCCCTCCCGGTTTTCCCCTCGCGCTTGCGCGAGGGCTGCATCCCAACCGTGTTCCCCTGAGCCGCGAGAGCGGAGGATCTCCACCCCGTCAACCGGTCTTCGCGGCAGTATTCGCCCCCACAAGCCGGGCGGACGGCCGTTCCGCGAACGATCGATTCAGGGGAAACAGGCCAGAAGGGCTTGGTGAACCTCGAGGGACTCGAACCCTCGACCTCTTCCACCCCAACGTCCGCCGGTCGATCACTCGGAGGCATCGACGCATGAAGCAAAAGACTTTGCAGCGCGAGATTTGGACCCCAAATGGACGCGACGGCGGCGAATTTCACGTTTGGACTCCGAACAGACTCTACGAACGGCCCCGGCAAGGTGTAGATGGCACGCCACATGCTGCGCGCACGCGCGCGCTTGTCCCCGCCTTTCGACGGTTCTCTTCTCTGGTGAAGAAGAATGATGTTTCGCTAAACATGCAAACCGTGCCCAAGGCGCCCTCTGTGGTGTGATTCGAGCGGAAGCTGAGACGCCCTCAAGCGGTGGCATGGCCTCAGCAGATGCCCGAGGCGCGGCAGGGAATTGGCCGTGCGCCGGGGCGGGCGCGGATGCCTGCTGTATCGACTCCGTACAATAACGAAAAGAGGGCTTTGGCGATGACACTTCAGAGAAAACTTCAGAGAAAACTGACGACGCTGGGCTTGGCGATCTTGCTGGGAGCCGCACTGACGCACGGGCAGGCGGGCCCAGACGCGGATCGCCGTATGAATGCGGGGTTGCAGGCGGCAGGCAACGCCGTCGCCTCCGGTGCGGCTCGTTACCACTTGCTCCTCGGTGGCAGTTGGCTGCCGGGCGAGGGTACTTTGGCCGCACTGATGGACAAAATCGAACAAACGCGCCCGTCGAATCCCGATGAAGTGCGTGCCGCGCTGCGTGCCATGAAGATCGACGGCGGAATGCCGAACCGCATCAGCATGAACGTTTCCGTGGCGAAGCAGACGCAGGGAACGACTTTCGGCGAAAGGGTGAACGCGGGCCCGCCGCGAGCTTCCGCGGGCGGGGGCGCCGCCTCGGCGGCGTACGCTGCCACGGGCCGCGCCCCGCGCGAAATCGTGATCCTGTTCTGCGACGACGAGCAGCAGGAACAGGAGGCGATCCGCCTGATTCCTTCGCAGTTGCAGGCGCTTCAAACAAAAGGAAACGAGTCTCGCACGATCCAGGATCAAAGCCGCGGTTTCACCTCGATCATCCGTCGGGTGAACACCTCGGGTGGCCGGCAGTGGACATGGGTCTCCGGCGCTGTGAAGCCGTGACTGCCGGCCCCGAGTCCGGGCGCCGCCGAAAAACCAAGCCGCGAGCTGCACGCGGTTGTCCCCACCTATTGACGTACCTCTCGTGCAGAAAAACGATGTTTCCCTATACAAGCAAATTGTGCCCAAGATGCCAGCGGTCTCTTCGATGTGGGCTCGGACTTGAGCGGCCTCGGCTGCCTGTTGCGTTGTGTCGGTAGATATGCAAGGCTACCGACAGGTAGAAAATGACCGCGGCCGAACGCATTCTGAAGCTTGCCGCCCGCCAGCGCCTGGTTCGTCCACGGGACGTGGAGGCGCTTGGGATTGCCCGCGCCTTCCTGACCCGCCTCGAACGGCGCGGCTTGCTCGAGCGTCGCGCTCGGGGAGTCTACGTGCTCGCCGATGCGCCCGTCTCCGAGCACCACAGCCTGGCTCTCGCTGCCAAGCTGGTTCCGCGCGGCGTGGTCTGTCTCCTGTCCGCCCTTCGATTCCATGGTCTGACGACACAAGACCCGCATGAGGTTTGGATGGCGATCGATTTCAAGGCGCGCAAGCCGTCGGTCAAGTTCCCAGCCCTGCGGATCGTGCGGTTCTCGGGCCGATCGCTCGCCGATGGGATTGAGACGCACCTGATTGAGGCCGTGCCAGTCCGGGTCTACTCTCCCGCCAAGACGGTGGCGGACTGTTTTAAGTACAGGAACAAGATCGGAACGGACGTTGCCCTTGAGGCCCTCCGGGATGCTCTTCGGAAACGCAAGGCCACAATGGACGGGATCCATCGGTTCGCGAAGGTCTGCCGTGTCGCCAACGTGATTCGGCCATATCTGGAGTCAGTCGCGTGAAACGGCCGCCCCGCAACGTTGCTGCATCCCACCGCGCAAAGCTGCTGGCCCGGGCGAGAGAGCGCGGCGAGGACTTCCAGTTCCTCCCCGGACGGTGGATCATTGAGCGGTTCCTGTTCCGGTTGGCGGCATCCAGGCACAAGGATAGCTTCGTACTGAAGGGAGCGATGCTGTTCCTGGCATTGGGCGGCAAGGTCTATCGCCCGGCCCGGGACCTCGACCTGCTCGGGTTTGGCAGTGGGGAGGCCGGCGATGTCGTAGCCAGGATCGCCGAAATCTGCTCCACGCCCGCAAACGACGGGATTGTCTTCGCAACTGTGTCAATTGAAGCGGAACGGATTCGGGAGGATTCCGAGTACGAAGGCGTCAGGGTATGGGTTCCGGCAAGCCTCGATGGAGCAAAGGTGACGATCCAGATCGACGTAGCATTTGGCGACGATGTGGAGCCTGCTCCGGTCGAGAGACCTTTTCCCACGCTGCTGCTCTCGATCCCCCGGTCGTGCGTGCATATCCGCTCGAAGCGGTCATTGCCGAGAAGTTTCAAGCGATGGTTGTCCTCGGCATCGCGAACAGCCGAATGAAGGACTTTTACGAACTCTGGACGCTTGCAGCCACAGAACAGTTCGACATCCGGCAACTCGCCCGGTCAATCCAGGCGACCTTTAACGGAGGCAAACTCCGTTGCCAGAAACAGCACCCACAGCACTTACCGACGAGTTCCTGCTCGATCCCGCAAAGCAATCACAGTGGGAGGCCCTCCGCCGGAAGCTCGGCCTGAGCGAGACGCCATCTCTCGAAGCCGTCGGCCGGCGGATCCGGGAATTCCTCCTGCCGGTTCTGGAGTTTGCCCGCCGAGCGGCAGATCACACCTTGATCTGGGAGCCGCCTGGGCCATGGCGCGGGCCAGGCGCCTGAAAGGGAGTCAGCATGCTGTCTGCACAGCCGATGGGTGCGCTCATTGTCGAGGACATCCGGCACGGACGGTCCGGCAGTGGCCAGTAATGGCCGCTGCACCCGTGATGAAAGCACCACGAAAGGCCCACGCATTGAAGTCAAACTCTCGAACCGCCAGGCCTTCGGCTTCCGAAACTTCAACAACTACAGGATGCGCGTCAAAGTCCTATGTGGTTAACTGAGGAGGAATCCCGCCCTTGCCCCCGGATTTGGCGTAGAGCCTCGTGGCTGGCGGGCGGGGGATCAGCGGAGGAGTGGCCTGGTGGACCTGGAGGGATTCGAACCCTCGACCTCTTCCATGCCATGGAAGCGCGCTCCCAACTGCGCCACAGGCCCACGGGCTTTTTTCAATATACCACGGCGGCATCCCGCCTCAGGTAGCATGAATCATCATGATCACACGCGACCAGGCCTGGGACATCGTCTGCGAATTCATCCAGAACGACGCGCTGCGCCGTCATTCCCTTGCGGTCGAGGCGTGCGTATCGGCCTACGCCCGCAAATTCGCCGCCGAAGGCCGCGACGTCGATCCCGAATTGTGGACCGTCACTGCTCTCCTGCACGACTTCGATTGGGAGATCCATCCCCAGGCGCCGGACCACCCCGTCAAAGGAGAGCTCATCCTGCGGGAGCGCGGCGTGCCGGAAGTCATCCGCCGCGCGATTCTTTCCCATGCCTCCTACACGGGCGTGCCCCGCGAGTCGCTGCTCGAAAAGACTCTCTTCGCCTGCGATGAGCTCGCCGGCTTCCTCACTGCCGTGGCCTATGTCAAGCCCACCCGCTCCATCCATGAAGTCGACGCCCGCAGCGTGCGGAAGAAGATGAAGGACAAGGCGTTCGCCCGCGCCGTCAACCGGGAGGACATCATTCAGGGCGCGGCCGAACTCGGCGTCGACCTCGACGAGCACATCGCCTTCTGCATCCGCGCCATGCAGGAGCGCGCCGCCGAACTCGGCCTCCAGGGCAGCTGGAATGAAGCCGGCGCATCCTGATCCGGCGCGGACCGGCCGCAGCCCGACGGTACAATGAGAAAGACTGCCGTAACAATGGAGCGCCACGAATTGGAACGAACTCTGGACAAGATGCGCCAGGACTGGGACGAGCGCGCGCGGGAGAACGCCCGGTTCTACGTCAACACCGAACGCACAGACTGGACCGACGAGGACTTCTTCGAATCAGGCCGCCGCACCGTCCGCGAAGAGATCCTCACCGACATGATCAACATCTGTCAGGGCAAAGACCCGAAGCAGATGAAGGTCATCGAAATCGGCTGCGGGGCGGGACGCGTCACGCGCGCCCTGGCCGAAATCTTCGGCGAAGTGCACGCCGTCGATGTCAGCGGCGAAATGGTCGAACTGGCGCGTGAAGCGCTCCGCGGCATGCCCAACGCCCATGTCTACCAGAACAATGGCATGGACCTCGGCGTGATCCCTCCGGGCGAGTACGACTTCGCCTTCTCCAGCATCGTCTTCCAGCACATTCCCAGCCGCGAAATCATCGAGAACTACGTCCGCGAGGTGCACCGCCTCCTCCGCCCCGGCGCGCTGTTCAAGTTCCAGGTCCAGGGCGACCCGAACGTCGAAAGCGACCCCGACGACACCTGGCTCGGCGTGCCTTTCACCGACGCCCAGGCCGTGGAGATGGCCGAGCGCTGCGGCTTCGAGCCCCGCTACCGCCACGGGGCGGGAACGCAGTATTTCTGGCTCTGGTTCTTCCGGCGGTAGGAGGCGTCCGCGGACGCCCGGAGATCACCTGCTGAAGGCTGCTGGACGCGGCGCCCGGCTGGGCTTATACTTGAGAGATCCTGTCAACCCTGGCCAAAGATCCCGCTTTGATCCGCCCATAGCAGCACCGGCCATGCATCCAGATGATACGACGCGGATCCCGCCGGGCGAGGCAGAGGCAGTCCAGCCGCTGCGCAGCGCCAAGTACCGGATCACCGGACGGATTGGCGAGGGCGGGATGGGAGTGGTCTACAAGGCCCTCGATGTGGAGCTCGGCCGGACGGTCGCGCTGAAGTTCCTTCCTCCCCAGGCGGCGCATGACGATGCGGAAGAGCGCTTTCTGCGCGAAGCGCGGGCCGCCTCCGGGCTGGACCACGTCAACATCGGCACGATTCATGCCATCGAAGAGGACGGCGAGCGCCGGCGCTTCATCGTCATGTCCTACTACGAGGGCGAGAGCCTGGCCGCGAGACTGGACCGCTCAGGCCAGCCGTTCCCGCCGGAGGAGGCGCTCGGCATCGCCGCCCAGGCTGCCGAGGGACTGCGCGCGGCTCATGAGCGCGGCATCATCCACCGAGACATCAAGCCGTCGAACATCCTGATCACGAAGCAGGGCGTGGTCAAGATCGTGGATTTCGGGCTGGCGCTGGTGCAGGGCGCGGCGCCGCTGACGCGCGAAGGCGCGCAGATGGGCACTCCGGCATACATGTCCCCCGAGCAGGCGCTGGGAGGCGATGTCGACCACCGCACGGACATCTGGTCTCTGGGAATCGTGCTCTTCGAGATGCTCACGGGAGAGCGGCCGTTCCGGGCGGACTCGATTCCGGCCACGCTCTATCAGGTGGTTCACGACGCGCCGCGGTCTCTCGAGCGCGTTCCTGCGGGGCTCCGGCCGCTGCTGCGGCGAGCGCTGGCGAAGGACCCTGCCGCGCGGTTTTCATCAGCCGCAGAGTTTCTTGAGGCGCTGCGCGCGGCCGATCCGGCTTCCCATGGCGCCATGGCGTCCGGGCCGGGCAGACCCGGCCTCGCCCGGAGCTGGAGGCGGTGGCGGAGCAGGAAGACCGTTCTGGCCGCGGCCGCCGCTGCCATCCTGCTGGTTCCGGCTGCGCTGCTATGGAGAGCGGCGCGCGATTCGAAGAGCCCGGGCGCCGTCGCGGCGCTGTTGCCCGGCGGCGCATCGAGCCAGTACCTGGAGGCGGTGAGGAAACTGAAGCGCTGGGACCGGCCGGGGAATCTGGATGAGGCCGCGCGCCTCCTGGAGGCGGCTGTGCGCGCCGATCCCGCCTTCGCGCTGGGTCATGCGCGGCTGGCCGAAGCCTGGCGCATCCGGTATGCGCTGAACCGTGACAGGCAGGCGCTGGAGACCGCGTCGAGCCATGCCGCCGAGGCCCTGCGGCTCGACCCGCGCCTCGCACCGGTGCAAGTGGTGAATGGCCGCGTGCAGGCTCTCCTTGGGAACAATGATCTGGCGATGGCCGCGTTTGAACGCGCCCTGCAGCTCGATCCGAATGACAGCGAGGCTCAACAGGCCATCGCCCGGCAACTGGAACGGCTCGGCCGCTTCAGCGACGCCGAGGCGGCCTACCGCCGCGCGCTGGAGCTCGACCCCGACGACCTGGCCGCACACGACGCCTATGGCAACTACCTGTTCCGGCAGAGCCGTCATGAAGATGCGATCCGGCAGTGGCAGGAGGTCATTCAGCGGGCGCCGGATCATGCGGCCGCTCTGGTGAATCTCGGCTCAGCGCTCTCGGAGACGGGCCGCGTCTCCGACGCCATCTCGATCTATCAGCAACTGGTCAAGGTGAAGCCGGAGGCGATGGCGTGGACGAATCTCGGCACGGCCTATTCACGCGCGAAACGGTATCCCGAGGCCGTGCAGGCGTACCGGAAATCGCTCGAGATCCAGGACAGGGACGCCATGACGTGGGGCAACCTGGGATTCGTGCTTTCCTGGATGCCGGATCAGGAAGAGAAGGCCAGAGAGAGTTTCGGAAAGGCGATCGCACTGGCGGAAGAGCAAAGAAAGCAGAATCCCAGAGACGCCTTCCTCCACAGCGATCTCGCTCTGTACTACGCGAAGACCGGTAACGCCAGACTGGCCCGGGAGAGGCTTTCCACGGCGCTGCTGCTCTCGCCCAAGGGTCCGGAGATCCGCGCCGCCGCCGCCGAGGCGCACGAACTGCTCGGCGAGCGCGGCGAGGCGATCGCCTACGCCAGGGAGGCGCTCCAGCTCGGCTATCCCCGGCCGCGGATGGAGCGCAATCCCGAACTCGCGGGCCTGCTGGCGGAGGCGCGGCAGCGCCACGGCTTCTGAGCGGCCGGCAGGTGTTTATCTGTGTAAACAGTTCCCGTTGCCACGATCGATGACGCGCATTGCGGTTATACTGATTCGAACGGCAGCGCAGGGACGCGCCCCGCACGGCGGGGCGGCAGGCGCAGGCCGGCATCAGGGTCGATCTCTGAAAGGGGGCCAGCCTTGGCCGCATACAACATCCGCATTGACAGCGCCGGCAGTCCGGACCCGGCCGCTCTCGACTGCAAGCCCGGCGACCAGATAACGTGGACGAACAACTCCTCAGAGGAATTGACCGCGTTCAATCTGCCCTCCTGCATCGCGCCGCAGACCTCTCCGGCGCCTGTCGCCGCGGGGTCGACGACGCGGTCTTACACCGTCAACAGCGGCGCGAAGGGGACCTTCGACTACACTTACGGCTGGCCGACGCCCAAGCGGGACACGCGCGGCGGCACGATCGACGTGAGCTGAAGCGGCCCTGTTCGGCCCACAGCCGCTCCGGAATCAGCGCGCGGCCGTCTTCTTCACGATCACCAGCGTGAAATCATCCGAGCCGGAGACCGACCCGGCGAAGGCCGAGACGGCGGTGCGGACGCGCGCGATCATTTCTTCCGGCGGGAGAGCTCCGGCGCCGGCCAGCGCTTCCGCCAGTCTCTCCTCGCCGAACTGCCCGCCGGTGGCGGGGTTCTCGGCCTCGGTGACGCCGTCGCTGAAGAGAGCCAGCACGTCGCCCTCGCGGAGCTGCCCGTGCATGGCCTCATAGGCCGCTTCTGGCAGCACGCCCAGAATCAATCCGCCTCCGTCCAACATCTCCGCGGCGCCATCCCGCCTGAGAATCAGCGGCGGGTTATGCCCGGCATTGACGAACGACATGTGGCCGCTGGAGGGATCGATTTCGCACAGGAACAGCGTCACGAAGCGGTTGCCCGGGCAGTGTGCAGCCGTGATGCGGTTCAGCGAGCCGGCCAGCCGCGCCAGATCGTGCTCTCCCTCCACCAGCACCTGAAGGCGCGCCTGCAGGCTGGCCATCAGCAGCGCCGCCGGCATTCCCTTCCCTGCCACGTCGCCCACGACGATCAGCAGCCTGCCGTCAGGGCGCGGGAAGAAGTCGAAGTAATCGCCGCCCGCAAAGTAGCACGACTGGTTGAACGCCGCGATTTCCAGCCCTTTCACTGCGGGCGGGCAGGCGGGCAGAAGGCCGCGCTGGATTTCGGCGGCCTGCTCCATTTCCAGCGAGACGCGCCGTTCGCGTTCCTCCACTTCGGCCAGCCGCGCGATCTCGATCCGCACGGCAGCGATGTTGGCCATGACGGTGATCAGGTTGAGATCCTCGCGGGTGAAGGCCCGGGCGGCGCTGGCTGAGTCGAGATAGAGCAGACCGATCACCCGCTCCTTGGTCTGGAGAGGCACGGCGAGGAGGCTGCGGACGCCCTGCGAAATGATGCTCGCCTGCATGCGAAGCTTTTCATCGCTGCGCGCATCCTGGATCAGCAGGCTCTCCTTGCCGCGCAGCACGCGCTCCTGCGCGGTGCGGCTGATCTGGAAGGGCTTGCCGCGAACCGCGCGGGGAACCAGTTCGCCGTCTTCCTCCAGCAGCAGGACGCCCCGCGGCGCGCCGACGGCGTTGGCGGCGAGGTCGAGAATCAGCGGCAGCAGTTCCGACAGGGACATCCTGCCGGCGAGTTCGACGCCGGCGTGCAGCAGCGCCTGGAGGTGGCCGGCGGACTTGAGCGGCGGCTCTTCGGCCGAGCGGCCTTCGGCAGCCTGGCGGGACATGAGGTGATCCAGCCGCACGGCGATCGTGGCGGTGCTCGCCACCCCCGGCTGTTCCAGCGGGTGCGGAGGAAGCGCCTCCGCTGCGGCGATCGCCTGCAATTCGAAAATCAGGCGGCCGGCCTGGATGCGGTCGCCGGGGCGTAATTCGACGGCCCCCTCGACCGGCACGCCATTCAGAAGCGTGCCATTCTTGCTGCCCAGATCCCGGACGAACCAGCCTTCGCCGGCGCGCTCCAGCGCAAGGTGGCGCCGGGAGAGGTCCGGCTCCTCGGGGAAACTCAGGTCATTGTCGAGCGCGCGCCCCACTCTGACGGCGCTTGAAGACAGTGCGTGAAGGGAAGTGGCGCCGTCTGGCCGCCGGATCAGAAGTTGGGCGTGAGCGGGCAAGGCGTTCCTCCTAAGCTGCGGCCGGGAGAGTCCGGGCTGCCGCAGTCCCAGATGATGATGAGCGGCATCGTACCACAGAGGGCGCTCGGAGCTCCGGTCGGGGACGCGGCGCGAGGAAGAAATCAGGCGCCGCTGCGCGGCGCCATGCGCCAGCGCCCGCCATTCGGCGTAAAGGCCAGCTTCAGCAGCTCGTCCAGAGCGTATCGGATATGCGCCCGGATCGCCGCATCGGCGCGCAGCGGATCGCCCGAGCACAGCTCTTCGGCCAGTTCGGAGTGATACCTCGGCGGAAGCGGATGCACCTGCGCCGCCGTGTCTGACAGCCAGCTGAACAGCAGGTCCTGCTCGCGCTCGATCGCCTGCCGCAGCAGCGGACTGCCGCCGATCTCGGCCACCCGCAGGTGGAACCGCACGTGATACGCGCGCACCTGCAGCCGGTATTCGCTATCCGCCTGCAGGCGCTCCCACTCTTTGTAATACTGGTCGAGCTTCTTCGCCATGCGCAGGATTTCCGCCTTCTCGCTGCGCGTGGCGCGTTCGGCGAACAGCCGCGCCGATTGGCTCTCCAGCGCCTCGCGCAGCGTGTACCGGTCCCGGATCTCTTCGCGCGAAGGCTGCCGCACCCGCGTGCCCACGCGGGGGCGGCTTTCGAGCAGCCCTTCGTTGACCAGCCGCTGCAGGGCCTCGGCCACAGGCAGCAGGCTCATGCCGAGCTCGTCCGCCAGCCGCCGCCGCGACAACGCCGCCCCGGGAGGATAAACCCCCTTCAGGATCCGCTCTCTCACCAGCCGGTAGGCGCGTTGCGCCAGCGTGTCATCGGCGTGCGCCGGCGCGGGCAGCAGCGACCGCCCGCCAGAAGATGCCGGAGTCATGGGCGAAACCAAGGCTTCAGTTTACTTGACCAGGAAGGGCCACTTCCAGACCCAGTGGTAGCCGAACCGCAGCACGAACACGGCCGCCGTGGCCGCCGCGAAGACGATCATCCCCGCCACCACGTAGAAGATCTTCCGCCACGGGAATTTCTGCCCTTCGCGGTGCAGCACCAGCAGGTAGCTGGCGAACACGCCGACGAAATACAGCAGGATCATCGGCGCGGCGAAGATCGTCAGGTTGATCGCGTCCGGCGTCGGCGTGATGATCGCCGCCAGAATCACGATCACCAGAATGGCGTAGCGCGAGTGCCGCAGCAGGAACCGCGGCGACGCGATCCGCAGCAGCGTCAGGAAGAAGATCAGCACCGGCAGCTCGAACACCAGCGCCACGCCCAGAATCACGTTCACGAACAGATCGAAATACTCGGTCAGCGAAATGTACGGGCGCACGCCCAGATTGCTGCCGATGCCAAGCAGGAACACCAGCCCGAACCGGAAGGCCACGAAATAGGCGAACAGCCCGCCGAGAATGAACAGCCCCGCCGTGCAGAAAATGAACGGCACGGCCAGCCGCCGCTCGCGCCGGTACAGCCCCGGCGAAATGAACGCCCACGCCTGATACACAATCCACGGCGACGCGACGAACAGCCCCGCCAGAATGGGCAGCTTGATCCAGATGATCGTGAACGCCTCCGTCGGCGTCAGCTGCGCCAGCTCCGGCGGATAGCCCAGCTGCGTCAGCGCCGCGACCGCCGGTCCGCGCACCGCGTCCCACAGCTTGTTCGTGAACAGGATGCACGCGACGAAGGCGATGCCCAGCCCCATCAGCGCGCGGATGATCCGCATGCGCAGCTCCTCGAGATGCTCGAGGAAACTCATCCGCAGCAGTTCTTCTTCCTCGTCCTCGGGTTCCGTCTTCGCCGGCGGTTCGGCCGCAGGGACGGATGCCGGCGCCGGGGCCGCGGCCGGCAGGGTTTCCGCAGAGTCCGGGCCCGGGTTTCCGCCCGCCTCCGCCGATTCAGGCGGCATGCGGCCGTCGTGCTCCGGCCCGGCGTCCGGGCGCGGCTCGTGCGAGTCAGTGTTCTCCGGCATCGATGCGTGCGTTTCCTGTCTCGAGTCGCTGTTCCACTCCGCCGGTCAGCGCACTGCGGGTTCTCCGCTCGCCGCTTCGGACGGCGGCGCTTCGGCTGCCGGAGCCGTCTCCGGGGTCGGAGCGGCCTCGGCCTCGGCGGCAGGACCGGCGGATGCGTCTGCCGCAGCGCCGGTTTTGTCAGCGTCCTGAATTGCGGAATCGCTTACCGGATTGGCATCCGTGGTGGAAGGCGCATCATACGACTCCGGATATCCGTAAGAGCCGTAGTCGTAGGACGAGTCGTATTGATAGTCGTAATTGCTCGAGTAGTTGTAATCGCTGGTGACCTGCGCCAGCGAATCGGCCTCTTTCCTGATCTCGGCCGTTTCCCGCTCGAGGTTCGCCATCTCCCGCTGCCAGGTGTCGCGCAGTTCGTTGGAAGCCCTGCGGAACTCGTTGATCGCCTTGGCGATGTTCCGTCCCACTTCCGGCAGCTTCTTGGGCCCGAACAGCAGCAGCACCAGCACGAAGATGACGAGGGTCTCTTGCCAACCTAGCGGACCCATCCGGGAATACTCCTTTGTTCCAGCCTACACCGATGATAACGGAGCCGGCTGCGGGGGCTCAACCTGCGCGCCTACAGCGGCAGCACTTCCAGGCGGTCCGGATCGAACCGGATGCGGCGCTTCTCCAGATAGCTCTCCACCGCCAGCAGCGGCGGCAGGATCGAAATCGCGGCCAGCCTCACGTCCCCGTTCGGCCGCTTCCTCGATTTGCAGCAGTCGAGAAAGTTCCTCACATGGTCCACCGTGATGTCGCCCGGAATCTCCTTCATCTCGGGCGAAGCCCCTTTGGCGGCGGGAGTGAACACGTACCGGTTCCGGTTCACGAACAGCCGTCCCCGGTCTCCATGGAAAGTGACTCCGTACTCTCCCGGCAGTCCGTAGGCGTTGCTCTGGAACAGCACGCTGAATCCGTCATACTCGAACAGCGCGTTGCACGTGTCCGGCGCCGTGCGGCCGTCTTTCAGGTCGTAGTAGACGCCCCCGGCGAAGACCACCGAGTGCGGCGCCCGCTCGCCCATGTACATGTGCACGACGTCCATCCAGTGGTGGCCGAAGTCCGTCATCTTCCCGCCGTTGAAATCCAGAAACGCCCGGAAATTCCAGTACTGCGCCGGATCCCATTCCCGGTATTTCACCGGACCCAGAAACCGCGCCCAGTCGAGATTCGAAGGCTTTTCGGCCGGCTCCCGCCGCAGCGGACGCGGCGGTCCGCTGTGCCAGACCGCGTCGATGTGCGTGATGCGCCCCAGAGCGCCGGACCGCACGTATTTTTCCAGCGGCTCGAGATAAATCGGCCCCGACCGCTGCTGCAGTCCCACCTGGCAGATCCTCTCGTTCACGCGCGCCGCCTTCACCATCTCCGGCGCCTCCGCCCGCGTGCGGCACAGCGGCTTCTCGACGAAGACGTCCTTGCCCGCGTTCATCGCATCGATGGCGATCGGCGCGTGCCAGTGGTCGGGCGTGCCGATCAGAACGGCGTCCACTTCCTTCAGCGCCAGCAGATCCTCGTGACGGGAGAACGTTTTCGTCCCCGGCGCCTTCGACTGCGCCTCGTCCAGCCGCCGCGCGTACACGTCGCACAGCGCCCGCACCTCGCAGTCGCCGAAAAGCTGGAACTTCGTCATCACGTGGATGCCGCGCCCGCCGGTTCCGATGACCCCGAGTCCGATCCGCTCGTTGGCCCCCAGAATGCGCGAGTAGGACATCGCCGTCATGGCGGCTGTGCGGGCTGCAGCGCGGCGGGTGACTGGCATGGAGCGGCCTCCTTGACATGGCCTCCGGCGGCTTCGGGCCGGCGCGGGGGAAACGCTTATTGTATCGCCGCCTGTCCTTCCTCAGGCGGCGGCGCAGCCGAATCCCGTAGAATCAAAGTCCGGCATGTGGTTGTACGCCATTACCGTCTTTCTCAGCGCCTTCCTCCTGTTCCAGGTGCAGCCGATGATCGCCAAGATGATCCTGCCCTGGTTCGGCGGAACCGCAGCCGTCTGGGCCGCGTGTCTGCTGTTCTTTCAGGCTGCTCTGCTGGCCGGCTACGGCTACACGCATGGCATCGTCCGGCGCCTCAGCCCGCGCAGGCAGTGGATGCTGCATGCCGCGCTTCTGGCCCTCGCTCTGACCGTCCTTCCGATTCTGCCGGACGCGAAATGGAAGCCCGCCACGCCCGACATGCCCGCCGCCCGCATCCTCGCGCTGCTGGCCGTCACCGTCGGCCTGCCCTATTTCCTGCTGTCGACCACCGCCCCTCTCATCCAGGCCTGGTTCGCCCGCGCCTTCCCCGGCCGCAGCCCCTACCGCCTGTACGCTCTGTCCAACCTCGGCTCGATGCTCGCCCTGCTGACCTATCCGGCTCTCGTCGAGCCGGCGCTGACCCTCAGGCAGCAGGGCTGGTCCTGGAGCGGCGCGTTCGTGCTCTTCGCCGCGCTCTGCATCTTCACGGGGTGGCGCAGTCTCCGCGCAGGCGCGGATCCCGCCGCAGGCTCTGGGGAGGACGGCGGCGCGCCTGCCCCGTCCCGCCAGATGCACCTGCTGTGGGCCGCGCTCGCGACCGGCCCCTCCATGCTCCTGCTCGCCCTCACGACCCACATGACCACGGACCTGGCTCCGATCCCGTTCCTGTGGGTTCTCCCGCTGGCGCTCTACCTGCTGACCTTCATCCTGGCATTTGACGCGCCGCGTTGGTATGCGCGCCGCGTTTTCCTCATCGCGCTGCCTCTGGCGCTGGGGCTTCTCGTCTGGCTCACGCGACTCGGCCCTGAAGCGCGCCCCCGCCTCGCATGGACGATCGCCGGCTATGCAGCGTGCTTTTTCGTCGTCTCGATGGTGTGCCACGGCGAGCTGGCCCGGCTCAAGCCTCACCCGAGGCATCTGACCGGCTTCTACCTCATGGTCTCCGTCGGCGGCGCGCTTGGCGGGCTGTTCGTCGCCGTGCTCGCGCCGGCGCTGTTCAACGCCATGTACGAACTGCCTCTCGCGATCGGCCTCTGCGGCCTGCTGGCCGCGCTCGTGCTCTATCTCGAGCCGCAGTGGCCCTTCCGGAAAGAGCTGCTGGGCTGGCCGTCGATTCTCCTGATGACCGCCGTCGCCGTGCTCTGGGGCTTCCTGGGCCGCGAAATGCGCGGCATGACCAGCGGCGCTCTCGTCGTGAGCCGCAACTTTTACGGCGAACTGCGCGTGCGCCAGGTCAACGGCATCTACGATTGGGAGGGCTACCGCACTCTCGTCCACGGCGCCATCAACCACGGCGAGCAGTACACGCACCCGGCGCGGCGCCGCGAGATCGCCACCTATTACTGCGAAGACACCGGGCTCGGCCTCTGGATGGCTGCGCGTCCCCAGGGCAGCTTCCAGCGCGTCGGCGTCCTCGGCCTTGGCGCGGGCACCATCGCCGCTTACTCGCGCTTCGGCGATGTCTACCGCTTCTATGAACTGAACCCGGAAGTCCCGCGGATCGCCAAAAACTACTTCTGGTACCTGGAAAACGCCGAAGGCGCCGTCGAAATCGTCCTCGGCGATGGCCGCCTTTCCATGGAGCGCGAGTCCCCGCAGCAGTACGACCTCCTCGTGATGGACGCCTTCAGCAGCGACTCGATCCCCGTGCATCTGCTGACGAAAGAGGCCATGCAGCTCTACTTCCGCCACCTGAAGCCCGATGGCGTCCTCGCCGTGCACATCTCCAACCGCTACGTCGACCTGAAGCCCGTGCTCGAGCGCGAAGCCGCGCTCCTCGGCAAGGCGGCGCTGCTCGTGGAAACCGAGGACAGCGACGACGGCCGCTGCTTCGGAACCACGTGGGTCATGATGGCCAACAGTCCGGAGATCTTCGCCCGCGATCCGTTCCGCAAGGGCGGCCAGCCTCTGGAAAAAGCCGAGCACATGCGGCCCTGGACCGACGACTACTCCAACCTGTTCCGGGTGATCAAGTAGGCATTTCCCGTCCGCGCCGCCGTAGATGCGGGCGCCCCCCATGCCCCTGCGGGACACGAGCACCGGTGAAAACCGCGGCAGCGGGTTCTGGTCCGCAAGCGCGGACGGTCCCAGCCTTGCCCGCCGCGCCCCGTCCAGCGGGTTTCCCCTCGGCCCTGGCCGAGGGCTGCATCCCAACCGTGCTTGCCTGCGCCGCCAGAACGCGCGGTTCCAGCCGTGGCCCGCCGCGCCCCGTCCAGCGGGTTTCCCCTCGGCCCTGGCCGAGGGCTGCATCCCAACCGTGCCCGCCTGCGCCGCAGGAACGCGCGGTTCCAGCCTTGCCCGCCGCGCCCCGTCCAGCGGGTTTCCCCTCGGCCCTGGCCGAGGGCTGCATCCCAACCGTGCTTGCCTGCGCCGCCAGAACGCGCGGTTCCAGCCGTGGCCCGCCGCGCCCCGTCCGGCGGGTTTCCCCTCGGCCCTGGCCGAGGGCTGCATCCCAACCGTGCTTGCCTGCGCCGCAGGAACGCGCGGTTCCAGCCGTGGCCCGCCGCGCCGCGTCCAGCCGGTTTCCCCTCGGCCCTGGCCGAGGGCTGCATCCCAACCGTGCTTGCCTGCGCCGTCAGAACGCGCGGTTCCAGCCGTGGCCCGCCGCGCCGCGTCCAGCCGGTTTCCCCTCGGCCCTGGCCGAGGGCTGCATCCCAACCGTGCTTGCCTCGTCCGCGGAAGCCGGCGGTTCCCTCGCGGCCCGCGCCCGGCGCGCGATTTTCGAGGGAGCAGGCTGCCGCCGCCAGCAGGGCCAAGCAAAAAGGGCGCCCTGCGGGACGCCCCATTGAACATCAGATTGAAGCAGACCGCATTGCGCCAGCAGGACGGCGAAGTCCGGCAGGCGCCGCCGCGCCTTACTTCTTCTTCGCCGCGGTCTTCTTTGCGGCCTTCTTCACGGCGGTCTTCTTCGCCGCCTTCTTCACTGCGGCCTTCTTCACCACGGCCTTCTTCGGAGCGGCTTTCTTCGGAGCGGCTTTCTTCGGAGCGGCCTTCTTGGGCGCAGCCTTCTTCACCGCCTTCTTGACGGCCGGGGCTTTCTTCGCCGCGGCTTTCTTCGGAGCGGCCGCCTTCTTGGGAGCGGCCTTCTTGGTTGCAGTCTTCACTGTCTTCTTCGTTACCTTTCGAACGGCAGTTGCCGGTTTTTTCGCCGCTTTCGCGGCGGTTTTCCCCGGTTCGGGCCGGGAAACTCGTGCGGGGGCTTTGGCCTTGCGTGCCGTCTTGCGCGCCGCCGGGCGTGCGGGCGGCTCCGGCGCGGCCGCGGGCTCAGGCGTCGGCGGTGCGGCCGCCGTTTCCGGCTCTTCAGCCTTGGCCGGTCCGGCGGCAGGCTCTGCAGCAGCGGGCGCGGGCGGCGGCTCGGGCGCCGCCGGCCGGGCTTCCACTTCGAGGGCCTCCAGCCCCTCTTCCATCTCCTCGACCTCTCCTACGCTGTCGTCGCTCAGAGCGGAATCGAAATCCGTCTCCTCGTCGTAGGAGTCAAACGGCATGGCGATCCATCGACTCATGACACGGTCCTCCCTGCAGGCCGAATCATAATTAGCATAACTTGTTTTATCAGTCGATGGAAGAGGAAGCGGGCCCGCGACGCCGCCCGCGGGGGGGCTAGCGGCGGGCCGACGTGGGCCGCACGGCCGGCTTCCGGGAGGATGGCGTCCGCCCCGCAGCCCGCTTCGCCGGCCGGGCGCGCAGAGCGGACGCGCTGCGCGCTGCGGTCCGGCTCTTCGCCGCTGGCGCGGCAGCGACAGGCACCACCACCAGAGCGCCCGCCTCGATCTTCTCCAGGTCGTTCAGCGCCGCCACCTGCGCGGGAGCCGAGCCGTAGCGGCGCGCCACGGAAGCCGCCGTGTCTCCCTCGCTCCAGCGGTGCAGCCGCGCGGAAGCCCGTCTGGCCGCGGGCACCAGTTCGAGCGCGGCAAGAACGGCCGGCCCCGTGCCCCGCGGCAGCCGCACTTCGTGGCCCGCCGGCACCGCATGTCCCAGCACGCCGGGGTTCAGATCGCGGATCTCCGACAGCGGCGTCTCCGCTGCATCGGCGATCAGCGCCAGCGACGTCTCCGCCTCCACGCGGATCGTATCGAACTCGAGCGGCTCGTCCAGGTCCACCGCCGGAAGGCCGTAGTGCTGCGGGTTCTGGGCGATGATCGCCATGGCGAGGATGGCCGGCACGTAGTTCATGGTTTCGCGCGGCAGCGCGTTGCGCGCGCGCAGCTCCCAGAAGTCGGCGTAACCGGTCCGCTGCACGGCCCGCTCGACGCACATCGGGCCGCAGTTGTAGGCGGCCATCGCCAGATACCAGTCCCCGGTCAGCTCGTACAGATCGCGCAGATGCCGCGCCGCAGCCCGCGTGGCCTTCTCCGGATCCATGCGGTCGTCGCGCGAGCGCCCGGCCTCGAGGCCGTACTCGGCTCCTCGGCTGCGGATGAACTGCCACATCCCCACCGCCTGCGCCCGGCTCACGGCCCGCGGCTGAAACGCCGATTCGGCCTGCGCCAGGTGCAACAGCTCCCGCGGCACTCCCTCTTCGTCGAAGATCCGCAGAATCATCTGCCGGTAGCGCCCGCTGCGGCGCAGGCCATTCAGCAGAATCCGCGATCCCTTCGGCCCGGTGAAGTAGTTGATGTAGTCGAGCACCGCATCGTTCACCGTCAGCGGCAGCTGCGATGCGCCCAGCTGCACGCGCTCCAGCGACCGGTTGCGCGCCGCGGGATCGACCGGAAACGTGAGATCGAGAATCTCCTCAAGAGGCGACTGCGGCAGCCGGAGAAGCTCCGGCGGCTGTCCCGCGCCGAGCTCCTCGAGATCACAACGGCCGATGCGCCGGATCAGCTCCTCGGCGCGCTTCTCGATCTGCTCTCTTCCGGGATCGTCCTCGGGCACGGCCAGCAGCGCATCCACGGCTTCGTCGAAAGCCCGGCGCGCTTCCTCCGGCCTGCCTTCCTGCAGCAGGAAACGCCCGTGCAGGAACAGACGCTCCGCATTGCGCAGCGCCCGGTGCGCCGGCGTGGCGGGTTCGGCGGGCGAATCGGCTGCAACCAGCGCGGGCAGCGTGCGCACGGGCGGCTTCATTTCCGCTTCCCGCGGAGGCAGACGGTCCAGGATTTCGTCCGACACGGGACCGGACAGGCTGCCGGGGGAAACGAGGTTTTGCGCCGGGAGGCCTGCGGGGAGAAGGATCGCGCATCCCAGAGCGATCAGAACGGCAGGAGAGAGGATCGTTCGCATTCGTACCGGATCGCGCGGCCAGAGTCAGACTTCCGTCTCTACATGATCTATCGAAGGAATGAATCTATCGCAGCAGGGGCGGGCGGGTCAAATCCCCCCCGTCCGGCGGGGATGGCAGGGTGTCAGGAGACGAGGTGGTGCGCCACCGCGCCGAGCAGCCAGCCGAGCATGCCGCCGGCGATGACATCGCTGAGAAAATGCATCCCCAGCGCCACGCGGGACAGGGCGATCGAAAGCGCGCAGCCGTACAGCACCGGTCCGGCGTCGGGGAAGTGCGCCGCCACGGGCGTGGTGACGGCAAAGGCGGTCATCGTATGGCCCGAAGGGAAGCTGAACTCGTCAGGCGGGAGAATCCGGGACCAGACATGCGGCTCGAGCTCGCACGGGCGCCGCCGGCCGGCCTTGCGTTTGAGATACTGAAACAGCGCGATCGCCGCCGCGCAGGCTGAAGCCGCTTCGGCCGCCGCCAGGCGTCCCTGCGCTCCGCCGGCCGCGATCAGCACCGCGCCCACCGCATACCAGAGCCAGCCGTCGCCTCCGCGCGTCGCGGCGATCATCCACCAGCGGAACCACTGGGGCGCCGTCCACCGGTGCAGCCGCCGCATCAGCCCGTGATCGGCCGTTTCGATCCAGGATTGCAGGGCGCGGGCTACGCCGCTCATACCTCATCCATAAGCGGCGCGGATGAATTTAGGGTGAAAACCAGAACAATTTCACCTTACCATGTTGCCGGGCGCGGGCCGCGCGGCTGTCTTACCAGTTGGCGAGGGTGCCGTCGGGCAGGTACATCGTCTCGTCGCGCCAGCCGGAGCCTGCGCGCGCGGCTTTCTCCACTTCCGCCCAGTTCAGCCGCAGACCGAGTCCGGGCGCTTCCGGCACGGGCAGATGGCCTTCGGCGTCGGGCTCGAACAGCGGCCAGTCGCGCTCGTCGACATAGCGCAGCCACGGATCGACATCGCCGGTCGCGCCGGCGGCGTTGTAGTGAATGCCCTTGGCCCACTCGAGAATCCAGCCGGCGCGGCATTGCGCGACGACGTGCAGGCTGGCCATGAAGGCGACGGGAGACAGCGGACAGTGCGGGGCGATCGCGATGCCGTTTGCCTCGGCCAGCGCGCCGATTTCCGCCGTGTTCGAGATGCCGCCCACGTGCACGACGTCAGGCTGAAGAATATGCGCGCCTTTCGCCGCGACGACGTCGCTGAACTCGGCCACCGTGCACATGCGCTCGCCGGTGGCGATGGGAACGTGCGTGATGGCGGCGATCTCGGGCAGCCAGCGGTTGTAGTCCGGGCGGACGGGCTCTTCATAGAACAGCGGATTGCCGAACTCGAGCGCTTTTGCCAGCCGCCGCGCCATGGGCACGTTGCAGCGGCCGTGGAAATCGAGCGCGATGTCGACGTCCCAGCCCACGGCCTCGCGCACGGCGCGGAGGCGGTCGATGGCGCGCTGAATGCCGCCGTAGGTGTCAATCGCGGCCAGCGGGGGGCAGGCGTTCATCTTGAGGGCGCGCGCGCCCGCCGCCACCACGGCGGCTGCCTCTGCGGCGGCGGCTTCGGGCGGATTGTTGTTGCCGCCGGCCCAGCGGTACACCTTGACACGGTCGCGCACGCGGCCGCCGAGCAGGCGGTGCACGGGCTGCCCCGCAGCCTTGCCGGCCAGATCCCACAGGGCCATTTCGATGCCGCCGAGCGCGCTCATGTAGATCGCGCCGCCGTGGTAAAAGTTGCGGTCATAACAGCCCCGCACAAGCGCCTTCACGCGCGAGGGGTCTTTGCCGAGGAAGAACTCGCCGAGCTCATGCACGGCGGCTTCGGCCGAGTCGAGCTGGCCCTCGAGCGTGTATTCGCCATAGCCCTCGGCGCCGTCATCGGTGAGCACGCGCAGCAGACCCCAGCGGGGCGCGACCTGCACGGTCTCGATCTTTGCAATCCGCATGGTCCCTTCATTCTACGGCTGCCTTGTGATGCCGGGGCGTCAAAGGGCGCGCCGGTGCATCCAATCAGGCATGCAGGTCACGCAAGAGCGTATCCGGATCGTCATCCTTGTCGGTTCGGTGCGGCCCGGGAACTACACATCGATGGCGGCCGCCATTGTCGCCGATGAACTGGCCAAAGACCCGAACGTCGAAGTGAAAGTCGTTCATCCCGAGCATTACCGCCTGGCTCTGCCCGGCATGCCCGCTCCGGATTCGCGCGCCGCAGAGTTGCGGCAGCTTGTCGCGGGCGCTGCCGCCGTGGTGATCGCCACGCCGGAATATCATGGTTCGTTTTCCGCCGCCATCAAGCTGGTCATCGAGAACCTCGGCTTTCCGTCGGTGCTGTCGGGCAAGCCTGTCGCCCTGCTGGGTGTTGCGGCGGGCTCGATCGGCGCGATCAAGTCGATCGAAGCGCTGCG
The DNA here is from genome assembly GCA_026002875.1 of Bryobacteraceae bacterium. NCBI lineage: Bacteria > Pseudomonadati > Acidobacteriota > Terriglobia > Bryobacterales > Bryobacteraceae > Bryobacteraceae bacterium. The sequence goes on from BPGE01000001.1 coordinate 477,162, forward strand.
CGGCGTCGTCAGCCACATTGGCGCGTTGCCGCTGCCGATGCCCGTTTCTCTCGCGCATGTCCAGAAGCTGTTTGGCGAGGACGGCACGGTGAGGGACGCGGCCGCGGAGAAGCTGCTGCGGCAGCTGGCGCAATCCGTCCTCGATTACCTGCGCCGCCACGTCTGTCCCGCCTTCACCCTGGAGAAGCTGCTGCGGGAGAGCCAGGCGGCCGTTTCCTGACCGCTGCATTCCAGGCCACGGGCCGCCTACGGCCTGTGTCCCCTGTCTGCGTGGTGCGGCCATGCGGCGCCTCCGGAACGGCACGTTGTTCCCCCCGTGCGTTGTGTGCCGCGGCGCAACCCTTGACTCAGAGTCAGAATCAGCGTACCTAAAGGGTGGACGGGAGGCTGAGCCATGGTTTCGGCCAAGCTGGTTCATCAGATCGAGGATCATTGGGAGGCCATCACCGCGAGATTCCTGCGGCGGCTGCGCCTGCAGCAGGGGCTGCCGCATATCAGCCGGATGCCGGAGTCCGAGCTGACGGAGAACTGCCGCAAGCTGCTGCGCAATCTTGGCCACTGGCTGGTGTCGAGTTCTGAAGGCGAGATCGCCGCGTTCTACGAGAAGGTAGGCCACGACCGCTATGTGCAGGGCGTGCCGCTGAGCGAGAGCATCCGCGCGGTGCAGCTGCTGAAGGAGGCGGCGCTCGACTACATCCGCGACGAAGCGTTCGTGCAGACCAGCGTCGACCTCTACGCCGAGGAAGAGCTTGAACTGCAGCTGGGGCGGTTCTTCGATCTTCTGACTTACTACCTGGCGCGCGGATATGAAACCGCGTGCGGAATGACCCGGGACGAGAGCTAGGCGGGCGGACGCGGCGGGCGCGCCCCGGGCCGCGGGCGTTACGGGTGTGTTATCCTGATGAGGTAAGAAAAGAGGAAGGTAACTCAAAGGAGCGCAAGGAAATCGAATGGCGCTGGCCCAGGAAGCCAAGAACGAGCTGATTGCAAAGTACCGGCAGCATAAGACCGATACGGGCTCGCCGGAAGTGCAGATTGCGCTGTTGACGCGGAACATCGCTCAGCTGACCGAGCATTTCAAGATCCACAAGAAAGATCACCACAGCCGCCGCGGCCTGCTCAAGCTGGTGGCGCGCCGCCGCAAGCTGCTGGATTATCTGAAGCGGAAGAGTCCCGAGCGGTACAAGGCTCTGATTCTCAGCCTCGGACTGCGCCGTTAGGCGCAGGCCGCAACCGCAGGTCTGCCGCTTCCGCCCGCCGAGGGCGGGAGCTGCAGGCAGAGGATGCCCGCCCATGGGACAATCCCATCGGACCGCTCTCTCTGAAAGCCCGAACTGCATTCCTGCCCCGCGTCCATCCGTTCCCCCCGCTCCCCGGCCGCTTTCCGCAAAGCCAAGACAAGAAGCAGTCCCGCCGCAATCGCGCCATGCGGGACGTGGAGATTCACTGACATGAAGCATACGGTAGACATCGACCTTGGGGGTCGAATTCTCACACTGGAAACCGGCCGCATGGCCAAGCAGGCTCACGGCGCCGTGGTGGTGACGATTGGCGACACTGTCGTGCTGAGTTCGGCCTGTTCGAACACGGAGCCGAAGCCGAACGCCGCGTTCTTTCCGCTGACCGTGGATTACCGCGAGTACACCTATGCCGCCGGGCGCATTCCCGGCGGATATCTGAAACGCGAAGGCCGCCCGAGCGACCGCGAGGTGCTGACGGCGCGGCTGGTGGACCGGCCGTTGCGGCCGCTGTTCCCGGAAGGCTACACCTGCGAGACGCAGATCATCAGCCTGGTGCTGTCGGCGGCGCCGGACACCGATCCGTCGGCGATGGCGATCGTGGGGTCGGGCGCGGCGCTGGCCATCTCCGACATTCCGTTCGAACACATCGTCAGCGGCGTGCGCGTGTGCCGCGTGGGCGACGAGTACATTCCGTTTCCGTCTTACGAGCAGCAGAACCAGTCGAAGATCAACATCGTGGTCGCGGCCACCGATCAGGGGATCGTGATGGTGGAAGCCGGGGCGAACGAGGCCACGGAAGAAGAGGTGCTGGCGGCGATCGATTACGCGTTCGAGTGCTGCCGCAAAATCAACAACGGCATCCGCGAACTGGTGAAGGCGGCGGGCAAGCCGAAGCGCGAGTTCACGCCGCCGAAGCGGAACGAGGAGATTTACGCCAGGGTCGAGCAGCTGGTGGGCGAGCGGCTGACCGATGCGCTGAACACGCAGAAATACGGCAAGACGGAGAGCTACGCGCGGATCGATGCGCTGGAGAAGGAAGCCGTGGCGGCGTTCACCGAAGAGGCCGATCAGCAGGAAGCGGCGGCCTGCTTCGAGCTGCTGCGCGAGCGGATCTTCCGGCGCGAAGTTCTGGAGCTGCGGCAGCGTCCTGACCGGCGGGCGTTCGACGAGATCCGGCCGATCACGATCGAAGTGGGCGTGCTGCCGCGGGTGCACGGCTCGGCGCTGTTCACGCGCGGCGAGACCCAGGCGCTGGTGACGACGACGCTGGGCACCAAGGAAGACGAGCAGAGGCTGGAGACGCTGAACCTGCTCGAGACCTCGAAGCGGCTGATGCTGCACTACAACTTTCCGCCGTTTTCGGTGGGCGAAGTGGGCTTCATGCGCGGTCCCGGGCGGCGCGAGATCGGCCACGGCGCGCTGGCCGAGCGCGCGATCGCGCCGATGATTCCGCCGGAGAGCGAGTTTCCGTACACGCTGCGGATCGTGAGCGACATTCTCGAATCCAACGGTTCGTCGTCGATGGCGACGGTGTGCGGCGCGAGCCTGTCGCTGATGGACGCGGGCGTGAAGATCAAGGCGCCGGTGGCGGGCATCGCCATGGGGCTGGTGACCGACGGCGAGAAGTACGCGATCCTGACCGACATCGCCGGCGCGGAAGACCATTACGGCGACATGGATTTCAAGGTGGCGGGCACGCGCGCGGGGATCACGGCGCTGCAGATGGACATCAAGGTGCAGAACGTGAGCCCGCAGATCATGCGCGAGGCGCTCGAGCAGGCGCGGCGCGGGCGGATGTTCATCCTGGACAAGATGGACGAGGCGATCTCCGAGCCGCGCGCCGAGCTGAGCCCGTATGCGCCGCGGATCTACACGATCACGGTGCCGACGGAGAAGATCCGCGAGATCATCGGCCCCGGAGGCAAGGTGATCCGCGGCATCATCGACCAGACGGGCGTGAAGATCGACGTGCACGACGACGGCACGGTGAACGTGTTCGCCAGCGACGGCGACTCGGCGGCGCGCGCGCTGAAGATGATCTCCGAGATCGCCGCCGTGGCCGAGGTGGGCAAGACCTATCTCGGCAAGGTGGTTCGCATCGCCGATTTCGGGGCGTTCGTCGAGCTGTTCCCGGGCACCGACGGGCTGCTGCACATCTCCGAGATCAGCGAGAACCGCGTGAAGAGCGTGCGGGACGAGCTGAACGAGGGCGACCAGATTCTGGTCAAAGTGCTGGCGCTCGAGGGCAACCGGATCAAGCTGAGCCGGCGCGCCGTGCTGCGCGAGCAGCGCGAGAAGCTGAAGAACGGCGGGCGCGCAGGCGAGCATGGCGAAGAGAAGAAGGCCGATCCGGCGGCGCGGCAGCCGCAGCCGCAGCCGGCGGGACAGCGCAACCGCGGACCGCGGCGGTAGGCGCCGGCTTCCGGGTTGAAGAGAAAGGCCGCCCTGTGCAAGGGCGGCCTTTTCGTGTCTCCGCGCCGCGGCGGGCGCGGCGCGCTGCGGGGTCTTATTTCACCAGCGCAGCGAGCTTTTCCTGATCGATGAGGCGGGTGACGGTTTCGCGGTAATCGGGCCAGCCCTTGATCTGGAGAACCACGCGGCTGACGGCGCCGGGATAGGGCGGCTGGCCTGAGCGCTGCCAGATGTAGACGTCCTCGTTCAGCCCCTGGCCGGGCTTCGGATCCGGAGTGGAGGGCCGGCTCTGGGCCGAGACGAGCAGCCGGACCCAGACGCGGGTGTCATAGTCGGGGACAGCCTGCCTGAGCTGCTGGATTCTGGCGTCGATTTCCTTCAGTTGAGGCGCGATGGAGGCCTCAAATTCCTGGATAACGGGCGTTTCTTCTTTCAGAATGAGGTCGTATTCCTGGCGCAGGCGGCGGGCTTCTTCCTGATTGCCCGCCCGTTCAGCCGCTTTGGAGGCGCGCATTTTCTCGCTGGCCCGGGCGCGGATTTCGTTGATTTTCTGCCGGACGGAATCCGGGCGGCGGGTGAGAGCGTCCCGCTCGTCCTGCAGCCGTTTGATCTCCTTCTGTTCGGGGTATTCGCGGCGCGACGGGGGGTTCAGGATGGAGTAGGTGAGGGTGGAATTCACGTAATTGGTGAGCGAGGGCGCATCTCCAGCGCAGACGAGACCGGTGACGAAATGCGTGGAGGCGAGCGAGTCCTGCCAGCCGGCGGGGGCTGGGGAGAAAGCGGACTGCAGGGCAGCGCTGATCTGCTGGGCGGTTTTCTCTTCATTGGGGGTGAACTTGCGCGGGGTGCAATCGGCCCAGGCGCAGGCAGGGATCAGAATGGCGAAGAGCCAGAATCGGAACACAGCTTTCCCTCCTCGAACACGCTGAAAGATAGCCGGCCCCTCTGACGGGCGGCTTCAGCAGAAGAACCGAAAAAGGCGGACGGGACGGCTCAGGGACGGGCGGTCAGGACTGCGGCGGCGGGTTGGAAGGGCCGGGGTCGAGGGCGCGTTTGAGGGCGCCCGGCGGGATGTCGAGGGTGCGGATGGGGAACGGAATGACGATGCCCTCGCGGCGGAAGCGCGCGAGAATGCGGCGGCGCAGCTGGTCCTGCACGAGGTACTGTTTGGTGAATTCCTCGACGTGCACGATGAGGGTGAGGTTGAGGGAGGAGTCGCCGAAGCCGGGGTTGAAACGGACGACGGGCGGCGGGTCGTAGAGGAGGCCGTCGAGGCCGCGGGCGGCTTCGACTTCTTCGAGGACGACGCGCTCAACCAGATCGATGTCAGTCTCGTAGCTGACGTTGAGCGGGATGCGGACGGCGAGGCGGGTTTCGGGATAAGTGTAGTTCGTGACGAGGGCCTCGCTGAGTTTGGAATTGGGGATGACGACGAGGTTGTTCTGGAGGGTGCGGAGCGTGGTGATGCGCCAGGAGACGTCTTCGACAAAGCCTTCCTGGCCGGAGTCGAGCTGAATGTAGTCGCCTTTGTGGATGTTGCCGGCCATGGAGATGTAAAAGCCGGAGAAGAGGTTGGCGAGGGTGTCTTTGAGGGCGAGGCTGACGGCGATGCCGCCGACGCCGAGGGCGGTGAGGGCCGGGGCGAGAGAGATGTCGAGCAGGTTGAGAATGACGAGGAGGCCGGGGACGGCCCAGAGAATGCGGATGGTAGCGGCGGTCAGGGCGGTGACGTGCCAGCCGGTCGAGCTGCGGGAGAGGGCGTAGCGCAGAAGAATGATGGTGGCGCGGGCGAGACCAATGGTGAGAGGGACGATGATGAGAGCGGCGGCGAGAACCGTGAGTTTGTGTTCGAGGGAGCGGGAAAGGTGGCGTTCCTCGACGTCCTTGAGGGCGATAAGGAGGGCGATGGCGACGGCGGTCCACTGCGCGGGCCAGCGGAGGGCATGAATGAGCTCGTCGTCGAGCGTGGTGCTGGTGCGCTGGGCGATCTTGTGCAGGGCGCGGAGGCCGAGCCAGACGAAGAGCGCGATGGCCGCGGCGCTGACGGCAGCGACGAGAAGGTAACGCCCGGCGGGGTGCCAGCCGGAAGAGAAATCGAACAGGTTGAGGGCGAGGTTCATGAGGCAAGCGCCGTCTGCGGGGCAATGCGGCGGACGGGCAGGCCGGCCATGCGGAGGTGGTGTTCAACGTCGGCCGGGGTGAGGCGGCTGGCGTCGTAGACGACGGTGAGGCGGTCGAGCGAGGGGGCGAGTTTCAGCGCATGGAAGCCATAGACGCCATGGAGGCGCTCGATGGCCTCGGCCCACGAATCCTGAAAAGGCGCGAGAAATTCGTAGTGCAATTCGACCTTCGACATCGCACTAGTCAGAATATCATCCGGCAGGGTGAGTGAGCTTCCACAGGATCTGCCGCAGCATGCCGGTGCAGATGGCGGCGTCTCGTGAGGTAAGGCAGAGCCGGTGGACGAGGCGGCGGGTCTTGTCATGAGCGGAGGTCTCGCGGCTGTAATCGGAGTAGCCGCTGAGCTGAAGGACCTGTTCGAGAAGAAGGGAAAGGCGTTCGAGTTCGGCCTCGGCAGCGCGCTCGGCGGCTTCGGGGAGGCGGCGTGCGGCGGCGGGGGAGCGGGAGAGTTCGTACAGGGTGACGGCGACGGCCTGGCCGAGATTCATGGAATCGTGCTCCGGGCGCGTGGGGATGTGGAGGAGCCAGTGGCAGTGGGAGATGTCGTGGTTGGAGAGGCCGAATTTTTCGCTGCCGAAGAGGATGGCGGCGCGGGCGGACATCAGGTGGCGGCGGAGGAGACGGCCGGCGCGTTCGAGGCGGTGCAGGGGGTGCTCGAAAACGCGGTGGCCGAGTCCGGTGGCGCCGACGATGAGGGAGCAGTCGGCGACGGCTTCCGCGACGCTGTCGAAGAGGCGGGCGCTGCGGAGGAGATCCGCGGCGCCGACGGCGCTGACCGCTTCTTCCCAGGCGACGGAGTAGGGGCGGACGAGGCGGAGGTCGAAGAAGCCGAAGTTGCTCATGGCGCGGGCGGCGGCGCCGATGTTGAGGGGGTTGCGGGTATCGATGAGGACGACGGCGAGGCGTTGCCTGGGATCGGGCTGCATGGTTCCACCGATAGGTTAGCGCCGGGGGCGGCGTCTGCGTGAGCGGGGAGGCGGGGCGGAGGCGGGAGATGGATTGCAAGTAGTTGTTGTTAAATGAGTTATGGCTTCCTTCGGTTCGTTTCGCAAAATTCCGGATCGGCTTGAGGGCGGCGGGGGCAGGGGGATCCGGGCGGGCATCGGGCACGGGTGGGATGCAGCCGCCGCCCAAGGGCGGCGGGAAACCCGGCGGGGAGGGCGGCGCACCGTGGCTGCGGCGAGGCTGGCTTCGGTTCGTTTCGCAAAATTCCAGGTTGGGGTAAGAGAGGCGGGGGCAGGGGGATACGGGCAGGCACGGGTCAAAGTTGGGATGCAGCCGCCGCCCAAGGGCGGCGGGAAACCCGACAGGGAGGCGGCGGAAAACAGGGGGCATGAATGACTCCAGAGGAAGGATGCACAGGACAGAGAAGCTGACCGGCTGAACTGACCGAAATATGCTGGTAATACGATGAATAAAGGCACGGGGTGGATGTGATTGCACGGGAGCGCGAGAGGGGGATGGCGCATCCAATGGGTATGGAGAAGTCTGGATTCGAGTGGGACGGGGAGCGGCGGGCGCGGGTGGTGATAGTGGGCGGGGGATTTGCGGGGCTGTATGCGGCGCGGGCGCTAGGGAAGGCGCCGGTGCAGGTGACGCTGATCGACAAGCGGAATTTCCATCTGTTTCAGCCGCTGTTGTACCAGGTGGCGACGGGCGGGTTGTCCCCTTCGGATGTGGCGAGTCCGTTGCGGAGGATTCTACGGAAGCAGAAGAACACGCGGGTGCTGATGGGGGAGATGGTGGGAATGGATGTGGCGCGGCGGCGGGTGATTCTGGACAACGGTTGGGTGGAGTACGACTATCTGGTGCTGGCGACGGGGGCGGAAAACGACTACTTTGGTCGTAATGAATGGCAGGATCTTGCGCCTGGACTGAAGACAATCGAAGATGCCACGGCGATGAGGGCGCACATTCTGGCGGCATTCGAGGGGGCAGAGAGGGAGTCGGACGCAGAGGATCGCGTCCATTGGCTGACATTTATAGTAATTGGAGGTGGTCCGACTGGCGTTGAGCTGGCTGGGGCACTGGGTGAGATCGCACGGCAGACGCTTAGTCACGATTTTCGTAGTATTGATCCTGCACAGGCCCGTATCCTGCTGGTGGATGCCGGGGAGAGGGTCCTGGCGGGGTATCCGGAGGAGCTGTCGGCGAAGGCGGAGCGGCACCTGATCGGGTTGGGGGTGCGGACACGGAGCGGGCTGCGGGTGGAGGAGGTGACCGGCGACGGAGTGTGGGTGAGGAGACGGGACGGGGAGCGGGAGTGGATTGGGGCGAAGACGGTGCTGTGGGCGGCTGGCGTGCGGGCGTCGCGGGCGGGTGAGATCCTGCGGGCAGAGGCAGGGGCAGAACTGGACCGGCGGGGCGGGGTCCGGGTGGAAGGGGACCTGAGCATCCCAGGGCATCCGGAGATCTTCGTGGCCGGGGATCTGGCGCATGTAGAGGGAGAGGACGGGCGGCAGGTGCCGGGAGTGGCGCCGGCGGCGATCCAGATGGGGGTCTTTGCGGCGGAGGCCATTCAGCGGCGGCTGCGCGGAGAGGAAGCGGGACGATTCCGGTACCGGGACAAAGGGAGCCTGGCGGTGATCGGGCGGCATGCGGCGGTGGCGTGGTTCGGGCGTCTGCGGTTTGGGGGTGTCTGGGCGTGGCTGGCGTGGCTGTTCATCCACATTCTGTATCTGGTCGGGTATCAGAACCGGCTGCTGGTGCTGTTGCAGTGGGCGTTGAAGTATGTGACGTTCAACCCGCGGGCGAGGCTGATTACGGGGGAGGCGGTGGAGGCGCCGAAAGCGGCGAGGGTGGAAGGGTAGGCAAGCCGCGGCGCTCGGGGGCGCCGCGGCTGGGATGGACGGGCTAGCGCGCCGCCAACACGACTTTGATGAAATAGCCTTGCATCGCGGGACTACTGAGAACCTGACTGGTCACGCTGGCCGGGTCGGATTCCGACGGGGCAATGACGATCAAAGGGACGCCATTTCGCTTGCTGCGGAAAGCCTCGATGGCTTCGGCTTCCGCATTCACCGGAACGGCGCACACGCAGCGGCAACCGGGCTGTCCTTCGCGGCAGGAGCCGCCATTGTCCCCGTAGCAGGAACGCGGGGCGTTCTGGCACTGTGCGGCACCGGCACGAAGAACCATGGAGCGGACGACAATGCCCGCGTCAGCGTGAGGCCGGCCTCCGCCAGGGGCTGGACGCCGCGGGGGCGTGCTCTTTGTCTTGATGACAAGCTCCTGGACGAGCGGCTGGGCGACACGCCCGGAGGAGGCAAGGCCGGACTCCGCCTGTTCGGCGAACGCGGTCACGTCGGACTTGTCGAACATTGCTGCCGGCCAAGCGACGATGCTGCCGCGCGCAGTGGCCGTAATCTCCCAGTTTTGCCCAGCGTCAGATTGCCAGCACATCCCCGGGAGGGCGGCAAACAGCGCCGTGGCAGTGAACGCGAATAGCTTCCTGGACATCGCAAGCACCTCTACATCTGATTCTTGACGAGGACGGCGCAGAGGCGCGAGGTTCGCCGTCGAGCGGCGGCGTGGCGCCGATGCGCCTCCTCACTCAAAACATACGAAAACCGGCTCAGAAAGTATACGATCGCGGAATGGAACAGGGTGACGGGAGAGGAAGGAATCCGCCGTTGGCGACTGTGAGCGGCGGGGCTTGACAGTCAGGCGCCGGGGTGCAGCCGGAAGACCGGGCGGAGTGGATGCGTCTTTCGCCGGGCATGAAGAAAAACAGCCACAGGCCGTCGGGATGGGAGGACGTCAGGCTGGGGACGAAGTTTGCGGCACAGGCGGGTTCCGGGGGGGCACAGGCGAGGGCTGCTTGCGGGATCGGGTGGAGTGATCCCGTGAGATCGGGCTGTCACCCTGGATGAAAGGTCTGGTGCGTGTTGTTCTCTCGGCCAATGTCTTGCGGAGTCGCAGGTTTCCGGCAAGCGGGACAGCGGGAAGGGAGGGGATTTCGGCGTCACAGGGAGCCTTTATGACAGGCGGGGGGAGTCAGGGCATCGAGCGCGGTTGAGGCAGGGGAGATGGGCGGCTTCGCCTTCGCGTTCGGGCTTCGGGCGCGGTGACGCGGAGAAGAACTGCGGGACGGGAGCGGGGCGAGAGCAGACTGGGGGCCGGAAAAAGGGGAATTGTGTTCCTGTCCCCTTTTCTTCAAATGGAAGACTTGAGGGGCTGGAAGTCTTCCTCGAAGGCGGAGAGCAGGGCCTCGGTGTCGTGCGAGAGTCTGAGCCTTGAGAGGGACTCCTGCGGCGGGGGGGCGAGCTGGGCGTCGAGGTCGGAGATGGCGTGCCCGGTGGCGTTGGCCAGAGAGTTGGCGACGAAGAGAACAAGGCTGAGGGCCGGGACGGGAGAGGAGTGCCGGCCCGGGTCGAGATCGGGCTGATGGTGATAGAGGACGGCCTTCTGGATGGGCGCGGGGAGGTTCCATTTGGCGAGGGCGGCGGCGCTGAGTTCGGCGTGTGAGGCGTCGATGACGGCGTATTCGCACTGCTCGAGGGTCTTGCCGCTGGCGGCGCGCATGGCGTGGATGCGGAGGTATTCCTCGGGCAGGGCGGCGGCGATCATGAGCCGGCCGAGGTCGTGGAGAAGTCCGGCGGCGAAGGCGCCTTCGGGGTATTCGGCGGGGATTTTCTGGACGATGCGGTCGGCGAGGAGGGCGGTGGCGAGGGCGTGCTCGTTGAAGCGGGCCATAGACCAGGAGTCGGGCGTGCGGATGCGGGACCACAGGCGGGAGACGGAGAAGCCGAGCAGGAAGTTGCGGAGCTTGTAGACGCCGAGGATGGAGACGGCGGCGCGGACGCTGCTGACGTTGCCGCGGCGCCCGTAGAGGGCGGAGTTGACAAGGCGGAGGACGTTGCCGCTGAGGACGGTGTCGCGCTCGATCAGATCAGCGAGATGGGCGAAGCTGACGTTCTCGTCGGCGAGCGTGGCCATGAGGTGATTGAGGACCGGCGAGAACGGCGGAAGCTGGTCCAGGCTTTTCAGGGCCAGGTCTCTGGGAGAGACCTTGGGCAGGATGGTATGGCTCACATTTGACTTCATCGGCAGGAGAGGGGAAGAAGTTGAGGGTCTCAGGTGAAAAATCGCACTGGGGCAGGGAACCGGGCAATCGGAAACGGGTAGGATGGAGAAGCAGCGATGACGCCCGAGACGAGTCCTGCCATCGAGATCCGCGGGTTGCGGAAGGTATACGGGGCGAAGGCGGCGGTGGACGGGCTGACGCTGACGGTGGAACGGGGGTGCTTTTTCGGGTTTCTGGGACCGAACGGTGCGGGGAAGACGACGACGATCCGGATGCTGATGGGGCTGGCGCCGCCGACGGAGGGGCGAATCCGGATTCTGGGGCGGGAGATGCCGGACGAGGCGCTGGAGATCAAGGCGCGGATCGGGCTGGTGCCGGACGAGAGCCTGCTGTTCGACCATCTGACAGGTCTGGAATTCGTGGAATTCGTCGGAAGGATGTACGGGCTGGGGCGGGAGCTCGCGAAGCGGCGGGCTGCGGAGCTGATGGGGCTGTTCGAGCTGGACACGGCGGGGCGGAAGGTGATCGCGGAGTATTCGAAGGGGATGAGGAAGCGGGTGGCGATGGCGGCGGCGCTGATCCACCGGCCGGAGCTGTTTCTGCTGGACGAGCCGTTCGAGGGGGTGGACGCGGTAGGGGCGCGGCTGATGAAGGACATTCTGCTGGAGCAGGTGAGGCAGGGGGCGACGATTTTTCTGACGTCGCATGTTCTGGAAGTGGTGGAGCGGCTGTGCGACCGGGTGGCGATCATTCATCAGGGGCGGCTGATCGTGGAGGGCTCGATGGAAGAGCTGCGGGCGGGGGAGGAGACGCTGGAAGACCTGTTCGTGCGCGTGGTGGGGGGGCCGGCGCGGGCGGCGGAGGCGCTGGACTGGCTGAGGTAGGCGAGGGGCGATGCGGCTGCTGGACGATCAGGTGCGGGCGATCGTTGGGGCGCAGTTCCGGGTGATGTACAACCGCGTGACGGGCGGGGGCGCGGGGGCGGGGCGGGTTTTCTACTGGCTGTCGATGGCGGTGTGGTACGGGCTGGTGGTGTTTCTGTCCTGGCTGGCGGCAGTGTCGCTGCCGGCGGTGCCGACGCGGGAAGCACTGATTTCCGTGGTGTCGGTGGTGCTGCTGGGGCTGATGGCGTTCTGGCAGCTGATGCCGGTGATGATGGCGGCAACGGGGCTGAGCCTGGACCTGAAGCGGCTGATGGTATATCCGGTGACGGTGCGGAAGCTGTTCGCGGTGGAGGCGCTGCTCCGGGCGTCGACGGGGACGGAAGTGCTGATCGTGCTGTGCGGGGTGGCGGCTGGAGTGGCGCGAAGCCCGGTGACGCCGGGGTGGACGGCGGCGTTTCTGCTGGCGTTCGTGGCGATGAACCTGATGCTGAGCGTCGGGGTGAGGGACCTGCTGACGCGGCTGCTGGCGAGGCGGGGGGTGCGGGAGCTGCTGGTGCTTGCGTTGGTGCTGGCGGCGGCGCTGCCGCAGCTGGTGATGGTGGCGGTGCCGGCGGCGGAGATCCGGGGCGCCTATCAGAAATACGCGGCATGGGCGGCGCACCTGCCGGTGCCGTGGGCGACGATGGCGCTGCTGAGCGCGGGGGCGTTTTCGGCGAAGGCGCTCGGGATGACGGCGGCGTGGGTCGCGCTGGCGGGGTGGTTCGGCTATGCGCAATTCCGGCGCGGCCTGCGCTGGGACGCGGCGGAAACGAAGGCGCAGGAGCAGGAAAAAGGGCGGAAAAGCGTCTGGCGATTTCTGGAATCGATTTACGAATTGCCGGGGCGGTTTCTGCCGGATCCGATGGGAATTCTGATGACGAAAGAGCTGCGGACGCTGGGGCGGTCGTCGCGGTTCCGGCTGGTGTTTTTCATGGGATTCACGTTCGGGATCATCATCTGGCTGCCGCTGGCGCTGCGGGGGCCGGGGATCGGGAGCGGGACGAGCGAGAACCTGCTGCTGTGGGTGAGCCTGTACGCGGCGCTGCTGCTGGGGGAGGTGCTGTTCTGGAACAACCTGGGTTTCGACCGGACGGCGGTGCAGGCGTATTTCGTGATGCCGGTGCGGTTCCGGACGGTGGTGCTGGCGAAGAACGCGACGGCGCTGCTGGCGCTGCTGGCGGAGATCGGGATGGTGACGGCGGCGCTGGCGCTGCTGCGGATCCGGTTCCCCGTGGCGAAGATTCCGGAGGCGTTTGCATGCACGCTGCTGCTGGCGGTCTTCCTGCTGGCGCTGGGCAACGTGGCGAGCGTGAAGGCGCCGCGGGCGATGGATCCGGCGTCGAGCTGGCGGCAGGCGTCCTCGGGGAAGATCCAGGGGTTGATGCTGCTTCTGTATCCGGCGCTGATGGCGCCGATCGGGCTGGCATACCTGGCGCGGTATGCGTTCGAGCGGGACGCGGCCTTTTACGCCGTGCTGGCGAGCGCGTATGCGGTGGCGGCGATGACGTACTGGGTGGCGCTGGACACGGCGGTGGAGACGGCGGAGAAAGAGAAAGAGAGGATCGTGGCGGAGCTGTCGGCCACGCAGGGGCCGATCGCCTGAACCGGGAGGCGGGAGATGCGACTGTGGCTGGCAGTGCTGGGCGTGGCGGCGGCCGCGGCGGGCGCGCGGGGGGCGGACTGGATCGAGACAAAAAGCGGGCCTTTTGTTGTTTACTCGGACGCCGGGGAGGACCGGGCGCGGGAGGCGCTGTACGAGCTGGAGCAGTTCCGGTTCGTGTTCGGAGAGACGCTGGGGAAGAAAGATCTGCAGACGGTGTGGCCGGTGACGGTGGTGGTGAGGCGGCCGCAGAAGGGGGACGCGGGGCCGCGGCTGGGTTTTTCGCGCGAGGGATGGGTGACGGCGTGGCCGGCGGGGACGTCCGCGCCGGCGGAGTTTTTCCGGCAGCTGGCGCTGCTGCTGATCGAAGACAACTGGCAGGAGCGGATGCCGGGGCGGCTGGAAGAGACGGTGGCGTCGCTATTTTCGACGATGAAGATCGAAGGGGGGCGGGTGACGCTGGGGGCGCCGCCGAAGCCGGAAGAGCGGACGAAAGAGTGGGCGCTGCTGCAGTCCCTGCTGACCGATGAAACGACGACGACGCGGACGCGGGTGCTGCTGTCGAACCTGGCGGCGGGAGCGGACCGGGGGACGGCGTTCCGGAACGCATTCGGGAAGAGGGCGGAGGAGTTCGAGGCGGAGGCGGAGCGGTATCTGGCCGCCGGGCAGTTCCGGACGCTGACGATTCCGGCGCGACCGCTGAATCCGCGGCTGGCGTTTCCGGTGGTTCCGATGCTGCCGTCGCGGCTGCGGGTGCTGCCCGGGGATCTGCTGATGGCGCAGGGGGCGCCGCCGCAGGAGGCGCGGGCGGCGTATCAGCGGGCGATCGAGGAGAGGCCGGGGCCGCTGGGGTTCGAAGGGCTGGGGCTGGCGCTGCTCGCCGAGGGTGCGAAGGAAGAGGCGCGGCAGGCGTTCGAGACGATGAAGAAGCTGATGGATCCGCAGCGGGACAAATGCGCGCGGGGGCTGCTGGAACTGGGATTGTATGAAGAGGCGGCGCTGAAGAATCCGCGGTGGGCGGAGCCGTATGTGCGGGCGGCGGCGCGGGAGGCGGGACCGGTGAGGCGGGCGTATCTGTTGAAGAAGGCGGCGGAGCTGCGGCCGCGGGATCCGGAGCTGTGGCAGCAGCTGGCGAAGGCGCAGACGGAAGCGAAGCAGTACGCGGAGGCGGAGAAGAGCTGGCGGGCGGCGGAACGGGTAGCGCGCAGCGAGGAAGAGCGGGCGCAGATTGCGCGGGCGCGGGAGGCGTTCGAGGAGGCGCGGTTCGAGGCGGAGGCGGCGGAGCGGGCGCGGCGGCGGAAGGAAGAGCAGGACGAACTGGACCGGTTGAAGAAGGAGGCGCTGGACCGGATCCGGGAGGCGGAGCAGAAGGCGAGCCAGGGAGGGCTGGAGGGGAAGAAGATTGAACAGTGGTGGGAGGGGCCGCCGACGCAGACGTTCACGGGGGTTCTGGAGAACGTGCTGTGCCAGGGACAGAGGGCGCGGCTCGTGCTGAGGGACGCGGCGGGGAAGGCCGTGACGATGACGATTCCGGATGCGGGGCGGGTGCTGGTGCTGGGCGCGGGGGAGGGGCAGGTGCAGTTGAGTTGCGGCCCGCAGAAGCCGGCGCGGCGGGTGAAGATCGAGTACACGCAGAAAGCGGGCGGGGCGGCCGAGGCCGTGTCGGTGGAATTCCTGCCATGAAGCACCGGCTGCGGTGGGCGGTGATCGGCGTGTTTGCGCTGGCCAACGCGATCAATTTTCTGGACCGGCAGATATTGGCTGCATTGGCGCCGCAATTGATGGCGGAATTCGGGCTGACAGCGGCGGGATATGGGGACGTGATTCTGGCATTTTCCGTGGCCTATGCGGCGGGAGCGCCGGCGGCGGGATGGCTGATCGACCGGGTGGGGCTGCGGTGGGGGAGTTCGCTGGCGGTGGGGTTCTGGTCGCTGGCGGCGATGGCGACAGGGTGGGCGGGATCGGCTGGGGCGCTGATGGCGTGCCGGGCGGCGCTGGGGTTGGGAGAAGCGGGCGGGGTGCCGGCGACGGGGAAGGCTTCGGCGGAGTATCTGCCGCCGCGGGAGCGGGCATTGGGAAGCGCGGTGTTTCAGATCGGGCTGACGGCGGGGGCGATTCTGGCGCCGGTGGCGGCGCAGGCGATCGCGCGGCTGTACGGGTGGCGGGCGGCTTTCGTGATGCTGGGGGCGGCGGGGCTGGTGTGGATTCCGCTGTGGCTGGCGGTGGAGCGGCGGGCGCCCGCTTCAGGAGGAGCGCAGGACAGGCGCGGAGACGGCGCGAGGGAGATGCTGCGGGACCGGCGGTACTGGGCGCTGCTCGGGGCGAACGTGCTGCTGATGGCGGTGTACTCGCTGTGGGTGAACTGGACGACGGTGTTTCTGGTGCGGGAACACGGGCTGACGCAGGCGGAAGCGAATTATCATTTTGCGTGGATTCCGCCGATTTTTGCGACGCTGGGAGGGCTCGCCGGCGGGTGGCTGACGCTGCGGTTATCGGCAGGAATGGAAGATGTGACACCGGCGCGGATGCGGACGATCCTGGTGGCTTCTTTTCTGTTGCTGGGGGGTGTTTTCATCCCGTGGATGCCTGAAGCCGGGTGGGCGACGGCGCTGATCTGCCTGTCGTTTTTCGCGTGCGTGGCATCGAGCGTGAACATCTACGCGATGCCGCTGGATCTGTTCGGGGCGCACCGGGCGGCGCTGGCGGTGTCGGGGCTGACAGCGGTGTACGGGGCGCTGCAGGGGGTGTTCTCGTCGGTGGCCGGGCGCGTGGTGGACGCATACGGATTTGCGCCGGTGTGCGTGGCGGCGGCGGTGATGCCGATGGCGAGCTGGGGCGTGCTGCACCTGGCGCTGCGGCGGCGGGAGGGCGGGCGGTGAAGCAGACGCTGAAACGGGCGCTGTTCGGGCTTCTGGGAAAAGAAGCGGAAGCGGTGGTGCTGGCGGCAGGGGAGGGGGCGCACGGGGAAGAGATGCGGCGGCTGGTGCGGGAGGCGGAGGTGGCAGAGGTCAGGCTGACTGGAGCGGGCGCAGGGGAGCAGTGGCTCGAGTTGCGGCGGGCGGCGCGGGGGCGGCGGGTGGCGCTGTGCGCGGTGCGGCTGGAGGACAGGCGGGCGCTCGAGGCGGCGCTGTGGGCGTTTCCGTTCCGCGTGCTCGTGTTCAACGAGCGGATGGAGAGGCACCACGTGCACTGGCGGGAACCGGTGGCATCGGCGCTGTTTCTGCGGGGCGTGCCGCGGGACCGGATCTTTCTGCGCCCCAAATGGCTGGCGCCGTGGAAGCGCGACCGGAGCGAACTGCCGCGGGAGTGGCGGGAGGCAGGGGGGCGGGGTTTCCGCGAAGGGAAGAAGCGGGTGGCGGTGCTGACGCCGTATCTGCCGCTGCCGCCGTCGCACGGCGGGGCGGTGCGGCTGTCCAATCTGCTGCGGAAATGTTCGGAACAGTTCGACATTGTTCTGTTCGGATTTGAGGACGGGCAGACGGCGGCGGATTTCGCGGCGATGGGGGAATTCTGCGCGGCGGTGTTTGCGGCGGCGAAGCCGCGCTACCGGGAGCCGCGGTGGTCGACGCTGCTGCCGCCGGAGGCGTGCGAGTTTTACACGCCGGAGCTGGAGCGCGGGCTGCGGGAGCGGATGCGGGCGCTGGGCGCGCGGCTGCTGCAGGCGGAGTACACGCAGATGGCGCGGTACAAGCCGGACGTGCTGGTGGAGCACGACGTGACGTGGGACCTGTTCGGACAGGTGCACGAGAGGAAGGGGACGGCGGGGTCGTGGTGGGACTGGAAGAGGTGGCGGTGGTTCGAGGGGCGCGCGGTGAAGAGGGCGCGGCGCGTGGTGGTGATGAGCGAGAAGGACGCCGGGCTGCTGGGGTGTCCGGAGAAGACGGTGGTGATTCCGAACGGGGTGGATCTGGAGCGCTTCCGCGCGGCGCCGGAGCGGGAGGAAGGACCGGCGGAGCTGCTGTTTGTGGGTTCGTTCCGGCATTTTCCGAACGTGCGGGCGTTCGGGTTTCTGGTGGAGGAAGTGTGGCCGCGGCTGAAGCGGCGTGACGTGCGGCTGACCGTGGTGGCGGGACCGCAGCCGGAGCTGTACTGGACGGCGCGCGAGCTGGACGGGCGGATCACGGTGCATGGGTATGTGGCGGACGTGCAGCCGATGTATGAACGGGCGACGCTGGTGGTGATTCCGACGGTGGTGTCGGCGGGGACGAACCTGAAGGCGCTGGAGGCGATGGCGTCGGCGCGGGCGATGGTTTCGACGCCATCGGGGGTGGCAGGGCTGGGGCTCGTGCACGGGGAAAGCGTGTGGATTGCGGAGACGGCGGAGGAGTTCGCGGCGGGGATCGAGCGGCTGCTGGAGGACGCGGAGCTGCGGCGGAAGATTGCGGCAGCGGCGCGGCGGCGGGCGGAGGAGGAGTATTCGTGGGAGACGATTGCGCGGAAGCAGGCCGAGTTATGGGAATCACTGTGCGGAGGATGAGGGCGGAAGACGCGGAAGCGGTGCGGGCCGTGCAGCGGGCGTGTCCGGAGGCGGCGCAGTGGGAGGCGGAGGAGCGCGAGGAGAGGGCGGTGTTTGTCGCGGAGGCGGACGGGGAGGTGGCGGGGTTCGCGGTGTGGCAGGAGCTGCCGGGCGGAGAGGCGGAGCTGCTGAACCTGGCGGTGCATCCGCGGGCGCGGCGGCGGGGTGCGGGGCGGGCGCTGGTGGAGGCGATGGCGGGGCGGCGGGTCTGGCTGGAGGTGCGGGCATCGAACGAAGGGGCGATCCGGTTTTACGAAACGCTGGGTTTCCAGAGGCGGGGAATGAGAAGAAAATATTACCGGGATCCGGTGGAAGACGCGGTGGTGATGGAGCGGAGCGGAGAGAAACCGGGGGCGGATTTCTGAAAAAATCAGGCTGGCTCCGGGCTATTTTTTCGCGGATTCTTCGGGCGGATTGAGGCGGATCAGCTCAAGATATTCATCGTAATTGCGGATGTAATCGGCCGGATCGTAAGGCGCGGAGGCGAGAACGGCGAGGACGGCGTCTGGCGAATATTTGTACTGGACGGACCAGACCATGGGGGGGACGTAGAGGCCGACGGTGGGATCGTCGAGGATGATCTCGTCGCGCTGGCGGCCGTCGTCGACGATGACGTGGGTGGCGCCGTGGACGCAGATGAGCAGCTGATGGAGAGCGCGGTGGGCGTGCTCGCCGCGGACATCGCGGGAAGGGACGCCGTAGACGAAGAAGGCGCGCTGGATCTCGAATGGGATTTCGACGCCGGAGGTGATGTGGACGAGGTTGCCGCGGAGGTCGAGGACGCCGGGGACGCGGATGAGGCGGGCGCCGCCGGCGAGGAGGCGGGGGGCGCCGGCTTCGGCGTCCATGCGGAGCGTGGTGGCGCGGGCGGGCCGGACATCGACGTACGAAGAGATGATGGCCGGGTTGCCGGCGACAACGGCGTTGCGGGGCACGTCGAGGGTGACGACGGCGCCGGGGGCGACGACGGCGTTCTCACCGATGGTGACGCCGGGAAGGATGGTGGCGTTGGCGCCGATGGAGGCGCCGCGCTTGACGAGCGTGAGGGGGGCGTTCTGTTCAGGCTGGCGGGGGCTGCCATCCGGGACGCAGGGGGCGGCGAAGGCGGCGTTGGGGCCGATGAAGACGTCGTTTTCGATGCGGACCGTGCTGCCGAGCTGGACGCCGGACTGGATGGTGACGCGGTCGCCGACGACGGCGCCGTCTTCAATAAAGACGTGATCGGAGATGGTGCAGTCGCGGCCGATGACGGCTCCGGGCAGGATGTGGGCGAAGGCGCCGATGCGAGTGCCGGCGCCGATGCGGTCCGACTCGACGATGGCCTGAGGATGGCGGGTGAAGGACTCTGCCATGGAGTGGTTCTTTCCGCTGATTCGGAAGTTAACGAGGCTATCATACCCGCCGCTGCGGGCCGGGATGCGGCAGCGCCGTCGCCGCGGGCTTCGAGTCAGGCGTGGCGGGAGCGGATCATCAGGGCGGGGCCGGGAAGGAGAATTTCGATGCCGTGGTGATCGGTGTCCGAGAGGAGCTCGATTGTGTTCGAGGGGCGGAGGGATTGCGGGGGCAGTTCGCGGACGGAATAGATGACATCGTGGGCGCCGTTGCCGCAGACCTCGAGGGGGAGGCCGTTGACGCGGAAGGGGTGCTGGACCGAGCCGCGGCCGCCGTCCCAGACGACGACGTGGAGGGCGGCGCGCTCAATGGCGGATGGATGGACGGGGAGATCGATGCGGGCGGCGCGCAGCCTGCCGGCGCGGCTCCAGAAGGGGGCGGGCAGGTCCGCGGCCAGAACACATTGGATACGAAGGATACGAAATGTTTCTGCGCGGGGGAGGAGGATTTCCTCCGAGGGGGCCGTTTCGTAAATCAGGCCGGGGGCGTCGCGGAACGTGATGCGGGCGCGGGCCATGGCCGAGCGGCCGGCGGTCATGGAGGTGTTCCATTCGATGGCGAATGGCGCTGTGTCGGCGACGCCGAGCCAGGCTTCGGGGCGGCGGTGCCTGGTGAAGCCGTGCCAATCGCGGGCCTCGCCGTTGCCGTTCTCGTCGTAGCCGTCGAAAAAGCCCTGGAAATCGGCGCGGGCGATTCTGTCCGGCTGGTTGGTTTCGAGCCGCGCCTGGACGGATTCGCCGCGCCCTGGCCGCAGATGGACAGAGGCGCGGAAGCCGCCGAGATCGAGCTTCTTCAGATCGGGGTGGCCGGGCGGCAGTCCGGCTCGAAGGCAGGCGTTGTCGACGATGAAATGGCCCCAGAAAGTCTGGCCCTGATCGCAGGCGAACTGCAGGGCGTTGTAACCGTTGACCACGTCGCTGCGGCGCAGGGCGATGAGCGGATAGAGGTGCGTGCAGTGACCGGCGGCCGCGCCGTTTTCGGGGATGGGGTAAAGGCTGCGGCCGTTGATGGCGACGCGCTTGTTGGCCGTGCCGGGATGGCCGCCCCAGAGCTCGCAGTAGAGCTCGACGGCATCGAGCAGGCGCGGGTCTTCAGGCATGAAGATCTGCATCATGCCGGAGGAGCGGGCTTCCGAGCGCGAGCCGAATTCCGGGTGGAGGGAGCTTTCCGGGCTGTTGACGCGGAAGCGCGGGTTGAAACCGGGGTTGCCATGCTCGGGGCCCGGCTCGTACCACCAGAGCCTCCAGAACCGGCCGGCGCCGGGAAGAGCGGGGACCGGGGCGGCGGCGAGAGACGCGAGAAAGGATCTGCGGGTCATGGCGGAGCCCTGATTATTTCGCCGGTTTCGGGCCGGCGGGGTTGAGCCAGACGTGAAGGGCGGGCACGCCGTGGTTGTAAGGCTTGCCGAGGATGTCAAAGGTTCCGTCGCCGTCGAGGTCGGCGATCTTCGATTCGTGATTGTCGAAGCCCTCGGCGATGCGTTCCTGGCGGACATTGCCTTTTCCGTCGCCAAAAAGAAGGAGTAATTTCGACTCTGGATTTCCGCCATTCAGGCGCATTTCAGCGAGAAAGAGGTCCATATGGCCATCGAAATTGAAATCGCCGGCCGAAAGGCTGTGGCCGTTGTCGATGCCGTCGAGCACGGTGCGCGGATGCCAGGCGCCGCTGCGCCACTCGTAGAGGACGAGGGGGCCGAGGCCGTCGCCGAGGGAAAGGACGATTTCGGGGCGGCCGCCCTCGATGAACTGGGCGGCAGCGCAGCGGGAGAAGGGGAAGGAGGCGTCGACGAGGTTCTCCTGGAAGCGGCCGCCGCCGAGGTGGCGGAACCAGCGGCCGCCGCCGATGAGGTCTTTCCTGCCGTCGAGGTCGATGTCCTCGAAGGCGAGGCCTTCATGTTCGTTGACGCCGCGCCATTTGGGGGGCTGGCCGCGATGGGGCATTTCGCTGTCTCTGGAGTAGGTGTAAATAGGGACGCGCGGCCACTCGCCCGCGGTGCGGGGATCGGCGGGCGGGCGGGCAAGGAAGAGAGTCTGCGCGCCCTGGTTCCAGAAGACAAGCTCGTTGCGGCCGTCGCCGTCGGCGTCGACGAAAAGGAGGTCGTGGTGCTTGCTGGCGCCGGAGGATTTGATGGCGCGGCGCGTCCATGGCTTTGTGACATCACCCGAGGGGCGCGGATTCTCCCACCACCAGACGCCGTTGTTCGAGTGGTCGCCGGCGGCGATGAAGTCGAGGTCGCCGTCGCCGTCCACGTCGCCAAACGTGGCGCCGGCCTCGATGGCGAGTTTTTCGGCCTCGAGGACATGGCGGCGCCATCCTCCGGCATGGCGCTGATACCAGACGACGGCGGGGGTCTGGGTGCGCTCGGCGATGACGAAATCGTTGACGCCATCGCCGTCGATGTCGAAGACGGCGGAGGCGGTCTGCTGGCGGCCCGGATTGGGCGGCTCGAGATCGCCCTTTTCTGATGAGTAGAGGACCCACGTGGAGAAGCTGAACGCGAAGGCCGCGGCGGCGGCAAGGGGAAGGAGGAGACGCATCGGGCGGGATTCCCTTCTCGGAAGATTCTTTTCGGAGTCCGCAGTGCGGAGTTTACCAGTTCACGTCGATGTGGCCAAGCGCGATGGGGCAGCCGTTGAGTTCGCAGTCGAGCTGGAGGAGGGCCCACAGCAGGTCGTCGGCGCCGGTGATGGCTTCGTAGTGGGCGGAGGAACCGTCGGCGCGGAAGAGGCCGTTTTTGGGAAAGACGCGCAGAGCAAGATCGGCGGTCTTGCGGGCGAAATCCACATATTGCAGCCGCTGGGACGGGGGTGTTGTTTTTTCACGGGCGAGGGCGAGCATCAAAGAGATGACCTGGCCGGCGGCGCGGGGCCAGAGGTCACGCGTGTCCTGAGGCAGGCCGGCGGACAGATATCGGCCCGCGGCGGTTTCGACCCGTTTGAGAAAACGCTCGTCGCCGGTCTGCTGCCAGCGGGTGTAGTTGAGCAGGGCCTTGCCGGAGTAGCCGGCGTCGCCGTAATCCATCTTCCAGAGCTCGTCGAGCGAGACGCTGATGGTGCGAACGCCGCGGTCGGCGGTGACGGCGCGTCCGGACTGTTCGATCTTCCGCATGAGAGGCTGGATCTCGGGGGCGGGCGATCCGTTTCCGCTGGACGAGGACAGCAGCTCGGTGGCGGGCTCGGCGAAGGCGCGTTCATCGAGCTGGCGGACGAGCGCGCGCCAGGCGCTGCGGCGGGAGGGGACCAGAGCCGCGGCGTCCCAGAGAAGCGCGCGGAGGGTGGGATCCGAGCTTTTCTCGCAGCACCAGCTGCCAGGCTCGATGACGAGGCTGTAGGGCTGCGGGCGGAGGCTGGTGCGGCTCTCGACGAGGAGCTCGATGCGATCAACATATTTGGGGTCGCGGGTCTGAGCGTAAGCGTTGGCGTAGGCCCAGATGTAAAAGCCTGCGTGGCGGGGATAGGCGGCGCCGGTCGAGGGGCCGTGAGCGGAGATGCGCGCATGGCGGCTGAAGTCGCCCCGCCGCTTGTCGCCGATCTGGTGAAGCCAGAGGGCATCGGCGAAGCGCAAGGCGCGCGCCGGGTCGATGGAGTAGAGCCTGTCCCAGAAGGGGAAGCGGCGGAAGACCTCGTAAATGTCGCCGTAGCCGGATTCGGAGAGGAAATTCCAGCTTGCGTGCTCGCCGCTGTACATGAGGCCGGTGGCAGGGCTCTGGCAGCGTTTCAGCCAGAACTCGAGCACGGCATCGGCGTGGCGCGCGTAGCGGGGTTCGCCGGTGACCTGGCTGAAGGCGTAGAGAGTCTTCAGGAGCATGATGTCGTGCTCGAGGTTGTTGCCGAGGGGGCTGCGGTCGGTGGGACGGATGCCGACGGGCGGGGCGGGGATGCCATGGCCGAGGGCCTCGGGCAGATCGTCCCGGGTGAAGTAATCGGCGGGGAGGCGGACCTCAGGCAGCGCCAGCCGGTCGAGATCGAGCATGGCGGCGAAGAGAGGGGAGTGCTCGGGGCCGTAGCGGTCCGTGCCCTTCTCGATCATGGTGTCGAGGAAGAGGCGGACGGCCTCGCGGTAGCGGCAGGGCTCGCCGGCGGCCGCGAGAGAGACCGAAAGAACCGATGCGAGACAGAGACGGAGTGCATTCATGACAGATCACCTTTGTGCTGTGAGGGGGCGCATCAGAGTGCGCCACGGCAGGCGCGCGCCGCAGGGGTAAGACGGCGCGCGCCTCATGGCCGCAGGAGGGGCCGCCTAGAACGTGACGCGGCCCGTGAGCTGAATGGACCGCGGCGAACCGGCGGTCTGGATGACGCCGAAGGTGGCCTTGTTGGCCATGTTGGTGCCGGGCGCGCCGAAGTTGACGTTGTTGAGGGCGTTGTCGGCGTCGGCGCGGATGTCGAAGTGGAAGCGCTCCCAGAGGGTGAAGCGCTTGAGCAGCGTGAGGGCGAGCCCTTTGCCCGCGGGCGCGCGGAGTTCGCCGAAGACGGGCGGCTCGGGCGAGACAGTGAACTGGTTGGGCAGCGACTGGAAGGCTTTGGTGTCGAAGTAGGGGTTGAGGACTTCTTTCGTCACGGGGTCGACGCGGTCGCCGAGGCGCTCTCTGACAGGGCCCGAGAGCGCCGCATTGCGCAGGCGGATGGGACGGCCGTTGGCGTCGCTGATGCTGAGGGGCGTGCCGGAGCCGTAGTAGCCGCGGCCGCTGATGATCCAGCCGCCGGCGAGATGGCTGAGCCAGCCGTTCCGCAGCCAGGGGCGGCCGCGGCCGAAGGGCATCTCGTAGACGAAGGCGAGATTCATGATGTGCGGGCGGTCCATGCCGGAGAGGGTGCGGTAGTGGCGCTCGTTGATGAGGCTGGTGGTGTTGTTGTCAAACATTTTCGAGATGGAATGGTTCCACAGCAGGGTGAGGCCGCTGGAGTAGCGCTTCTCGAAACTGAGCTGAAGGGCGTGGTAGACGATGGTGTTCGTGTTGAAACCGCGCACGGTGACGCCGCTGTACTGGGGGAAGCGGAACCAGAGCTGGCGCTGGGCGATGGTCCGGGAGGCGCCGAGCGGGCGCGTGGCGGGGATGACGCCGTAGAAGGGGTTGGGCACCTGGACGTTTTCGGCGGCGCCGAGGCTCAGGTAGATGTCGGGCTTTTCGTTCAGGTTGAACGACTCGATGCCCTTGACGTTGAGCACGCGGATGAAGTTGGCTTCGAACTTCGACTGCCAGGGGAGTTCGCGCTGGATGCCAAACTGCCACTGCTGGTTGTAAGGCAGGACGCGGTCGTGGTTGACCATCGTGATCGAGTCGCCGAGCAGCGCGGCGCGGCCTTCGGAGTTGCCCGTGATGGGAGGCACGCCTTGGGGGAAGGGGTTGGCGAGCGAGGTGTAAGGCGTGGCGCCGCGGTCGACGGTACCGATGTAGGGGATGTTGGTGCTGAAGGTAAGGGGCACCGGGAGCACATAGTCGAGGTTGTCGGCGAAGCTCGAATAGAACAGGCCGTAACCGGCGCGGATCACGGTTTTCGGCAGCACCTGCCAGGCCAGGCCGATGCGAGGGCCGAAGTTGTTCCAGTCGTCGAGCCCGAGCTGGCGGGGGTTGCCGTCGATGCCGGCGAAGAGCAGGCCGCCGCGGAGGTCGAGTCCGGGGATCCGGAGGGGGCTGGGGCCATCAGTGTCGAAGCCGTACAGCATGCGGTCGAAGCGCTCTGTCCAGGGTTTTTCCAACTCCCAACGGAGGCCGAGGTTCAGGGTGAGACGGCGGGTGATTTTCCAGTCGTCCTGGACGAAGAGCGCGAGATAGTGGCCGCGCATGGAGTACGGAGTGGGGCCGCTGATGGTGCCGGAGGCGGGCAGCCCGAGAAGGAGGTCGGCCATGGCGGTGCCGCTGGTCTGGCTGGTGGCGGCAAGCCAGGGGTCTTCCTGGGAGAAGGTGGGGCGGAAGTTGAAATAGCCGCCGGCCTGGGAGTCCGGGCTGATTTCGTTCCAGAGCAGGCGGCGGATGTCGGCGCCGACGCGCAGATTGTGGCTGCGGCGGAGCGTGGTCAGCGTGGGCGTCAGAACGTAGGTGTCATTGGCGCGGATCTTGAAGCGGTGGCCGAGGCGGATGAAACCTTCTCCCATGTCGATGCCCGGCCAGGAGGGCCGCATCTGGTTGGCGAGGATATCGGGATGGAGGTTCAGCGCCTTCGGATCCTGAACGTTGCCGGAGAACCAGGTATCGCTCCAGTAGCGGTTGAATGAGAAGCGCAGCGAACCGATCAGAGTGGGCGTGAAGGTGAAATCGTCGTTGAAGGTGGCGTTGTAGAAGTGGCGCAGGTCGCCGCCGGGGTCGCCGCCGACAGGGGCGTTGCGCAGGCCCGGGGGAAGCCTGGTGAAGGTGACGCTCCAGTCCATGTAGGCGAAGCGGCCGAAGATGCGGTGGCGCGGGCTGAGCTGATGATCGAGCCGCGTGGCGATCTGTTTGGCCGGGTTGCTGGCGCGGCTCTGTTCGAACCAGTTGTAGAGGCCGATCTGGGGCTGGCCGCTGTCGGTCGGCTTGGGGTAGACGTTCATGATCGTAGCGCCGGTCTTGTTGAAGAGAGACTGGGGGATGCGGTTTCCGGGCCACGGCTGACGGACGACTTTCGACCCCTGCACCTCGGTGGAGAAGACGTTGTAAATGGTGAGCGGGCCGCCTTTCTGGCTGAGGGTCTGGGAGAAGTCGCCCTGGCGTTCGAGCTCGGTGGGGACGCGGCCGCCGTAGGTGGGATTGCTCCACCGCGAATCATACTGGATGCTGGTGAAGAAAAAGGTGCGGTTGCGCCCGTCGTAGAGCTTCGGAATCACGATGGGGCCGCCGACGGTGCCGGAGGAAAATTTCCGGGGATCATCGGGGCGGGGGAGGCCTTTGCGGTTGTTGAGCCAGCTATTGGCATTGAGCGCCTTGTTCCGGTAGAAATACTCAAACGAACCGTGGAGCTGGTTCGTGCCGGAGCGGGTGGCGTAGCTGATGACGCCGCCATTGGAGCGGCCAAAGGAAGCGTCGAACATGGTGGTCTGCACGCGCAGTTCCTCGACCGTATCGCCGGAGGGCGAGGTAGCGATGGCGCCGCCCTGGCGCGGCATGGTGACCGAGGCCCCGTCGACGACAACCTCGTTGCGGCCGTCCTGACCGGCGCCGCCGAGCATGTTGACGTAGTGCTGTCCGCTGTCGCTGAAGCGGCCGCCGCCGCCCTGCACGCCCGGCGTGAGCGAAACCAGCGCGAGCGGATTGCGGTTCGGGATGAAGAGCAGATCGACGAAGCGGCGGTCGATGACCTGGGCGATATCGGCGGAGGCGGTGTCGAGCAGCGGGGCCTCGGCGCGGACGGTCACGGACTCGGTCACCTGGCCGAGTTCGAGCGGAAGCTCGAAAGTGAGCTTGGCGCCGGTCTGGACCTGGAGACCTTCTTTCCTGAGTTTCTTGAAGCCCGGGGCTTCGACTTCCAACTGATATGTGCCGGGCTCCACCAGAGCGATGAGGAAGTGGCCTTCGTCATTGGAAGCGGTTCGATAGGAGAGGCGGGTGGCCTCGTTGGTGAGAACGATGTTCGCCGATGGCACGCCGGCGCCTGTCGCATCCAACACGCGTCCCATGACGGACGCGCGGTAATCCTGGGCCCAAAGAGCGGGCGCGGCGAGCATCAGTGCAACAGCGGCCCGCATGGAAATCTGATTCATGCGATATACCTCCTCTTGACCCTCAGAAGCCCTGTCGCGCCGGCGGAGCCGGTTCGGATACGGACCTCTGTCCGCACTTGATGGTGAGGCCGGACCTGCGCTCTGGCAAGCGGCCGACAGATGGATCGGGGCTTTCCACCAGTTAGTTAACTGGCGTAAGATACTGCTGGGCTGGCGATTTCATGTTGTTGGACACGGAGTCTGCGGGCAAGGCGCGCGAGCAGGTGCGGCGCATTCTCGGCTCGGAGACGTTCAGGCAGGCTGAGAGTTTGCGCCGGCTGCTCTCTTATCTTGCGGAGAAGAGCCTCGCGGGTCAGGCGGCAAGCCTCAAAGAATACATCGTTGGTGTGGATGTTTTCGGCAAACCGCAGGACTACGATCCGCAAAAAGATGCTTCCGTACGGATTCAGGCGGGGAAGCTGCGGCAGAAGCTGGAAGAGTACTACCGGAAAGAGGGCCTGGCGGATCCGGTTCTGATCGAGTTTCCGAAGGGGCACTTCGAGCTCCGTTTCCAGGCGAATAAGGCGGGACGGAGGCCCGGGCCGGAGCGGCGGTGGAAGCAGGCGGCGCTGTTGCTGGGGGCATTGTGGGTGGTGACGCTTGCGGCGCTGGTGATGTTCCGGGCGGGCGGGCTGGACGGGTTGACGGCGGAGCAGAGGGCGCTGTGGGGGCCGCTGCTGAACGAGGACCGGCCGGTACTGATCTGTCTGGGGACGCCGCTCTTCATCAAGAGTGAACGCGGATTCTTCCGGAGCCCGAGGGTGAACCGATGGGAGGAAACAGCGCGGGCGCCAGATTTGGAATGGTTAATGCCGGAGATTGTTTCCGGGCGCGCGGCGCCGGTGCACATCTACACAGGCGCCGGCGATGCCATGGCTGCGGCGGAGGTGGCGCGGCTGTTGACGGGCGGAGGCGCGCGGTTTCTGCTGCGGCGCAGCAGCGCGCTGAGCTGGGACGATCTGGCGCATCACAATATCGTTTTCCTGGGGCCGCCGAAATACACGGCGCGGATCAACGAGATTCCGGTGCGGATGGATCTGGTGATGGAGGGCCGGCAGATCCGCAACCTGCGGCCGCGGCAGGGAGAGCCGGAGGTGCTGGAGGGCAACTGGCCGGAGGATTCGCCGCACGTGGTGGAGGACTATGCGCTGATCAGCCGCGTTCCGGGGCTGCACGGCCGGACGCGGTATTTGATTCTGTCCGCCAGCTCGACGGAAGGGACAGCGGCGGCGGCGCAATTTGTGACGGATGCGAAGTTCGCCGCGGAGCTGGTGCGGCGCGTTTCAGGCGGACGAGGCCGGTTGCCGGAGTTTTTCCAGGCGGTGATTCATGCGCGGTTCAAGGACATGGTTCCGGTGGAGATGAGCTACCGGTTCCATCACGAACTGGAGGCGCAGCTGCGGGAGGCGGGGGAGGATTGAGGAGCAGGCGCGATGGGGAATCTGACGCCGCTCCGGGCACTGCGAAAAAGCGCGTTGCGGAGGCGGTGAGATCCGCGGGAAGCACCCGGCGCTCCGAAGGTTCCGGCGCGGACATCGGCCGTGATGCGGCACGAGTGCAGGACGATGGCCGGCGAGCAGGATGGCGCTCCCGGCCCCTGAAAAAAGGGCCCGCTCCCGGCGAGGGAAGCGGGCCGGAGGCGGGGGTTGTCTCGGATCAGAAGTAATATTTCAGGCCGAGCTGGACGTTGCGCGAGCCGACTTTCGTGCCGGTGATCTGGCCGAAGTTGGCAGCGCCGTAGCTGGCGGCCGGGTCGCTGAAAATGGGCGTGTTGGTGGCGTTGGTGGCCTCGAGGCGGAACTCGAGCCGCTGGCCTTCTTTCGTGGTCCAGTTCTTCAGCAGCGCGGCGTCGATGCTGCGGATGCCGGGGCCGCGGTAGTTGAGGTAGCGCGGCGCGGTGCCGAAGGTGTCAGGATCGGGCCGGGAGAATGCGTTCGGGTTGAAGTAATTGTTCAGGCGGTCCTGCATGCGGCCGGAGGTGGAGGGATCGCCGATCAGGTTGGGCCGCTGGGTGCCGTTCCAGAGCACGCCGCCCGACTGGGAGATCTGGAGCGGGTTGCCGCCCTGGAGCAGCCAGAAGGCGGAGACTTCCCAGCCGCCGATGAAGGCGTCGAGGAGGCGGTTGGCATCGCCGTAGAAGCGCTTGCCCTTGCCGAAGGGGAGCTGGTAGGCGCCGCTGAGGACGGCGCGGTGGGCGATGTCGTGAGCCGAGAGCGACTTCTCCAGCTTGCGGTTGAGCGGGTTCTGCATGGCGGTGCTGCCGCCGAGCCAGGCGTAGTTGCCGCTGCCGATGGAGGAGTCGTCGATCATCTTCGACCAGGTGTAGTGGCCGAGGAAAGTGAAGCCCTGCGACAGGCGCTTCTCCCACTTCAGTTGCAGGGCGTGGTAGAAGCTGTTGCCAGCCGGGGGCTCGGCAGTGCCGCTGGAGGCGCCGTCGAAGTGCGGCATGTTGCGGTACAGACGGAAGAGCTGCACGGTGGGACGGTTCAGGTTCACCGCTCGAGGGTCGGTGATCTTGCCGTAGAAGGGGTTGGGAACGGACGACTGCAGCTTATTCCTGCCTTCTCCCCAGTAGATGGGATCAAGCGGGGTCAGGCTGGTGAAGGGAACGAACAGGTGGGCGCCGCGGCTGCCCGTGTAGTTGATCTCGACGAGCGACTGCCAGCCCACTTCGCGCTGGAAGGACAAGTTCCACGAGTAATACTCGGGGTTGCGGTTCCAGTCAGGCACGATCGTGCCCGCGCCGAGGCCGAGGAAAGTCCGGTCGCCCAGCGAGCTGCCGGGCGGCAGGAGCATGCCGTCGGGATAAGGATTGGTGAGGCGGGCGTAAAGAGTCGCGTTGGAATCGAGCGAGAACACGGGAGTCGAGTTCACCGTGAAGCCCGATCCGGTGTGGCCGTAGACCGTGGCGCGGGACAGCTGGTAGAGCAGGCCCCATGCGCCGCGGATGGAGGTCTTGTTGTCGAGCGCGTAGGCGAAGCCGAGGCGGGGGCTGAAGTTGTCGTAGTCGCCCTGGAAATCAGAACGGCGGTCGTTGCTGACGAAGCGGTAGACGCCGCGGAGATCGAAGCCGGGGACCTGGATCGGCGCCGGAGCGCTGAGATCCCAGTAGCTGAGGCGGTTCAGGGTCTCCCAGCGGGGGATGTCGAACTCGTAGCGCAGACCGAGGTTCAGCGTCAGCTTGCGGGTGACCTTCCAGTCGTCCTGAATGTACATGCCTGCGTATTTGGACCGCGTGAAGGCCTTCGGGTCGATGTGGAACTGGCCGCCGGTGCCCCAGCCGAGCAGCATGGTCGCGAAGCCGTTGCCTTCGTAGTTGCTGCCCACATTCTGGAGTCGGCGTGTGACCTGCGAGGCGAAGCTGAACTGGCCGGAGGGATAGCCAGGCTGGAGATAGTCCAGATAGTTCTTGCGGAACTCGCCGCCGAACTTGAGGTTGTGGCCGCCGAAGATCTTTGTGACCGAGCCGGTGAGGTGATGGACGCCTTCCTGGCGGTCCATGATGAGCCAGCCCTCGGTGCCGATGTCGGTGTAGCCTTCCGGCGCGAGGGTCGGGAAGACCAGATAGGACGCGTTGTCCTTCATGTATTTGGGGAAGCCCAGGGTAGTGAGATCAAAGGGCTCCATGGGCACCCGGAAGTAGCTGGAGTAGGTGTGGCCGTAACGGACGCTCCAGATGAGGGTGGGCGTTTCCGTGCGCGTGAGGTCGACGACGCCCTGATGCGTGCGGGTGCCGTTGGGACCGTAGTTGAAGGTGAATGCCGGGTTGCCCTTGCCAAAGAGGTTGGGGGGGATGCCGTCGCCGCGGCCGTAGCTGTAACGGGCGGTGAGGCGCATCTTGTCGTTCAGGTTGTGATCGCCCTTGAAGAGCACGCCGTGGCTGGGGCTTTCATTGATTCCCTGAGCGAACCAGTTGTTGGTGTTGGTGATGGGATTGAGGACCTGGTTCTGATCGGGCCAGTATTTCATCGCCGCTTTGGCGACAGGATCCCAGCGGGACTCGGGGATGATGTTGCCGGGGAAGGGCCGCCGTTCGAGCTGACCGCTGGCGTTGATGAAGGTATCGAAGGGGTCGTAGACCTGGATGAGGCGGCCATCGCCGTAAAAGGTTTTGGAGAAATCGCCGCGCTTCTGTTCCGGCGTGGGGAAGGTGGCCGTGGCGCTGATCGGGCTTTTGGCCTTGGTGTACTCGTAGTTGGCGAAGAAGAAGGTCTTGTTCTTCTTGATGGGGCCGCCGAGGACGCCGCCGAGCTGGTCGCGGCGGTAGTACGGCCGGGCGCTGCCGGCGCGGTTGGCGAACCAGCCGTTGGCGTTCAGGTCCGAATGGCGGAAGAAGTAATAGCCGGTGCCGTGGAACTCATTGGTGCCGGAGCGCGTGACCATGTTGATGACGGCGCCGCCGGTCTGGCCGTATTCGGCGGGGAAGAAATTGGTCTGCATCTTGAACTCCTGCACGGCGTCGACGCTGGGCTTGTACTTGAGGTCGGTGATGCCGGAGTTCTGTTCGACCGTGGTGACGGTGACGCCGTCGACGAGCACGTCGGAGGTGGAGTTGCGGGCGCCGTTGGCGACGAAGTTGGTGTTGGTATCGCCGCGGCGGCCGGCCGACCCGACGACGCCCGGAGTCAAATAAGCCAGCACGAGCGAATCGCGTCCGATGTTGGGCAAAGTCAGGATGTACTTGTTCTCGACCACCTGGCCGAGCGCCGCAATCGTCGTGTTCAACAGAGGGGCCGTGCCGGTGACTTCGACGGCCGTGGTGACTTCGCCGACCTGCAACTGAACGTCAATCGTGGCCTGCTGCTGGACGGCGAGCGGAAAATCGGCCTGGACGTACCGCCTGAAGCCGTTGGCTTCGACGGAGAGGGTGTATCTGCCTGGCGGCAGAGCGGTGACGAAATAGCGGCCGGCCTCATCGGTGACCGTAGAGCGGGGGATGTTGCGGTCCGCTTCGGTGACCGTGACCTTCGCAGCCGGCACAGCGGCGCCGGTGGCGTCGGTGACGGTGCCGCGGATGCTGGCAGTATAGGACTGGCCCAGCATCAGTCCTGCCACCGTGGTCAGAAGGCAAAGGAGCAGGCTGGGCCTTGGCATGATTTTCATGTGTGAATCGACCTCCCTACAGCATTCTCAGAGCGGCGAGGAGGGCAGCCAGCCTCCTCGTCCGGTGTTCATTGTGGTGTAAACAGATTTTAAGGTCAAGGTATAAAACTAACCGGATTCTTGGACAATCCTGCCGCTGGCCGGGGCCGGTAGAATGATGTCCATGTCCGAAAAGAAGCGCATCGCCGTGCTGGGGGCGGGCAACATGGGGGCTGCCATGATTGGGGGGATTCTGAAGGCGCAGGTGGCGGCGCCGGGCGAGATCATCGCCACGACGCGCTCGCCGGAGCGGGCGGCGGAGGTGGCGGAGCGGTTCGGCATCCGCGCGACGGCGGGCGGGAATCGCGAGGCGGCGGAGCAGAGCGATCTGGTGCTGCTGAGCGTGAAGCCCGGCGTGCTCGCGCGGGTGCTGGAAGAGATCCGGGACGTGCTGCACGAGGGGCAGATCCTGATTTCTTTGGCGGCGGTGGCGCCGATCCGGCTGATCGAAAGGCTGACGGCGCGGCGGATGCCGGTGTTCCGGGCGATGCCGAACATTCCGGTGGTGATCGAGGAAGGAGCGACGGCGGTCTCGTCGAACAGTTACGCCACGGAGGAGCACCGGGCGCTGGTGGAGCGGATTTTCCGGGCTGTGGGCGTGGTGTGTTTCGTCGACGAAGAGGCGATGGACGCGGTGACGGCGCTGTCGGGGAGCGGACCGGCGTATGTGTACATGGTGATCGAGGCGCTGATCGCGGGCGGGCTGAAGATGGGGCTGTCGCACGAGGTGGCGACGCGGCTGGCGGAGCAGACGGTGCTGGGGGCGGCGCGGCTGGTAAAAGAGACGGGCGTTCATCCGGCGATCCTGCGCGATCAGGTGATCACGCCGGGCGGGGTGACGATCTCGGCAATTCACGAACTGGAGCGGCACGGGCTGCGGGCGATGCTGATTTCGGCGGTGGAGACGGCGACAAATCATTCGAAGTCGCGCAGCCGTGCGCTGCTGGAGCAGACGCGGCCGGGCGAGTAGGAGCATACTTCAAGGCGGGTCCGCAAAATCAGGCGGAGGGATTCCGCGGCCACGCGCGCGGAGGGCGGCATTGACGCCACTTTTTTGCTTTGATATAACCCCACCACATGCCTCAGGGCAGTGATGATTGAAAGGGGTGATCATGAAATTTCATGTGCTCTGCGCGATTGCTCTCTGTGCGGTTCTCGGCGGCGCCGCGGCGGGCCAGGAGACGCGCTCTTCCCTGTTTGGTTATGTCTACGATCCGCAGACGGCGGTGGTGACCGGCGCCACGGTCACGATCCGAAACGCAGAGACAGGCGTGGCGCTGACCACGCGGACCAATGAAGCCGGTTATTACGAAGGCAACCTGCTGCTGCCTGGGCAATACGAAGTGACAGTGGAAGCGCAGGGTTTCAAGCGGCTGGTGCGCCGTGGCATCACGCTGCCGGTGTCGTCGAGGGTGGAAGTGACGGTCACGCTCGAGGTAGGCGGGCTGACAGAGACCGTGTCGGTGGTGGCGGAGGCGCCGCTGCTGGAGACGAACGCGGTTTCCAGCGGGCGCGTGATCGACAACAAGTCGCTGATGGAACTGCCGGTGATGGGCAACAGCGCGATGCTGCTGGTCAAGCTCGCTCCCGGCGTGCAGACGGGCGGCGTGAACAATTATCTGGCGCTGCACTCGAACGTGGGGGGATCCGACTACAGCGTGAGCGGCAATGTGGGCGGCAACGCCTGGACGCTGGACGGCGCGCCGAACCAGGGGCCTTCGCGCCGGACGGCGTACCTGCCGTACACGGACGCAATCGCGGAATTCAAGGTGGAGACGAACAACTTCGACGCGGGCATCGGGCAGACGTCGGGCGCGGCGATCACGATGATTTCCAAGTCGGGGACGAACGCGCTGCACGGCACGATGACCTGGCAGCACTGGCAGCAGCGGTGGCAGGGCACGCCGTTCTTCGTCAAACAGAACTACTACCGCCGGATCGCGGCCGCTGAGGCGGCGGGCAACACGGCGCTGGCGAACGAACTGCGCAGCCAGGACAAGCAGCCGACCGGGCGGAGCAACAACTGGGGCGTGTCGATGGGAGGACCCGTGGTGCTGCCGAAGATCTACAACGGCAAGAACAAGCTGTTCTGGTTCGCAACATACAACGGGTTCAAGGACGTGAAGGTGGAGGACGCGGCCAACATCAACCGGACGGTGCCGACGCTGCGGAACCGCGAAGGCGATTTCAGCGATCTGCTTCAGGTCAGGACGAGCCCGCAGCGGTTCATCGTGCATGATCCGGCGTCGATCACCCGGGATCCGGCGCGGCCGAACAATTTCATCCGCACGCCGTTTCCGGGCAACATCATTCCACGGAGCCGTTTCGCCAACCCGGCGCTGGAGGCGTTCCTGAAGTTCTATCCGAGGCCGAACCGCGACATTCCTCTGGGCGACGAGCCGCAGAACAACTACCTGGCCAACCAGACTCCGTACAACTGGGACTATTACGCGGTGAGCAACCGCGTGGATTTCCAGATCAATGACAAATGGCGCATGTTCGGGCGCTGGAGCGTGAACAACTTCGGCCCGGAAGACCGCGCCGACTGGGTCTATGAGACGGCGCGCGGGCTGAACAAGAACGGGCTGGTGCGGAACAACAAGTGTACCGCCCCCGATTTCTTGGACAGTTTTTTGAATTATCGTCATGCGGCAGGCTCGAGCGCAAGCAGGGCCTGATGAGCCTGCCGCGGGGATCGGAATTGGAGCCGTTCGATGAGCCAGTGCTCGTTGTAGCGCCGGCGGAATTCTTCCAGCGCTTCGGCCAGTTCTTCCAGGGTTTCGAAGTGCCGCACCCAGAGAAGCTGCTCCTTGAGAGTGCGGAAGAAGCGTTCGATGCAGCCGTTGCCTTCGGGCTCGCGTACGAAGGCCGGTGAAGACTCCATGCCGAGAAAGCGGATCTCCCGCTGGAAGTCGTCGCTCATGAATTGGGAGCCGTGGTCATGACGGAGCTTCACGCCCAGGGCGATGCCTTCGGAGAAGCCTCCGAACTGCTCGCGCACGGCCTGGCGCACAGGCTCGAGCGCTTCAAACCGCGTGCCGCGACGGGCCACGTGGATGCTCAGGCAGCAGGCCGAGCAGTGATCGATCATGGCGAAGATGGGCACTTGTCCATCCCGGAGAGTGAAGCCGGCCGTGGCGTCGATGCCCCACATCTGGTTGGGCCGCCCGGCGACGATGGTTCCCTCGTGCCGCTTCGGCTCGACCGGCTGCGGCTGCCGCTGCGGCGCCAGCAACTGGTGCTGGCGCATCAGGCGCAGCACGCGCCGCAGGGAGGTGCGCACGCCGGCCAGGCGCAGCCGCGCCCACACCTTGCGGTGGCCTTCGCCGTGGAAGGGCGACTCGTGAATCGTACGCCGGATCTGCTCGGTGAGCTGCTCATCGGTGTAGCGGGTCTTCGGGCCGCGCCTGGCGGGCGGGCGAGGCGAAGCCTCGCAGCGGCGCCGCTGGTAGAACGTCGACCGCGGCAGGCCCCAGGCCTTGAGCACCCGAGCCCGCCCGTAGCAGCGTCCCGTGGAGATCGACCGGGCACGGCTCATCGCTTCGACCTCCACCGCAGAAAAGGCTTCTCGTCCTCCGTGCGCCGGATGCGCTCCCGCAACAGCTCGTTCTCCATCGCCAGTTCGGCGATCACCGACTTCATCCGGCGGCCCTGCTCGTCGACCAGATCCTCCTGCCGGATCTTGAGTCCTGCTTCGCCGGCCGCCAGGAAGGCCTCGCGCCACTCCGACAGGGTCGCCGCCGTGACGCCGTACTTGCGGCTCGTGGACTCCAGATCGGCGCCGCGAAGCAGCTCCAGCACCACGCTCATCTTGCGTTTGGCCGACCAACGGCCCTTGCCAGCGCGGCCGGATTCCGGCCCCGCTTCAGTCGCCCTCCGGGCTCCTTGCGCGGGCCCGGAATCCGAATGTTTCGTGTTGGACATACTGACACTCCTTATCGCAAATCAGTGTCCAACGAAATCGTGGGGCGGGGGATGCGGAACAACAAGGGCGGCAACATCGACATCATCTACACGCAGTCGGCGACGAAGATGTGGAACTTGAACATCGCCATGAACCAGTTCCGCGAGGGCAACCTGCAGGAAGTGGCGTGGTCCTACAAGCCGTCCAGCGTGGGCCTGCCGGCCTATCTGGACCAGAAGGCGGGCTCGCAGCACCTGCTGCCGTACATGAATCTGGAGGGCTACTCGCTTGTGAGCCCGAGCGGCTACGCCGTGTGGACGCGGTTCCGCCAGATGACGGCGAAGGCCGAGGGGACGATCATCTCGAACAGGCACACGTTCCGCTTTGCATTCGACAACCGCAACCAGTTCCGGACGGGCGGCGGCGGCGGCAACACGAGCGGGAATTTCACGTTCAACCAGTTTTATGTGCGCCGCAACGACGACACGCTGACGCCGGCGAGCAATCTGGGGCTGGCGTGGGCGGCGTTCATGCTGGGCGTTCCGACGAACGCGACGATCGCCACCAACGACAGCTTCGCGCTGCACACGCCGTATTACGCCGGATTTTTCCAGGACAACTGGCGCGTCAATTCGAAGCTGACGCTGAACCTCGGTCTGCGTGTGGAATACGAGCAGGGCTCGACGGAGCGGTTCGACCGGATGGTGGGCAACTGGGATCCGAACTTCCGGCCCCTGATTGCAGCCGGCGCGGAGGCTGCCTATGCGGCGAACCCGATCCCGGAGACGCCCCCGTCGCAATTCAAAGTGATGGGAGGCAACACGTATGTGGGCGTGAACGGGGCCTCCCGGCGGCTGCACCGGAACGAACTGATGTGGCTGCCGCGCATCGGGGCCGCATACCAGATCAACCCGCGAACCGTGATCCGCGGCGGGTACGGCATCTTTTTCGACACGTTGAACGTGCTGAATTTCGGCCCGAATCAGTTCAACTTTTCGCGGACGACGAGCACGATCATTTCGAATGATTTCGGCCAGACTTGGGGGACGCCGGCGGCGCCGTTCCCCGACGGAGCCAATCCGGCGAATTTCCGCAGCATCCTGAACGATCCGTTCCCGGTGCGCGCCGACGGCACCCGGTTTGACGAGCCGACGCGGAACCGGCTGGGCGGCAACGCATACCAGGGGCGCGGATTCGGCTTCACGGCGTGGGACACGAGACACCCCCGCCAGCACCGGTGGCAGGCGGGCATCCAGCGGCAGTTCGGCGCGTCGATGGTTCTGACGGCGACTTACGCCGGGACATACTCGGACCGGATCAGCCAGTTCAGCAGCCAGGGCAACGTCCCAGGGCGTCCGATGCAGCCGCTGGCGGCCAACTGGTGGGTGGGCGGCCTGGTGCGGGATGAAAGCGCGCAACGGCTGCTGAACGCGAACGTGCCGAATCCTTTTTATATCGGGAATTTCCGCGCGCAGGATTTCCCGGCCGAGGTGTGGGCGGACATGAACGCCAACAGCTTTTTCACGCAGCGCATCATCGCCCGCCACCGGCTGATGCGGGCTTTCCCCAACATCAACGGACTGACCAACAACAGCGAGGCTTCGGCCTACACGAAGTCGCAGGAATTCCAGGTCTCTTTCGAGAAGCGCTTCAGCCAGGGCTGGAACCTGAACGTTGCGTACACGGGCATGCGGCTGCGCGACGCGGACATCTTCCTGAACGAGTTCGATTCGCAGCGTTTCGTCCAGGAGTCGAACGACGGGCGTCCGCACCGCTTCACGGGCACGGGCGTGTTCGAGTTTCCGTTCGGAAAGGGGAAGAAATTCCTGTCGGGCTCGAACCGTCTGGTGGACGCGCTGGTGGGCGGCTGGCAGATGGCGGCCACCTACGAGTGGCAGCCGGGCCCGCTGCTGAACTGGGGCAACATTTTCTACTACGGCCAGGATGTGAACCAGATCAAGAACGTGAAGCGCACCTGGAGCCAGTGGTTCAACACCGAAGGCTTCGAGCGCACGCAGGCGCGCGGGCCGGCGGCCTATCATGTGCGTGTGTTTCCGACCCGCATCAGCGGGCTGCGGCGCGACATGACGAACCAGTGGAACGCGAACCTCGCGAAGAATTTCACTCTGCGCGAGGGGATGACGATGCAGTTGCGGCTGGATGCGCTGAACGTGCAGAACCGTTCCCAGATGAACGATCCCATCACGGATCCATACCGGGCCGACTTCGGCCAGGTCGTCTCGCAGACGTCGGCGACGAACCGGTGGATCCAGGTGCAGGCGCGCATCCAGTTCTGAGCTCAGTCTGAGCGCAGGCTGCGCAGGGCCCGGGAGGCGGCCAGGGGGCGCTTCCCGGGCTCTCGTGTCTTCCCGGTGGCAGAACGCGGGGCTGTGCGCGCGGGAGAGGGGTTCGCGGCTTTCGACGGCGGCAGTTTTCAGCTGAGCGGGCCGCCCTCAGGGCTGGGGCCGGAACTGTTTGAGGACGGCCGGAGCGCGGGGCCCGTCCATCTTCACGACGCGCGCGGGCGGACCGGCGAAGAGCGCGACCCAGGCCAGCAGGCACAGCGCCGCGGTGAAAGTGATGCCGAAGGCCCAGATCACCTGGCGGCCGGTCCGGTCGCGGCGGCGGCCGATTTCGTTGATCTCGGCAATCAGCTTCTGGACAGCTCGGGTTTCATCATCCAGGCGGGCCGGCATCCCCTCCAGCCTCCAGTCTCTGCCCTTAGGATGCGGCACAACGGGCGGCGGCTGCAAGCGGAGTTCCGTCCTGTGGGATAGAATCGCGGCCGGGAGAAATTCCATGGAGATGAACCGCAGACAATGGCTGGCGGCTGCGCCGGCCGCTTTCGCAGTTTCCGCCGCGCAGCAGGCGCAGGACCGGATTTCGCTGGCGCAATGGTCGTTCAACCGCAGCTTCCGCGCGGGCGTCTGGAAGAACCTCGACATGCCGCGCATTGTGCGCGAGAAGGCGGGGCTCGATGCGCTGGAGTTCGTCAACCAGTTTTTCGAAAACCCCACGCTGGGATACCTGCGGCGGCTGAAGAAGAGCCTGGCCGATGCGGGCGTGACGCCCGTGCTGATCATGGTGGACGATGAAGATCCGACCGCCGGGACGGACGCGCGCGAGCGCCGCGCCGCGGCGGTGGCGCACCGCAAGTGGGTGGACATCGCGCATTATCTGGGCTGCCGGGCCATCCGCTGCAACATGCGGGGCGGGGAAGGGGACTGGCGGCAGGACAAAGACCTGATCGCGCGGGCTGCGGAGAGCTTCCGCGATCTGCTGGCGTACGCGCGCGGCTCGGGCATCCAGATTCTGATCGAGAACCACGGCGGCGCGTCCTCGGATCCCGATGTGCTGGCGCGGCTGATGAAGGAAGTGAACGACCCGCAGTTCGGGCTGCTGGTGGATCTGGGCAACTGGAACAAGGGCGGCGACCATTACCAGGCGATCAAGAAGACGCTCCCGTGGGCGCGCGGCATCAGCGTGAAAGACATTCCGGGGTGGGATCTGGAAAAGAAGCTGCGGATGTGCATGGCGAGCGGGTTCCACGGGTTCTGGGGCATCGAGAGCAGCGGGCGCCCGCCGGAGGGCGCCTCGCCGCAGCAGATCTTCGACGCCGAGCTGGAGGCGGTGCTGAAAATGAAAGCAGCGCTCGAGAAGGTGGTGCTGGGGAGGAGCTGAGAGCGGATTCCGTTCCCGATGCAGCGCGCGGCGGGGCAGGGCGCGGTTAAACATTCGACAGGAAGAATGTTTCGCCGCGGGAATGCGCTGCACCGCGCCGGGGCCGGGCATGCGGGGGCGCCTGAGGGGCGCTGCAATGGATGGCGCAGCCGGGCGGGCGCCGCTGACTGCGGCCGCCGGCGCGGCCTTCCCGTGCGGCTGACCAACGGCCAAGGCCCCCGCCGATTTTCATGTGCGCGGATGTCCGAAGCCAGCCGGGCGCTCCTGCCGGCGGGCGGGGCCGCTGCACATCGCGGCGTTCTCCGGCGGACGGAAAAAGGGGAATTGTGTTCCTGTCCCCATTTTTCAGGGCTTCGGGCGCAGCAGGAGGAACAGGTGCGGGGGAAGCGCCGCCCCGGGTCCGAGAAACGCGCGCCAGGAAGAAACGGCCTGATCGAGCAGAGCCTGGGCTGGCGCGGGCTGCCAGCCGCTGAGGGTTTCGACGAGGCGGACTTCGCTCCACGCCTCGCCGGCGGGGTTGGCCGCGGCAGGAACGGCGGAAGAAACCGCGAGCAGCAGATCGCCTGGCGCGAGTTCGATCTCGGCCTCTTCGCAGCGGAATCCGGAGCGGGACTCGAACGGCGGTCCGGTGTGGCGCAGGCGCAGGGCTTCCGCGCCCAAGGCGGTGCGGCGGAAGAGGAATGGCGGAAGGAAGCCGGCGTTGATGTACTGGAGTCGGCGCGCGCCGGAGCGGTAGCGGGCGAGGAAGAGGCGCGCGGCGGGCCAGTCCGCGCCGGGCGAGAGCATCGCGCGGCGCGTCGATTCGGCCAGCTCGGCGAGATCTTCGTGATAGGCCCGGGCGCGCGTGCGGAGCAGCGCCTGCAACTGAACCATGCGGATGGCGGCCTCTTCGAAGCCGGAGTCGAACTCGACGGCGGCGAACGCGGCGGCCCGGCCGGGCAGCGGAATCAGGTCGAGGAACACGCGGCATTCGCTTTCGTTGGAAGCGATGCCGGCGCAGTCGAGGTCGGGCAGCGAGATCTCCTCGGGCGGTTCCATCGCGCTGAGCGCGAGGCGGACGGCCGCGCGGCGGGCCTGCTGACGGGCTTCGTCGGCAGCCTTTTCGGCGAGCTGACGGGAGCGCGCCAGAGACTCGCGCAGGAGGGCGGCGGCGCAGGCGTACTCCTCAAGGAACGCAAAGTGCGGGGGGCCGTAGGGCTGGCCGTCCTCAAGCGGGCCGAGAAGGAAGAACGCGTCGAGCTGCGCGCCGCCATGCAGGGGCAGAGCCAAGACGGCGCCGGAGGCTTCGATCCGGGCCTGGACTGCAGCGGCTTCCGCGCCGGAGATCCACGGGCGTCTGGCGCCGGGACGGGGATCAGTCAGAAGAAGGACGGTTCCGGCGGACAGGCGCGAGAGCTCCCGCACCAGAAGGCTGGAAGCCGGCCACGGATCGCCGGCGCGGGCGTCCGAAGGAAACACGGCGCGCGGGCGGAACTCGCTTCCTTCCTCTACGAAGAGGGCGGCGCGGGTGCAGCGCAGGGTTTTGCAGAGGATGCGGCAGGCTGCTTCCGCCAGGAGCGGCTCCTCCGTCGTTTCGGCCAGACGGGCGCGGGCGGCGGCGGAGCGGGCGGCCCACTCGTGCGTGAGCGCGGCGCGGCGCCGCGCGGCGTCGCGGGCGGAGCGCCAGGCGAAGTCCGCCACCAGCCATGCGGTGACTCCGCCGGCGGCGGCTGCAGCCAGACGGACAGGCTGCGTCTCTCCATCGCTGAGGAAGAAGAGAAGAAATGCAGTCAGAAGCGCAAGGCCTGCGGAAAAGACGTAGCGGAGTCCCGGCCGCACGGGCGGAGCGAGGCGCCTCCAGCGGGCGCGCAGGCGGAGGTGGACGTCGCGAGGCGCGAGCCAGGCGGCGAGGCCGAGGAGCAGAAACAGCGCGGCTGCCGGAAGCCAGAGCCACAGGGGCAGCCACTCGATCCAGCTGTTCATCGAAACTCAGCGCGGCCGGAATTCAAGGAAGTACTGGTGCTCGAGCCAGTCGTGCTTCCGGTCGAGACGGAAGCCGGACTTCTGGAATTCCGCGATCACTTCCTCCTCGGCGAGCTTTTCGTCCGGGGGCGGGCCGACAGGCAGGGGGCGCTTGTGGAAGTCGATGACGACGATGCGGCCGCCGGGTCTGAGGGCGGCGCGGAGCTTTTCGTAGTAAGCGGGACGGTTTTCGATGTGGTGGAGCACGTTGCAGAAGAAGATGGTGTCGACGCCGCCCTGGGGCAGTTTCGGGTCATCGGGGGCGGCGGGCACGGCAACGACGTTGGGCAGCCCGAGGGCCTGGATCTGTTCCAGCAGGCTGCGGTTGACGTCGACCGCGTAGACCTTGCCGGCGCGCACGGCAAAGCGGCGCGTGAAATAACCCGTGCCGGCGCCGATGTCGGCGATGATCTCTCCTTCGCGGATTTTCAGGGCGGCGACGACTTCGTCGGGCTTCTGCCAGGCGGCGCGCCCCGGTTCCTCAAGCATGCGGGCCATGCCGCGTCCCTGTCCGCGTCCCTGTCCGCGTTGTCCGTGAGACTCCTGCTGTCCGGAGGCGGAAACGAGCAGAACCAGGAGCAGGAGACTAGCCTGCCAGCGCACTGTGCCTCCTTCCGAAAGCGAAGTAGATGACGATTCCCGCGATCGACCACCCCACGAACCGCACCCAGGTCTCCAGGGGCAGCGCCATCATGAGCACGAGACAGGTGATCATGGAGAGCACGGGCAGCACGGGGCCGAAGGGCACGCGGAAGGCGCCTTCGCGCGCCGGGCGGATGCGGCGCAGGATGAGCACGCCCGCCGAGACGACAAAGAAGGCGAACAGCGTGCCGATGGAGGACAGATCAGCGAAAGTGCCGACGTCCCAGACGCCCGACGGAATGGCCACCGCGAAGCCGGCGATCCAGGTGGAGACGTGCGGCGTGCGGTGCACGGGGTGGATGCGCGAGAAAAACTTCGGCAGCAGCCCGTCGCGCGACATGGCGAACCAGACGCGCGCCTGGCCGTACTGGAAGACGAGCAGCGAAGAGACCATGCCGCCGAGGGCGCCGATGTCGATCCACTTCCACAGCGTGTTCATGCCGAGA
Source organism: Bryobacteraceae bacterium (assembly GCA_026002875.1). Lineage (NCBI taxonomy): Bacteria > Pseudomonadati > Acidobacteriota > Terriglobia > Bryobacterales > Bryobacteraceae > Bryobacteraceae bacterium. Next base: position 519,943 of record BPGE01000001.1, read on the forward strand.
CTCTTGAGCGCGCCGACGATGGGGGCGGCGTTGTTCAGCGTGCTCCAGTGGGCGATGCCGGTGAGCACGACGGCGACGCCGATGTACAGCAGTCCGCAGACGATGAGCGTGCCGATGATGCCGATGGGCAGGTCGCGCTGCGGGTCCTTGCACTCTTCGGCGGCGGTGGAGACGGAGTCGAAACCGATGTAGGTGAAGAACACGATGGCCGCGCCGGTGAGCACGCCGGTGAAGCCGTTCGGCATGAAGGGGCGGTAATTGGAAGGATCAATGGCCCGCGCTGCGCCGATGATGAAAACCAGAATGGCGGCGATCTTGACGAGCACCATGATGTCGTTGGCGCGGGCGCTTTCCCTGATGCCGTAGACGAGCAGCCACGTAAGCCCCATCACCACGAGGAATCCCGGCAGGTTGAACCACGCGCCCGTAAATTCGCCGCCCTGGATGGCGGGCGTCGTGAGCGCGCGCGGCAGCTCGATGCCGAAGACGCCCTCGATCATGTGCGTGACGTGGGCGGAGAAGCCGACGGCGACGGCCATGTTCGAGACGGCGTATTCGAGCACCAGATTCCAGCCGATCATCCAGGCGATGAACTCGCCCATGGTGGCGTAGGCGTAGGTGTACGCTGAGCCGGCCACGGGGATGGCGCAGGCCATCTCGGCGTAGCAAAGGGCGGCGAAGCCGCAGACGATGGCGGTGAGCAGGAACGACAGCGCCACGCCCGGTCCGGCGCCGGGCCTTCCGAACGTGAAGCTCGAGCTGCCGCCCTGCATCAGCAGGTCGAGCAGCGGGACGTGCAGGAGCGACTCGTACGTGCGCACTTCGCCCGCAGCGGCGGTGCCGGTGAGGATGAAGATGCCGGAGCCGATGACGGCGCCGATGCCAAGAGCCATCAGCGACCATGGGCCGAGCGTGCGCGCAAGCCGCTTGTCGGGCGCCTCGGCGGCGGCAATGAGTTCCGGGATGCTCTTCGTGCGGAAGAGGGATTTCACCCGAGCGGCCTTTCCATGGCAGGAAGGGCGCGCGGCGCAGCCTGGCCGCGCGCCCTTTCCACCGCGTTAACGCTTGCGCTGGCCCTTGGCCATCTTCTTCACTTTGCGCTTTTTCGATCCGCGCTCGTAGTCGCGCGGCTTGAGCGGATTGGCGATCTCCGCTTCCTTGCGCGCCTTGCGCTTGAGGGCCTTGCGCTCGGCCCGGTCGGTGACGTTCTTCGTGTTCATGCTGTGCAGTCCTCTGTAGTGTACAAAAAGTCAGTCGTCCTGCTGGAGCCCGGCGAAGCGGGCGACCAGTTTTTTCAGGCCGAAACCGGGGAAACTGATGGTGAGCTTGGCGTCGTCGCCGTCGCCTTCTTTGCGCACGATCGTGCCGCGGCCGTATTTGGGATGGCGGACCGCAGCGCCGGGACGCAGGCCGCCGCCGCGCTGCGGAGCGCTCTTTCCTGCCGGCGGAGGAGGCGCGGCAGGCTTCTGCGGGGCGGGCGGCGGCTGAGGCGCCGCCTTGGGCGGCGCCGCGGGAGCGGCGGGCTTCGGCTGGGAAGGGCTGACGGCCGGGCCGCGCATGCCGCGCTCGGCGAAGAACTGCTGGATGTGATCGATCGAGTTGACCGTCTTGCCGGTGTAGGTGTGGCGGCGCACGGCCTCGCGCACCATGGCGCGTTCGCCGAACAGATCGAGCGCGCCGGGCACGTGGCGCGGCTCGTGCAGGGTTTCCAGCAGATGCCGCGGAATCTCTTCGAGAAAGCGCGAGGGCTGGCAGGAATCGAGCGGCGCGCCGCCGTACTTGCGGCGCCACCGGGCGCTCGAGAGATAGAGGCGGCGCATGGCGCGCGTCATGGCGACGTAGCAGAGGCGGCGCTCTTCCTCGAGCATCGATTCGCTGTCGATGGAGCGCGAGTGCGGGAAGAGGCCTTCCTCCATGCCGGCGATGAAGACGACGGGGAACTCGAGCCCCTTGGCGTTGTGCATGGTGAGCAGCGAGACCTGGGCCGAGGTGTCGACGTCGTCGGCGTCGGAGCGCAGGGCGGCGGTGTCGAGGAAATCCTGGAGCGATTCGCCGCGCTCGGCCGAGTCGGCGGCGGCGGAGACGAGTTCTTCCAGGTTGCCGAGACGCGACTCGGATTCCGGCGTGCCTTCGGCCTCCAGCATGCGCCGGTAGCCGGTGCGGTCGAGCAGAAACGCGATGAGTTCGTGCGGGGGCATGCGGCCGGCGGCGTCCCGCAGCTCTTCCACGAGGCGGCGGAAGGCGGCCAGGGCGGCTTCGGCGCGGGAGCCGAGTTCGTGCTGATCCAGCGCGCGCCCGATGGCCTCCCAGAGACTGCACTGTTCGCGCAGCGCGATGGATTCCAGCTGTTCGGCGGTGGTCTTGCCGATGCCGCGCGCAGGAACGTTGAGTATGCGGAGGAGGCTGACGTTGTCGCGCGGATTCAGCAGCAGGTGGAGGTAGGCCAGGATGTCCTTGATTTCGGCGCGCTGGTAGAAGGACAGGCCTCCGACCACTTTATAGGGCAGCGAATAGCGGCGCAGCGCCTCTTCGATCTGGCGGGACTGGAAGTTCGTGCGGTAGAGGACGGCGACGTGCGTCTGCGGATCCGAGGCGAGGATCTTGCGGATGGTATCGGCGATGAAGAGGGCCTCCTGCTCGCCGTCTTCAGCCTCGAAATAGCAGATGGGATCGCCTGCGGGGCCGTCGGTCCAGAGAGTTTTGCCCTTGCGCGCGGTGTTGCGCTCGACGACGCGGGAGGCGGCTTCGAGGATCGTTTTGGTGGAGCGGTAGTTCTGCTCGAGGCGGATGACGGTAGCGTTGGGGAAGTCCTGCTCGAAGTCGAGGATGTTGCGGATGTCGGCGCCGCGCCAGCCGTAGATGGACTGGTCCTCGTCGCCGACGACGGCGACGTTGGAGTGGGCCTGGGACAGCAGCCGCATGAGCTCGTACTGCGGGCGGTTGGTGTCCTGGTACTCGTCGATCATGAGGAACTCGATGCGGCGGTTCCAGAGGCTGCGGACCTGATCGTCGTGGCGGAGGAGGCGGACGGTCTCGAGCAGCAGGTCGTCGAAGTCGAGCGCGTTGGCGGCGCGGAGCGCCATCTGGTAGTGCTCGTACAGCACCGCGAGGCGGGCGGCGTCCGGAGCGGCGGAGACGCGGTAGATGTCTTCGGGGGCGTAGCCCTGGTTCTTGGCGTGGCTGATGCGGGAGAGGATGCCGCGGGGCGGCGTCGCTTTCTCGTCGATGCCGAGCTTTTTGTAAACCTGCTTGAGGACAGCGAGCTGGTCGGAGTCGTCGTAAATGTGGAACGACGTCGTAAAGCCGGGGCGGAGTTCGGCGAGGGAGGCGCCGTCGCGGCGGAGGAGGCGGACGCAGAAGGAGTGGAAGGTGGAGACGATGGGACCGGACTGAGCCGCGTGATGGCTGAGCAGGCGCAGAACGCGCTCGCGCATTTCGCCGGCGGCTTTGTTGGTGAAGGTGACCGCGAGAATGGAGGGACCGTAGACGCCGTGGCGGGCGATGAGATGAGCGATGCGGTGGGTGATGACCCGCGTCTTGCCGCTGCCTGCGCCGGCGAGGATCAGCAGCGGTCCTTCGACGTGTTCGACAGCACGGCGCTGTTCGGGATTCAGACCGGAGAGGAAATCCATTCTGCGGGGCTAAACGCCAATTTTACCATGGGGGTACGGTTCGGGACAGGATGGTGCGAAACTGTTGTAACCTGTGAGCGGACCGGGTGCGCCTATAAACGCAGGTAAAGAAATGTAAACCGCGCCCGCGACTCTGTCCTTCATGCTTGTGGAATTCGACATCGTGGAGCGGGCGCAGGCCGGAGACGCGCAGGCGTTCAACCAGATCGTCCAGGCGTACCGGCGCAGGATCTTTGGCACGGTATCGCGGCTGATCGGACGGCCGGAGGACGTAGAGGATGTGGCTCAGGAGGTGTTCATCCGGCTGTATTATTCTCTGGATCAGCTCCGCAGTCCGGAGGTGTTCGAGCCGTGGCTGTACCGGTTGACGGTGAACGCCGCGCTGGACTACCTTCGGAAGCGCCGGAAGCGGAAGCTGGAGTCCCGTGTGGCCGATCTCAGCGAGCAGCAGGTGATGATGGCCGATGCAGCGGCAGGATCGAAGGCCGAGGTCGATGAGAAAGAGAAGGCCCGGATCCGGGAACTGGTCGATTCGCTGCTGTCGGGCGTTTCGGACGAAGACCGGCTGCTGCTGACGCTGAAGGAAGTGGAAGGGTTGTCGTTGAAGGAGCTGGAAAAGATCTACCGCGTGAACGAGAATGCCCTGAAGGTGAGGCTGTTCCGCGCCCGCCAGAGGGTGTTGCGGGCCTATGCGGCGCGGCGGAGCGAAGAGGCCCGGAAAGGATCGGACGATGAACGGTGACAATCGGCATCTGGAGCAGGAGCTGGACCGGCTGCTGGCGGCCTACCGGGACGCCTGCGAAGCGCCGGAGCCCGGGGCGGACTTCATGCCCCGGCTGTGGGCGCGGATCGAGTCCACGCAAAGCTGGACCGAGAGGCTGTGGAAATGGGCCAACGGGCTGGCCGTGGTGGCGGCGGCGGCCAGCGTGCTTCTGGTGGTGTACCAGGTGTCGAGCCGGCCGCACCCGGATTTCTACACGGCGACCTATGTGGAGAGCCTGATGGCGCAGACCGAGGCTGAACTGGCGCCGGTCGAGCTGGCGGGAATGGCCGCGGAGGCGCCGCCGGAGCAGCCGCTGCCATGAAACGGTCCAACCTGACTGTCGCGTTGAGCCTGCTGATTGTGTTCGCCAGCGGCGTCGTGGTAGGCGTGGTCGGCGACCGGTATTTCACGGGACGCCAGCAGATGGCGCAGAAGACGCCGCGCACCCCGGAAGAGTACCGGCGCGCCTACGTCGAGGAAATGACCAGGCGGCTGAAACTGACGCCGGAGCAGCTGGAAAAGCTCAACGTCATCCTCGACGAGACGCGGGAGCAGTTCCGGCAGTTGCGCGAGAAGCAGCGGCCCGAGTTCCGGGCTCTGCAGGAGGCGCAGACGGAGAAGATCAACGCGATCCTGAACGATCAGCAGCGGGAAGAATACGCCCGCATGCGGAAAGAGCGGGAAGAGAAGAGGAAGAGGGAAGAGAAAGAGCGCGGCCGTTGAGCCGCGCCCGCGGGTGGAAGCTCAGTTCTGGGTGGATTTGGCGCGGTCCGCCTTTTCCTTCTTGATGGCGGCGGTGCGCTGCAGCTTGCGCTGGAAGCGGTCGATGCGGCCTTCGCTGTCGACGAGCTTCTGCCGGCCGGTGAAGAAGGGGTGGCAGTTGGAGCAGATTTCCACGCGGATGTCGCCCTTGTGGGTCGAACGCGTCCGGAAGGTATGCCCGCAGGCGCAGATGACGTTGACTTCGTTGTAAGCGGGATGGATGCCGGCCTTCATGATCGGGGAAAACCTCTTGACTTTTCCCAGTATAGCAGACCGCCCGCGGCCGCCGGAAAGGCAAAAGCCCCGCGGCCGGACTCCGGCGGCGGGGCTTTCGGTAGCCTTCAGATTCAGGCCTGCGGCCTGACTGGGGTGCGCTCGAGTGGTTGGATCCGGCGCGCTCCATTTCGCCAGCCACGATGGGCTCTGATGGCGAGCGGCACGGAAACCAGGAGCGAGCCTATCCGCTGACCACCTCGCGCGAACGTTTACTACCAGAACTCATATCGACTGGACCACCTCCTTTCTTCCGTGATGCCCCGATGGTACGGGAATCGAAGGGAAAAGTCAACAGGAATTTGCGAGAGCGCCGCTAAAGGTGGACATGCCTGCAACTCTGGCCCGATATCTTGGGGTCGGGTTGCCACAGCAGCGGCCGTCTCCCTGCGGGGCAGGACGCCCGTCAGAACCGGACTTCCTGCAGAGAGATGACCTCGATGCGGACGTGCTCTTCCGCCTCCAACGGGCGGACGGAGAGCGTGAATGGAGATTTCCCGCGCAGGAAGACGCCGAACAGGGGAAGATCGCCGGGCTTGACGACGTACTGCCCGTGATGCAGCGCCGAAACGTCCCGCATGGAAGACATGGCGGCGGCTGCGCCGGGGCGGCTGCGCAGGCGGAACTGAGCCGTTGCGGGCTCGTAGTTGCCGTAACTGAAGCAGTGGCCGATGCAGGCGCGGTCGATCGGGTGAAGCAGCGGGTTGATGCCGAGCGGCAGCGTGGTGACGGTGTTCACCACGCGCGACCGCGCCGGAACCTGCCGGACGGCGTCGTGGAAGGCCTGCTCGATTCTGCCCAGAAGCCGCCAATCGAGGACGAGGAAGGAGAAGAACAGCGAGGCTGCGGCCAAGCCTGCGATCAGAGAAAGCCGGGCGGCGGCGAGCCGGGCGAGCCAGGCCAGCAGGAAGAGCGTGAGCCAGGGCGCCAGGCGCCAGTCGATGAAATGGAGCGAGTGATGCGTGCCCGGCCAGTCGAGCGAAGTGGGCAGGAGGATGAGAGCGGCGGCGGCGAGCGCGGCCATCTGCGGGGCCGGCAGAGACAGGCCCAGAGGGGTCCTGCGGTCCAGTGCCGCCAGCAGGATCCAGACGGCATAGCCGATGACGACGAGCGCCGGAATGAAATAACGGGCATCATGCAGCCAGAACGGAGTGGCGGCAGTCAGATGCATGAGGCGCGACAGCTGCCAGGTGACCCGCAAATGGAGCGGGAGGATCGCAGCCGAAACGGCAAGCGCCAGGCACGCGGCAGGAAACAGCCATCGCCCGTAGCGCGGAGGCAGCCGCCTGCGCGCCAGGGCGAACAGGGTGAAACCGGCGCCGACAGCGGCGCCCAACAGGTGGCTGAGAGCGGCCAGCCCGAGCAGGGGCAGGGCCAGCAGGGCGTGGCGGCCAGCGGAAGCCGCGAGTCCGATGGCCCAGAAGCTGAAAGCGCAGGCCAGGTAGTAGTTGAAGAAGCCCTGAAACCAGATCCAGCTGTAGGCCAGCATCGCCAGCAGGGGGGCCATGGGCCAGGCAGAGCGCTCCGTGAGCCGGGTGAACAGGAAAAAAGCGCCCCAGAAAAACAGGAGCAGGGAGACCGAGACGGCGGCCTTTTCGGCGAAGGCGGGGCCGCCGATCCGCCAGAGCCCCTCCAGCCACCAATCGAACATCACGTTCGAGTACTGCGGCACGATCTCGAGGCCGAGCGGCTCGCCGGATTTGACGAGAAGGACGAGCCAGGCGTTGTAGAGATGGCTGGCGAGGTCGCCCGCCTGGACATGCTTCTGCAGAAGCACGGGCGCGATCAGCAGAAGCGAAACCGCGATGTGAGCGTAGACACGGCGCCTCATGGAGGAAGCGGGGACTTGCCCCCCTTTCCGTGAAACGGCGGACTCAGACGGAGGCTTTAGGGTGAAGAACGGCATCGGGGCGCCGGGGGGAGCGAGCCAGAGAGTTTACCGCAATTGAGGGGGGAGGCGGACAATCCCCTGGAAGTGGCTTGCGGGGATTGCTCGAAAGCGGCGGCGACTGAGCCGAACGGGGAGGAGGCAACCGCCCGACCTCAGTGAGATAACCTAGACCCGCTCTGTTTGGGAGCAAGTTCAGTGCCATCCTTAACGTGTTGAAAAACAGCGCACTGAAGGACGGGATGCGGCTGCGGATGTACGCATTTTGGGATAGCTTCTATGAAACCTGGAATTTCCGGCGGGACGTCCGGGCAGTACAATGACGAAGGATGCCACCCGAAAGAGGAGCGAAGGACAGATGAACCCGGGCAACGGGGGTGGCGATGATGGTGGCGCGGCGCGGTCTCGGGGCGATGTTTTTCTCCGGGATGCTGATCGCGCTGCTGGGGTCGGTGCTGCCGGTGTGGCGGTATCACCTGGCGCCGGACTTCGCGCTGATCGGGCATTACTTCCTGCTGCAGAACCTCGGCGTGCTGGGAGGAGCGGCTGGCGGCGGGTGGGTGCTGGGGCGGAAAGGGGTGGGATTTGCGCTGGCGCTGGGTTGCGGGCTGGCGTGCGGGGCGCTGCTGCTGCTGGCTGCCTTCTGTCCTCCGGCGAGCGTCTGGGGGAGGCTGGCGGGGCTGCTGCTGGTGGGGTGCGCCGCGGGCGTGATCAATCACGCGGGCATGCACGCGCTGACGCCGATGTACGAGATCCACCGCGCGGCGACGCTGAATCTGGCGGGGATTCTGTTTGGAGCGGGCTGTCTGACGTGCGTGCTGTTTCTTTCGGGGGCGTTTTTCTTCTACACGGCGCCGAGTCTGCTGATTCTGCTGGCGGCGCTGCCCGGGCTGGCGGCGGGGGTGTTCGCCCGCACGCCGCCCGCGGTGGAGATCGTCCTGCCGGAGCGGCACTGGCGGGATGCGATCCGGGATTTCCGGACGCCGGCGGCGGTGCTGTTTGCTGCCATTCTGTTTTTCCAGTTCGGCAACGAGGGGGCGCTGGCGGGCTGGCTGGCGCTGTTCCTGACGCAACGGCTGGGGGCGAGTCCGGCGACTTCGCTGCTGCTGCTGGCGCTGTACTGGGCGGCTCTGGTGCTGGGACGGACGGCGGCGCAATGGGCGCTGAGCCGGGTGAGGCACGGGCGGATGCTGGCGGGGGCGGTGCTTGCGCAGATCTTCGGCTGCATGGCGCTGTATTTCACGGACAACCTGTTCGGGGCGACGGTGGGCGTGCTGCTGACCGGAGGCGGCTTTTCCGTGATTCTGCCGCTGGTGCTGGAGAAGATCGGCGACCGGTTTCCGCAGTTTCACCCGGCGGTGTTCAACGGCATTTTCTCGATCGCCTGGACCGGCGCGCTGCTGGCGCCGGCGTCGCTGGGCTACTTCGCGCACTTTGCGGGCATTGGGGTGGTGATGGGCCTGCCGGTTCTGGGCGCGCTGATGGTGATTGTGCTGCTGCTGGCGTTGTGGCTCGAAGCGCGGCTCACCGCAGCCTGAGGACGGCCTGGCCGGCAGGTCCGTCGTAGACGAGCTCGATGCGCTTCAGCTTCGCGTGCCTGCCGCGCCAGTAAAAATACACGAGACCCGCAGCGCCGGCAGGAGGGGCTTCGATGCGGGACAGGCCGAACGTTTCGGCGGCTTCGGCCGCGTTGCGGAGCGGTTCCGGCGTCCCCGCCGACTGCGAGCCGGGGCCGCCCGCGGGAATCCGCGCCTCCGGATCGCCAGGGAAACGCTCGGCGCGCCGCGGCTGGCCAAAGATCACCTGGCCTCCGCCTACGCCGCCGCCGGCGGCGATGCCGGGCCTGCGCTCGTAGTGATCCGGGTTGCGGATGGCGAGCGCGACCGTGCCCGGAGTGACCGGCAGCAGATCCGGCTGTCTGCCGTTGAGCCGAAGCCGGAAGTGCGACGGCGAGAACTCCATCGGCGCGGACGGAAACAGGGCGGCTTCGACGACGAGATAATCCTGCGTGAAAAAGCCGCCCGCCTGCGAATCAAAGGCGCGGCCGTGATATTCGGCGCCGATGGCGGCCGCAGGCAGCCGGGCATGGTGCGGGTAGTCTTTGGCCGCCGGGCGGGGATCGAGCCCTCCGGCCAGAGCCGCGAGGGGAATCAGGGCGCACCACAGACGGGCCACGGCCTCAGGATACACTGATGCGCATGAGAAGCGTAGCATCCGTGCTGGCGCTGGCGGCGTGCCTTCCTCCCGCCGCCACAGGGCAAAGCCTGGATCAGAGGATCGCAGCGGTGCTGGACGCGCCCGCAGCGAAGCGTGCCTCCTGGGGGATTCTGGCCGTCCGCGTGGCCGATGGGGCGGTGCTGTACGAGCGCAACGCTCGCGTGCCGATGACGCCGGCGTCGAATACGAAACTGGTCAGCACGGCGCTGGCGCTCGTGCGGCTGGGACCGGAATACCGCTTCGTCACGCGCGTGCTTGCGCCGGATGCTCCTGACGAGCAGGGACGCCTGCGCGGAGATCTCCGGCTGGTGGGGGGCGGCGATCCGACCCTGTCCGGGCGCGTGGTGCCGTACTCGAAGGACGCGAAGGAGGGCGATCCTCTCGGACCGCTGGCGGAACTGGCCGACCGCGTGGTGCTGCGCGGCGTCCGGGTGATCGACGGAGACATTGTGGGGGATGCCACGCGATGGCCGTGGGAGCCGCATCCGGCAGGATGGGCGGTAGGCGACATGACGTGGGAGTACGGCGCGCCGGTGAGCGCGCTGACGGTGAACGACAGCGCCGTGCGGTTGTCCGTGCGGCCCGGCAAGGCTGAAGGCGAACCCGCGGCGGTGGAGTTTCTGCCGCCGCTCGAGCCGTTCACGGTGCACAACACGCTGCGGACGCGGGCGGGGGCGGAGAGGCGGATCGAAGTGGCGCGGGCGCCGGGGTCGAGCGTGCTGGAGATCCGCGGCGTGGCGCCGCCCGGGGGCGGCGCGGCCGTGCAGTGGGTGGCTGTGCCCGACCCGGCGCAGTTCGCTGCGGAGGCGTTCGCGCTGCTGCTGCGGCAGAGAGGCGTTGTCATCCGGGGACGGGCGCGCAGCCTGGCTCGCGCGCCGGGCGCGCCGTGGAGCGAGCCGCAGGGCGTGGAGCTGGCGCGGCGCGAATCGCCGCCGCTCGCGGAACTGGCGCGGATCGTGAACAAGGTGAGCCAGAACCTGCACGCGGAGATGCTGCTGCGCGAGACCGCGCACGTGGTGCGCGGCGAGGGGACGGCACGGGCGGGGGTGGAGGAGATGGCGGCGCTGCTGAAAGAAGCGGGCGCGGAAGAGAAGGAGTTCGACCTCGAAGACGGTTCGGGACTGTCGCGCCGCGGGCTGCTCTCCGCTGCTTCGCTGACAGCGCTGCTGCGGCATATGGAGGCGAGGGGGCTGGGCGAGCTGTTCCGCTCGCTGCTTCCGGTCGCGGGCGACGACGGAACTCTGAGCGGACGCTTCCGCGGCGTGGCCGATGCGGCAGCCATCCGCGCCAAGACAGGGAGCCTGGCTCATGTGGCGGCGCTGTCGGGCTACGCGGGGGACGATCCGGCGCGCCGGGTGGCGTTTTCGATCCTCGTGAACGGTTACACGGCGCCGAACGCCGAAGTGCGGGCGCTGGCGGATAGAATAGCAGTAGAGATTCTGAGAGAAAGCCAACGGTAAAGCGATGCCGATTTTCGAATACAGCTGCGCCGATTGCGGACTGCGCTTCGAGAAGCTTGTCCGCAGGGAAGAAGACAACGGTCTTCACTGTCCGTCGTGCGGGAGCGGGCAGCTCAGAAAAGAATTTTCGACATTCGCCGCGCATTCAGCCGCCGGCAGGAGCGAGCCGTCCGCGCCCATGTGCCCGTCGGGGGGCGTGTGCCCGACGCCGGGCGCCTGCGGGCTGAACTGAAGCGCCCGGCACTTCCCGCTGCGGGGAGGCTTGACGCTGCCCGGCCGGCGGACCGCTGCGGGCACCGATCCATGATTTTTCGCCGCCCTGGAAAATTGTTGTTGACTTTCGCTGAATTTTCGCCAACAATGAAGGCATGGCATTAACGCCGCGGCAAAAGGAAGTGCTCGACTTCCTGGTCGCCTACCTGGAGCGCCACGGCTTCAGCCCGAGTTTCGAGGAGATCGCCGCCGGACTGAACCTGTCCTCTCTGGCCACGGTTCACAAGCACATTTCCGCGCTGGAGCAGAAAGGCTATGTGCGGCGGCGCTTCAACGAAAGCCGGTCGATTGAAGTTTCGCCGGACTATCTCGAAGCGGAGCGCGAGCGGCTGGAAGGGCGGCGCGGGCGGCACAAAGAGGTGCCTCTGCTGGGCCGCATTGCAGCCGGATCTCCCGTGGAAAGCGTGGCCATGCCGGAGACGCTCAATCTGGGCGAGTTCACCGAATCGGAAAACGTGTATGCCCTGCAGGTGAAGGGCGACTCGATGATCGAGGACCACATCTGCAGCGGAGACTTCGTTCTGGTAGAGCGGGTGGCTGAAGTACGCGACGGCGAAATTGTCGTGGCTCTGGTGGACGGAATGGAGACGACGCTGAAGCGTCTCTACCGGGAGCCCGGGGGCAAGATCCGCCTCCAGCCGGCCAATGCGGAAATGGCGCCGATCTACGTCGAGCCGGAGCGGCTGGAGATTCAGGGCCGCGTTCTGGCCGTGCTGCGGAAGTTCCGCGGCCAGGCGGCGGCCCAGCGGGCGAGTTAGGCGGCGCTGCCGGCGGCGCGGCGGCGCGGCGCCGGAGTGTAGCGGGCGCGGACGATTTCCGTCGCCCTGAACCAGTCCTCCTGATCGTGGCCGTGGGCCATGCCACGCCCGAGCCACAGCAGATAGGCCTCGCGGGCGATCTCTTCGTGATGAAGCTGAGGATCGAAGGCCTGAGCCGCCGAGCGGCGCGGAGCCGCCTTGCGAGTCGCCGAGGCGCGGGGCCTTGCTTCCTGTTCGCCGGCGTGAGTCGCCGCCGGGGCCTTTGACCGGGCCGCGCGCTTGGGAGCGGATCCCTCCGCCGCAGCCTTCGATTGCGTCCTCGTTTTTCTGGTCTCAGCCATGAAAATACCTCCGAAGGGTTTAGAAATGCCAGCGCGAATGATTCACCGGATCGCAATCATTCAGGGTTCATCCGCAGCCTGATGAAGCTGGCTGACAGGGCAGGATGGGTGCGGGTGCATCGAGGCCCGCACATTGGAACATTCATAGAATAGCACAAGATCGGGCGCAAATGTTTCGGACACGGCGCGCCGGGTAGTTGCCGTCTGTTTCGTGCGACGTCCGCAGGAAACCGCCGTCTGTCTGCGGGGCGGCGCGGGCGTCGGCGTGATGGGGGTGTTGAGGGGCGCACGGCTGCATTGTTGCCTGCGGCCCGGGCGGGGCAAGGGTGTCGTTGCGCCTGCGATGGGGCGGGTTTCGGTTCGTTTCGCAAAATCGCTTTTTCGGGTTTTCGCTGGTGTTGCGGGGCAAAGGTTTGTGGGGTGGGAGGGGGCACGGGTGGGATGCAGCCCTCGGCCAAGGCCGAGGGGAAATCCGTTGGGGAGGGCGGCGGACTAGCCGCGCCTGCGGCGCGATGGGAGGGTGTTGGAAGGTTGGGGAGGTTGTGTTTGAACCGCTTGGTCGCAGCCCTTCGGGCTGCTCCCGCGCGGCTCTGTTTGCGCGGGGCGGGTTTCGGTTCGTTTCGTAAAATTGCGGTTTTGGGTTTGGGGGGAGGGGGCACGGGTGGGATGCAGCCCTCGGCCAAGGGCGAGGGGAAATCCGTTGGGGAGGGCGGCGGACTAGCCGCGCCTGCGGCGCGATGGGGGGTGTCGGAAGGTTGGGGAGGTTGTGTTTGAACCGCTTGGTCGCAGCCCTTCGGGCTGCTCCCGCGCGGCTCTGTTTGCGCGGGGCGGGTTTCGGTTCGTTTCGCAAAATCGCTTTTTCGGGTTTTCGCTGGTGTTGCGGGGCAAAGGTTTGTGGGGTGGGAGGGGGCACGGGTGGGATGCAGCCCTCGGCCAAGGGCGAGGGGAAATCCGTTGGGGAGGGCGCGGCACGGTTGAGGACCGCTCGCTCCCGAGCGTTTCGCGCCCTTCGCTCGCGGCACTGTCGTTGGCCCCCGCCCAACCCCGACAGCCCGTCGCCCGTCGTCGCCACCCGCCCTTCTTCCACCACCTCGACTCCGGCATCCAGCACGCAGTCCTGGCTCCAACGGTCCCCCCAGATCCAGTCCAATCGTCCACTCAGGACGGGCCGTTGCCGCTGGCCGCACCGCGCTGCTCATGCCATGCTCCTTCATGGCCGGTCTTCTTTCCTGCACCGGAAGAGTGCGTTTTATCCTGACGATCACTGGGGGCGTATCGCGTCCCGCCAGGAACCGGCCTTCTCATCCCATCTCCGAGTCCGATTTGAACCCGAGGGTGATTTCATGGATGCGGATGATCCGCAGGGGCGTGGGCACTGTGTCAGGGGCGTCTGCCCCCGGAGTGGAATTCATCCGTCCTGATTTGCGTTCTGCGGTCAGGGGACGGAACAGCGAGCCTGGAGAGGGACGCCCAAAAAGCGATGAGGCCGTGTGGCTGGGCACCGCACGGCCTCCTGTCAGAGGGGCTTGCGAGGAGCTGGGCCTCCTCGCGGGGATGCAATTAAGTCGATGACGACTTATGTTTGATTTCATTATGGCATTTCAGACCCCATACTCGTCAATAGGGAAATCCAGGGTGGATGGAGTTTAATCTTTCGGCCCGCTGAAAGCGTACATTCTTATCCGTTTTCCCCGCCTGAAGGGATGATCCCTCGATCAGGACGAGTGCAGCGCCGGGCGACTTCGCGCGGGCAGGCGACCGCAGACCGGTTGGCGCGTGGCCTTGCGGTTGAGCGCGCATTTCCAGTGGCGGCGCAGGACAACGTTGGAAGCGTGCGCCGACTGAGGATTCGACTCTGGGGGAGTGGGGGATTCCGGCGGAGGCGAACAGGACAGCTGCCCCGGAAATTCCGCGCAGGAGTGGTGCTGTTCGGGTGACCCCCGGTTCTCGCGGCTCAGGGAGACACGGTTGGGATGCAGCCCTCGGCCAAGGCCGAGGGGAAACCCGGGGGGAGGGTGAGCAGGGCACAGTTGGGATGCAGCCCTCGGCCAAGGCCGAGGGGAAACCCGGGGGGAGGGTGAACAGGGCACAGTTGGGATGCAGCCCTCGGCCAAGGCCGAGGGGAAACCCGGGGGGGGAGGGAGAGTGGGGCACAGTTGGGATGCAGCCCTCGCGCAAGCGCGAGGGGAAACCCGGTGGGGGAGCGGCGGGCACGGTTGGCGACTGCTGGCGCGCGGGATTCAGAACGCGCGGGGACTTTCCTCCATGCAGATGTCCCGGAGAGTCATTGGGGCTCGCTTTCGTCGAGCGGGCGGACGGTCAGCCGCAATTCCGCTCCGGCAGGGATCTGGACGTGCCAGGCACGCAGTTCGGCGCCGGAGACGCGACGGGGCGCGGGCTCTTCCGTGGATGATACGGCGTAGTGGCGGCGCGCTTCGACGACGAACCACTCGGGGAACTGATTGATGCGCGGATAGTCGAAGGGCAGGCGCAGGAAAATGCGGTGACGCGGGCGGTCGAAGCGCAGCACGCCACGCCAGGGGAATCCGCTGCGGAGAGACAGGGCGATGCCCCCTCCGGGCAGAGGGGCGGCGCCCAATTCGAGGTCATCGGTCCACGGCTCCGCGGTCACGCCCTGCGTCTTCCAGAGCGCCCACATCCAGGCGGTGCGGGCGCTGTTGCCGTCGCCGTGCCAGCCCTCGATCAGCCCGCCGGTGCTCTGTTTGCCCAGAAGGATTTCCATGGAGGCGTCCACCCAGCGCCAGGCGGATTCGACGGGGATGCGGTTCAGCAGGTTGATGGCGCCTTCGACCGAGTCGGCGTAGCCGTCGGCGCCGCCGCGCTCCCAGGGGAAGTCCGCGTATCTGTGGATCCGCTCGAGCGCCAGGCGCACCGCATCGCGGTAGCGCGGCACGCCGTCGAGTTCCGCCACGGTGAGAATCGCGTTGAAGTTGTAGCCCCAGTTGTCGGTGAGGTCATCGTCGAGCACGGCGCCAGTGGCGGGGTTGAAAGCGTTGTAGAAGAGCCCGTCGGCGTTGCGCCCGATTTCCAGCGCGCGGTCGATGATCCGATGCAGGCGCGGCTGCCAGCGGCGGCGGCGCTCCGGATCCGTGCGCGCCGCGATCACGTAGGCTTCCGAAAGCCCGCCGAAGACCTCGCAGGAGTGATCGTCGAACTGCATGCGGGGCAGCGCGAGCAGGTCGACTTCGAACAGGTCATATTCCGCAAGCCGGAACGCCCACTCGCGGTATGTCTCTTCGCCCGTGATCCAGTAGAGGCGGCTGCACACCTGGAGCAGATCGCCGTTGACCTCCAGCACTTTCGATGGAATGCGGCCATGTTGCGACTCGTAGGGAGCATGTTTCCAGATGTCGCCGATCAATTCCTTCATCCGTTCCAACCAGGGACCAGGACCGAGCCATTCGGTGACGGGAATGAGGCCGTCCCTGGCGTATTCGGCAGCCCCGAAGATGAGGCGGTCGAGGTCGAGCTTTCCGGGAAAGCTCTGCGTGTCGAAGTAAAAGTCATCGGGAAGGCTGTCGAGGCGCGGCGCGAGACGGCGCTCCTGTTCGAGGATGCGGTGCGTGGCGAGTTTCAGATGGTACGAGCCGGTGATTTCCGCCGTCAGCAGATAAAACGGCCAGTTGTCGGCGGCGGCGTCCTGGGCGTTCCAGAAGGGGCTATTCGTGAGATTGCGGGGGAGGAGGCCGGAGTGCGGATCCGCGTAGCCGAGCCACGCCCAGGCGAGGCGCTTCGAGAAGCGGGCGGCGCGGGCGGCGTCGCGGGCGTTGCGGCGGGCGAGATCCCAGTCCTGGGCGAAGAGCGCCGCTGCAGCGCTCATCAGCAGGAAGAACGTGCGCGCCATGGCAGGCATTCTGGCACAGCGGCGGCGGTCAGGCGGGCAGGTCCCATTCGGGGCGCCATTCGATGCGGGAGCGTGTGAGCCAGGCGCGGTTCATCATGAAGCAGGCGACGGTAGACCAATAGGCCACTTCCTCGTTGGCGATGGTCTTGCGGCGGGTGCGGATGCAGTCGATCCAGTTTTCGAGCATGGGCAGCGCGATGGGGCCGACGCCGTCGTATTTCGCCGGCGGCGCCTGGCTGAAGCGGGCGTTGGGTTCGTAAATCAAGGAATCTTTCGTGAGATACCGGTGCGCAGTGAGCACGCCTCCCGTGCCGCGCAATTCCACGCCAGCGGCGGTTTTGACGCCGGGCGCGGAGAGGCATTCCGCCTCGAACGTCACGGTGATTTTTTCGGGATATTCAATGGCGCCGGTGATCACGTCGGGCGTATCGCGGCCGTCGTTGTAGTAATAAATTCCGCCCGCGGCCGTTGCCGCCAGCGGGCGCGAAAGGCCGAGCAGCATGTGGGCGGTGTCGACGACGTGGATGCCGATGCCCATGATCATGCCGCCATCGTAGTGGAGCCACTTGTAGGGGCTGAAGTAGACGCCGGGGTTCCAGGGGATTCTGGGCCCCGGGCCGAGCCAGCGGTCCCAGTCGAGCCCTTCGGGCTTGCGCTCCATGCCGGGCGGGGGCTGCTGGATGTAGCCGGCGTTGGAGGTGTACCAGGTGCGGGCGAGGCCGACCTTGCCGAGGATGCCGGACTCGACGAACTGGGCGCGCGCCTGCAGGTTCTGCTTCATGCCGCGGCCCTGGGTGCCCACCTGGAGGATGCGGCGGTGCTCGCGCACGGCGCGCACGACGGCCTGGCCGTCTTCGGGATTGTGGACGAGGGGCTTTTCGCAGTAGATGTCCTTGCCGGCGCGGGCTGCGTCGATGGTGATGGGGGCGTGCCAGTGGTCGGGGGTGGCGATGATGACGGCGTCGATGTCGTTGTGCTCGAGCACGCGGCGGTGGTCGGCGTATTCGGCCACGGGGGCGGGCGCGAGCTGCGCAGCCTGGCGGCGGCGGACATCGTAGATGTCGCAGACGGCGACGATCGTGGCAAGGTCGGCTTTCAGAGCCTCCCGCATCAGGTATTGGCCGCGCGGACCGGAGCCGATGACGCCGAGGCGGACGCGGCCGTTGGCGCCTGCGATGCGGCGGTACGAGGCGGCGGAGGCGAAGGCCGGGGAGGAGGCCACGAGAGAGCGGCGCGTGACTTTTTCAACGGGCATGCGCCGATGCTATGCCCCCGGTGCAGCGGCGTCAACGCCCGGCGGTCAGGGACGGATCCAGCCGGAGTGGAGGAGCCAGTAGACGACAGGGACGGAGAAGAGGCTCGAGTCGACGCGGTCGAGCCAGCCGCCGTGACCCGGGAGGGAGTTGCCGCTGTCCTTGACGCCGGCGCCGCGCTTGATGGCCGATTCGCAGAGGTCGCCGACCTGCCCGCTGAGGTTGGCGGCGAGGCAGAGGATCACGCCCTGCCAGAGGGAGACATGGGGGAACTTCCAGTGAAGGAACCAGAGCCCGAGCACGAGCGTGCCGGCGAGGGAGGCGATGGCGCCGGCCCAGGTCTTGCCGGGGCTGAGCACGGGGGCCAGTTTGCGCTGCCCGAAAGCCCTGCCGCCGTAGTAGGCGAAGGTATCGCCGATCCAGTTGATGGCGGTGGCGAACAGCATCCACCAGGGATCGAGCAGGCGCAGGGAGAGGCCGCACTTCCAGGCGCCGAAGACGTAGACGAGGCCGAAGGTGGCCATGGCGGCGAAGGGCAGAATATGGGAGAGATTTTTCGCCCGCAGCGCGAAAATCCACATGAGAAAAGCGAACAGGACGATGGTGAGGACTTCGCTGCCGGGCAGAAGGAGGAGCAGCAAACCAGCGAGATATCCGGCCGGATTGCGGCGCGGATCATATTCGAAATCCTGGATATGGCGGGAGGCGATTCCGAGGAATTCGTAATAACAGACGAGGCCGACTCCGGCGAGAGCGGCCAGAAAGAGGGCATCGGGGGCGAAGACGACGATGTAGAAAAAGACCGGAGTGAGAACGAGTCCGGTGAGGAGGCGCTTCATCGGACGGGAAGCCCCTGGGCGCCGATGAGAGAGGACTGCTCGAGCTGGGCGTTGCGCACAGGGTGGATGCCGCCGAAGCGGCGGTCGCGTTTCTGGAAAGCGGCGATGGCTTCGAGCAGGGCGAGGCGGTCGAAGTCCGGCCAGAGGATGGGGGTCACATAGAGTTCGGCGTAGGCGATCTGCCAGAGGAGGAAGTTCGAGATGCGCATTTCGCCGGAGGTGCGGATGAGGAGATCGACATCGGGCTGTCCGGCGGTCGCGAGGCGGCGGTGGATGGATTGTTCGTCGATGACGAGGTTTTCAAGGGTTCCGGCGATGCGCGCTTCTTCGATGAGGGCGTTGACGGCGTCGACGATTTCGGCGCGTCCGCTGTAGTTGATGGCGAGGTTGAGGATGAGGCCGGTGTTGCCGCTGGTGGAGCGGACGGCTTCTTCGAGCTGGCGGCGCACCTCGGCGGGCAGCGCGTGGATGCGTCCGATGGCGCGGAGGCGGATGTTGTTCTCCATCAGGTGGGCGACTTCGCGGCCGAGATAGTAATGGAGGAGGCGCCAGAGGGTTTCGACCTCGGCGCGCGGCCGTTTCCAGTTTTCGGCGGAGAAGGCGTAGAGGGTGAGCGAGGAGACGCCGAGGCGGGCGCAGGTTTCGACGGACATGCGCACGGGCTCGACGCCGGCGCGGTGGCCGGCGGCGCGGGGCAGGCTGCGGCGGCGCGCCCAACGGCCGTTTCCGTCCATGATGATGCCGATGTGGGCGGGGATGCGCTGCGGGTCGAGCGAGCGAGCCAGCTCAAACTCGCGGCTGCCGGGCGGCAGGATGTCGAGAAGATCCCGCATGAGGCGTTGAACACTATCTTAGCGCAGGGCTGTCGAGCGAGCCCCCGGACTGCGGCGCAGACGTCACAGCCGGGTGGCGGCGGCGAGGATGGCGCCGACGCCGAGGAACGAGCCGAAGGGCAGCTCGAAGGTGGCGGCGTCTTCGCCGCGCGCCTTGATCCAGATGAGTCCGAGGACGCTGCCGAGGAGCGAGCCTGCCATGAGGGCGAGGAGACCTGTTTCGAAACCGAGGAAGGCGCCGAGGAAGGCGGTCATTTTGACATCGCCGAGGCCGAGACCTTCCCTGCCCCGGAGCCGCTCGTAGAGGAAGCCCATCAACCAGAGTCCGCCGGAAAGGAGGGCGGAGGCGGCGCAGGCGTGGACGAAGGATTCGAGGGCTGGGGAGGATTCGGGACGCTGGAAGCGCCACAGCCACGCGATGAAGCCTTCTGGAACGGGCACGACGGGGGCGAGGGCGAGACCGGCGAAGATTCCGCCGAGGGTGAACTCGTCGGGAAGAATGCGGGTTTCGGCGTCGGAGAAGATCAGCTCGACGAGGATGGCGGCGAACAGGCACCACTTGACGCCCGCCCATCCGCCGCCGGCGCGCCACCACGCCCAGAAGAAGAGCAGCCCCGTGGAGAATTCGACGAGCGGATAGCGGAAGGAGATGGGGGCGCGGCAGGCGCGGCACCGTCCGAGCAGGAGAAGAAAGCTGAGGAGAGGAATGTTGTCATACCAGGCAATGGCGGCGCCGCAGCGCGGGCAGTGCGACCGGGGCGCGACGACGGAGTAGTCGTGCGGGAGGCGGCTGATGCAGACGTTGAGGAAGCTGCCGATGACGAGCCCGAAGGCGCCGGCGAGCAGCGAGGCCAGGAGCAGATCGTTCATGCAAGCACCTTTTTGTAGGCCTCGATGGTCTTCTCGGCCATGCGATCGATTGTAAACCGCTCTTCGACGAGGCGGCGGCCTGCGGCGCCGAGGCGGGCGGCGAGATCGCGGTCTGCGGCGAGGCGCGCCACGGCGGCGGCGATGGAAGCGGGGTCGTTGCCGACGAGAAAGCCGGTGACGCCGTCGATGACGGCTTCGGGAAGACCGCCGACGCGGCTGGCGATGACGGGCACGCCGTAGGCGAGAGCGAGCAGAGCGGCGGAGCCGAGCCCTTCGCTCTCGCTGATGTAAACGAGGGCGCGGGCGCAGGGCAGGTCGCGCAGGAGATCGGCGGAGAAGCGGACGTCCACGGCGGCGCGGCGGATGAGCGCCGCGCCCTTGCGCGGATCGTCCGAAGCCGGCGAGATGACGCCGCCGTCGAGCGTGCTGGTGCGCGGCGGGAGAGGCACTCCGTCGGGCACGAGGGCGATTTTCGGGGCGGGCACGCCGGCGGCTTCGAGGCGGCGCCGGACGGCATCGCTGACGGCGAGGAAGAGGGCGGCGCGGCGGTATTTCCATCTGGAGAACCAGTGGGTGTTGACAGGGAAATCGACGCGGCGGCTGACGACGAACGGGAGGGGAGCGAGCAGGGCGGCCAGCGTATGGGAGCGGGCGTCGTGGCAGTGAATCAGATCGAAGCCGCGCGCCGCCCGGCGCAGCGCGGAGGCGGAGAGGGGCTCGACGGCGAGGCCGGCGGCGCGGGCGTTGCTGAACAGGGGCGCAGCGGGCGGGCAGAGCAGGGCGCACTGGAGGCCGCGGCCGGCGAGGGCGTTCATGAGCAGGAGGGCCTGATGCTGGCCGCCGCGCATGGCCGGGCCGGTGTCGATGTGGAGGACGCGCATCGGCTTAGCGGGCGGAGGTCATGAAGCGGGCCTTGGCGTACTTGAGGAAGGTGTAGAGGGCGGCCATATAGGCGATGGCGAGGCCTTCGACGCCGTCGAGGAAGCCGCGCTTCAGAACATAAGTTCTGAAAAATGTCCAGGCGGGCTCGAGCAGGAGATGGCGGTAGTGCACGGGCGTGCGGCGGGCGGCGAGCTCCTCGGCGGCGAGGGTGGTGTAGCGGTCCATTGTCTTGAGGTGCTCGCTGAGGGAGCCGCAGGTGAAGTGGAGCAGGTTGCCGGCGAGATGCCCGACGCGTCCGTCGCAGACGACGGACTCGTGGACGTAGTCGCCGACCCAGCGGGCCTTGCGGCGGTCGAAGAGGCGGATCTTGCGGTCGGGATACCAGCCGGAATAGAGAATCCAGCGGCCGAGGTATTGCGCGAGGCGCGGGACGGTGTAGGCGTCGAACTGCGGGCCGTTTTTCTTGAGCTGCCAGATCTCGGCTTCAAGGTCTTCGCTGAGGGCTTCGTCGGCGTCGATGGAGAGGATCCAATCGTGGGCAGCCTGTTCGGAGGCGAAGTTTTTCTGGCCGGCGTAGCCGCGCCAGCCGGCTTCGATGACGCGGGCGCCGAACTTGCGGGCGATCTCGACGGTGCGGTCAGTGGATCCGGAATCGACGACGAGGATTTCGTCGCAGCAGCGGAGGCTTTCGATGGCGCGGGGCACGTTGCGTTCTTCGTTGCAGGTGATGATCGTGGCCGAGATCTTCATGCCGCGCGTCAGGGCAGCCAACCCTGCCCGTTATTGTACAGAACGGGTGCGGGGATGAAGCTCAGGATGAAGATGAGGATGACGAGGCGGAACGCGCGGCGGCGGGCGTGTCCGAGGGGGGCCACGTCGTAGACGTGGAAGTGTTTGCGGCCGATGAAGAAGAGGAGCGCCGCCCAGATCCACCACGGCCAGTAGACGAAGCCGAGGAGGGCCATGGCGGCGATGGCGGCGGTGGAGATGGCGCGGTGGCGCTCGCCGAAGCAGGCGTAGACGATGTGGCCGCCGTCGAGCTGGCCGATGGGGAGCAGGTTGAGCGAAGTGGCGAGCAGGCCGACCCATGCGGCGCGGGCGACGGGGTGGAGGTAGATGTCTTCGGCGGGCACGCCGGGGAAGAGCCACATTTCGATGGCGCGCATCAGCAGCGGCGAGCCGAACTGGATCTCGCTCTGCTGGCCGATGCCGGGGACGACGCGCGACAGCGCCATGCCGATGCCGAGCACGGGAATGACGAACAGGAACCCGGCGAGCGGACCGGCGATGCCGACGTCGAACAGCTCCCTGCGGCTCTTGACGGCTGAGCGGAAACGGATGAAGGCGCCGAAGGTGCCGATGAAGGTGGGCGCGGGCAGGAAGTAGGGGAGGCTCGCGTCGATGTTGTGATAGAAGCAGGCGAGCCAGTGGCCGGCTTCATGGGCGAGGAGGACAAGCAGGAGGGCGAGCGCGTAGGGGAGGCCGTCGAGCAGCAGACGCGGCTCGCGGAGAGCGTCGGAAAACGCGGCAAGGTCGTGCTCGAGATCGAAGGGAGGGAGCTGGTTCTGGAAGTTGTACTGGAGGCGCGCGCCGAGGGCGGTGGTGGTGAAGAGAGTGGCGAAGAAGAGCAGGAGGTGGAGCCAGAGCCTTGGCTGCGAGAGCAGCGTGCGGGCCAGGGTTGGCGGGGCCCAAAGGTGCTCGCAAAGGGGCCGCGGGTCGTCAGCGGACGGGTTCACGGCAGGCAGGACTGGCCGTCAGTCGAGAGACTGGAGTTCCTTGCCTGGCTTGAAACGGACGGCTTTGCCGGGCGGGATGGCGACTTCGGCGCCGGTGCGCGGGTTGCGGCCGATGCCGGTCTTGCGCGGGCGCACTGTGAAGATGCCGAAGCCGCGCAGCTCGATGCGCTCTCCCTGGGCGAGGGCGCGCTTCATGGACTCGAAGACGGTTTCCACGGCCATTTCAGCCTTGGTCTTGGTGATGCCGGTGCGGTTGACGACTTCGTTGACGATGTCGAGCTTGATCAAGTGCGCCTCCTGAACGGGAGAGAATGGCCAGCGCCGGGCGAAGCCGGATTGGCTCGCCTTGCAAACCCCATGATAGGATTAGGTTTATTACCGTGTCAAGGATGCCGGAGAAAAGCGGGAAAGGGGAGCCGGAGGGCGTGGCGCCGGCGGTGTTCCGCCGGGTGTGCGGCGCGTTCGCGACGGGCGTGGCGGTGGCGGCGGTGATGGGGCGCGACGGGAAGCCGCACGGACTGACGGTGAATTCGTTCACGTCGGTGTCGCTGCACCCGCCGCTGGTGCTGGTCTGCATCGGGCACAAGGCGGCGACGCACGGGCCGTTTTCGACGGCGGCGCATTTCGCGGTGAATTTTCTGGACGAATCGCAGCAGGAGCTGTCCGAGCGGTTCGCCTCGTCGCATCCGAGCCGGTTCGAGGGGCTGCGGTGGCATCCCGGGGAGACGGGAGCGCCCGTGCTGGAAGACGCGCTGGGAGTGCTGGAGTGCGAGGCGTGGAGGAAGCTGGACGCGGGCGACCACACGGTTTTCTTCGGGCTGGTGAAAAGCGCCCGCGCCCGTGAAGGCCGCCCGCTGGTTTATTTCGGCGGGAAATACCGGCGGATCCGGACCGACTGATCAGCCCGCCAATTCCCTGAGTTTGGCGATCACCTTGTCGTAATCCGGGTGCTGGGCCACTTCCGGAACATACTCGACGTACTGCAGCACGTTATTCTGATCGACGACGAAAATCGCGCGGCATTCGATGCGCCAATCCTTGATCAGCGTGCCGTAATTTTCGCCGAAGCTGGCGTATTTGTGGTCGCTGATCATCTTCACATTGTCGACGCCGAAGCTGGTGCACCAGCGGTTCTGCGCGAAGGGCAGGTCCATGCTGACGGTGTAGAAGCTGACCTGCGGGAATTTGGCGGCCTCGTCGTTGAATTTCTTGGTCTGCATGTCGCAGACGGGGGTGTCGAGGGAGGGGACGACGCTGAAGACGCGGATGCCCTCTCCGGTGGAGGCCAGGGTGACGGGCTGGAGAGCCTTGTCGACAGCCTGGAAGTCGGGGGCGGGATCGCCCACTTTCAGCTCGGGGCCGGCCAGTTCGAGCGGCATGCCTTTGAAGGTGGTGGTACGCGACATGAATCCTCCTGAACGGGAAATCGGGAACAGCTCACGCTTAGTGTAACAGGGAGCGGAGTTCTTCCACGCCGGACGCGGGGGGATGGCAGACCTGGCCCGAGCAGACCTCGGCCGATGCCGGGCCGGAGCGGTCTTCCCAGGCGAAGGTGGCGAAGGGGAGGAACCGGCGCCAGGCTTCCCGAACGAGCTCATCCGCGGCGCCGCGGAAGGTGATGCGCTCTTCGGGCGCCGAGTGGAGCATCCACGCGCAGAGCATGCGGGGCAGCGCGGATGGCTGGCTTTCGAGCCGTGCGGCGAAAGCCTGCAGGGCGAGGCGTGCGGGTCCGAGGAGAGAATCATCACCGGCGAGACGCGCCGCGCGGACAAGGGCCTCGATGGCGAGGGAATTGCCGGAGGGCTCGGCGCCGTCGTAGTCCTCTTTCATGCGGAAGAGCAGATCCGGGCTGCCGGCGGCAGAGGCGAAGAAGCCGCCGGCGGGGTCGCCGAACCGGTCCACCATGGCCGTGCAGAGGCGCAGCGCCGCCTGCAGGAACCGGGGCTCGAAGGTGGTCTGGTGAAGATCCAGAGCCGCGAGGGCGACGGCGGCGTAATCGTCGAGAAGCCCGGCGATGGCGGCTTCGCCGGCGCGCCAGCGGCGCAGCAGAGTCCCCTCCGGCGCCATCAGGGCGCGTTCGAGGAACTCGAAGGAGCGGCGGGCGGCGTCCGTATAGCGGGGCTCGCTCAGGGCGGCGCCCGCGCGGGCGAGGGCGCTGATCATGAGGCCGTTCCAGGATGCGAGGATCTTGTCGTCGAGGTGCGGGCGCGGCCGGAGGGTCCGCGCTTCGAACAGCCTGCGGCGCGCTTCGGCGATGTCCGGGGTGGCAGCCAGGTCCGGCTGCTGGAGCCAGAGGATGTTGCGGCCTTCGAATTCGCCGTGGGGATCGTGATGCACGTTGCCTCCCGGCAGGCAACCGTAGGCTTCCGCGAAGCGGTGCGCCAGATCCCTGCCGAGCAGGTCTTCGAGTTCTTTCCAGGCCCAGATGTAAAACGCCCCTTCGCCCTTGCGGCCGGGACGCGCAGGGTCTTCGCTGTCGGCGTCTTCGGCGGAATAAAAACCGCCTTCCGGGTGGGTCATGTCGCGGAGGACGTATTCCGCAATTTCGCGCGCGGTTTCCGCATAAAATGGATTTCCCGCCGCCTGAAATGCTTCGACATATGCGGCGAGGAGCTGGGCCTGATCGTAGAGCATTTTCTCGAAATGCGGAACAAACCATCGCTCGTCGACGGAGTATCTGTGAAATCCGCCGCCGAGCTGGTCGTACATGCCGCCGGCGCGCATGGCCTTCAGGGTTTCTTCCACCATCCTGAGGGCCTCGGCGTTGCCGCACTGGCGGTGATAACGGAGAAGAAACTGAAGCACGGAGGGACGGGGGAACTTCGGGGCGCCGCCGAAGCCGCCGAAGCGCGGGTCGAAGATGGCCCTGAACTGCTGGAAGCCGCGCTCGACGGCGGACGCGGACGGCCCGGCATTGCGCGATTCAATGACGATCTGTTTCTGAATTTCCTCCTGAATCCGGATGCTGGATTCGAGGATCTGTCCGCGTTTCGCCTGCCATGCGGCCGCGATCTGTTCGAGAATGTGGCGGAATCCCGGGCGGCCCCAGCGGCTCTCCGGCGGGAAATAGGTTCCGCCAAAAAACGGCCGCAGGTCGGGCGTCAGCCAGACGCTGAGGGGCCAGCCGCCGCTGCCGGTGGTTGCCTGGACGAAGGTCATGTAGATGCGGTCGACGTCGGGACGCTCTTCGCGGTCGAGCTTGACGGGAACGAAGTGCTGATTGAGAAAGCGGGCGATCTCTTCGTTTTCGAACGACTCGCGCTCCATGACGTGGCACCAGTGGCAGGTGGAGTAGCCGATGGAGAGGAAGATGGGCTTGTTTTCCGCGCGGGCTTTGGCGAAGGCGGCTTCGCCCCACGGAAGCCAGTCCACGGGGTTGTGGGCGTGCTGGAGCAGATAGGGACTCTTTTCGTGAATGAGAGCGTTGGTGTGCATTGCTGGATGGGAACCGTTATTCTGGCAAGCGTGGCTGAACGCCGCCGCGCGAGGCGGCGAGTGGAACATCAGCGGGGCGGCGGAAGGCCGCCAGGAGATTGGATTCATGACGGATTTTGAAAGCTTCAAGAAACAGGCGCTGGACGAGCTGCTGGAGTGGCTGCGCATCCCGAGCGTGAGCACGCTGCCGGAGCACAAGAGCGACATGGAGCGCGCAGCCGGGTATGTGAAGGCGGCGCTCGAGCGGGCAGGCATGACGCGGACGGAGCTGATCCACCGCGCGGAACATCCGATGGTGTACGGCGAGTGGCTGGGCGCGCCGGGAAAGCCGACGCTGCTGCTGTACGGGCACTATGACGTGCAGCCGCCGGATCCGCTGGACGAGTGGGTTTCGCAGCCGTTCGAGCCGGAGATCCGCAATGACAACATCTATGCGCGCGGCGCGACAGACGACAAGGGTCAGACGTGGATTCTCGTGAAGGCTGTCGAGTGGCTGATGCAGCAGGACGGGCGGCTGCCGGTGAACGTGCGGTTCCTGATCGAAGGCGAGGAGGAATGCGGTGGCGAGGCGGTGGCGCGGTATGTGGCGGAGAAGCCGGCGCAGCTGGCGGCGGATGCGGCGGTGATCTGCGACAGCGAGATGTTCGCTCCGGGGCTGCCATCGATCTGCACGGGGCTGCGCGGGATCGTGTACGGAGAGCTGCATGTGGAAGGAGCGCGGCAGGATCTGCATTCGGGCGTGTACGGCGGCGTGGCGCCGAACCCGCTGATGGCGATTGCGGAGATTCTGACGGCGCTGAAGGACCGGGACGGACATATTCTGATTCCGGGCTTTTATGACCGGGTGGTGGAGCCGGCGCCGGCGGAGAAAGAGGCGTGGGCGCGGCTGCCGTTCGACGAGAAGGAGTATCTGGAGAAGGAGATCGGCGCGAAGGAACTGACGGGCGAGCCGGGGCTGACGGTCTTCGAAAGGACGTGGGCGCGGCCGACCCTGGAAGTGCATGGAATCCGTGGCGGCTTCACGGGCGAGGGGGCGAAGACGGTGATTCCGGCGCGCGCCGTGGCGAAGATCTCGATGAGGCTGGTGCCGGACCAGCGTCCGGATGAAGCGGTGGAGCAGCTGAAGAAGGCGATCGAGAAGGCGACGCCACGCGGGGTGAAAGCGGAGTTCCGGCTGCTGCACGGGGCCCCGGCGAGCCTCGTGGATCCGGAGAATCGCTTTGTGAAAGAGGCTGCGGCGGCGCTGGAAGCCGTGTTCGGGAAGAAGACGGTGTTCATCCGCAGCGGCGGCTCGATTCCGATCGTCGGGCTGTTCAACGAACACCTGCGCATTCCGAGCGTGCTGATGGGCTTCGGGCTTCCGGATGACAACCTGCACGCGCCGAACGAGAAATTCCACGTGCCGAACTTTTACGCCGGCATCGAAGCGGTGACGCGGTATCTGCGGCGGCTGTAAGGGGAAGCAGACAGAGGGGGCGCGGTGCGCTGACCCCGTGCAGCCGGACCCGGAAAAAGGGGAATTGTGTTCCTGTCCCCTTTTCTACCAGGTGCCGGTGCGAAGGACGACCGCCATGGTGAGGGCGGCGCCGTTGTTGTAGCTGCGGGCGTTGACGGGAGGGAGCCAGGAGCGGCGGTATTCGAGATTGGCGATGCGCAGGGCGACGACCGGGTTGAGGCGGAGATCCATGCCCGTGCCGAGCGCCATGGAGAAGCCGTGGGCGCTCCAGCGCTGCGCGTAGAGGGCGTGATCCTCGTAGGCGTTGCGGCGCTCCTGGCGGGCGGTGCGCGTCAGTTCGTCGCGGAGGACGGGATCCACTTTTTCATGCGTGACCTTGAGTCCTCCCACGAGGACGTGAGCGTAAGGGTTGATCCGGCCGCTGGGACGCGCCGACCAGCGGGGACCGACGAGATAGCTGAGGGTGTCGCCGCTTTTGTTGGGACCCAGGCCATTCAGCATGCAGCCGGAGATGTCGGCGACGAGCTGCCAGGAGGAGCTGAGGCGGAATGCGCCCTCTCCGCCACCGCCAAGGCAGGCGCCGTTCGCGCTGCCGTAGAAGACGGGGCGGGCGGTGGCTGACAATTCGAAGGAAGAAATACCGAAGGGGCCGATCAGTTCAGGCTGCCCGCTGCGGCGCGCCGGGATGTGTCCCGCGCGTTTGTCCGCCACGTAGGAGCTCAACAGCGGAGAAAAAACGCCGGGGCGGTCGTCGCGAGCCCAGGGCACTTTGAGCCTCATGACGTTGGCGAAAGACCGCGATGGGTTGAGGAAGCCGCGGACCAGGAGCCGGAGGTAGGCGTTTTCGAATTTTTCCTCAAAGCGCTGAATGACGTATTTATCGAGAGCGTCTTCGCCGATCATCCAGCCGAGACCAATGACGGGGGTGACGACGTGATCGACGAGTCCCTGCTGCGGGTAGCGGCTCTGGATCTTTCCGATGGAGGCTTCGCTGAAGGGGCCGATTTCAAACATCGTGCTGTAGGCCCAGGAGTAGGCGGTGGCCCGGAGACGGCTTTTCCAGTAAAAGGAATTTCTGCCGATTTCGGCGCCGATGTAGTCGCGGTCGTTGTGCGTCCAGATGTAGCCGCTGACGGCGCCCTGCATGGGGTGCCCGATGTAGTTCACATAGAAGGGGTCGCCATCGGACCAGCCGTGCAGGCTGGTGATCGAATCGCGCCAGCCGCGGAAGAACGGACCGCGCATTCCTTTCCGCGTGCCGGGCTCGGTGGCGAGCCGGAAGGAGTGCTGCACGCCGAGGAAGAGGCTGGTCTGCCTGCCAAGGCCATCCCAATTGATGCCGGTGCCCTGGTCGGGGCGGACCCAGGATTCGCTGCGGGCGGCGGGACGGATGGAGCGGGCGACGGAAGCGGCATCGCCGTTGTCTTCAGGATCGGCAGTGCGCTCCGGCTCGCCGACCTTTTCCGCCATCGGCTGCGCAGAGGCGTGAAAGAGGGAGAGAAGGAAGCACAGAAGCCAACAGCGACAGTTCCACCGCAACCGCATTGAGGGTACTCGCTCCTCCATATACAGGATGTACCCTGCAGAGGAACCGTTTCAACAGATTGGCTTTCCGGGAGAGGGCCGTGCGGGCCTCTTTCCTGGGGACAGGCGGCGGACCGGCCCAGAGTGCGGGAGAATGCGGAATGCTTGCGATCCGGCGGGGGAGGCGCGGGGCGTGTCCGCACCCGCGCCTCGTTCCACAGGCTGCGGCGGCAGCCGCGGGTTAAGGCCGCCGGATGATGGGCACCGACGTGAAGCTGAGGGTCGGCTGGAAGCGCAGGCCGAGCCCGATGATGCCGGCGGGACGGTCCGCGCGGAATTCGATGAAGCCGCGCCTGCCGGCCGCAGCCGGGAAGAGATCGGTGACGGAAAAGGCGGTATGGCCGTTGGGAGGCAGGTTGACGCTGCCCCGCTGGAATTCCTGTCCGCGGTCGTCGTAGAGGATGGCGGTGACGCTGGCCGCCTCGTCGGGGGCGAGGTTGACGAGCGCGATGCCGGTGGAGAACCCGCTGAGGTTGTCCATGGGCTGGAGGAAGCTCTGCAGGGCTGCCGTCTCGAGCGGGGAGGTGCCCTCGGAATCGACGCCGCTGCCGTGCTTCTGGCGGAAGATGGCGAAGCCGGCGACTGGCGCCGCGGAGCGGACTTCGGCCCAGCCCACGAGAATCGTGGAGCCGGCGGCTTCCGTCTCGACGATCAGGGTGCCGCGGGGCGGAATGGTGCGCTGCACGCTTGCGGCTGTCGACGTGCTGGCGACACCGCCCTCGAAGACCGTGAGCGGCAATGTGAGGATGGCGCCGTTGCTCGAGAAGAAATTGATGCGGACGAGCGCCGCTTCCGCGCCGGGGTTCAACAGCGTGATGGAGGTCTTCCAGCTTCCTCCGGAGGCGATCTGCGAGATGACGCCTGCCCGGGGCGGCTGGGATCCGGCGCTGACCACGAGGGTGAAGGCAGCCTGGGCGGCTACCTGCGCCGCATCAGTCACCTTGACCGTGAACTGGAACGTGCCCTGCGCCGCAGGCGTGCCGGACAGCAGCCCGCCTGGAGACAGCGTCAGACCCGGCGGAAGCGAGCCCGAGAGCAGAGACCAGGTGAAGGGCGCCGTGCCGCCGCTGAGCCCGAACACGAGCGAGTAGGCGGAACCGGCATTGGCTTCGGGGAGCGTCGTGCCGGTGGTGATGGCGAGCGAGGAGGTCACGGTCCAGGTGAATTCTTTGGTGGTTCTGCCGCCAGCCGAATCGGCGGCTTCGACGACAAAGCGGAACAATCCGCCGAGGCGCGGCGTGCCGGAGAGCACGCCTGCCGGCGTCAATGACACGCCGTCGGGCAGCAGACCGGAAGCGATTCTCCACTGGTAAGGACTCACGCCGCCGGAGGCTTCCATCGTCAGCGTGAAGAAGACGCCGAAGCTGGCGTTGGCCAGAGGAGAGGCGGTGGTGATGACGAGCGCGTCGCGGACGATGATCGTGAAGGTGCGGTCTGCCGCTCCGGAGGCTGCGTCCGTCACCCGGGCCGTAAAAGCGAAGCTGCCGCTGATGGAGGGGGCGCCGCTGATGGCGCCCTGCGGGCTCAGCGTCAGACCAGGAGGCAGAGCACCGGCGACGACAGCCCAGGAATATGGGGGCGTGCCGCCCGAGGCGGCCAGGGTTTGCGAGTACGCCGCGCCGGTGGTGGCCGGCGGGAGCGATTCGGTTGTGATGGCCAGACCGGCGGCAACCACGAGGGTGAAGCTGTCGGTGCGGCTGGTTCCGGCGTTGTCGGTGACTCTGACGGTGAACAGGTACGCTCCCGGCGTCAGCGGAGTGCCGGTCAGGGCGCCGGTGGCAGCGGCGAGCTGGAGTCCGGGAGGCAGCGCCCCGCCGGTGACGGCCCAGGTGTAAGGAGAGGATCCGCCGCCCGCAGTGAACGTGAACGTGTACGGCTGACCGGCCAGCGCGCGCGGCAGCGTGCGCGGGCTGAGCAGGGTGAGGTCGTTGCTCACGACGAGCGTGAACTGCCGTACGGCGGTGGCGCCCGCGGAGTCAGTGACCGTGGCCTGGAACGTGAACGTGCCGGCCGTGGTGGGCGTGCCGCTGAGAACGCCGGCGGGGGAGAGGCTGAGTCCCGGCGGCAGATTGCCGGCCGTAAGGGCCCACTGATAGGGCCCGGTGCCGCCGGCTGCGACGAGCGTCTGCGAGTACGGCACGTTCGGCACGGCCGAAGGCAGCTGCGCGTTGGTGGAGATGACCACGCCGGTGGTGACCAGGATGCTGAAGGCTCTGGAGGCTGTTGCGCCTGCCTGATCGGCCACCTGGATCTGGAAGCTGTAGGTTCCTGCCGCCGACGGTGCGCCCGAGATCAGACCCTGCGGCGAGAGCGTGAGCCCGGCAGGCAGAGCGCCGCTGATCACCGACCATTGATAGGGAGGCGAGCCGCCCGCCGCAGCCAGCGGGTGCGCATACGGGACTCCGACCGAAGCAGGAGGCAGTTCCGAGGCGGTCTCGATGGACAATACCTGCTGGAGGCTGATGCTGAAGGGACGGAAAGTGAATCCGCCCGTGGCATCGGCCACGCGGACGAGGAATTCGAAAGTTCCGGTTCCTGATGCTGTGCCGGTGATCGTCCCGGTCTGGGAGAGCGACAGACCCGGGGGCAGCGATCCGGCCGCGAGCGTCCATACGTATGGGCCCGTGCCGCCGGTGGCGGCGAGGGTGGCGCTGTAGGGCTGACCCGGCAGGGCGGGAGGAAGCGAGGTTGTTGCGATCGACACCGCAGGCAGAATCGTGAGCGTGAAGGGAACCACGTCGCTGCCGCCGGCCGAATCGTTCACCGTGAGGAACAGGGTGAAAGTCCCGGCGACAGTGGGCGTACCGGAGAGGAGTCCTGTGCTGGACATCGTCAATCCGAGGGGCGCGCCCGACAAGCTCCAGGTAAGTGGCGACGAGCCGCCGGAGACGGAGAACTGTTGCGAATAAGGCGAGCCCACGACTCCGGAGGGCAGAGGCACCTGGTTCGGATTGGTGATGGCTACGCCGGCTTTCGACTGCCAGACAAAGAGCTGAGCGGCGGTATTGTTGGCGGAATCACGAACCTGAAGCGTGAAATTGGCATTGACCGTTCCGGTCAGCGAGCCTGTGATCGATCCGGCAGGATTCAGGGTCACGCCTGCAGGCAGGGCGCCCGACGTCACCGACCACTGGTAGGGCGGGAGGCCGCCGGCTGCTTCGAGCGTCAGATTGACGGGCGCGCCAGCCGAGACCCGGGGCAGGTTGCCGGGAGTCAGGATCACCGGGCTGGCGCTGACCATCAGCAGGAGAGGCTGCGTGGCTGTTGCGCCGCCTGTGGCGGTGGCTCTGACGGTGAACACGTAGGTTCCGGGCGCCGTGGGCGTGCCGAAGAGCGTTCCATTGGAGGCGAGCGCAATGCCTGGAGGAAGATTTCCGCTGTCCACGCTCCACGTGAACGGCGCAGCGCCGCCCGCCGCCTGAAGGGTGAAGTTGTACAGAGCGCCGATGACGCCTGGCGCGAGCGACTGGGTGGCGACGGCCAGCGAGTCTCCGATCCGCAACGCATATCGGTGCACGGAGCTGGCGCCCGCCCCGTCGGTCACGCGGACTGCGATGTCGCCCTGAAACGGTTGCAACGGGGTGCCGCTGAGCACGCCTGTGGCCGAGAGCGCGAGCCCTGCGGGCAGGGGGAACCCGGCTTCGACGGAAAACTGATAGGGAGGCGTGCCGCCGCTGGCGAGGAAAGCCGTCAGATAGGGCGCTCCGGTGGCGCCTGCGGAGAGCACGGCAGGCTCGATGATGCCGGGCGCGCCGGGGCGCGTCACCGTCAATTCGGCTCTTCCGCCGCCCTCCGGGCGGAACAGGCTTTGATAGGCGCCCGGATTGGCCAGCGCCCCGTGCGGAAAGAAGAAGCGGGTGACCGTCACGCTGCCCGCCGCCGGCTGCTGTTCGATCACGACCTGGTCGCGCCCGGAGGCGGCATCCGGGAACAGTCCGACTGCCTGGCAATTCGGCGCGCAACTCATCTGCGATGGACGAAGCACAGCCGCCGCGGTCAAGGGAGCCGGGAGCGTGGCTGAAAACCGCACGGCGCGCCCGTCGCCGGCAAGCCCGGTCAAATCCAGAGAGATCTGGCCCAGCGCCAGCGGCGCAGAGGCGGCCAGCGCAAGAGCGAGAAACGAAGATGATCGCATACAAGGCCTCCAGAGCCAGCGGAGGAAACGGGCAGAGGATCCCGTTCGGCTCCGCCTTAGTATAATTCGCGGGCGCCAGGCCGAGTGTGACAATCGCGTTCCAGCGCTGGCCGGAGGCCGCCGGATCAGAAGTTTGCCGAAGCCGAGCCTGAGCCGGCGCTGTTGGTCAAGGTGACCTGCACCGATGCCAGTCCGCCGGCGTTGCCATCCAGAGTGAACGGCACCACCAGCAGGAACTGGCCGCCGAACTGCCGCGAAGTCTCGCTGGAGAACCACTGCTGGAACACGGTGGCCACGGGCACGCTGACCTCGGCCGTGCCGAGCGAAGCGCCGGGGGCGGCCGTGAAGCGGAAGGTTGCGCCCGTGATTTCGCGGATGTTCGAGTAACCGGTCACCCGGATCTCAAAGCCGGCGGGGTTTCTGATGATGGTGAGATTGGTGATGACCGGACCCGATGGCGGAATCCGCACTGTCCGGACGACGAACGGGGAAGGTTCGAGCACGGTCGATCCGAGCCGCAGCACGACCGAAAGCGTGATGGTGCCCGCCGTGGTTCCAGTCTGGAAGGCGAACTGGCTGCCCGAGGCGGGCACGGCGGCCGTCTGCCCGGCGGGGATGGTGAAGTTCACGGTCGTGCCGCCGTTGGCGAACCGGATGGCGGGATCCTGCGGCAGACCCGGATCGGGCGCGAACGACAGCGTCGCAGTCCCGTTGAGTTCCAGCGGGAACGACTGATTCAGCTGGAGGCCGAAAGCCGGCTGGGAAGCCGGAGGCGTCGTGTCCTGAAGCTGGGTGATGGAGAGCGTGGGCAGCGGCGGCAGATTGATGCGAAGCGTGAAATTCCGGACGGCTGTCAGCGGGGGCTGGTTGCCGTCGGAGACGGTCACTTCGAGAGTAAACGTGCCGGGCTGCGTTGGGGTGCCCGTGATGGCGCCGGTCTGGGCGTTGAGAGACAGGCCCGGCGGCAATGAACCGCCGGAGACACTCCACGTGAAAGGCGTGCGGCCCGAGGCCGACAGCGTGGCGCTGTACGGCTCGCCCGCCCGTCCGTCCGGAAGGGCCTCAGTCAGGATCTGCGGACGGAGCTGAACCCGCAGGGAGAGTTCGCGTTCAGCCCTGTAGCCTGCCCGGTCGGTCACTCGCACGGTGAACGCAAAGTCGCCGGACTGCGACGGGACGCCCGAGAGAGACCCGCCGGAAGAGAGCGTGAGGCCAGGCGGCAACTGGCCCGAGGCGATGGAGAACGCGTAGGGCGTTGCGCCGCCAGAGGCCTGGATGGAGGCCGAGTAGGAACGTCCTTCCGCCCCTTCCGGCAGCGAGCTGGTCAGGATCATCAGCGGAGCATTGATCTGGATGCTGAGCGGGCGGGAAACCGAGACCTGGCTGGCGTCAGTCACCGAAACGGTGAAAGAGAAGCTGCCCTGAGCTGCAGGCGTCCCGGAGATGACGCCGGAGGCTGGATCGAGCGAGAGACCGGCTGGGAGCGAGCCAGAGAGGCTCCATGAATAGGGCGGCGTGCCGCCTGAGGCGGAGAGAGCGGAAGAGTACGCGGCTCCCTCCATGCCGGGCGGGAGCGACTCCGACAGGATGCGCAGGGGAGCGATGACGCGGATGCTGAGAACGGCGGAAGCCGAGGCGAGAGCCGAGTCCGTGACCTGCACGGTGAAACTGAAGACGCCCGAGGCCGATGGGGTTCCCGAAATGGCTCCGGTCGCTGCATTCAGGACGAGACCTGGCGGCAGCGAGCCGCTGGGAACCGCCCAGGAATAGGGCGGCGTGCCACCTGCCGCCGACAGCGCGGCCGAGTAGGCGGATCCTTCCGTGCCGCCGGGCAGGGATTCGGTGAGGATGCGGAGCCGATTTTCGATGTTGATGCTCAACGTGCGCGAAAGGGCGGCGCCCGACTGATCGGCGACCGAGACGGTGAATTGCGAGGCTCCGGCGGCGGAGGGGGTTCCCGACAGGACTCCGGCCGGCGAGAGGGAGAGCCCGGGTGGCAGAGAGCCAGAGGAGAGAGCCCAGGAATAAGGCGGCTCGCCTCCTGCCGCCACCAGCGTGACCAGGTAGGACACGCCCACGGCTCCGTCCGGCAGACTGGTTGTCAGGATATTCAGCTGCGGCGGGAGAACCCGGATCGAAAACGAGCCCGAGGACGTGCTCTGGCTGGTATCGCGTACCTGCACGACGAAAGTGAAGGTGCCCGTCTGGGAAGGGGCTCCCTGCAGGCGCCCGTCCGAGGCCAGGCTGATGCCCGGCGGAAGCGATCCGGAGAGGAGACTGAACTGGTAAGGCGGCACTCCACCCGTCGCCCCGATCGAGGTGTCATAGCCCTCGCCGACTCTTCCCGGCGGGAGGAGGCCTGTCAGGATCGACAGGGGCGGCGGCGCGACGGCGATCGAAAACGCGGCCGAAGCCGTGGCGCCGCTGGAATCCGTCACGCGGCCGGTGAAGTTATACGTGCCGGGGAGCGTCGGAACCCCGGCCAGGGCTCCGGTCGCTGCGTTGAGGGCGAGTCCCGGCGGCAGCGCGCCTGCGATGATGGCGAACGTGTAAGGCGGCGTGCCCAGAGTGGCCGTCAGCACGCTGCTGTAAGAAGTGCCCGCCACGGCGGTTGGCGCGGGACCGGAGATGGCCGGAGGCGGGTTGACCGTGATCGTAAACGTCCTTTCGAGCGTCTGGGGGATGTTGCCCAGGGAAGAGGCGTATAGCGTAAAAGAATACGTGGTTGGGACGGTAACGACCGGAAATACGCCCGTCAGAACGGTTGTCGGACCGGTTTCGGTGGGCGGGAAAACCAGCGAGACGCCGCCGGGAAGGTTGCTCGATCCGCCATCCCAGACTGCGGGCTGGTTCACCGAGATGTTGCGCGTTATGGAGACGCCGGAAGTCACGGGCGCCAGAGGGGTGGAGGTCAGCCAGAGCAGGCGGTTGTCCGTGATAAAGCTGTAGACGCCGCTGTAGGTGACCGTCTGTGCATTGATGAGAAATGTGTAGGACCTGGAAACCTGAAATTCGAAGATGCCCGCTGCGGTGACAGTGCCGGAAAGCAGGCCGGTGATGGGGTTCAGGCTGAGCCCGGGCGGAAGCTGGCCCGTGAGTTGAAAAGCTCCCGGAAACGTGCCACCGGGAGGATTCAGCACCTCGAACTGAATGCTGACCGGATCTCCGACAAAAGCCTCGAAAGTGGTTTCCGTCGGGGGCGACATGCTGGGCGGAACCTGAGCCCAGAGCCCGCCAGAGGCGAGAACCAGAAGCAGAGCCGTAATGAGAAGGGACGTGCTGCGCATTACTGGTCACCTCCGTTGGCGTCCTGCGCCGTCTGGCCGGCCGGGACGAAGAACACCGCGGGCTGCAAGGCCCCGGCATCGGCCATCCAGAGGGGCCCGGGTTCGGATGAAAGAAGGCGGAGCACGCCGGGGGCGCCGGTGGGCACGAAGCCCTGGACGTGCGCCGGGAGCCGCCACTGGCCGCTCCAGCCGCGCTCTTCCGTCCACAGCTGCACCACGGTTCCGCCGCCGCCGGATTCAGCCAGCAGGAGGCTCCGCGGCGCCGGGCTGGCGACGAACCGCTGCACGGTCTCGCCGTCGAGATGGAACGGTTCTGTCTGAGGCTCGCCCCAATCGCCTCCGATTTTCGCCCCGTCCGATTCAAGCCATGCGAACCGGCGGCTGCCGGCGAGGAACGTGAACGGACCGCTGGCCTGCCGGCTGACTTCCTGCATCGCTCCATCCTCTGCGATGAGGTAGAGGACGCCATCCATGCGGGCCAGCACCAGGCTTCCTCCGTCGCTGACGGCGGCGTCTTCGGCGGAAACCGGAATTTCCCGCAACAGTGCGGCCTGGCCGCCGGACGGGATCTTCCAGATCTGCAGACGGTCCCCGCCGGCGACGAGGAGAGCGTCTCCGGAAGGACTCCACGCGACGCTGCGGGGCGCCTCGATCGCACCTTCCAGCGGAGCCGCGGGCGTTTCTCCGCCG
Organism: Bryobacteraceae bacterium; assembly: GCA_026002875.1. Classification (NCBI taxonomy): domain Bacteria; kingdom Pseudomonadati; phylum Acidobacteriota; class Terriglobia; order Bryobacterales; family Bryobacteraceae; species Bryobacteraceae bacterium. Next base: position 557,175 of record BPGE01000001.1, read on the forward strand.
CCGATCCGGGTCAGGAGGACGGCCCCGTCATCCGAGGCCAATACCGCCAGGCTGCCGGAGGGCTGCAGGGCGGCGATCCGATGTCCGGCAAGGTTCCATGCGGCGCTTTCGTCGAGTTGCGCGGCGCCCGCCACGCCAGAGACCGGCAGCAGACGGCCGGGCTCGCCGGCCTCCACCCAGCCCAGCCGCGGCACGCCGGCGCTCTGCGCGAGCAGCGAAGAGGAACAAAGAAGAAAAACTGAGATCACTCGCATGGGCGTTCTCCTCCTGTTGTTACCGGGGCGGCCCTACGGTGGGCGTTCCCGGAGTGACCCGGATCGGCGTGGTTGCAGCAGCGCCGGGCGCCGCGCCGTTTCCGTTCCGGGTGGCAGCCACAGCACCGGCGGCCGCGCCGGCGCCGGCGATGAGGAGGAATGCAATCACTTTGCCTGCAACACCCCCCGCGGCGGCAGCCGCCGCGACGTTCGACATCCGGATCTCGGCTGTGCCACGAAGGCCTTCCTTGACGGCATTCACGCGGACCGAGAACCTGCCTTCGGCCGAATTGGGCCGGATCCCGCGAACCACCACGCGCCCCGCATCATCCGTGGTCAGGGTGATATTGTTCAGGCCATTGCTGAAGATGGCGCTCGCGCCGTCGCGCGGGGCGGTCAGCGTGACCAGAGCGCCAGCCACCGGGCGGCGGTTCTCGTCCTCCACCTGGATGATGGCTTCCCTGCTGACACGCTGCCGTACGTTGAGAATTGCCTCGTCGCCTTCGATGATGGTGATGCGCAGCCCGCCCTGGGCCTCCTGGGCTTTCGCCGATGGCACGACAAGCGGGGAATGGATCAGGACCGCCGAGAGAAAGACGGCAAGCCCTGAACGGAAGGGTAAAGACCCAGACATTGGCTCCTCCAACGGGCTCCCGGTTCCAGAGACCGGAAGCAGTCGTCGATGATCTCCTGTATCATACACGAGAAAGCGCGCAGGAATGGATGGAATAGAGGTTCATTTTTTTGCCGCAGACCGCGAGGCCGGCAGGGCGGTGGAGGACTGAAGGGCGGAGCGCCATGGGTTTTGCCCGGACCGGATTCAACCGGATCGCCATTGTGGGCGCAGGCGCGCTGGGCAACGAGCTGTTCCGCCAGGCGGGGCTGCTGGGCGTGCGCGAGGCCGTTCTGATCGACCCGGACCGGGTGGAGCCCTCGAATCTCGCCAAGTGCGCATTTTTCCGGGTTCCGGGCGCCACCGGAAGGCCGAAGGCAGAGGTGCTGGCGGAGATCGGCCGCGCGTGGTTTCCCGAGACCCGATGGATTCCGGTTGCACGGGAGATCGCCGATTCAGGGTGGGGACTGCTGAAGGATTGCGATGTGCTGTTCGGATGCGTGGACCGGGACTCGGCGCGTCTGGAGATGGCGCGCATCTCGACGCGGCTGGAGGTGCCGGTCTGCGACGGAGGCATGAGCACGGCGGGCGCGGCGGCGGGAAGGGTGACGTGGTTTCCGGGGCGCGAAGGCGCCTGCTTCTGCTGCCGGCTGACCGCGCGCAGAAGGCGGGAGTATCTGCAGACGTGGTCCAGCGCGGCGCACCCGTGCAGCGTGCCCGCCGAGCCGGGAGGATGGAGCGCCACGCCGGCGCTGGCGGCGGTCACGGCCGCCCTGCAGGCGCACTGGGCGGCTGAATGGCTCAGAAAGGAAGAGCCGGAGGCGCGCAGCATCGAAGTGCGGCTCGAGGAGCCCCTGCGGCTGGAGCTGCTGAAGATTCCGCTCGATGAGAGCTGCCCGTTCCACGCGGCGGGAGCGCCGCTGGTTCCTGTCGAAGGGCCGTTCGAAAACGCGCTGCAGCCAGGGCAGGCCATCGAGTGGGAGTGGCCGCTCTGCCTGCGGGCGCGATGCCTGGATTGCGGCGCCGAGTTCGAGCCACGCCTGAGGGCGGCGCGCCTGCGGCGTGAAGGGACATGCCCGGCGTGCGGCAGCCGCCGGCTGCTGGAACTCGACACCCGCCGGCGCATCGCGCACGGCGACCCGCTGGCGAAGGAAACGCCGCGGGATCTGGGCTTGCCCGCCGAACACCTGTATAGTATTCGAGAGGGATTCCCGGTGGAGGAGATGGGATGAGCGCACGCAGCATTTCGGTCCTGGCGGCGGCCGCGTTCCTGCTGACCCTTGTCCAGTTTTTCGCGGCGATGGCCGGACCGGGTGTTGCGGCGGCGGTCAGCCTGCTGCTGGCCTTTCTCTCCGTCGCGCTGCTGAGGATGTTCGAGGCGGAGCTGCCCAACCCGTGGCTGGCCGTAGCGCCGCCGTTCACGGCCGGCCTGCTGGGCGTGTTTCTGTGGAGCCTGGCGCAGCCCCGCATCGACCGCCTGTACTGGCTGGCGCCGGCGCTGGCTGCGGGGATGGCGGCGGCCATCGTCTGGTGGCAGAACCGGGACGCCCGCCGGTGCGCGCTCTGCAACTGCCGGATGGCCGGGAAAATTTCTTTTGTCTGCCCCCGGTGCAATCTGGAAGTGTGCGAGACAAAATGCTGGGATTTTGAAAAAATCCGCTGCCGGCTGTGCGTGCAGAATTCCGTGCCCCTGTTTCCGCCCAACCGGCAGTGGTGGGACCGGCACGTGGGGCCGCCGGCGCTTCAGGGGCGTTGCCAGGTCTGCCAGGTCGGCCCGGAGGAGGCCGACTTGCGCACCTGCCCGAAGTGCGGCCGTCCGCAGTGCATCGAGTGCTGGGACGATTCCAACGGCCTGTGCGCCCGCTGCGGCTGGCGCGTCCAGGCATTGCCGGAAACCCTCAAGATATTTCTGACAGACCAATCCCAGGGGGGGTAAATTTATGCCGAAATATCAGATGTATTTCGACACGATTCAGGGGGAGACGAAGTACAACGTCGATATTGACGACAGCGAGATTCTGGACGACGTTCTTCACGAAATCCTGTACGATCTGAGAGAACGCGGCGACGTTTTGCAGGGCGAAGGAGAGCCGCAGGTCGTCTGGAACGGGGTTGCGCTCGACTTCCGGCGGCCTCTGCCCGAGCAGGGCGTCCGTCCGAACGACGTTCTCCGCGTCTCCACCGTCGCCACCAACGGCTGATGACGCAGGCCGCTTTCGAGCGGATCCGGGAACGGCGGATCCGCAACGAATGGGAGTGGCTGCTCCGGACCGCGGCCGCCGATCCCTCCGCCCTGGCCGTCCCGCGCGAACCGGGCGGCCTCGTCCGTCTTCCGGAGACGCCATGGTACGCGCCTGACGGCGCCATCCGCGAGGGTCTGGCGGTCCGGTTCACGTTCCCGGACTACTATCCTTCCGTGCCGCTGGAGGCGTGGCTCGCCGAACCTGCGCTTCATCCCAACGTCCACCCCGAAACCGGTTTCGTGTGCCTGTGGGACACGCGTCACGAGGGAGCTTCGCTGGTGGAGGCTATACTGCAGTTGCAGCGGGTGGTCACCTGGCACCTGTACAACCTGTCGGCCGATCATCTGATGCAGCCCGGGGCCGGGCCGCGCCCGGCGCTGCCGTACCGGCCGGTTCACCCGCCTCCCGAATACTACAGGGAGCGCACCGCCGGTTTTCTCCCCGCCAACCGGCGAAAAAGACTAAGCTGATGGAAACCCGCCATGTCGAACGCCTCCCGTAACGCCCTCCGCGCCGCGCTGCATCAGGTGCTTGGCGACAAGTACGAGATCCTGCAGTGGATCGGCGGCGGGGGCATGGCCGAAGTCTTTCTGGCGCGGCACCGCGCCCATGGAGGGCTGTTCGCCATCAAGGTGCTGGCGGAACAGCTGGCGGACGAGCCGGAAATCGTCGCGCGCTTCATGGACGAGGCGCGCACGGCAGCGACGCTCGGCGGCCACCCCAACATCGCGCCCGTCTTCGACGTGGGCGAGTGGGGTTCGCTGCATTACCTGATCATGCCCTACATCGAGGGCGAGGACGTCAAGAGCTACCTGGAGCGGCACGGCAGGCTGGAGCCGGCGGAGGCGGTGACGATCATCCGGCAGGTGGCTGAAGCGCTGGTGTGGGCGGGCGAGCGGCGGTTCGTGCACCGGGATCTGAAGCCGGCCAATATCCGCATTGACACGAGCGGACGGGTGATCGTGCTGGACTTCGGCATCGCCAAGGCGGGCGACGCTCCGAGCGCCCGCACGCGGGCGGGAGAGACGCTGGGCACGCCGTACTACATGTCGCCCGAACAGATCCGCGCCGAGCCGTGCGATCACCGCAGCGACCTGTATTCGCTGGGCGTGATCTTTTTCGAACTGCTGACCGGAATGAAGCCCTTCACCGGCGACAGCTACCGGGCGATCGAGATCGGGCACTGCCAGAAAACGCCGCCGGCGCTGAGCACGATCGTGCCGGACATCGACCCGGAACTGGAGCGGATCGTCAACCGGCTTCTGGAGAAAGACCGCGAACGGCGCTATCAGACGGCGCGCGAACTGCTGGAGGATCTGCGCCACTCTTACCGGATGCAGACGGAAATCCGGCTGGAGCCGGTGATCGACCGTCCGGATCTGCTGGAAGCCGCGCGGAGTGGCGCGGCGGGGGAAGAGTTCGAGGCGCCGCCCGCGGCGGAGCCGGTTCCTGCTCCGGCGCCGGAACCCAAAGCGCCGCCCCGGGGCGGCAGGTCCCGCGCCCCGCTGTATGTCGTTGCGGTTCTCGCCGCCGCCGCCGTTGCCGGAGGGATTTACTTTGTCCGGCAAAAGAGCGAGAATGGGGCGAAATCCGGGGAGGCGGCGAAACAGCAGGAAACGCCGCAACGCGAACTGCCATCCGTCGTGCAGGTCGAGGGCACGACCATGTTTCTGGTGCGGGAGGGGCCGTTTCTGTTCGGCGACGACAGCCCCGAGTCGCCGAATCCGAAAGCTGAGATCCGCCTGCCGGCGTTTTATATGGATGCAACGGAAGTCTCCAATCAGCAGTACGCGCGTTTTGTCGCCGCCACCGGACATCCGGCGCCGCCGTCGGAGGAGTATTCGTCCTCTCCCTCGCTGCCGGTGACGCACGTCAAGCTGTCCGACGCCCGCGCCTACTGCGCGTGGGCTGGCAAACGGCTCCCGACAGAGCAGGAATGGGAGAAAGCGGCGCGGGGCGAGGATGGGCGCATCTACCCGTGGGGCAACCAGCCGATGCCGAACCCCGGCTCGCTCGTTCCGGTGGACGACTACCCGGAACGGCAGAGCCCGTACCGCATTCTGGGTCTGTCGGGGAACGTGTTCGAGTGGGTGGACACGCCCTTCCCGGTGACCGACCGCGAGATCGAAGACATGCGGCGCGCGCTGGGCTCGGCCAGCGTCAGCCGCGAGTGGTATTGCATCAAGGGCGGAAGTTTTCTGCTCAGGGACGAGCGGTTTTTGCGTGTATATATGCGGAGGGGTTGGCCCGCTGACCTGCCCCACGCAGCAATTGGATTCCGGTGCGTGAAAGATGCCCAATAAGACCCATTCCGCTATTGCCGGCCTTCTGACGGCCGCGCTCGCCGGTCTGCTGGCGGGCGCGCAGGGGCCGCAGATCAACGCCCGCGACGCCTTTTTTTCCGCCGCCGACATGGTGGCAGTGCAGAAGAAGACAACTGCCAAGAAATCGGCCAAGACCGTGCCGGTGCGGCGCGAAGAACCCGCGCGCCCGGAAGGCGCCAAGGCAGCCGGTCCGAAGCCGGAACTGGCCGCCGCGCCGCCGCTGCGCGACGCCGAATCGTATTTCCAGAAAGTCTCGCTGACGCCCGAAACGGCGCCTCCGATGGGGCTGCGTTACAGCCTGCTGAAGCGGACGCCGCAGGGCCTGGTGGAGGTCAGCACGGACACGGAGTTCCGCGCGGGCGACAGCATCCGGCTGAGCGTCATGGGCAACCGGCGCGGATACCTCTACGTGATTGCCCGGGGCTCGAGCGGCGTCTGGTCGCCCCTGTTCCCGCATCCGGAGTCGTCGCAGCTGAGCAACGAGATCGTGCCGGGGCGGCTGTATCAGATCCCCGGCGGCGAGGGCGAGTATTTCACGTTTGACGAACAGCCGGGGGAGGAGAAGCTGTTCGTGCTGTTCTCCTCCCGTCCGGTCGACGATCTGGAGGAGCTGATCGGGACGCTGTCGGGCAAGCGCGCTCCGGCGCCGGACCGGCCCGCCCGGCCTGCGCCCGCTCCGACGCTGTCGGCTTCCAACCGGTACAACGACGCGTGGATGGAGAGGTTCCGCGCACAGGTGCAGTCGCGCGATCTCGTGTTCACGAAGGTGGAGAAGGACACGGCGGCCGCGCCCGCGCCTGTCGGTTCCGGCGCGGAGGCGGCGGTCTACGTGGTGAACGCTTCCACGTCCGGCGCGGCCGGCGCAGGAAAAGTGGTGGCCGAGCTAACGTTGCGGCACCGGTGAGCCGATAGAGGGAGGAGCGGAGGAGGAGACGATGCATCACTGGTTCATACCTCTTGCGGCCACGTGTTTCCTGGCGGGCAGTCTGCCGGGCGCCCCGCCTGGCGCCTCGGCCCGCCCCGGCGCATCGGCCGGTGAAAGCGCCCCGCTGAAGGGCGGACTCGACGCCCATCCGGGGGCCGGCGGACCCAAGCGGATCGAAATTGTCGTTGAACGCAGCGAGCGCGGAGAGGCGCGGCGCGCGGATCCCAGCCAGGTGTTCCGCACCGGCGATCTGGTGCGGTTCCGCTTCCGCGCTTCTTTCAACGGCTACCTGTACGTGATGAACCACGCCACTTCGGGCAACTTCGTCCTGCTGTTCCCGAAGGAAGAAACGGGGATGATGAACCGGATCGAAGCCGGGCGGGAGTATCTCGTGCCGATGACGGAGAACGGCTGGTTCCGGCTGGAAGGACCGCCCGGCTACGAGGTCGTCTACTGGCTGGTGAGCCCGGTGCGGCTGAGCGACGGCCAGAGCGCGCTGACGGTTCCCCGGCTCCCGGCGCCGGCGCCGCACCTGAATCCCTCGATCACGCCGCGTTGCGACGACACAATTTTCCGCGCGCGGGGCGAATGCATCGACCACGCGGCGGGGCTGAAGCCGATCGAGAAAAACGCCGCGCTGCCGGAGAACCTGAGCGGGTTCGCCGGAGCGGCGTCGCGCGAGCTGACGTTCGTGAAATCGAACAAGGCGGCAGCCGTGGCCGTGCAGGATGACAGCGAGGAGCCGTTCATCTACACGCTGCGGCTGGCGCACCGCTAGAGGGAGCGATTCATGACAGCCCGCCTGGTGCTGATCCTGATTGCCGCGGCGGCCGCCGCGCAGACTCCGCCTGCCGCTCCGGCTGAGCAGCAGCGGGACCTGAAATTCACGCGCGAGCCCGCTGCGCCCGTAGTGAAGCCGGGCGACAGCGTCGTCATTCCGCGCAGTTATGCGCTGGTCATCGGCATCAGCGAATACCCGAACCTGCCGCCGCAGGGCCAGCTCCGGTTTCCGGCGCGCGACGCCGCGGCGATTTATGCGGCTCTGATCAGCCCGGAGGGCGGCCAGTTTCCTCCGGAAAACGTGCGCCGCCTGATCGGCAAAGACGCAACGCTGGCCAACATCCGGCAGGCGCTCGAGCAGTGGCTGCCCTCGGTGTCGAAGGACGACGACCGGGTGGTCATTTATTTCGCCGGACATGGATTTGTCGCGGGGGGCAAGGCGTATCTGGCCCCGTACGACATCGACCCGAACGATATCCCGGGCACTTCCTACTCCATGGAGAAGCTCGGCCGGGTGATCGGGGCGGACATCAAAGCGAAGTGGAAGGTGCTGCTGACCGACGCCTGCCACTCCGGCGCCATCACGCCGGAAGCCGACACGCGCCAGATCAATGCGAGCCTGCTCCAGCTGGACCGCTCGCTTTTCTCGCTCACCGCCAGCCGCGACCGCGAGCAGTCCTTCGAGAGCGAAATCTGGGGCGGCGGCCACGGAGTATTTACGTACTACCTGATCAAGGGAATCGAAGGCGAAGCCGACGAAAATGGCGACGGCGTCGTCACGGCCGACGAACTCGGCGAGTACGTCCGCGTCAATGTCCGCCGCGATACGAAGACCCGGCAGAACCCGACGGCGGAGCGCGGCAGCTACGATCCCAACATGATCCTCGCCTTCAATCCGGCGCGCGCGCCGGCTGCGCCGCTGCAGCCGCCGAAATTCGGCGCCCTGGTGATCGAAAGCAACATGGACGGCGTGGAAGTGTTCGTGAACGGCAAGAGCCAGGGCGTCGTGAACAAGGACAAGCCGCTGCGCCTGCCGGGCATTCAGCCGGGCGTGCACGTGATCCAGGGGGTCCGCATGGGCTACGAGCCCGACGGGCCGCGCGAAGAGACGGTCTATCCGGGACAGGAGACCACGGTGACGCTGCGGATCACGATCCCGCGCGTGCGGAAGCGCTCGGCGGTGGATTCCTTCAATGAAGGCATGGAGTTTTACCAGAAGGGATTCGAGAAAAATTACCTGAAGGCCGCAGATTTTTTTCGCAAGGCGCTGAATGAAGACCCCAAATACAGCCAGGCGGCGCTGTATCTGGGCCGCACATATCACGCCCTGTACGATTACGAAAAAGCGCGCAAGGCCTTCGAGCAGGCCATCTCGATCGACCCGGATTACGCCGAGGCGCAGGCGTCGTTTGGCGGAATGCTGCTCGATGTGGGCGACCTCGACGCGGCGATCCGCCACCTGACGGCGGCCTACGGGCGGGACGCTTCCAACTCTCTGACGCCAGCCCTGCTGGCCCAGGCGTTCACGCGGAAGGGGGCGTACGAGGAGGGGATCAAGTACGCCCGCGAAGCGATCCGCCTGAACCCGGCGCACGGCGAGGCGCATTTCTGGCTGGCCGAGGCGCTGCGCTTCAACAAGCGCTGCCCCGAGGCCATCCCCGAATACCAGCAATACCTGCGGCTGAGCGATTTCGACTCGAAGCTCGCCGGCAAGCTGAATTACTACGTGCTGGGCTACCTGGCGGGCATCGGGAGGAAGAAGCGGGCGGCGCAGACCGACATCTGGCGGGAGCTGCAGTTCATGGCGAACTTCGGGCTCTGCGACTGCGAGCGCATCGGGCGCCGGTATGAAGAGGCGGCGCGCTGGTGCCAGCAGGCGCTGCGGCTGGATCCGTCGGATCTGTACGCCCACTACGCGCTGGGGCTGATTTTCACGGAGAAGTTCAACCAGTCTTCTTCCGCCGGCTATCTGTCGGCCGCCCGCAGCCACTTCGAGAAAGTGATCGCGCTGAACCCGGACACGAACGAAGCCGAGAGAAGCCGCAATTATCTGGCGCGCATCAGCCAGGTGGTCTCCCAGCTGAGCCAGGGAGGCACGGCCCCTTGAATTTTTCTCCCGGAACTGGTGCAATGTATCCGCTAATGGCATACAATCACAGGCATACCTTTCGGGAGGAGTTCCTGGGATGAGCCTCTACCAGACGCTCTACTTCATGTCCCTGGCTGGAGGTTTCGCCGGGCTGCTCTCCTGGGGGCTCACCGCTCTTCTGTCAGCCACGGCTCTTTCCAACCGCCCCGCGCTGGCCGATCTTGCCGCCGCCGCGGTGCTCGGACTGATGATCGGCCTCCTGACGGTGGCGTTCTCGGACAAATGGTCGGGCAACCGGGTGGTGGGCCGCTACGTGCTGGCCGGAGGGGGAATCGGACTGGCGGCCGGCATTCTCGGGGGTCTGGCCATGATCCCCATCACGCAGAACCTCGGCGATGGATTTCCGTTCCTGGCCCGGCTGCTGAGCTGGACTCTGGTGGGCAGCCTCATCGGGCTGGGGCTGGGACTGCGGTGGGTGATGGCGAACAAGATGCGCGTCGTCCACGCCTGCCTTGGCGGGCTGGTGGGCGGCGCGATCGGCGGCTCGCTGTTTCACGTGCTGGGCAGCCGCATCCCCGATCTGACGCAGGCGCTGGGATTCGTGCTTGTCGGCGTCGGCATCTGCTTCGGCGTGACGCTGGCCCCCATTCTGCTGCGCGATGGCATCCTGAAGTTCGTCTCGAGCGGCGACGCGCGCGCGCAGGCCAAGTTCGGCCGCAGCGGAAAGGAGTGGGAGATCCGCCAGGGCGACACGCTGCTGATCGGCTCGCAGTCGCTGGACCTGAACAAAACGGCGTTCGCGGTGGGCGTGCAGGTGTTCATTCCGGACGCGGCCATCGCGCCGCGCCATGCGATCCTGTTCGGCAAAGACGGGCGCTTCTACATCGCCCGCCACCCGGACATCAACAATCCGCAGGGGCTCGCGCGTTACGTGCTGCGCGTGCGCGGGCGGACCGTGACGACATCGCAGGAATTGCGGGCTGGCGACGATATCCTGGTCGGCCGCACGGCCATCAAGTTCCTGACCAAGAAAGAAGGCTGACATTGCCAGGAGGAGAGCGCATGAAAACGGGCAGCCTCGGACTCGCCGTGGCGGCGGTTTTCGCTTTCGCCGCCGCGCCGGCATCCGGCCAGAATCCCGGGCTCGACTTCGCGGAACCGCTCAAACTGGTTTCCTGCGAGCCGGCTTCCACCGTTCCCTGCTTCCGCATGAAGCTGAATCTGGTGGATGGCGCAGGGCAGCCCTACAACGCGCAGCTGCCGCCTCCGGACAAGCTGGCTTCGCAGATCACCGTAACGATGGGCGGGCAGCAGATCACGCCGTTTTACGCCACCGCGGCGGGCGAATCCGTGGCCAAGGTGCGCGGGCGGGCGGCGCTCGTGATCGTCGACATCTCCGGAAGCATGAAGAAGGTGCTTCCGACAGGCCAGACGAGGTTCGAGGCGGCCAAGATGGCCGTCAAATCGTTTCTGGGCCAGTTCGAGGAAGGCGTGGACCGCATCGCCGTCGTGCCGTTCGAAAGCCATCTGGTGCGCGAGCGGATCGAATCGGCGGTGTTCGCCCGGACGCGCTCGGCGGCCATCGCGCAGGTCGACGCACTGCCGGAGCCGGAGCTGAAGAACAACACGGCGCTGTTTTCCGCCGTCGTGTTCGGCGTCGAAACGCTGCGCAACGCCCTGCCGCGGCTGGAGAAGGAGATGGGCGAGACGCCGGAGGCGATGGTGATCGTGCTGACCGACGGCAACAACGAGGTGCTGAAGGGCGACGACCTCGGGCTGCTGGCCGGCCCGGCCGGAATGGACGAAGCCTCGCGTTACGCGCGGCAGGCGCCGTTCCCGGTGATCGCGATCGGCTTTGGCGAGCCGGGATCGATCGACGAGGCGGCGCTGCGCCAGATCAGCACGAAATACTATCTCGCCTCCGACTATGAAGGGCTGCGGCGGATCTTCACGTTCACGCGCACGTTTCTGAACAACCGTCTGTCGGCCACCTTCTCGTCTCCCTATCCGGACCGCGCCTCGCTGGCGGGCCAGAACCTGCCGGTGACGGTGGAACTGAAGCTGCCCAACGGGCAGGTGCTGCGATCGCCGGAGGTGCTGTGGTCGGCGCCGCAGATGGGCGTGCCCGTCTATGCAGGCAAGTGCACGCCGGACGAAATGAAGGCCGTGCTGCAGAATCTGCCCGTGAGCGCGGGGTGGACATCCATCATCCGCCCTCTGGGTGTTTTCATCGGCCTGGCTTTATTGCTGTTGTTGATGTGGCACTGGGTGCCCCGCCTGATCTGGCCGGAGCAGTTCATCGGCGTGATGCCAGGCACGGGGGCGGGCCAGGCCAAGTGGGCTTCGCAGACAAGGATTGTCAACGGCGTCATCGCCGGACGCCCGGCGCCGCCGGGATTCCAGAAAGGGCCGGGCGGCGTGGCCATGCCGCCGCGCAGCGCCGGCGACGCGACTGTGGTCAATCCGCAGGCCCATCGCGATTTTTCCCAGACGCGGCTTGGCAACCGCCAGGGTCCGGGTCCGAGGGAGCCGTTCTAGGACAGCGTTCTCAAGCCGCTGTCCGGGTTGTTGTTTGGATGACGACTGACTGGATGTCCAGAGAGGAGACGATTTCATGCCGCTAGTCAAGGTGATTCGCAAGGGGGTGACGCCCTCGGTGCGAAAGGTGCCCACGTCGACGGCCGCCGTCATGCTGCCCATGACCCTGAACCGGGTGGGCAAGGAGGCGGCCTCGGAAAACGAGGAGCTCGTCAAGGTCGAGGACCTGAACGACGCTTTCGCCAAGTTCAAGCCGGAGCTGAACTTCAAGGCCACGGCAGGCCCTGAGGAGACGGAATTCCGCGCCGAATTCAAGTTCCGCTCGATGAAGGATTTCGATCCGGAAAACCTGCAGAAGAAGCAGGAATTCCGGGACGAGGAAGGCAACATCACATACGCCCGGAACGACATCGCCGACCTGAAGGCGAACATCGATCTGCTGTACCGTCTGAAGGACCGCTGGAAGCTGCCGGCCGTGCGCCGGGCCTGGAACAGCGAAGAGCAGCGCGGCGAGATCATCCGCGCCTTGGGCCGGCTGCGCGAAGAATTGCAGAAGGTCGCCGGGAAGGGAGGGGCTGACTAAATGGCTGAATTGGTTGAAACCCGCACAACGGCCGAAATCCTCGGCGAAAGCGCCGCGAAGGAGCTGCTGCAGGAGATTTTCTCCGACCTCCATCCGGGCTTCATGGACGAGTCGCGCACGATCTCGTCGATCTTCACCCCCCAGTCGGCTGCGGACTTCCTCAAGCAGCTCATGGACCTCGAGAACCTGCTGTCGGTCGAGGACTCCTATGAGCAGACGGTGAAGAAGATCCAGCAGCAGATCGACAAGGCGGAGGCGATCCGCGACGAGCTGCTCGAGAAGCTGTTCGCCCAGATCCGCCCCATCGAGCGCAGCTACCGCCAGATCCAGCTGTTCTTCGAGAACTCGAAGGTGATGGACGGCAAGGTGCGCAAGCCGGTGGAGCTCTACGTTCTGAACGCCGATGCGAAGGCGATGAAGGACGTCTTCTCGATGAACATCGCCGCGGTGGAGAATTTCGTCCGGAAGAGGAACGACAACTTCAATTTCCGCGACGACATCTGCAACCTGGTGGTGCCGGGCATGATCCCGCAGCCGGTCCGCGAGAAATTCGAGGACATCGCCAACATGTGGGGCATGCTGCTGATCACGGACGTCGACGACGAGAAGTCGTTCAAGAACCTGGAGCGGAACTTCCTCCCCGGCGGCAAGTACGAATTCATGAAGCGGCCCGAGGACCGCGCCGCAGCCGACGTCGTCTGCTCGGGCTACCTGATGGCGAGGCCGAAGCACTGGTTCGAGAAGACGGTCGACGGCGGCGACGACCTGTACGTGCCGCCCTCGCTGGTCTTCGCCGGAGCGGTGGCGCGCGCCGACGACGGGCAGGGCATGGCCCAGGGTCCGATCGGATCGCGCTTCGGCCAGATCGTGGGCGTGGAGAAGGTGCGCTTCGAGCCGCTGATCGGCGAGATGGAGCACCTTTCCATGGAGCGCCAGCTCATCCCGATCATCCGCGACGCGGACAACCATCTGTGCTTCTTCGGCTGCCGCACGCAGGCCGAAGACCCCAACGGCGTGCTGAAGTTCTTCACGAGCTACCGCATCCTGCGCTATCTGGAGCGCTGCTGCCGCCACTATCTGCTGCAGGTGGCCGGCCAGGTGCTGACGCGCGACTTCATGGAAGAGAGCATCGAGAAGCCGCTGAAGCGCCTTCTGGACGAGCAGGTGGAGCAGGGCACGATCCTCGGCTACGACCTGTTCGTCGACAAGGACTCCAACAAGCGGATGCAGGGCATCTGCGACATCAGCCTGAACGTGATGCCGACAGGCCCGGCCGAGACCTTCGTTCTGAAGATCGACACGCCGGAATTCGCGAAAGGCGAGCAGAAGCAGTGACCGGAATCCGTTATTAAAGGTGGAGCGAATCGGGTGAGCGACGGACGAGAACACTGGGCCGGCTCGGCCGCGAAAGCCCACGAGAAGACGGGCGGCAACGTCCCTGCGGGCAAGATGCCTATGCCCGCCGGCGGCGACGCCGCCCGGAAAGCGGAGGCGGAGGGCGACCTCATCAACGAGGCGCACGGCATCCGCACTGTTCCGCGCAGCGAATACCGGCGGTCCATGCAGCTGAACCTGCCGCGCGCCGTGGGCGCCCGGATGGTTGAGCCGGCGCCTCCGCCGCCCGATCTTTCCCAACGGAAAGCATCCGATTATCTCCCGCCCTCGCTGAAAGCGCAGCTCATCGCGCAGGGGAAGCTGCCTCCGGAGGAGGCGCCCTCCCCGTCCGCGGACGCGGGCAGCGCAGTGGAAACCGTTTCAGCAGGCGGCGCCCGTCAGGCCGGGACGGCTCCCGCGCCGGCGGGGCCGCCGCCATCGCTGGCCAGAAGAATTCTTGCAAAACTGTCTGGCCTGTTCGGCAAGTAATGAAGGAGGAAGAGATTCATGGCCGCTTCGCCATACCGGTGCACCGTCACCATCGACGGGACCAAGTTCGACGCCGTGTCCACCTCGGTCCGTTTCCACACGGACAAGGACCGCACGGGCATGCCGCAGATGGGCAGCCTGAACACGAAGATCCGCGTCATCGCCGATTTTCACGATGACAAGAACCTGCCGTTTTCGGCCCTGAAGAAGTTCTTCGATCTGGCCAACGTCGTCACGCGCGAGAAGATCAAGGACATCAAGATCGAATACTGGAAGGACGACAGCCACGAGGACGCGCTGGTGAGCTTCGCCTTCAAGGGCTGGATCAGCCGCTTCGAGACGTCCAATCCGCATCCGCTGGGCCTGGCGGCGCTGCGCACGGAGGAGGAGTTCGCCAACAACCCGGCCACGGCCTATCCGAGCCTGAACCACGTCCTGGTGCTGGATCTCGAGCCCACGCTCAACCAGGAGAAGTTCAAGGACATCAAGATCAGCAAGTAAGAGGCGCGTCAGAAGGAGCAAGGAGGATCAGCCATGCCGAATCCCTATCGCAGCACCGTCACGATTGACGGAACCAAGTTCGAGGCCGTGAGCACGCAGGTCGTCTTCACGACGGACAAAGACAAGGCGGGCATGCCCGAAATGGGCAGCCTGAAGACGCGCATCCGCGTGTGGGCCGATTTCCACGACGACAAGAACCTGCCCTACTCCAGCCTGCAGAAGTTCTTCGACCTGGCCAACGTCGTCACGCGCGACAAGATCAAGGACATCAAGATCGAGTTCTGGAAGGACGACAGCCACGAGGACGCCCTGTGCTGCTACAAGTTCAAGGGCTGGATCTCGAATTACGAAGTCTCCAATCCGCCGCTCGAAATGGCCGGGCCGTCGGAAGGGCTCAACCACATGATCGTGATGGATCTGGAGCCCGTTCTGAACCAGCAGAACTTCCAGGAGATCACGTTCAGCACCTAGTGTCCCCATGATCCGCGGGGCGTGGCCGGCGGCGCCTGCCGCCACGGGCCATGCCCTGCTGGAAAGGAGAAGGCGCCATTCCTTTCATCGCGTTCCCTCTCCGGCTGGAGAACGGATTCCTGCGCCGCACGGACGAAGCCGAAGCCGTCCTGCGCTTCATCGAGATGATGGCCCGCACGCCCGCCGGCAGCTGGGCGGGCTGTCCTTCGTTCGGCGTCCGGAATTTCTTCGAGAACATGAGGCTCCGTCCGGAGGGCCTGCGCCTGGCGGAAAAGGCGATCAACGACACTCTTGCGGATCTCGGCATCAGGCATTACCGGCTGAAGTCGATTCAGAAGGAAGCGGGGCCGAATCCGGACGTGGATGTGTACTCGCTGACGCTCGTCTCCACCGAGGATCCTTCCATGACGTGGACGTCGCGGCTGGGCGGGTGACGCCTCCACAATGCTGAAAATTCGAAACCGGTCCGAGCCGATCCAATGCCATACCAGCGCGCCACGGCGATCGAAATCGACAGCAAAATGCGGGAGGATTTCCGCAAACGCCTGAAGGAATATGGCGTCAGCGCGGAAACCACCGACCCCGTTCTCGCCGTCCTGTTCCGGACTTTCGCTCAGCAGCTGGAGAACCTCTACAGCGACACCGGCCGCATCCGGCTGGCTCTGCTCGACGAGCTGATCGCCGGCCTGGGCATCGAGCCGCGCAAGGCGCGCCCCGCGCAGGCGGTCGTGCGCATTCTGGGCGCTTCGTCCCCGGTTCACATCGACGCCGGCGCCCTGCTCCGCAGCCAGTCTCCGACAGGAGAGCGGTTCAACTTCAGCACCGACGCTCCGGTCACCGTCTCCGGCGCGCAGATCGTGTTCGGCGCGGCTTACGAGAAGAACCAGTTACGCGTGCTGCCGGGCGTGGAAATGCCCGAGCAGCTCCTTGCGGCCAGGCCGGCTCTCGACCCCGTCAAGGTCAACCTCGGACCGAACCCCGCGCTGTTTCTGGCCGTGCAGCCTGCAGGAAAGGAGCATCTCAGCGGCCACAGCGTATATTTCGATCTCACGCCCGACGCCCGCCCCGTTCAGGAGGCGCTGGCCAGCGAGACCTGGTGCATGGCGGGGCCGCACGGCGAATTTTCGGCCAACGGAATTCTGCGCCCCCGCCCGGCCAATGCCGGCCTGCGCCGCCTGGAGTGGCTGGTGCGGGCTGCCGCCGCCGGTGCTCCGGAGGAGGTTCAGGACAAGACGCCGCAGCTGCCGCCGGGCTTCTACGCCGGCCGCGTGTTCCTGCTGCCTGCGATTCCTCCCGAACGGCAGTTCGTCTGCGCGGTCCCGCGCGGTCTGGAGCCGCCGCTGGGCCGCATCTTCGGGCGCGAGGCCCAGCACCTGTTCTCCCAGCCGCGGGTCTGGATCAAGATCACGTTCCCGCGCGACATCCCGCCGCTGCACACGGCCGTCGGCGGCGTGTTCCTGCATGCCATCACGGCGTCCAACGTCGAGTGCTTCAACCAGACGATCGTCTTCGAGAAACACGGCACGTCGATTCCCATCAGCCGGGAGGGCGGCACGGACTGGCAGCTGGTGTCGCCCCTGTCGCTGATCGGCGAAAATGACACGCCCTACCTCGACGAGATGGCGCCGTCGACCGACCCGAACGTGGGCCGCTATGCCATCCGCAACGGCCGCATCGAGATCACTCCGGCTCGCTGGCCCGACGGACGTCCGCAATCGCAGGTCAACGTGCGCGTCTGGATCAGCGCCGGCGAAGCGGCCAACCAGGTCGGCCCCGGCATGATCACGTCGATCGAGCTCAAAGGCACCGGCTCTTCGCTGCGCGTGCTGAATCCGACGTCCGCGGCTGGCGGCACCAGCAGCGAGTCGTTCGCCACGGCCCAGGAGCGGTTCTCCGCGGCGCTGCTGTCGCGCGACCGCGTGGTGACGCGCGCCGACCTGCTGGCCGTCGTGCGCGCCTTCGACCGGCGCATCCGGGACGCGCGCGTGTCGTCCGCCGTCGAGCGCGTCGGCGGCGCGCTGCGCCGCGTCGAGCGTGTCACCGTCTCGCTCGACCGCGAGGACTTCACCGATCCGGAACTCGAAGCCTCCTATCTGCGCGACGAGCTGCAGTCTCTGCTCGCCTCGCGCTTCCTGCATGACATCGACCTGAGCGTGCGCACGGAGTGGGTGGAGCCATGAGCCTGGTGATGCCAGACCTGTCGTCGAGCTTCCACGGCTTCCACCACACGGTGGATTCGGCGCTCGAGGTGCTGTCAAACCTCGGCGTCAGCCCCGGGCGCATCACGATCACGATGGACGGCCCAGGCTATCCGTCGCGGTGGGTCGTGTCGCAGTCGCCTGCCGCAGGCGCGCCGCTTCGTCCCGGGGATGTCATTCAGCTCCGCGTGGCAGGACTCGGTTACTTCAACCACCTGCCGGTGCCGTTCTGGGATACGGGCGGCGAGGCCGAGATGGGGACGCGGGAGATCGTCTCCGTGATCGACGATCCGTTCCAGAAGGCCGCCCACTGGCTGCGCGAAGGCGCGCGCCTGTTCGACATCAGCGAGCGGAATCTCGACGCCTGCGCGCGCTGGATTTCGCTGTTCGGGCTCGATGCGGAGCAGTGGCCGCAGGAGCTTTGGTTCCGGCTTTCGCTGCTGCTGCCGAGCCTGCAGTCCCTGGCGGGCAAGGAGCATGGCATCCGGTTCGCGCTTCGGCTGCTGCTGGACCTGCCGCTGGAGACGATCCGGCGCAAGCCGCGCGTGCGCTACCTGGCGGAAGAAGATCTGAGCCTGCTGGGCGAGGCCCACAGCCGGCTGGGCGTGGACTATGCGCTCGGCGACCACATCGAAGATCTGGCGCAGCTCGTGCTTGTCATCGGCCCCGTGCCGCTGGAAACGTACTACAGATTCCAGCAGGAGGAAAACCGCTACCTGCTGAACGCAACGCTGTTCCTTGTCACCACCTGCCACCAGCGGTGGAGCGTGGAGTGGAGCGTCGAGGACCGCTGCCGCGCGCCGCGGCTCGGGGTGGAAGTTCTGAATGCCCGTCTCGGCCTGAACACCTGGCTCGGCGCTGCCGCTCCGGGAGGAGACGCATCATGAGACCCGCATTTCTGAAAGTCACGTTCGACGGCGCCGATATCCACGACCTGTGCCGCGACGCGATTCTGGAAGAAGCCCGGATCGATTACGCCCTCAACAGCCACGCCCGCTGCACGGTGCGCTACCGCCAGACGCCGGACCAGCGCTTCCCCATTGAAGACCTGCTGGGAAAGGAGCTGGCGGTCATCGCAGTGGACGCGGACGGCGCTGAACTGAAGATTTTCGCCGGCGAGGCCATCGAGGTCGAACTCGATTTCGAACTCAGCGGCGCCTACAACCTGCGCATCGGGGGCGCGTCGCGCACACTCCGCATGGATCTGACGCCGCGGCACCGGAGCTACCCGCCGGCCTCGTTGCGGGACCAGCTGAAAAAGGCCGCGGGGTTCAGCGGGCTGGATTACCTCGAAAACGCCTCCCGGCAGGAACTGGACAGCGAGGGGGGCCTGCTCCAGATCGGTGAAACGGACTTCGAATTCTTCCACCGCTTCGCCGACCTGTGCGGCTGCGCGTTCCGCGCCACCGCCAACGGGATCAACCTGCTGGACCATTTCGTGGATGGCGGCTGCACGGTGGAGTGGCGCGCCGAAGGAGGGCTGCTGGATTTGCGGCTGACAGGACGGCTCGCGCCCTCCGAGTACCGCGGCTGGGTGTACGACCGGAAGCAATCGACGAGCCACGTGGAGACGCGCAAGGTCACGCCGTCCAAGTACGGGCCTGCGGCGGCGTTGATCGACGCCGCCGTCAACGCTTCGCAACGGGACAACTGGCGAGGGGAGCTGACCGACCCCCTGCTGGCGAGGGACCAGAAGGGGCTGGAGGCGGTGCTGGATCTCGAGGCCAGGCGCGCCGCGCAGTCGCGCGTGTTTGCGCGCGGCGTGTCGCGCGAGGCGTCCATCACGGCCGGCAACAAGGTCACCATCAACGGCCCGATCGAGATGGCAGGCGACTGGGGGGTCCTCTCGGTCACGCACCACTGGCGCAACGATGGATACACGAACGAGTTCATCGCCACGCCCTTCACGGAACCCCTCAATTGGCAGCGGCCGCAGCGGCGGCCATGGACGGGGACGCTGGTGGCGCGGGTGACGAAGCTGGGCGAGAGCGGCAAGACGGGCCGGGTGCAGGTCCAGTTCCCGTGGGCCGACGGGGAGCCGTGGATCTGGGTGAACTTCCTGACGCCGAATGCGGGTCCGAACCGCGGCATCTATTTTTCGCCCGAAGTTGGCGACGAAGTTCTCGTCGGCTTCGAGTTCGGCGACACGACGCGACCCATCATTGTCGGCAGCCTGTGGAATGGCGTCCATCCGCCGCCCGCAGCCGCCGTGCATGGCGATGAGTACGGCAGCAACGACGTCAAGCGGATTGTCACCAAGAGCGGCAACCGCCTGGTGCTCGATGACAAGCAGGGCAAGGAAACAGTCGTGCTGGCCACGCCGCAGAATGTGCGCGTGTCGCTGTTCGAGGAGGGCGCGAAACTGCTGCTGCACTGCGACGGCGACATCCATATCAACGCCAGCGGCACGGTGCACATGAAGTGCAAACAGTTCCTGAGGGAGATTGGGTAGGGAGGAACCATGCGCCTGTTCGACGGGAAAGTGAAGGTGGGGACGCGCATCAGCCTGGAAGGGGACGATTTCGCCCCCAGCATGGGCGCGCTGGTGGGTTCGTCCTATACGGAAGACGTCATGAACCACGGCACGCTGAACCAGCTCGTGCAGGGCAATGTCACGCGCCTGTTCTGCGTCAACGAGGACATCACCGTGACCGCCAACCGGAACCTCAAGGTGGGCGTGAACCGCTCGGCCACCATCGGCGTGAACGATTCGCTCACCGTCGGCGCCAACCGGACGGAGATGGTCGGCGGCGTCGTCAACCAGACTTTCGGAGGCGGCCAGATCACGACGTGCGCCGGGCCGCATATGCGGACTGACGTTTCCTCGAGCGTCTGGATGTGTCCCAGCGGCACATTCATCAACAGCGGCGACCTGTACGAATTCAAGGCCTTCAGCGGCGGCGTTTACGGCATGAAGCAGGAAAACACCATCGGGATGGAAGTGAACCTGAAGAACCTGGTTATGGAATTTACGAAGTCGGAATTCAGCTTCGGCCTCATAGGCATGTCCTACTGTGGAACGGAAGTGGATCTGAAGGAGGTTATGGCCGAAAAAAGGAACTTCGAGGCGGAACTGAACATGGTGAAAGCGGAGCTGGACGGGGCGAACACCGAGGTGCGCAGCGCGGAAGCGGAGGTGGGCGCCTCCGTGGTCGCTCCACCCACCAGCGTCGGCGGGAACTGAGGCATGCCGGTCACATACAGCCAGGAAGGCCACCCATCCGGGCGCGAAAACCCGTGGAGCCCATTTCGCCGCGCCGAAAGCCTCGTGGGCTCCTCCCTGCTATGGCTTCCCGTGTCGGGTTTCCCGATCCGCTCCACGGAGAAAGACTGGATTGTCCGCTTCCTGGAGCTGTTCAGCGGGACGCTGAGAACGAAGCTGCAGCTGCGGCAGGAGAATTTTGTCAACTTCGATTACATTTACCCGAACCTTCATTCTCTCTTCATCACTAATGCGCCGGAGTTTTATCCGATCTGTGGCATTCTGGCCTCCCCGTCGAAGCCGCTCTACCGTCCGCCGACTCAGGAACAGATCCAGGAGGCGCTCGAGTCAGGGGATCACAGCATTTTCCGGGGCTCGAAAAGCATGGCGTACTGGCTTGCCAGGAAGAAAGGACTGGAGCAGGCGAAGGTTTTCCTCGGTTACGGAGCGTTGCTGTCCATGTGGCTGCCGCCCAGCCCCGAGTGCCAGCCCCCGGAGCTGCCTCTGAACCGGAAGATCTTCCGGAATCCGATGCTCGCCAACGTCGACGTGGCCGCGGAAATGGAGTTTCTGTTCAGCCTGAATGATCCTTTTCTGAAAAAAAGCAAAGAGATCTTCGCCCCGAACCTGGAATCGGATCCGCAGTACAGAGGGATGCTGTTCGCTGCGCCGCTGATGACGGCGCAGGACATTTTTTATGCGCGCGGAGAGCAGAGAGAGCTGTGGCTGAGCCTGTTTTCCGCCTACCTGGTGGAAAGCCGGCCAGATCAGGGCTTCCTGCTGTGGGGCCGCCCGGACGTCGACCCGGTTCTCAAGGAGTGCCTTCAGGCGATGCGCGATCAGGGTCTGAAGTATCCGACGGTATCCGAGACATGACGACGCAAACTTCATGGACGGTCTCGCTTCGATCCCTGCCCGGCGCGGAGGGATGGAACCTCTTCCTCGCCGAATATCCTTGCGCTCTGCCGCTGGACGACATCAGGCGCGTCCAGCTGCTTGGGTGGTTCGAGCGGTTTCTTCCCGCGGTTCTGGATGAATACGCCGGCTTTCAGGCTTTTGCGCTCCTCCAGTACAACCAGCTCAATCTCGGGGGCGCCAGCCACATCGCGGGCAGTCATTTCGGACCGTGGGGCATGGATGCGGGTCTTGGCTACTGGCCCGAGCGCAAGCCGCCGACCCTGTGGTCGCGGGAGGACTTCACAGACCTGGATCTGGGCGAGCCAGTCCGCCCGCTCATGCACCAGGTCTTCGGCATCAATAAAGGCCTGCCCGCGATCCAGGAGGCCTTCCGCCTGCTGCTGGGCCTCGGTCCGATGGTGTTCACTCTCTCCGAAGACTCGGTTCCGAAAGTCAAGGAACGGGCGACGGCGCTGTTCCGGCCTCTGATCGAAGAGCCGGCGCTGCGCATGTTCGCCTATTATTACCCGCTGCTGTGCGCCGCGACGTTCGCTTCCGAAAACGCGGACAGGCTGGACGAATGGACCTGCGGCATTCATTTCTTCCTGCGGGAGAGCCCCGAGGAAAAAGGCATCTTCATCGCCTCCAGGCGCCGGCTTGACCGCGTCTGGCAGGCCACAGGCGCCGTGCAGTCCGAACCCGGCGTCTGGACATGGCCGTCTGAACCGCCCGGCAAGGCGGAGAAACAGGACTAACCCGATGAACTCCAGCGATCTCAAACTGCGAAGCGTCAACTGGGAGCACGGCATGCTCCTCACGCCGGATCACTTCCTCCGGCAGGAACGCTACTTCGACTCGCTCTTCCTGTGGACGCTGCGCTACATGACCAACGCGCGCGGCCTGGTGGGACCGGGGCCGCGCGTCTCAGAAAATGAAATCGGCGCGGCGCGCTACGATCCCGTCGTCAGCCTCCACGAGGACGAGGAACAGCTCACGATCACCGTGTCGCAATGCCGGGGAGTGACGGCGGCAGGCTGCATCATCGACATCGATCCGTCGAGCCCCGTCTCGCGCAGCTTCCCGAAGACGGATCTCGAAGGCGTGCAGGAGGCGCCCGTTTACATCCTCGCCACGCCGCACGAGAAAAACGCCGCCGAAGGAGAGACCGACGAGTTCAATCCGCAGATGCAGACCGAGCGGCAGTGGAACTACCGGATCAGCCTGCAGCCGTCGGCCGACTCCATCCCCTACGCGCTTGTCGCCGCGCAGATCCGCCGGCAGCGGTACGGGGCGGGGTACGAGAAGAACCCGGATTTCATCCCCGCCTGCACGACGATGGCCTCGCACAGCGAACTGGCCGCCGGCTACCGCAAGATCGTCGAAGAGGCCACCTTCCTCGCCGAGCGGTACGCCGAGCTGCACCGCGCCATGCGCGAGTATCTGATTCTGTTCACCGAGCGCGGCATCGAGACCGAGGTGGACACGCAGACGGTGCAGTTCGTCGACCGCATGGTGGCGGCGCTGCAGGATCTGGTCTACGAGCTGCTGGACTACGCGCAGCCGCCGCAGCGCTTCTTCGGGCAGCTCCGCAAGTTCCTGCATTCGGCGGCCGTTTATTTCGACCTGACGCCGGGCCTGCAGACGTACTACGACACGCTGAAAGAGGTCGGCGAAACGGAATTCATCCAGCTCATCAACCAGCAGAAACGCATTCTGCGCATGACGCGCACCTGGCGGATTCACGAGGATCTCGGCATTGAAGTGCGCTCCGCGCTCGCGTCGCTGGCGGCGTTGCAGCGGCTGGAGCGTGCGCTGGAAGGCAAGTATGTCGACTTCCGCGTCAGCCCGCAGCTCGAGGCGATGAACTTCGTCTTCGACCGCGGCGGCAACGTGCTCTACAAGCTGGCCGCCAAGCCGAGCCGCGTGCAGGGCGTCGGCGACGACATGGTCACCTTCTTCAGCCAGCTGCGTCTCGAAGGCCGCGACAAATACCGCCTGATTCTGGTGGGCGAGCAGAATGCAACTTTCGAAAAAGGCATGCGCATTCCGGCGGAAATCCGCATCAATGAAGGCAGCGGATTCCAGCGCGCTCCGCTGAATCTGATCAGTGAAGCCGTCATTCCCGGGCAGACCAATTTCGAGTTTGATTTCGAAGCGCCGGACGTCCCGACCATCACGGATCTGCGCGTGGCCGTGCCGGCGCACATTCCCATCCGCACGGCGCTGCTGTTCAGCCGCCACCGTTTCTACGCCGGACGCGCCCAGGAGCCTGCGGCGCGCGGCGTGCAGCCGATGGAGAGGATTGTCGAACCGGCTCCGCCGCCCGCAGCCCCGGCGCCTCCGCCGTATGCTCCGCCGCAGCCGCCGCCTCAGGCGGCGCCTCCGCCCTATGCTCCTCCGGCGGCAGCTCCGGGGCCTCCGCCCGGCTATGGAGCCCCGACCCGCCCCGCGCCGTATCCGCCGCCTCAGGCGCCGCCTCCGCCCGCGGGGCCTCCCCAGTTCCAGCCGCCGCCACCGCCGCCGCCCGCTGAAGAACCCAAGCGAGGCGGCGCGCCGTGGGAATTTTTCCGCCGCGCGCCCAGTGCGCCGGAGCCGCCTGTTGAACCGCCGCCGCAGGCGCCGCCCGCGCGCCCGGCGCCGCCCCGCCCGCGCTTCGACCAGGGCGAGGAACAGCCGCCCCAGCCGCCTCCGCGCCGGCGCAGGCTCGAGTAAATCTCCGCGGGACGCCCGCCGGCGTCCCGCTTCGTTGTTTAATAAACAGACAGTCCGCAATCGCCCAGGAGGAAACCCGTGGCCATCGATCTTGACAAGATCTCCAACGAGCTGGAGGAAGCGCTCGAACGCTCCCGCATGCTCGCCGAGCAGCGCAAGCAGGCGCAGATCACTCCGCTTCATATGCTTTTCGTGCTGCTCGATGCCGAGTCGCCGCTCGCCGCCGTGCTGGACAAGTCCGGCATCGCCGTCGACGCTCTGCTCGAGACGTTCGCCACACGGCTGAACACGGAGCGGAATTCGCCGCTCGAGCCGGGCCGCCGCCCCACGGCATCATCCGCGTTGCGCAATCTGATCGAGAAGTCCTTCGAGATGATGGAGCGCCGCGGCGCCGAACGCGCCGAGCCCATCGACTTCATCATGGCCGCCGTCGAGTACGGCGAAGAGGCGCTGCGCGGCGACCTGCGCCAGAACGGCCTCACCAGGCAGGCCATCGAGAAAACCGTCGAAACGCGCGCCGAAATCGGCGAGACTCTGGGCGAAAAACAGGCGGGCAAATCCATGCCGGGCGCCGCGCCCAGGCCGCTTTCCGGCGGAAAACTGCTCGAGAAATACGGACGCGATCTCACCGCCGCCGCAGCCCGCGGCGAGCTGATGCCCGTCATCGGCCGCGATGACGAGATCCGGCAGGTGATCCAGACGCTGCTCCGCAAGAGCAAGAACAATCCGGTCGTCGTCGGCGAGCCCGGCACGGGCAAGACGGCCATCGCTGAGGGCCTGGCCCAGCGGATCGCCGCCGGGGACGTGCCCGAGTCGCTGAAAAAGTGCAAGGTCATCGCCCTCGATCTCACCGCCATGGTGGCGGGCGCGAAGTACCGCGGCGAGTTCGAAGAGCGCATCAAGGGCGTTGTGGACGAAGTGCGCGCGCGCAAAGGGGAGATCATCCTGTTCCTGGACGAGCTGCACACGCTCGTCGGCGCGGGCGGCACCGAAGGCGGCATGGACGCCGCCAACATCCTCAAACCTGCGCTCGCCCGCGGCGAGCTGCGCTGCCTGGGCGCCACGACGTTCGACGAATACCGCGAAAAGATCGAAAAAGACGGCGCGCTGGCGCGCCGGTTCGACACCGTTCAGATCAAAGAGCCGACCGATGAAATGATGATGGTGGTGCTCCGCGGGCTGCGGCCGCGCTTTGAAGCCTTCCACGGCGTCAAGCTTACCGACGACGCGCTGCAGGCGGCCATCAAGCTCAGCCGCCGCTACATCCGCGGACGCTGGATGCCGGACAAGGCCATCGACGTGGTCGACCAGGCGTGCGCCCGCATCCGCATGCAGAAAGAGTCCAAGCCCACGCACATCGACCAGAAGGAACGGCTGCTGCTGCGGAAGAAAGCCGAGCTGGAAGCGCTCGAGTCCTCCGCCTCCACGCCCGCCGCGCTGAAGGCTGTCGAGGCGCTGCGCAGCGAGATCGCCGCCATCGAGCCGCAGGTCACCAAACTCGTCGAGGAGTGGAACAACCAGAAGAACGCCCTCGACATGCTCCAGAAGACGAAGCAGGCCATTCAGGAGCAGTCGGCGGCTCTTGAAGCGGCCGAAAAGAAGGGCGACATCGCCAAAGCGGCCGAAATCCGTTACGGCTCGCTGAAATACCTCGAGCAGCAGCTCGCCGATCTGGAGAAACAGACCGCGCACATCAGCCTGGTGCCTGACACCGTGATGCCGGAGCATGTCGCCGAGGTGATCGCCGAGATGACGGGCATTCCATCCAGCCGCATGATGGAGAGCGAAAAGGAACGGCTGATGAAGCTCGAGGAGCGGCTGGGCGAGCGTGTCTTCGGACAGGACGAGGCCGTGTGCGCCGTGGCCGACGCCGCGCGCCGCATGCGGGCCGACCTGCAGCCGGGGCGCAAGCCGAACAGCTTCCTCTTTGTCGGCCCCACCGGCGTCGGCAAGACGGAACTCGCCAAGGCGCTGGCGGAAGCGCTGTTCGACGACGAGAACGCGCTCATCCGGATCGACATGGGCGAGTACAAGGACAAGAGCTCGGTCTCCGGCCTCATCGGCAGCCGCCCGGGCCTGGTCGGCAGCGAAGAGGGCGGCTTCCTCACCGAGCAGGTGCGCCGCAACCCCTATTCGATCGTTCTGTTCGACGAGGTGGAAAAAGGCGCGCCTGAAATTCTCGACCTGCTGCTGGGCGTGCTCGATGAAGGCCGCCTCACCGACGCCAAGGGCCGTTTCTGCGACTTTTCCAACACCATGGTTCTGTTCACGTCGAACCTCGGCGTGCGCGAGGCCATCGAGACGACCGACGACCCGCAGGAGCAGAAGAACGTCATTCTGGAAGTCGTCAAGCGGAGCCTGAGGCCCGAGCTGTTCAACCGCATCGGCCAGGTCGTCACGTTCAATCCGCTCACCGAGCGCGAGCTCGAGTCGATCGTGATGAAGAACTTCAACCAGATCCGGAAGAAGCTGGCCGAAGACCGGGAAATCGGGCTCGAGATGACGCCGGAAGCGCTGGCTTACATCGCGAAAGAGTCCTACGACCCGGCATACGGCGCGCGCCCGGTGCAGCGCACGATGCAGCAGCTGGTGCTCTCGCCGCTGGCGGGCATCATTCTCTCCGGCGAAGTGATCTCCGGACAGACGATCCGGATCGACTACGATCCGGGAGTCGAGAAGGTGATCGAGGGAGCGGAAGGCGCCGAGCCGGTGACCGTGCGTGAGGGCGAGGGGCTGACGTTCGGGATCGTGGGAGCGGACTGAAACGCCCGGCGGGCGGAGGATTGCTCCCTCGTTCTCGTAATGATATGTAGGGAAGACGCCCGCAGGCTGTGAAAGGATCGGAGATGAAACGGTTCGCCGCCATTGCCGCAGCCCTGCTGCTGGCCGGGCTGATGCCGGCTCAGGCGCCGGCGCCAGGGGAAGGCTGGATCATCCTTCACGACGGGGAGTCGCACTACGGCTGGACGCATTCCGGCGCAGCCTGGTCAGCCGCCCGAGGCATTCTGAGCGCCGACGGCGGCAGCGCCGGCACTCTGCGCTCCAATACGCCATTCACCGATTTTGTTTTGCAGTTCGAAATCCGCGCCGAGAAGAGCGCCGCCGGCGCGCTCTACGTGCGCGCCGCGAAGGACGGCAATCCCAAAGAGACCGGCTGGGGCGTGGAGTTCTCCTCGCTCGCTTCCTCCGCCTGGGTGCCTGTCGAAATCGAAGCGACGGGTGCGGGCGTTGGCGTGCGCGCCTCGGGGCGCATGGTGGATCATTCCTCCGCGCCGGTCGCGCCCGCAGGCTTCTTCGTTCTGGAAGCGAAGCCCGGCGGGCGGGTCGAGATCCGCAACATGAGGCTTCGTCTGCTCAAGCCGGACGTGCTGTTCAACGGCAACGACCTGTCAGGCTGGAAGTCCACCGGAGAGCCTGCAAAGCAGAAAGGCGGTCTGGGCAAGCTGTTTGGAGGAGGCAAGCCCAAGGAGGCCAAGTGGACGGTCGTCCGGGGCATGATTCACGGGGCCGATGGGCCAGGGCAGCTCGAATCGCTTCTTCAGTTCGGCGACTTCATCCTCCAGGCGGATGTGCGGATCAACTCGAAGCGTGCGGACCAGCGCCGCAGATATGCCATTCTCTTGCGTGGCGACCCTGGACAGCTGGGCACGGGCTATGAAGTGAACATTCAGCCCGGAGCGACGGGTGCGCTGATGGGCCTGACGACGGCGCGGAAGAATATTGGCGCCGCCAATCAATTCATCACGCTCACAATCGCCGCTCATGGCCGGCACGTGCAGGTGTGGGCCGATGGCGTCCCGGTGACCGATTTCAACGACGTCCGCCCGGAAGGCACGGATCCAAAGAAGGCGGCCCGCAGCACTCCTGGCGTCATCGCTTTCTATACCCCGGAAGACGACGCTGATATCGACATCCGCAACGTGCGCGCCGTGCAATTGCCGAAGACATTCGGGCTCGGACCGAAGAAGACCGAAGTCACGGCGCTGCCTCAGGCGCCGACAGCGCCTTCGCTGCCGTCCCTGCCCACGCCGCAGGCCCCCGCCGCGCCTGACGCCGGCGCAGCCGCGCTGCAGCAGCAGCTCCAGCAGCAGCAGGTGGCGCAGATGAAGCAGGAACAGCGCACGCAGCAGGAGGCCCAGTTGCTTCAGCAGGCGTTGCGCACGACCGATCCTGCCCAGCAGATCGCCATCTTCGACCAGATCCTCGCGCTGAACCCCAACAACCAGGTGGCGTTCAACGGCCGGAAAGAGGCCGTGGCCAAGCTGGAAGAGCAGCAGCGCAGGGAGGCGGAAAAGGCCGCTGCCAGCACGCAGCAGGAACAGGCCGAGCAGGAAAAACAGATGACGCTCGCGCAGAGCATTCAGTCTGCGGAGGCTGCGTTCCTGGCGGGCAACCTGCTTGCGGCGGAAAAGGCCCTGAACGCCGCCGAGCGCATCGCGCCGGACAACCCGCAGGTGCAGGCGTTGCGCTCGCGGCTGAATTACGCCAACCAGCGGCGCTCCTCGATCCTCGCGCTGGGCGCGGCAGGTCTGGGCACGGGCTGCATCGCCCTGCTCGCCTGGATTTTCGCCGCCCGCCGCCGCCGCGACCCGTACATCGAAGTGGTCTCCGGACTCGACAAGGGCAAGCGCTTCAACATCGACAAGGAAGTGGTGATGGTCGGAGCCATCCCCGAGGACGGAGGCACGAAGAACGACGTCGTGCTCCGCGACGCCGAACGCATGATCTCGCGCTTCCACGCACAGTTCCATTACAAGGAGGGGAAGCTGTACATCGTGGACACGAACAGCTACAACGGAACGTTCGTGGACAAGAAGCGCCTCGAACCCGGCAAGCCCGTCCCGCTGAAAGGCGGCTCCCGGGTGACTTTCGCCGGCACCTGCACGGTCCGGGTTGGTTTCGAGCGGCGCAAACAGAAGAAGAAATAGCACCGCCATTTTCGCGCCGGCGCGCAGCGGCTTCCGGCGTCAATCAGGAGGAGGAGACTTGCATGACGCCGAGCCATGTGAAGATTACCATCAACGGCATCCAGACGGCAGACTTTCTCATTCTGCTGGATCTTTCCGTCGAAAATCAGCTGAACCGGCACTCCACGTGCCGGTTCGCCATGCGCCAGCCGCCTTCCAGCCGGTATTTCTACGAACCGGACCTGGGGAAAGACCTCGTGATTCACGCCATCGACGGCGCAGGGGCTGAACTGGAGCTCTTCAACGGGCTCCTGCGCCGGGTCGACGCAGAGTGGGAGATGAACGGCTCCTGCGTTCTGCATTTTGAGGGGATCAGCCGTTCCTACACTGCCGACACCCTCAACGACTCCAAGACCTGGAACCGGAAGACGCTGGATCAGATTTTTCAAGCCATGCTGTCCGACCATGCCGGCGATTACGTGGGTCCTGGCGGATCGCTTGGCGCCCTGATCCAGTACGACGAAACCGACTGGAGCTTTCTGCACCGGCTGGCGGACAGGCACTGCTGTTTCCTGAGGCCGAAAGGCACGCGCGTCGACCTCTGGAGCGAGTTCCAGCCAGGCAACGTGGAATTGCGGTGGTCGACAGAATTCGGCTTGCAGAGCTTCACGACCACGGGCCAGATCCGGCCCACGCTGTTTTTCGGAGTGAATTACGACCGCCAGGACGCGACCAGCGACCAGACGGACATGCTGATCTACGATGTCGGCGCAACCGATGCCCTGCCGGAGCTGCGGTCGTACGCCAAAACGAACTCCGAGGACGCCGGTCTGATCAGCGCGCTGTGGGAGAAGTTTCTTTCCGGCAACCACGACAAATTCATCGCGGATATGCAGAACGAGGCCGCGCGGCAGATCATCCATACCTGCACAGCGCGGGGCGAATCGCGCGTTCCCGAGATCACGACAGGCGAAATGGTGAAGATCTCGGGGCTCGACGACATCAAGGGGGAGTATGGCGTCTTTCGCGTGGTCCATCGCTGGCAGCCAGCCAGGGGGTACCACAACGAATTCTGGTGTACGCCGTACAAGTACTACCTGGATCCGGTGCAGCCGAAGCGCACGCGCTTTTACGGGCCCCTGGTGGCCCGCGTTGCACAGACCAGCCACCAGGACGCCCGGATGGCCTATATCAGAGTCAACTTCCTCTGGGAACATCAGAACGACAGCGGCTGGATGCCCGTCCTCACGCCGAATGCGGGGGCGGGGCGGGGATTCTGCTTCATTCCCGAGGTGGGCGACGAGGTGCTGGTTTTCTTCCGCGGCGGCGACTCCTGCAAGCCGATCGTTCTTGGTTCGCAGTGGAACGGCGTCGATCTGCCTCCGCTCGAGGATCTGCATGGAGGCGAGTACGAGAACAACGACATCAAACGGATCGTCACCAAAAGCGGCAACCGCCTGGTCTTCGACGACAAGCAGGGCAGCGAGACCATGGTGATGGCCACGCCGCAGCACATCCGCATCACCATGCTGGAAGGGGAGCAGACGCTTCTGATCCACTCCGACGGCGACATCAACATCCACGCCGGGGGCACGGTGCACATCAAGTGCAATCAGTTTCTGAGAGAGGTCGGCTGAGCCGGCCTGGATTCAAAAGGAGGAGCAACATGAAAGTTTTCGACGGCCGCATCAAGACTGAAACTCGCGTCAGGATCGATCAGGATTCCTGGAAGCCCGGCATGGGCGCTTTGGGCAAAGGTTCCCAGAAGGATGAAGCGCTGATCCACGGGACGAAGAAGGAAAAGATTGACATCAACCTGATCAGCGAAGTCATGGTCAGCAGGACCTTCGACACAAAGGTCAACTTCACGTGCACCGTCGGCGTCATGCGGCAGCTGGACGACAAGATCTTCATGCATTCAACCAGTAACCTGTGCAAACGGGATGTTACCGGACCCAGCCTCATCAACCGCGTCGGCCCAACGGTGAACACGTTTGTCTCTCCGCTCACTGAAAATCACAGCGCGCCCCGGATGATGAACGAACCGACCAGCAACATGAACTGTATCGTCTCGTTTCTGAAGACGTTCATAGACGAAAAGAACATCGGCGCGAATTCCTCGGAAGCGTACATAAACAAGTTCGCTCTCAGCGGGCTGAACAACGACCATAAGCTCATCGCCAACGGCCTTGTCGGTTTCGAGAACAAAGTGGCCGGCTTCTGTCTGACCACTGAAGTCTTCGAAAGCCTGACTACGCCCATCTTCAACCGGCCGAATGCCCTCGAGGCCAAGCTCGGCGCCCTTGAGAGCAAGCTCGAATCGTTGCAGGCGAATACGGCCATGGAGCTGGCGAGCCTGAAGCTGGCTGCCAATTCCTACGCCATGTAGTCCAGCCCTGGAGCAGAAATGCCTGCCACCGACTCCAGAGAAAGACCGCAATCGCCGCCATGGCGGCCTTGGGTGAAGGCCGAATCGCTGACGCGCTGCTCGCTGTACTGGCTTCCGGCGACCCAGTTCCCTTCGCGGCAGCAGGAACGCGCGTGGATCCGCGCGTTCCTGTACAGGCTGTTCGAACATCTCTCTGCGGACAAACTGATTCCTCAGTCGTTCATGGAGATGACGCACATCCACAGGTTCTGCCAGGATGAATTCATCCAGTGTTCCCTGGATTTGCAGCCGATTTTCAGTTTTTCCCGCGCGCCGTGGGGACCGATGCCCGCGGCGATCAATCCGGAAGAAACGGACCAGATCCGCTCAGGCGACAAGCCGTTTGTCCTTTCCAATTACACGGACGGGTATTGCTACTGGATCCCCAAGTATGATCAGAAACCGTTCCTGGACCGTTTCCTCGGCTACGGCGGCGTGACGATCCTCTTTCCCGGGCCGGACCCGAACACCGTGGCCCCTCCGATCAAGATCTCTCCCGGAGTGCGCAACAGCCCGCATTTCAAGGAGATCTTCGCCATGGGCGACCCGGAGGCAGAACTGAACAAGGCTCTCCTTCTGAAACACAAATTTCTCGGAGCCACGAAAAAATTGTTCGGCCGCGGCTGGGAAGATCGCATGGAATACCGCGGTCTGCTGTTCGTGCTGCCGCGCCTGCGCAGCTCGGATTTTTTCAGCCTGGAGCAGGAAGTTCTGGAAGGCTTGTTCGACGCTTCGCCGCTGTATTTCACCGAGAGCCCTGCGGACCGCGGAATGCTGCTGGCTTCGAGCCGCTCACTCGATGAGGTGATTGCGGCCATCGTCGAATCTCTGGACCAGGAAAAGATCCATTTCCCGCTGGAGGCGCCGGATGACCGCGCACGCTGAACATCAGTCCCCTCCTCGGGACGCTCTTTTTCTCCATGTGCATCCTCCCAGGCACGGCCTGTTCTGCTGCGTCTTCGAGCTTGGAGAGTTTCCAGTCAAGCCGGTGCTTCTGCGCCGCTGGCTCGAGCTGTACGGCGCGATCAGGCCAATGCTGTTTGGCGCCGGCGTGAAAACGATCTGCGCGCTGCAGATGTGGCACATGCATCACAACGATGGATCGGCCGTGCTTTCGAAGAACGGATCGGCCTGGCGGCCGGAGTTTGGAATCGGCGTCTGGCTCGATCAGCCGCCTCCCACCCTCTGGAGCCCGGAGGAATTCGAGATGCTGGGACCGGGCGATTTGATGAGACCCCCCATCCTGAGCGCCATCCGGCTCAGGGCGGAGCCTCTGGATCATCAGGCGGTCTGGAACTCCATGGGAGGAAGGGGCGCCTATCTGGAGTTCGCCGTTTCCGGAGAGCCCGGGGTCTTTCTCGCCGACCAGGCCCCGCTTTACCGCCGCTGGATCGAGGAAGAGATCATCCAGGTCCATCCTTTTTTCGTGCCTCTCTTCTCTGCTGCTTCCCTCCGCAGCGAACTGCTGGCGTCCCGGCTTGTCCATGTCGATCCTGTGACGGCCTACGCGCGGGAAAGCCAGGAAGACCGCGGTCTGGTGCTGCTGACCCGCGAGCCCTTCGAGCAGCGGATCGCTTCCGTGGTTGCGCTCGTGCCATGGTCGAATCCCGACCCTGAAGTGCGCTCGTTCCTCGTGCAGAGCGTCAAGGCGCAGGCCCGTTGACGTCCCCTGCAGCTCGCCCGGGAGCGGGCCGGAGTTATCATGATTCGAGAGCTGTTTCGCGGCTTTCTGGATCATTGACGGCAGGGAGGGGACTCGCGAGCCGTGGCCGAAGAATCCGTCACTCAATTGCTCGAACGCATGAGGCAGGGCGACGGCAACGCCGTCAACGCCCTCATGCCGCTTGTCTACACCGAATTGCGCCGGCTGGCGCACTCCTACCTCGGCGGCTCGAACCGCGACCGCACGCTCCAGGCCACTGCGCTCGTCAACGAAGCTTACATCAAGCTCGTCGAAAGCGAAGCCCGCAACATCCAGAACCGCACCCATTTCTTCGCGCTTGCCGCGCGCGTGATGCGGCAGATCCTCATCGATTACGCCCGCGCCCGCTCGGCGCAGAAGCGCGGCGGCGGAGCCGAAAAAGTGGAGCTGCGCGAAGAGGTCGTCTCCCTCGATCACGACGCTGCGCAAGTGCTGGCCATCCACGAGGCGCTCGACCGCCTGGCGAAGGAAGACGAACTGAAGGCGCGCCTCATCGAGATGCGCTTTTTCGGCGGGATGACGGCCGAGGAGTCCGCCGAAGCCACGGGCCTGACGCCCGCGCAGGTCTACCGCGAATTGCGTCTGGCGCAGGCGTGGCTGCACAAGGAGCTGTCCGCTTGAGCCCCGAGCTTGAGCGCATCTTTCACGCAATCGCCGACCTCGACCCCGAAGCGCGGCAGCGCTGGCTGGACTCGAATTGCCCTGATCCCGCCCTGCGCGCCGAAGCCGAAAAGCTCGTCCGGTTTGACAGCGGCTCGGAGGAGTTCCTCAGCCGGCCTGTGCTGAACCTCGCCGCCAGGATCGAGCCGCCTGTTTCGGCGCCGCGCGAGCAGGTGGGCCCGTGGCGGCTGGGACGCCCCATCGGCCGGGGAGGCATGGGCACGGTTTACGAAGCCGAGCGCTTCGACGGCGAGGTGTTGCAGCGCGCCGCCATCAAGTTCGTGCCGCTCGCGCTGCGTTCGCCCGCCGTGCTGGAAAGCTTCCGGCAGGAGCGCCAGATCCTGGCCGACCTGAATCACCCCAACATCTGCCGCCTGCTGGATGCGGGCACCACGGCCGACGGATCGCCCTATCTCGTGATGGAGCTCATCGAAGGCGTGCCTGTCGATGTCTGGTGCCGGGACCGCGGCCTGTCGGTGCGGCAGATCGTCGAGCTGTTTCTCAAGGTCTGCGCGGCCGTCTCGCACGCCCACCGCCATCTCGTCATCCACCGCGATCTGAAACCTTCCAACATCCTCGTGGCCGCTGACGGCGAGCCGAAGCTCCTCGACTTCGGCATCGCAAAACTGCTCAGCACGGACAGCCGCAGCGGCCCGGCCACCCTGCAGGCGATGACTCCGGATTATGCCAGTCCGGAACAGCTCGAAGGCCGGCCGATGAACACGGCGAGCGACATCTTCAGCCTCGGCTGCGTCCTCTATGCGCTGCTGACCGGCGAGCCGCCCCGCCGCGACCTCTCGCAGGCGCGTTCCATCACGCTGCCGCGCGTTTCCAGCCGCCGGCCGGAGCTGCGCGGTGATCTCGACAATATCCTCAACAAATGTTTGCAGCCGGAGCCCGACCGCCGCTACGCCTCGGTGGAGAAGCTGGAGGAAGATCTCCGCAATTTTCTGGCCGACCGCCCCGTGTCCGCTACCGGGGATTCGTGGTCCTACGTGGCGCTGCGTTTTCTGCGGCGCCACCGCTGGTCCACTGCAGCGGTGGCGGCGCTGCTCGTCTCCATCCTCGCCGGATCGGCTGCGTCCATTTACCAGGCGCGCCGGGCGGAGCGCCGGTTCCAGGAGCTCCGCCAGCTGGCCGGCAGCTTCGTCTTCCAGTTCGAGCAGCAGATCCGTGACATCGCCGGTGCGACGCGCGCCCGCCAGTTTGTCGTCCGCACGGCGATCGATTATCTGGAACGGCTGGCGGCGGAGGCCCGCGGAGACACGGAGATCCTGTTCGATCTCGCCGCGGCCTACAGGAGAATCAGCGAGATTCAGTACGATCCCGCCGCCAGCAGCCTCGGCGACATCGCAGGCGCCGCAGCCAGTCTCGGGCGGGCGCAGGCGCTGCTGGATTCCATTCCTGCCGAACCGGCGGCCCACCAGCAGGAGCGCATCCGCCTGCTGGTGCGCCAGAGCGAGATTCTGGAAGCCTCAGGCCGCCTCGATGAAGCGCTCGACCGCGCGCAGCAGGCTCAGCGGCTCGCCGATCAGCTGCTGCGCGCAGACGCGGTTTC
The DNA here is from genome assembly GCA_026002875.1 of Bryobacteraceae bacterium. NCBI lineage: Bacteria > Pseudomonadati > Acidobacteriota > Terriglobia > Bryobacterales > Bryobacteraceae > Bryobacteraceae bacterium. The sequence continues at coordinate 592,623 of BPGE01000001.1, forward strand.
CGAGGCCAACCGCCGGCTGGGCTCTCTGGCGTCTTCCCGCGCGGCGCGCGCGTGGCGGCGGCGGGGCAACCTCGATGAAGCGCAGCGCGCCGTGGAGCGCGCCGTCTCGCTGGACCGGCTTTCGCGCGCGCACGAGCAGTCTCTCGACACGGCGCTCAGGCTGTCGACCAGCATGCGGCTTCTGGCGCGGATCTATGAAGCCCGCGGCGATTACCCTTCCGCCATCCGCGTGCAAAGAGAGGCCAACGGAGTGCTCGAACAGATGCGCGCTTCCCTGCCAGGCAGCACGACTCTCGAGCGGAACGTCATGGTCGGCCAGTCGCTGCTCGGTTCGCTGCTGCTCTACGCGCCGGCGCCGGAGCAGGCCGATGCGCGCCTGCTGCTGGAAAGCGCATGGCTGACCGCCGAACGGCGCGCCGCCTCCGATCCCGCCGATTTGCGCGCGCAGCTTGATCTGCAGGCCACGGCCATCCGGTATGCGGCGGCGCTGATCGACGGCCCGCAATGGCGGCGCGGAGAGGCGATCCTCGAGGCCGCGCTCGCATCGGCCCGCAGACTGCTTGACAACGACCCCGGCCACCGCGAGGCGCGGCTGAATTCCGCCATCGCCCAGGTCTGGCTCGCGCAGTTCGCCGCCGCCCAGGGCGACCGCGGCGGCGAGAAGGATCACCGGCTGCGGGCTTCCGAGATCTACGCCTCCCTGTTGCAGCAGACGCCGAGCGATCCGGACGTGCTGAAACCCTATTTCTCCAATGCAGCGGCCCTGGTCTCTCTTCTGCCGCCGGGCCAGAGAGGTGCATTCTGCCGGCAGGCGCTGGAAAATCATGCCGACCGCGCCGCCAGCGCCCTCGCCGACCCCGAGGTCGGCGCGGCTTTTGAGCGGCTGCGGGAGACCTGCAGCCGCTGATTCCGGGCGCGGCGGCGGTGGCGTAGCGCAACCCGGCTCTCCTGTGGCATATTGAGGAAAGAGCCACCCTAGCTCAGCTGGCAGAGCGGCTGATTCGTAATCAGCAGGTCGCCGGTTCGATCCCGGCGGGTGGCTCCATTCCTTTTGCAGCGCTCTCCACCGGTCCGCTCCCCGTTCATGAAGCCTGCGGCCGCAGCATGAATTCAATCGCCTCCGTCAGAACCTCGCGGTCGAACGCACGCCGCCACTCCGGGTTGATGTAGCGCTCCGTGCCCCATTGGATGGCCAGTTTCGCAGCGTCCGAAAACGGCGATTTCTCCGCCCCGAATGCGATGGCCATCGCGATCTGGGCGTGGCCGGCCATGAAAGCCTCGGCGGCCTCCCGCGGCACGCCGCGCGCGACGGTCTCTTCCAGCACGTCCTTCATCCAGCAGCATGCAGCCGCCACAAGAATCTCGGCCATCGCTGGCTCGAGCAGGGCGAACTGCTCCGGCGTCACCTGAAGAGCCCGGTTCACCGGGCTGAACATGTCCCTGCAGACTTCTATCCCTTCTTCGAACTGCGCCTGCCCGCCTTCGATCAGGGCGACGACGATATCCTGCTTCGCCACTCCCCCGAAGTAGTCTGTCTGCGCCTCAGGCGTCGGCTGCACGGTGAAAAACGGCGGGTGGCACGGATGGGCGATCATCTGCGTGACGCCCTCCCGCGAGGGCAGCTCGCCGATGTAGGCGGCCGCGGCGTCGAGCATGATCAGGGTTCCGCCCTGCTTCATGAGCGGCACGAGTTCCCGCGCGATGCAGCCAATCAGCGCGTCGGGCACGGCCATCACGACATGGTCGGCCTGCTGCATCGCCTCCGGCGTGGGTGTGATGTCGAGTCCGGCTGCCTTGTGCGGATCGCTCTCGCAGAGAAGCAGCCGCCAGCGTCCTGCTGCTGTCAGTTTGGCAGCGGCGCGGGCGCCCATCTTGCCGCCCGCACCGATGATGGCCACAGTTTTCATGATCGCCTCCGCTATTCAAAAATCCACCTGCGCAAATTGCCGATGCTTTCTTCCACCCATGCCTGTTCCTGCCTGATCGTTTCCTCCTCCGTCGCCAGTTCCGGAGGCCACAGTTCGAGGATGGCGCTCTGACAGCGGCCGCCCAGCCGTGACAGAATCCACGGGATGTCCAATTGGCCGCGTCCCGCAGGCCGTCCCTCGACGCGGAATCCCATCCTGTGCCACTCGCGGCGGACGATGAAGTCCTTCACGTGGAAACACAGGGTGGCAGGCGCGAGATGTTCCACGACCCAGCGCCAGCCCTCGCAGATGGCCAGCGAGTTGACTGTGTCGAGCGTGGCGCCGAGCCATGGCCCATGCAGAAGCCGCGCCAGCTCCGCTGCCGGAGTGACGGAATTTTCGAGAGCGAGCGGGATGCGCGCCTTCTCCAGAAACGGCACGGCGGCCTCGAGCTGCTGTTCGATCCATTCCGCCGCGGGCGCATCCTCGGCCGCCTCCGCCAGCACGGTGCGCAGCAGCGGCGATCCGGCCTCCTGGCAAAGATCGAGCTGGCGGCGGATCTCTTCCGTCTCCAGGCCTGCCATGCCGATCTCCAGCGTCAGGCCGCGCTCGCGCGCATCTCGAATCACCTCATCGGCGCGCCCGGGCTCGAGAGGGAAATTCGGTCCGAACTGGACCCGCTTCACGCCGAGCTTCGAGGCGCGATCCAGGAGCGCGTGCGCGTCCAGCCGCTTTGCAGCGAGCGACCACATGTAGCAATAAGTGCCGATGCCGAGTTCCATGCGCGCCTCAGGCGTTGCCCAGCGAAATGACGATGATGGCCGCGATCAGCGTGCCGATGCCGGCCAAGGAATAGCGGAGCGCGCGCGGCGGCGCGCCGCGCCACTCGCCGCTCAGGCGGCCGAGGGTATTGGAAGTGATCAGCGCCATGGACATGAACAGCGGCCAGCCAACTACGGGCCCGAGATCGCCCAGCGCTGTGGCGCCGAAACCGTAGACGAGGAAACTGGCGAAACAGAGGATGCCCATGAGCGAGGCCAACAGCCCGTTCCGCAGGGCGTTCACGCGGAATTCAGCGAGCGCGTTTTCGTCAAGCACGCGCTTGAGCGCATAAAGAGCGTTCGGAAAGAAGCCGGCCAGCAGCGTGACGAGCCAGATGGCGTTGGTGGCGTTGTTCGGGCTTGCGCCAAGTTCTTCCGCGCGCCGCTGAAGCCCGGCGCCGAAGGCGAAGCTCAGATTCAGCATCGGGCTGAAGACGCCTGCGAGGAAACAGATCAGCAGCGCCACGCCGAATCCCTGCCGCGCGCGGACCGTGCCGCCGCCCGAGTCCTCGCGGATCTTGCCCGCCTTCGCGCACAGGTAGATGCCGAAGAGCACGATCAGCGTCCCGGCCAGAAGAGACGCGCCCTGCCGGGTCCAGAGCTGATCCGGGTGCAGAACAATCAGGGGGACGAATGTTCCGATCGGCGCAATCAGTCCCAGAATCAGCCCGTATCCAACGGCGAGACCCATGCGGTCTACGCCGACGCCGAACAGAACCGAACCGATCCCCCACCCGAAACCGAACAGAATGGAGCTTGCCAGGGCGCCACGGTCCGCCGTGGCGAGCGCCGTCCAGAGATTCGGGACTGTCAGCAGCGAGGCCAGCAGCGGTATGACCACCAGACCGGTGATGCTGTAGACAAACCAGCCGTGACCCCAGCGCCAGCCGGTCATCTTTTTCATCGGCGCGACAAAGCTGCCGTTGAAAATGCCTCCGAGCAGAACGGCCAGAATGCCCCAGACGATTGCAGCATTCATTGCGGGCCGCCTCCAGCGAAGACCGCCTCGAGCGGCGGCGCAGCCAGCACGGTTTTCACGGAATGGAGGGTGGCTGCGGCCACGCCGAGGCGCGAAAAATTGGCCAGCGCGCCGCGCGTCCACGCGGCGCCGAACGCAGTGGGGAGCCGGGGATCGTCGATGCCCGGCGGCGCGAACCGCACGGGGCTCAGAAACACGGGAGCGCCCCCGGCGAAAGAACGGACTGTCTCGATCATCGACTCGTGCGAGGCCAGGTTGGCCATGATGCTCTCGTCATCGAAAGCATGGACCTGCGGATAAAGACCGAAGGCGGCGCCCTGCGAGAAGTCGGAAGACCGGTTCCGGTTCAACTCCGCAAAATGGCCGTTGGCCCCCGGCAGAACGGGAACATTCGGGAAGCGCATCCGCACTCTTTCGATCCAACGCGGAGCAGGAACGGGCTCGTCTCTGCGGTACACGATGACGCGCGCCAGAGGCGCGGCGGCGGCGTCCAATGCGGCAAGCTGCCGGTCCGGTTCGTCGTCCACCTCCAGCGCCAGCTCGACCGGCAGATTCCAGCGCGCAGCCTCGGCGAGGCGGGCTGGATCTTCAAGGCGCAGGTGGGCGATCTTCAGCCGGTGCAGTCTCTCCACGTTGCGAGGCTCCGGAGGAATCCCGTCAAGAACCAGCCCCGCGGGAACGGGACGCTCCGCACCTGAATGCAGGAGGCGGATCATAACAGACTGCACGACGCGCGCGCCCGGCTGGATTTCGACGGGAAATGGAAGAGAAAGCGGCGTCGGATACGTCTTGAAATTCGCGTCAGACCAGTTTCTCTGGTCCTCCATTTCCCAGATGTCGCCGGAAAAATCGATCCGGATTTCCCTGCCATGTCCAACGGCGTACTGCATCGAACGGATCTCCATCACCGGCTGATGGGGCGAGATCAGCCTGGGGAAAGCCGCGGAGCTGACGCTTCCGCTGGAATGAGTGACGCGGATGGTTCGTCCCGAACAGGAAAGGGGGTGATGGATGCACAGCCCGATCCGGTTCTTCCGGAACGCGCTGAGAGCCTCGCCTGCCGCGGTGTAGCGGAGAGTTCCCTCTGCTCTCCCTTCAATCTCCGCCTGCCATCGGAAACGGATGCCGCCGCTGTCGTGCAGCGCCCGGAAGGAAATCCGGAAGCCCTCCGGTCCCGCGTCGTGCTGCAGCCCTTCCATGCGGAACGGCACGGTGCCCCAGTTTTGGTCGCGCAGCGCGAAGTAAATACGCTCCACTGCCTCGACGCCCGCCGTGCGGATATGCCACAGATCCCCATCGCGGAATTCGAGCGCCCACTCGCCTGCCTGCAGATGCATGACCTTCCTCCCCTGCTGTCTACACCGGCACGGCGGCGCCGCGCGCTGCTGATTCATACGCGGCGAAGATCAGCCGCACTGTTTTCAGGTTGTCCTCGCCGGACGTTTCGATTTCCCCCTCGCCGCGGAGCCCGCGCAGGATGTTCTCGTGACACGGCACGATGCTCGAATGAACCACGTCGTACGCCGGGTTCGCCCACGCGTAGCGGGGCGGCGGGATGCGGCGGGCGTGCGTGCCGTCCTTCGTCGTCGTCCGCAGCCAGAAGTCGGGCGCCAGTTCCAGCGAGCCGAGGCTGCCCTCCGAAAAGAGGAACGTTTCGGGGAAGCGGTCGCGTTCGAGATAATTCTCCGCATACCCCATCTCGACAACCACCGTGGCGCCAGCGCGGGTGCGCATCATCACGGTGGCCACGTCTTCTCCTCTGATGTTGGCGTGCACGCGCTTCGTCTGGCAGTACAGCAGATCCGGCTCGCCGCACAGGAAGCGCGCGGTGTCGAGCAGGTGGCTGCCGATGTCGGTGAGAATGAACTGCTCGAGTTCGGCGAGAAACGGCTGGTTCTGAAACACCGGAAAGCCGCTGACCATCGTGATGCGCGTGCGGAACACTTCGCCGATCACGCCGCTGTGCAGCGCCTCCCTGAAAGCCCGGATCGGCGTCTGCCAGCGCCAGTTTTCGTTGATCGCCAGCGTCACGCCCCGCTCGCGGCAGAACCGCACCATGTCTTCGGCATCCGCCAGCGAAGCCGCCATCGGTTTCTGGCAGACGACCGGATAGCCCATGCCTGCGGCGAGCCTCGTGAACTTTGCGTGCGTGTCCACATCGGTGAGCACGTCGACGAAGTCGGGCTTCTCTTTGTCGATCATCTCCGCCGGATCGTCGTAGACGTGTTCAACCCCGAACTCGCGCGCAAGCGCCTCCGCTTTGGCGCGCGTGCGGTTGTAGATGCCCGTGCAGACGGCGCCTCCGGTTTCGAGCCACCCTGCCAGCTGATACCGCGCCCAGAACCCGGCGCCGATCATGACAAAGCGCAGCTTGCGCATGGACGAGCCTCCCCGGTACGAGATCAGGCACATCATACTCCGAAATACTGGCCCGGAACGCGTCCCTCTGCCGGCGGCCTCGCCACCCTGCCGTTCCGCTGTGGGTTCCTCTCGCTCTGACCACGCGGCGTCGCCGCCGGCAGGCTTCTGGAATCGGCTGAGCCGCTTTCTCCATGCGCGCCTGCACGCAGCCGCGACGCTTCCGCGGGACGTCCGCACGAATGAAAACCGCCGCGCCTCCGGCGCCGCGCTGAAGCTGCCCCTCAGGCGATTGAAGAACCGCGAGTGGAGCGCCGCAGGTGGGCAACCAGCCGACCTCTCGCGCTCCCGCCACGCGGGGTCAGAGCCGCGAGAGCGGGCGGCCCCAGCCGTGCCCCGCAGCACCCTCCCCTGCGGGTTCCCCCTCGGCCTTGGCCGACGGCTGCATCCCAAACGTGCTTGCTTCGTCCGCGAGAGCGGGCGGCCCCCTCGCGGTCCACCATCGAACGGCGATTTTCGAAGGAGCGGGTCAGCGAAGGCGCGGGTTACCGCAACCTGCCAAAAAGGGGAATTGTGTTCCTGTCCCCTTTTATTTGCCGATGCAGAAGGTGGAGAAGATGCGGTTCAGGATATCGTCAGCGGTGGTCGCGCCGGTGAGGGCATCGAGAGGACGCAGGGCGGCGTAGCAGTCCAGCAGGAGCAGCTCGTGGGGCAGGCCGATGGAATTGGCCTCCCGCGCTTTCTGCGCCGCTTCACGCGCCTCGCGCAGCAGAGCCTCGTGCCGCGCGCTGGTGATCAGCCCCGATTGGGGCGCGGCGATCCCGCCGGGAGCGATGCGCTGCACGAGCAGCTGCTTCAGCCCGTCGATCCCTTCTCCACGCTGCGCGGAAACGGCGATCTCTTCCAGCCCGGATTCCATCCGCCGCGGCAGATCGCTCTTGTTGCCCACGACGATCCGCCAGCCCTGCTGTTTTGTGCGCTCCAGGATCTCGCGGTCGGCTCCGGTGAGCGGCTCGCTCAGATCGAGCACGACCACCGTGAGATCTGCGTCGGCCATCGCGCGTTGCGTGCGCTCGATGCCGAGCCTTTCGACGACATCGGTGCTTTCACGGATGCCCGCGGTGTCCAGCAGCCGCACGGGCACTCCCTCGAGCGAAAACGATTCGCTCACGGTGTCGCGCGTCGTGCCCGGGATGTCGGTGACGATGGCGCGGTCCTGCCCGAGCAGCGCATTGAACAGGCTGCTCTTGCCGACGTTCGGACGGCCGACGATGGCCAGCGTGATCCCGTCATGGACGTACTTGCCCCACGCGTAGCTGGCCAGCAGCCGGTCGATGCCTTCCAGCACGCCGCCAAGCCGCGCGTCGATCTCTTCCGCCGGCGCGACGGACACGTCGTCTTCCGCGAAGTCGATGCCCGCTTCGAGCAGCGAGATCAGCTCGACCAGCCGGTCCTTGACGGGCTTCACGGCGCGCGAGACTGAACCCTCCAGCTGCTGCGCAGCCACGCGCGCCTGATACAGCGTGGTGGCCTGGATCAGGTCGCGCACGGCCTCGGCCTGCGGCAGGTCGATGCGGCCGTTGAGGTAGGCGCGCAGCGTGAACTCTCCCGGCTCGGCGGCGCGCGCCCCGGAGCGGAGGGCGCGGCTGACGCAGTGGCGCAGAACGACAGGCGAGCCGTGGCAGGAGATTTCGATGACGTCTTCCGCCGTGTAGCTGCGGGGCGCGGCGAAGAACGTGACGATCACTTCGTCGACGGGAGCGCCGTCTTCATCGAGCAGGAAAGCATGAGCCGCCCTCCACGGCTTCCACTCATGCTGTGCGGGCAGGCGGAGAATGGCTTCCGCGACGGCGCGGGAGAGCGGTCCCGAAATCCGGACGACGCCGAGGCCGCCGGCCCCGGGCGGCGTCGCGAGGGCGACGATCGTATCGTGGGTGTTCACCGCAGTGCGGCGTCAGTGGCGCGGCCGGCGGTCTCCGCGTCCGCGGCCTTGCGGCCCGCCTTTGCCTCGGGGGCCGCGGCCGCCGCCATTGTTTCTGCCGCGCGGGCCGCCGTCGCGGCGGTCGCGCCGTCCCGATGGGCCGGACTGCGATGACGGGCGCCGGGGAGGCGGCGGAGGCGTTGGCGGCTCCGGCAAAGAAGGCATGCCCGCCGGGTAGACGACCACATGCCTGTAGGGGCCGGTGCCCGAGCTTTCGCTGCGCAGGTCGGTCATGTCGCGCAGAGCAAGATGGATCAGCCTCCGCTCCCGGCTGTTCATCGGGCTGAAGCGGTACGGGGTCTTCGTCTCGCGCACCTTGTCTGCGACCGTGAGAGCGCTCAGGCGCAGCTCTTCCTGCCGCAGCAGCCGGGTATCGTTGGCGTCGAAACAGATCAGCGCGTGCTCGTCGGCCTCCATGCGCAGCACTTCCTGCGTCAGCTGCTCCAGCGCCAGCAGCACTTCGGCCTTGTTGTTGGTCAGGAAATGAAGATCCGGGCCGCTGAATTTCACCACCAGGGATGGCTTTTCGAAATAATCGCCGGCGTCGGGGCCGTCCAGGATCTCGTACTCGACGTCCAGGTCCATGGCGTCGAGAACGGCGTCGAGAAAGTCGGCGATCTTGTCGCCCACCGTGTCGACCGTATAGAGTCGCTCGCTCATCAGGTTGCTTCCTTACTTCGTCTTCGGCGCCTGGGCAGGCGCCGGGGAGGGCTTTGCGGCGGTCTTGTTGAAGAAGTACTGCTGTACGATGCCGACGACGTTGCCAGTGAGCCAGTATAACACCAGGCCGCTCGAAGCGCTGTAGAACAGCACGGTGAGCATCACTGGCATGATCACCATCATGAGCCGCTGCTGGCTCGGATCGGGGCTGGCCACAGGCGTCATCTTCTGCAGGATGATCTGCGTCACCAGCATCCCGATGGGCAGAAAGCGGATGACAGTGGCTTCCGGCTGCGAAAGGTCGGTCACCCACAGCCACTGCGCGCCGCGGAGTTCGATCGCCACGGAAAGCACCTTGAAGAAGGCGATGAAGAAAGGCATCTGCAGCAGCAGCGGCAGGCACCCGCCCATCGGGTTGATGCCGTGCTTCTGGTAGAGCGCGATCATCTCCTCGTTCATCTTCTGGCGCTTCGGGTCTTTCATGGACAGGCCCTTGTATTTGGCCTGCAGCGCCTGCAGTTCGGGCTGGATCTGCGCCATCTTCTGCGAGCTCTTCAGCTGCGACAGGCGCAGCGGGAGCATCAGAAGGTTGATGATCACCGTAGCGATGACGATGGCCCAGCCCCAGTTCTGCGTCCAGTTGTCATGGATCCAGTGCAGCGCCAGGAACAGCGGCTTGGCGATGAACCAGAACCAGCCCCAGTCGATCATCGTCTCCAGCTTCCGGTCGGTCGAGCGCAGGATGTCGGTGTCCTTGGGGCCGACGAAAAACATCCACTCATTGACGGCGCGCCCGCCCAGCGAGACGCCCGCGTGGGGTTTCTCTTCACCGCCCTCGGTCTCCGCCACCGGATCGCTCCAGGCGGTGAATTCAATCCCCGATTCTCCGCGCGGCAGCGCGACGGCGGCGAAATACGTGTCTTCGATCCCCGCGAAATGAAATGCCCCGGACGTCGTGATGGGGCCCTTGTCGGGAGAGTGGACGCCTTCTTCCACCAGTTTCTGTTTGGCGGCGTCGTAATAAACAGTCTTCTGCACGCCCGTCGGATTGTGCACGGTCCTGTCGCCGAATCCGCCGCGCCAGGCAAGATGGTGTTCGATGGGGCGTCCCTGGCTGGCGACTTCGCTGAAGAACTGCCCGCGGTAACGGTCCTGTTCAAAACGGAAGCGCTTCAGAGCCCGCGTCGCGCCGTCGTCGTAACGGAATTCCACCGTGAGAGGATCCGGCTGGCTGACGGCGAAAAGAGCGGTGTTGAGATCTTGGGCCGGCTTTTCGCGGGGGAAGACATAGGAGTAAGCCCAGCCGGCTTTGGGCGCGGCAATGGCATTCACCAGTTCCACCGGGCTGCCGTTGCTGTCCCTGTATTTCTTCAGAACCCAGCTGCGGATGACGGCGCCGCGGTTGCAGAAAACGATCCTGTAGACAGAGGTCTCCAGGATGTGGGTTTCTTCCTTCTCTGCAACGATCCGTTCCGGGGATTGTTGCGCGGGCGCGGCGGCTTTCGCCGGAGCCGCCGCCGGCGCCTTTGGCGCAGCCGGCTGCTCCTCGGCCCCGGCCACTTTCACCTGCACTTCGACAGGCTCGGCCTTCTTCTGCGGCGGCGGTGCGGGTTTTGGCAGGAAATACTGCGAAGCGAACAACACCAGGCCCATCAAGCCGAAAGCCAGCAGGAGGCGGGTCTCCATGCTCATTTCGCTGCCTGCGGGCTTCTTGGACGAATCGGGCATTCCTACTCCTTGAGGACAGTCACTTCACGGGATCGAATCCGCCCGCGCACAGCGGCTGGCACCGCGCCAGGCGCTTCAACCCCATCCAGACGCCCCGGGCGGCGCCGTGCCGTTCCACCGCTTGCCTCATGTACTCGCTGCATGTCGGATGGAAGCGGCAGGAGGAGGGCAGCAGAGGGGACAGCCACCGCTGATAGCCGCGGATGAGAGCCAGAATCACAAGGCGCATTGGGCCACCACCCGGTCTACCGCAGCATCCAGCTCGTGCTGCGGAGCGTCAAGGCAGGCTTTGCGCAGGTTGAACACGATCCACCAGCCCGGCGCGACCCGCCACAGCCTGCGGCGGATGGTCTCCCGCACGCGGCGCCGCATGCGGTTGCGAACCACCGCCTTGCCCAGCGCGCGCGGTGCAGTGAAACCGACGCGCGCCTCCCCGCCGCCGCTCTGCCAGCAGAAGGCCACGAAGTATGGGCTCACGACGCGGGTGCCTCGATCGTAGACGAGCCGGAACTCGGCGGACCGCGTCAGCCTCTTGGACCGGGGAAACCGCTCGAGTCCGGCGCCGCCGGTGTTACTTGAGTTTCGCGTAGCGGACGGCCCGTTCGTCACTGACGGTGAGCTTCCAGCGGCCGCGCGCCCGCCGCCGCGCCAGAACGGCGCGCCCGGTCTTGGTCTTCATCCGGGCGCGGAATCCGTGCGTTTTTGCGCGCCGGCGATTGTTCGGCTGAAACGTTCTCTTCGGCATGGGTGATCCTGGAGGTCAGAGGCCCGCCCTCTTGATCGCATTCTGCGGGCGCAACACGAGTACCCGCCCCGCCATCAGGGCGAACTTCCAGTATAAGAAGCGCCAATCGCAGGTGTCAAACATCCAGCCCGGCGCGAGGCGGTCAGGCGAAATCCCCTTGCCGCACCGCCAGCACTGTTCCTGCATGCATCTCGCGTCCGATGGTGCGCCCCGCATAGCGCAGCCGCAACGCGCCTCCCCTCAGGCTCCGGATGCGCGCCTCTTCCAGCCGTCCGCCGCGCCAGTCCAGATCCACGATGAACCCGCCGCGCGCCCGCACGCCCCGGACGCGCCCGTCGCTCCACTCGTCCGGCAGGGCTGGCAGCAGCCGCACAACGCCCCTGTGGCTTTGCACGAGCATCTCGACGATGCCCGCCGCGCCGCCGAAGTTGCCGTCAATCTGGAATGGCGGATGGGCGCAGAACAGGTTCGCGTAGGTGCCGCCGCCCGTCACCCGCACACTGCCGTCTCCGCCCGGCACCGGTCTCAAAAGATTCCGCAGCAGGCGCGCTGCGCGGTTGCCGTCGCCCAGCCTCGCCCAGAAGCTCACCTTCCACGCGAGCGACCAGCCCGTCCCGCCGTCCCCGCGGCCTTCCAGCGATTTGCGCGCCGCCGCAGCCAGCTCGGGCGTCTCTTCCGGAGTGATTTCTTCGCCGGGATGCAGCCCCCACAGATGCGAGACGTGGCGGTGCTGCGGTTCGGCTTCCCTGTACTCCTCGAGCCACTCCATCAGCCGGCCGTCGCTGCCCGCGCGGCTCGGCGCGAGGCGCGCGCGTTTCTCCTCGAGTTCACGGCGCAGCTCCCCGCCCGTGTCCAGAATGCGCGACGCCTCGATCACCGCCGTGAACAGGGATCGCAGCAGCTGCATGTCGAACGTCGGCCCCATGCAGATGGCGGCGCGTCGTCCGTCCGGCAGGATGAAGGAGTTCTCGGGGGAATTCGCCGGCGCGGTGACCAGCCAGCCGTACCGCGGCTCCTCGATCAGCATATCGGCGTAGAACCGGGCGGCGCCTTCGAGCACCGGCCACGCGCGCCGCAGAAACTCGCGGTCGCCCGTGAAGAGATAGTGCTCCCACAGGTGCTGGCACAGCCAGCCGGAGCCGCTCGCCGTGGCGCCCCAGCTCGCCTGCTCGCCCGGCGCCGTGAAGCCCCAGGCGTTGGTGATCGTGTGCGCCACCCAGCCGCGCGCGCCGTAATACGCGCGCGCCGTTTTCGAGCCCGGCCCGGCCAGGCTCTCCGTCAGCGCGAACAGCGGCTCGTGCAGCTCTCCAAGGCCTGTCGCCTCGGCGGGCCAGTAGTTCATCTGCATGTTGATGTTCAGGTGCCAGTCGCCATTCCACGGCGTCTGCAGCTCCTCGGCCCAGATGCCCTGCAGATTGGCGGGCAGGCCGCCGGGGCGCGAACTGGAAATCAGAAGATAGCGCCCGTACTGGCAGTAGAGCGCCGCCAGCTGCGGGTCGCCGCCCTTTTCGTACGCCTCGCGCAGGCGCCCCGGCAGCGGCAGATCGCTGCGCCCGGGCCCGAGATCGATGGAGAACCGGGAAAACCAGCCCCGGTAGTCGGCCTCGTGTTCCGCCCGCAACTGCCGCCAGGGGCGGCGCGCGCGGCGCTGATGCTCCAGGCAGATCCGCGCAGGGTCTTCAGAAGAAAGTTTCGCGAAGCGCAGATAATTGGTAGCGGCTGTGACGGCGAGGACGGCTTCTGTGGCATTTTCGACCCGGATTCCGCCGTTTTCGGCGAAAATGCGGGCGCTTTTCGACTGAATTTCCAGCCGCGCGGCGAACCGCACGCCGTCTCCGCCGCGCCCGTCGGCCAGCGCGCCGGTCATGACCAGGGCCGCGTTTCCATCCGGGCTGACCCGCGCCCGCTCCGGGCGGCTGAGCGCGGCGCGGAATCTCAACCCGCCGGGGCGCGAGCAGGACAGCCGGATCAGGATCGCTTGCGCGGGCGCGCTGACCATGGCTTCACGCTCGTAGCGCACGCCGCCGCATTCGTACGAAACGCGCGCCAGGGCGGAGTTCAGATCCAGCTCGCGGACGTAGCCGGAGCTTTCTTCCGGGTGATCGAATTCGATCCTCAGATCGCCGAGCACCTGATAGGCGCCGTAGGGCAAATCCTTCCCGCGGGCATGACCGGAGCCCTTGCCTTTGCACACAAAATGGCGGTTCACCAGTTGTTCGGCTTCAGCGTTGCGCCCCTCGATCAGCAGGCGGCGGATTTCTGGCAGCGCCTCAACGGCGCCCTCCAGATCGGCGTCTTCCACCGACCCGGACCACATCGAGCTCTCATTCAGCACGATGCGCTCCTCGCGCACGCCGCCAAAGACCATGGCGCCGAGCCGCCCGTTGCCGAGGGGAAGCGATTCGGTGAAGTGGCGCGCCGGGGCGCGGAACCACAGGCGCAATGGCGCGGCGTTGCCGGCGGAAGGTGCGGCCGCGGAGGCGGGCGAATGGACGAGTGCGAGAGGAAGGGTGAACAGCGTGCGGCGTTTCATCTGTCCCGGCGAGACATGGGGTCTGATTCGGACTTGACATGAAGACCGTGCTTGACACCGCCCTCGGTGTCAAATCGCGGTTCGATCAGCGGGAAGAAGCGCTGATCCTGGTGTTCGAGGAAGCGGAACAGCGCATAGGCTACCAGATCCGCGAGCTGGACCAGGCGGGAAGCGCGCGAGTCAAGGAAAAGTGGGACTTCGGACAGGTTGCGCACCTTCCCGAATCTGTGCCCCACAGTGCGAAACCCGGCGGCGAGTCCCTGAAGAGATGTTTCGTAACTGGTCTTGTCAAAGACGATCAACCCCCGCTGCGGATCGTTCCTGCGCTTGTAATGCCGTCCGAGATACATATCGAACCGGCTGCACATCTGTTCAAACGCGTACTCTACGGGGTCCCGGCCGGTGAGGAAGGCTCTCTCGACTCCGACCCCAAAAAGAGGCATCGACGCTTTGACGAGAGCGAGCGCTTCCTGATAAGCCGCGATCCTAGACTTGACGGGAAGCGAGCGCCAGATGCCCTTGCCCTGCAGGATATGGTTGCCGTGCAGTTCCACTTCTGGTTGGTGAGGAAAGAGCCGGCTCACGAGATGATCCAGTTCTCGAGACAGCCACCAGGTCTGCCGGTCGAAGACTGCGATTCCCGCGAGGACGAAAAACCTCTGATGCCTGTCGCCCGCCGCACCGGACTCGTCTGCGTACAGGATATACACCCTGTTCATCATAGCGGTGCTAACAGGGAGGGATGTCGCCGGCCGGGGGGCAAAAAAAGGGCGGTTAAGGGAGGATGACCTCCGCGGACCGCATAGGGCAGCCCTCTTAACCGCAACTTTACCCTATCACTGGTCTCATGACGTGTCAACAGGCAGGTTAGCGATACAGCCCGCGCAGGTCGTTCCAGCGGACGCGGAGCGGATCGAGGAACGCTTCCAGCCCTTTCAGCAGGCTGACCTTGGTTCCTTCCGCGTTCGCCCAGCGCACGGGCACTTCCAGAATCCGGTAACCGTGTTTGCGGGCGATGTAAAGAATCTCGACGTCGAACCCGAAGCCGTCGCTCTGCTGGCGCGCCGAGACGCATTGCGCCACGTCCCGCCTGAACAGCTTGAAGCCGCACTGCGTGTCCCGGTAAGGCAGGCCCGTGATGAGGCGCATGGCCAGGTTGAACGCGCGCCCGCTCAGCTCGCGGATCCACGGCTGATGCTTCAGCACAAGATCGCGGTCGAGCGCCCGGGAGCCGATGGCGCCGTCGGCGTTCTCGCGGCGCACGGCCTCTTCCAGCCGGTCCAGATCCTCGATGGGCGCGGAGAGGTCCGCATCGGTGAACAGCACCCACTCGCCCTGCGCCTTCTGCATGCCATGGCGCACGGCGTAGCCCTTGCCGCGGTTGCCGGGGTTCTGGAGCAGGCGGATGCGCGGGTCCGCGGCGGCCGCTTCGCGCACCACGTCGGCCGTGCGGTCGCGGGAGCCGTCGTCGACGGCCAGAATTTCAACAAAATCCAGCGATTTTGTTTCCAGATACGACGCGATCTCGCGCAGGGTCGCCGGAAGGCGCTGCTCCTCGTTGTAGGCGGGGATGATGATGCTGAGCGACCGCAAGTGTCCCATTATAATGAAGGTTTCCCGCAAAGGAGTCCCG